>CALAWP010000015.1 GCA_937895345.1 uncultured Paenibacillus sp. | reverse complement strand
TCATTTTCTGAATATTCGTTTTTCGAAAGTGACACGACTTTATGCAACGCTAGTGGGAATTTATAAAGAAAAGGGGATAGTTTTTTCACAATTAGGCTGTTGATAATGTGTATAACGTGGATAAATTCACTTGTTCTTCATAAAGAATAGGCCGAAAGTCGACAAATCCCCAGTTTTAGCTCTCTGCGGTTCGACGGTTATCGACAGAATTAACTAACAATTTATTCACGGTTGTGGATAGAGATGTGAATATCTTATTGGCTTCGGAACTTTTGCGGAACGCAAAGACAATTGCGCGAATTACTAAAGAGGTTTTCGGTGAAATCGCAATAAGTATGCGCTATCGTAATATCAATACCATGAACAACACGGAGGTAACCGATGAATGGAGAAGGAAGCTGTTATTCAGGTGGATGCAGTCAGCATGAGCTATGGGACGAATAAAGCGATCAAGCAGGTTTCCTTTCACGTGAAGCGGGGCGAGCTGTTCGGCATAATCGGCAGAAACGGCGCGGGCAAAACGACGCTGCTGGAGCTGCTGATGGGGCAAAGAGCGGCCGACGCGGGCACGATCACGGTTCTTGGGTATGACGTCAAGGAGCAGCCGAAGGAGTTGAAGGACCGCATCAGCATTTTCATGCAAAGCACGACGCTTGTGGATAAACTGACCGTCAAGGAAGCGCTGGACATGCTGCAAGGGTTCTATAATCTCCGGAGCGACACGGATGCGATGCTGGGGAGGTTCAAGCTGGAACGGTACGGAGACAAAACGGTCAAAAGGCTGTCGGGCGGCCTGAGAAAGCGGGTAATGCTGGCCGCGGCGCTGGCGAACGATCCGGACATCATTATATTGGACGAGCCGACGACCGGGCTGGATATGCAGGCGAAGAAGGAATATTGGGAGATGCTGTCCGAGCTGAAGGAGCAAGGCAAAACGATCGTCATCAGTTCTCACGACATGTCGGAAATTCAGCGGCACTGCGACCGGGTAGGCGTGATGAAAGACGGCGGCCTTGCGGCGTGCGGATCCCCGCAGCAGCTGATCCGGGAGCTGCCCGGCGGCGGACTGACCATGGAAGCGGTATATATGCATTATGCGGTTTCCGCCGAGGGAGGTGTTGGCATTTAATACATCGGGTCAAGTCAGTCAGAACAGCCAAATGGCGATCCAACGCAAGGAGCTGCTGCAAAAAAGGATGGAAATGATCGCGCAGCTCCTGAACAATCGAACAAAGGGGGGAAATAACGGAGGCAGCGAAAAGGATGAATCTGCGCGGCGATCATAGTATACTGGAATAAAATGCATGCGGAGGTTTGGGAGTGCGCGAATATAAGGAGACGGTCGCCGGCAAGATGAAGCGGCTGATCGAACAATGGTTTACGGCGGAGCCTCTCCGGCGGTTCGCCTTGTTGTTTTTGGAAGACAAATGCAAGGAGGAGCTCCGTTTCGGCCGGCTGACGGTGATCCACTACCATATGTTCCGCGGACAAGGCGGCGATCCGTACGGCGCCGCGGCCGCCGTGGAATTGATTATTCTCGCTTCCGACATTCTGGACGATTTGCAGGACGGCGATGCGCCTTCCAAAGCGTGGATGCAGGCGCCTGTTCCGGTGGCGATGCATGTCGGCACCTCATTGATCGCGCTCTCGCAGCAAGCGCTGCTGGACAGCGCCCCGAACCGGGAGCAAGGGGAAGCTTTGGCGAGGCTGATGAACCGCCAGCTTCTCGCTTCGGCCAACGGACAAATGCTGGACTTGATGAACGAATTCCGGGACGAGCAGGCTTATTTGGATATGGTGGCTCAAAAGTCGGCTTCGCTCATGGTTCTGGCCTGCATGGCCGGCGTCATGGCCGCCGGACGGCCCTGGGACGAGCGGGTGGCTCAATATGCGTCGGAGCTCGGCATAGCGGCGCAGCTGCGCAACGATCTGCGCGATCTGGTCCGCTGGGACGACAAAAGCGATTTTTTGCAGCGCAAGCGGACGCTGCTTACGATGTTTCTGCTCGAAAGTCTGGAGGAGAGGGACCGCTGGGCGGCCGAGTATTACGGCGGCGAGCTTTCCTTGGAGGATGTCGCCGGACGGGAGCGCGATTTCGCGGAGCTGTGCGAGCGGTCGGGCGCCTTGCTTTACGGGTCGGTTATGGGGCGGATGCACTATAACCGGTTTGAGGAGCTTGCGTCCGGTACGGACGGGGACCCGGAGTGGATCGGAAAGCTCCTGCAAGCGGCGGGAGCCCGGGTGGATAACGCGCATACCGCTTAACGGCCGCATCGGAGGGAAGCGCGCAAGCCGCAGCCGCAAAACCACGCAAACCACGCAAAGTTCATTTCGGTAAATACGAATCACGTTTGCGTTCCCCACGCTTGCGAATACTGATATAGTATAAATGTACTAGATTCATATTTTGATTATAATAAGAAGAGGAGGAGTTTCAAATGTTGAAAGAAATGATTCGTCAATTGGCGCAAAGCTCGGACAAGATGAACATGGCCATGGGTGGCCAACTGCAGTTAGCAGGTGTTTCAGCTGCGGAACAGAAGGCTCTTCTTGGAGAATTGAAGGACAAAAACGAAAAATCCGGCAACTACGTTCACCATTACTACTGGAACTGACGATGAGATAACGGCTTGAAAGGAAGAGGAGGACATGAAACCGACAATTTGGAACCGGAGTTTGGTTATCCTCTTCCTGCTTTCCTTTGTGACGTGCGTCGTTTACTTGACCGTAACGATTGTGCGCGTCCCGGCCATCGGAGCCGTATTGACCCTCGATCGGGACGGTCATTATTACGTGCATTCGTTCGAACCGGCGGGACAAGCCCAGATTCGGGGCATCCAGATCGGAGACCGGATCCTCGAGGTAAACGGTAATCCGGTGCACGAATTCGATAACGTCATTAAATATCATGCGTTGGAATCTGCAGACAGCGTCCTCGTTTTACACAGGAACCAATCCACGGAATTGATCGAATTTTCCCAGGCATGGTCCAGCGACCGCTCCTTGCCGGAACTTATGATCCAGCTTTACATTCCAGGCATTTCTTTAATCGTTTTTTGCGCGTTTTCCGGATTTTTGTTTCATAAGAAGAAGAGCGATCCCGCGGCCATGATGCTTATTCTTTTTTTTATTTCCATCGGTTTGAGCTATTACAGCTCATCCGCTTCTTTGCTGAGGGATCGGGTAGCGATCTCGCTGATTTACGTCGTGCTGCCTGCGATTCCGTTATGGTTCATGGGGTTTATGAATTATTATTTAAAGCGATATTCGTTGACCTTGATCCGTCCCCGAACGTTGTACGCGCTGTTCGCGACGACGGCGGTCATCAGCCTGTTCAGCCTGATCTACATATGGACGGACGTGTTTTCGTTCGACACGTTTACGTACATTAAAGGCGCCTACAGCGCTTTTGTGCTGGCGGGCAACGTGCTTTGCGCGTACAAGCTGGTTGCCAAATTTATGAAATACCGAAATACAAAGATGCGCTCCCTGTTCAAGATTACGCTCATCTCTCATCTGGTCGCTTTTACGCCTTTTGCGGTCTTTAATTTGCTGCCGCAGCTGTTCGGGGCGAAGCAGCTGCTGCCGCCGTCCTTTACGGCTTTGTTTCTGTTTGTGCTGCCGGTCGTATACTTTTATTTGTCGACGTCGAACCAGCTTTTCGACATCGACTTTATTCTGACCCGGTTTAAATATTACACGGCCTTGTCGCTCATTCCGTCCATTCTGGTGGCTGCGGCCGTTGCCATCGTCATGTCAAGCGAACCGGACAGCTTCTGGTCGGGGCTGTTCGCCACCTTCGTCGTCGTTTATGTCGGCATTACGCTGTTTTTGTATGTCAAGGAACAGATCGACCACCGGTTTCGGCCCAAGCTGTTCAAGGCAATGTACAGTTATCAGGACAGTCTGGACCGGTTTTCCCGCAATATCGCCAAGGTGATGAAGCAATCCGATCTGGAGGATGTCATTCGCCAGGAAATCAGCGATTTGCTGCCGGTCGGGCGCATCACCTTTATGGTCGTCGATCAGGCGAAAGGAACGGCAACTCCTGCAGGCGACAGTCAAGAAGAGAAAATTACGGCGGATTTCCTGCTATGCACGTCCGATTCCTTAAAGCTCGGCGAATTGATCGATTTGCCGTTCGGGCTCGGACTCATTATCGGCAGGCAGAGAACGCGTTACCATATTTTGTGGATCGGATCGAAAACGAACCATACGCGATTCAATTCCGATGAAATCCGGTGGCTGAAGACGATGGCCAATTACAGCAGCATCGTCTTTGAAAACTTATATTTAATAGAAGGATTGATTGAGGATCTGGAATCGGAAGTGCGGAAGGAGCAATCGACGCCGCCTTGGGTGCTGCGGCTCTTGTTTCTGCTGTCCGAAAACGAGCGCAGAAAACTCGCGGCCGATTTGCACGATTCCGCGCTGCAAGACCAGCTCATCTGGTACCGCAGGCTGGAGTCGGTCATGACGGACCATCCGATGACGGACCGTCTGGGCAGCGAGCTGGAAGCGATTAAAGAAGGGCTGCTGGACGTCATTCATCAAATCCGGGAAACGTGCAATGAGCTCAGACCCCCGCTGCTGAAGGAAATGGGGCTTGTCGAAGCGTTGGAATCGATTATCGAACATACGCAGATGAGAGTGAACTTCGAAGTTCTCTTCCGCCCCAAAGCGATCAAAGAGCAGCTGGAAGAGGAGCAGATTACGGCCGTATACCGGATTGTGCAAGAACTGCTGCGCAATGCGGACAAGCATGCTGCGGCCAAGACCGTTACGCTGGAGCTTGAAGTGAGAGGCGGCACGTTATATTTCCGATATGCGGACGACGGCGTAGGCATGGACTTGACCAGCATGGAAGAAACGTTCGAGCATATGGGGCTGTCGGGCATCAAGGAACGGGTAGCGAGCCTCGAGGGCGACATCTCTTTTGTTTCGGAGCCCGGCAAAGGATTGGAAGTGGTCATTCTGATGCCGGTGATGCCGGCGGGCGGCAGATCGGAAAGGGGAATAACTGGTGATACGTATCTTATTGGTTGACGATCATCCTTCGGTGGGAGAAGGAACCAAAACGATGATCGAGCAGGACAGCGAAATGAAAGTGACGGTGGTGCTGTCGGCATTGGAGGCGCTGGACAAGGTCCAATCCGAGGAGTTCGATTTGATTCTGTGCGACTTGAACATGCCGGGCATCAGCGGTTTGGAGCTGTCCAAACGGCTGATTCAGCTCGATCCGGAACGCAAAGTCATTATTTATTCGGGGTATGAAATCGGCTCTCATTTCAACCTGCTGATCGAGTCGGGCGTCAGCGGCTTTATTTCGAAGACGGCGTCGCGGGATCAGCTCCACAATTCGATTCGCTGCGCGATGCGCGGGGAAGCGGTCATTCCGATCTCGCTGCTGAAGCAGCTGCGCAGGCATGAAGTGGCCATTTCCAGGTCCGAGCTTGCGATTGAGGACGTATCGATCACCGAGAAGGAAATGATGATTTTGCATGAGGTGGCGGCAGGCGTCAGCAACAAGGAGCTGGCGGTCA
This sequence comes from uncultured Paenibacillus sp., assembly GCA_937895345.1. Lineage (GTDB taxonomy): Bacteria > Bacillota > Bacilli > Paenibacillales > Paenibacillaceae > Pristimantibacillus. The sequence continues at coordinate 21,075 of CALAWP010000015.1, read as the reverse complement.
TGCTTCACGTCAGCCAGCGCAATGTCGAATACCAGCTGACCAAAATTTTCGAAAAGCTGAACGTCCGCTCCCGTTCGGAAGCGATCAGGGAAGCCAAACGGCTCGGGCTGATCAGTCTGGAGCAATATTAGAGCAAACGCCGGCAAGGCATCCGGGAACAAAATCCGGGAAGCCTTGCCGGCGTTTGGCATCATTATGCGGTTATTGCATAAATTGCTCCCATTGCTCGTAGGAGCTTTCGAGTTTTTGTTTCAAAGCGTCGATTTCCGACTGAATTTCGCCAATTCGAACATAATCGTTAAAAACGGCCGGGTCGGTCAGCAGTTCTTCCTTCGCGGAAATTTGCCCTTCCAGCTCCGCGATTTCGCTTTCCAGCTGCTCCAGCTTCCGCTGGCGGTTCCGCTCCGCGCGTTTGGCTTGTTTGTCCGCTTCGTACGAGTTGCCCGATGGCGCCGTATCCGTGTCGGACGTTGCCGTTTTATGGCCGGCTTCTTCGGCCGCTTCGCGCCGCGCCTCCTCGATTTCCCGCTTTTTGTCGAGCATGTCGTCATAATTGCCCAGGAAATGTTGTACGCCTTCCGGACCCAATTCGATAATCCGCTCGGACATTTTGTTCAGAAAATAACGGTCATGAGAAATGAATAACAGCGTGCCTTCGTAATCGATTAATGCCGACTCCAGCATTTCTTTGCTGAAGATGTCCAGATGGTTCGTCGGCTCGTCCAATATTAATACGTTTGCCTGCGCCAGCATAAGCTTGGCCAATGACACTCGCGCTTTTTCTCCGCCGCTTAAGGCGGAAATGCGCTTCAGCACGTCTTCGCCGCTGAACAAAAAGTTGCCCAGCACCGTGCGAATACGGGCTTCCTCCAAATGAGGATAAGCGCTCCACAGCTCTTCGAGCACCGTATTGCCGCCGTTTAGTCTGGAATGATCCTGGTCGTAATAACCGAGCTTGACGTTGGAGCCGAACTGGAAGGTGCCCGAAGACGGCTCCAGCTGTCCGACAAGCGTCTTGAGCAGCGTCGATTTGCCGATCCCGTTCGGCCCGATCAGCGCCACCGTCTCTCCCCGGGTCAGCCCGAAACTGACATTGCGGAACAGCGGCTTGGATTGGCCGGGAAAGGAGACGCTCAGTTGATGAACCTGAAGCACGTCCTTCCCCGTCTGCCGTTCGATTTCGAAGGAAAAATGGGCTTTTTTCAGCTCGCCGAGCGGCTTGTCGATTCGTTCCATCTTTTCCAGCGCCTTGCGCCGGCTTTGCGCCCGTTTCGTCGTGGACGCCCTCACGATGTTTCGTTGAATGAATTGCTCCATTCTTGTAATCTCTTCCTGCTGCTTCTCGTAATGCCTCAGCTGAATTTCATAATCCGCAGCTTTGAGCTCCAGATAACGGCTGTAATTGCCGGTGTACCGTTTGGCGGAATGCCGTTCGATCTCGACGATCGTATGGGTCAAGGCATCCAAAAAATACCGGTCATGGGAGACGACGACGATCGCTCCGCTGTAGCCGCGCAAATACGACTCCAGCCAGGTGAGCGTCTCGATGTCCAGATGGTTGGTCGGTTCGTCCAGCATAAGCAGATCCGGCGCTTGCAGCAAAATGCGGGCCAGCGCCAGCCGCGTTTTTTGACCGCCGCTCAGCGTGGAGATCGGCGTGTCGCCGTCAAATCCGCCGAAGCCCATGCCATGAAGCACGCTGTTAATGCGCGTGTTGATTTCGAATCCGCCTTGCTCGCGAAACCAGTCGGATTTTGCGGCGTATTTTTCCAAAATCGCGGCGTAGCTTTTGTCGTCGGCTTGAAGGGAAGGGTCGGCTATTTTCGCTTCGAGGTCGCGAAGCTCCCGCTCGGTCTCCAATAAATGAGCAAATACGGCTCTCATTTCTTCCATGATGGACCGGTTCGATTGCAGTCCGCTGTTTTGGGCCAGATAGCCCAGCCGAATGTCTTTGGAGCGATGGATGTCGCCGGAATCGGCGGACAGCTCGCCGGCGATAATTTTGAGCAGCGTCGATTTGCCGGCGCCGTTGACGCCGACCAGGCCGATGCGGTCGCGCTCCTGCACCTGCATCGATATATTGGACAATACGGCGTCGACGCCGTAGCTTTTGGATAGATTGGAAACTTGCAAAAGCATTTCTTTCGTAACCTCCACCTCATAATTGCAGCAGCGTGTACGGCACATGCACGTTTACCGTTAAATAGAGTATCGAGCCGTCAACGTATATAGTTTACCACAAACCGGGGCTCCCATTGGCGAAAGTTGTATAACAATGGTACACTAATTGTAATATAATCGATTTGTCAGGAAGATGGAGAGAAGATGACGGAACGTTCGCAAATGCCGGATAAGAGCCTCTTGCGAGCATCGTTCGCCAAGCGGAGAGAGGCGCTTGACCCCGCGCAGCGCCGGCGACTGTCGTCTGCGGCGTGCGAGCATGCGGTCCGGCTGCTGCAGCGCGGCGGCTGCGAGACCGTGATGGCCTACGTCCCGTTCCGAAGCGAGCTGGACGTTCGTCCATTGATTGAATGGTGCTGGCGGCAGGGGAGAACCGTCGTCGTGCCCAGATGCGTCAAGGCGGACAAGTCGATGACGCTTCACCGGCTGAACGGCTGGGATGAGCTCGCGGCCGGCGCTTACGGCATTATGGAGCCGGACCCGGAGAAGACGCCCGCCTTGCCGGAAGGGGCGATGCCGGATGCGGTGATTGTACCCGGATTGGTCTTCGACCGGCAAGGCGGACGGATGGGCTATGGCGGCGGATATTACGACCGGTTTGCGCAGGCTGCCCTTCGTGCCGGCCATAAGGGCAGACGGCTCTGGCTGGGCATCGCGTTCGAGGTTCAGCTGGCAGATGAAGTGCCTATGGAACGGCACGACGTCCGGCTTCATGGCGTCGTAACGGAGAAAGCCGTCTATTGGCGGGACCACGATTCGAAGAGGGGCGGTTAAGTTGTCATTTACGCATTTTAACGAACAGGGCAGAGCCCGCATGGTCGATGTGACGGACAAGGAGACGACGTCGCGAACGGCGACGGCTCATACGACCGTAAAGATGGCCCCTTCGACGCTGGCACTCGTCAAGGAAGGGAAGATCGGCAAAGGGGATGTGCTGGCGGTCGCGCAAGTGGCGGGCATCATGGCCGCCAAAAAAACGTCGGATTGGATCCCGATGTGTCATCCGCTCCCGCTGACGGGAATCAACATCACGTTCAGCGACAACGGAAGCGATGAGTTATATATAGAAGGAACCGTAAAGACAACGGGCAAGACGGGCGTTGAGATGGAGGCGTTGACTGCCGTTTCCGCCGCCGCTTTGACGGTGTACGACATGTGCAAGGCGCTGCAAAAAGATATGGAGATCGGGCCTACACAGTTGTTGTCGAAGACGGGCGGCAAAAATGGCGATTATGCCCGAACGCCGTCTCCGTAACGCATTTCAGGGACGGGAGGAAAGGGATATGCAATGGAAGGTTGCGCTGTTGACGGCAAGCGACAAGGGCTCCCGCGGCGAGCGGGAAGATACGAGCGCCCAAGTCATTCGGGAGCTTGTCGAGGAAGAGCTTGGCGGCATTATCGTCGATTATCGGATCGTGCCTGACGAACAGGACGAAATTATGGCGGCTTTGATCGAAATGACCGAATATTATCAGGCGGATCTGGTGCTGACGACGGGCGGCACCGGATTGGCGCCGCGCGACGTGACGCCGGAGGCGACGCTGAAGGTGATCGACCGCGAAGTTCCGGGGCTCGCGGAGGCGATGCGGATGGGCGCGCTGCACAAGACGCGGCGGGCCATGCTGTCCCGGGGCGTATGCGGCATCAGGGGAACCTCGCTCATCGTCAACCTGCCGGGAAGTCCCAAGGGCGTTCACGAAAGCTTGATGGCGATCATGGACCAGCTCCCTCATGCCTTGGGCATATTGTCCGGCCGGGTAGGTGAGCACATCGAATGACGGAATCCACCAACCGGGATGACGGCGTTATCCGGCAAGGCTCGTCGCTGCTGAAGGAAGTGCCTGTACGCGAAGCCGTCGGGATGCGTCTGTCGCACGATCTGACCCGCATCGTACCAGGGCAATTCAAAGGCAGGCTGTTCCAGCGGGGGCATCTGATTACCGAAGCGGATATCCCGAATTTGCTGGACATCGGCAAAGAACATATTTACATTATGGAGCTCGGTCCGGACGAGCTGCATGAAGACGACGCGGCGATTCGCATGGCGAGAGCCATTGCCGGCGGAGATTTGCTGCTGTCGGAGCCCCATGAAGGGAAAGTAAGCGTCAAATCGCCCATTCAAGGTCTCGCGCAGGTCGACCGCGCGTTTGTCGACCGGATCAATGCGCTTGGCGATATTGCGTTGGCGACCGTGACGACGAATGCCGTCGTGCAGCCGGGCGGTGCGGTGGCGGCGACGAGAGCGATTCCGCTCGTCGTGCCGAAAGACAAGGTGGAAGCGGTGGAGCGAATCGCCGCGCAATACCGTGAAGAGCATGGCGGAAATGCGCCGCTGCGCGTCAGGCCATTCCGCAAGCTGAGGGCGGGACTGTTGACGACCGGAAGCGAAGTGTTTGGCGGACGGATCAAGGACAAGTTCGGACCGGCGGTCGCACGCAAGCTGGAGGCATTCGGCTCCGAAGTGGCGGAGCAGCGGTTTGCGCCGGACGATCGACAAACAATTGTCAATGAAATACACTATTTGCTTGAACAAGGGTATGATATGATACTAGTAACGGGCGGGATGTCAGTAGATCCCGACGACCGGACGCCTGGCGCCATCAAGGCTTCGGGAGCCCGCATCGTCAGTTACGGAACGCCGATGCTGCCCGGCTCGATGCTGCTGGCCGGATACATAGAGGATGTGCCGATACTCGGGCTGCCGGGATGCGTCATGCACGATCCTTACACATCGTTCGATGTGCTGCTGCCGCGAATATTGGCGGGAGATACGATTGTCCGGGAAGATATCGTTGCAATGGGCTACGGCGGATTGTTGGGTTGTTAACGCAATGAACTTATAGAGGAGGTATTGGCATGAGCGGAATTGGTGCTACAGGCATCATCTTGCTGGTGCTGCTCGCGCTGCTTTTGTTCGGACCGAACAAGCTGCCCGAGCTTGGCCGTGCGGTAGGAAGAACGCTGCGGGAATTCAAGTCCGGAGCCAGAGAAATTATGGACGAGGACGACCGCAAGGAGAAGGACAAAGGCAACAGAATCGAAGTCCATAACGAGAACGGAAACAAGCGGCTGCCGGATTAAGCGGGCCCGCTTTTTTCTTGATCGGGGATTGGCAGGAACAGCTGCAGAGGGAGGGCGTTTAGACGTTTATGGCTAGTACAGAACAAAGGCCGCGCTCGGCAGCCGGCCGGCGCCGGACAAGCGAGGAAGGGCTGATGCCGCTGCTGGAGCACGTAGGGGAGCTCCGCAAACGGGTCATTTATATATTGGTCGTGCTTGTGCTGGGGCTTGCGCTGGGCGTAGCCGTGGCGGAGCCCGCCTATAGCTTTCTGATGAGCCGGAAGCCGGCCAACACGATCGAACTGCACACGTTCAATCTGTGGGACGGCATCGGCATGTATATGAAATTCGCATTCGTCATCGCGCTGATCATTACATTGCCGTACATCGCCTACCAGCTGTGGGCGTTCGTCAAACCGGCGCTTCGCCCCCATGAACAAAAGTCCGCGCTGAAGTATGTGCCGTTTGCGCTGCTCATGTTTTTGGCCGGGCTGGCATTCTCCTACTTTGTCGTGTTTCCTCTCGCCTTTCATTTTACGAGAACCGTCGCCAGTCATTTGAATCTGGAGGAAACGTACGGCATCGCGCAATACTTTTCGTTTATGTTCAGCATTTTGATTCCAATTTCGCTGCTGTTCGAGCTGCCGCTGCTCATTATGTTTCTCACGGCGATCCGAATCGTCAACCCGGTCCGGCTGCGCAAGATGCGGCGGCTGGCGTATTTCATCATGGCCGTCATCGGCGTCATGATTACGCCTCCGGACTTTATCTCGGATATTCTCGTCATCATTCCGCTAGTGTGCCTGTACGAGGTCAGCGTATTTATGTCCGGTCTCGTATACAAGAAACAACTGGCCGCCGACGCCAAATGGGCGGAGAACGAGGCTTGACATCCTTTCGACGACGCCTTTCGGCCTTTGCGGCCGGAAGGCTTTTTATATGCAGAGACGCTCGGTACAAAATGGCCGCAAACATTGCAGTTGACAAAACATGGTTGTGAGAGGGATAATTTAAACGATCGTTTTAAACGATTGTTTAACGCGGATCCCGGCCGCCGAAAACGGCGGAATGAGGTGCCGGAGAGAGAGAGGAGAGAAACCGATGAAACAATCATTGCAAGCTTTTGTAAAGAGGCCGACGACATTGGTGGGTATCGTCTCGGCTTTAATGTTCCAAATTATTTTTTCTGTAATCTGGATGACCGCTTACGACGGCGTCACCGAACGAACGGATCAGCTGCGCGTGGCGGTCGTGAACGAAGACGCGGAGACGGGGGAAGCGATAGCGGCCAATTTGACGCAGACGCTGCCGTTTGACGTCGTGAGAGAGCCGTCCCTGGAAGCGGCCCGTACAATGCTGAACGAACGCGAAGTGCAGATGGTCGTTCATATTCCCGCCCGGTTCGTCGAAACGGCCGGCAATCCGGAATCGAAGGCAGCCCTTCAGTTTCTGGTCAACGAATCCAATCCGGCCATGATCAAAAGCGTGATGACCGGGGCGGCTTCGCAAATTGCGGCCGAGGCGAACCGGCAAGCATCGGCCATAGGAATTGAGGCGGTGCTGACGAACCTGCATATGCCGGAGCAGCAGGCGGCGGCGTACTCGGTCGGGCTGACGGAGCGCGTGACTGCAAATATAGAAAGCTCCAATCCCGTACAAGGGATGAACAATCAAATGGTGCCGATGATGATGGTGCTGGCTTCTTATGTAGGCGCGATGATTATGGGCATGAACTTCGAACAATCGTCGATGGCGATCCAAGCCCAGACGGGCCGGTGGCCGCGCTTCGCCGCCCGCGCACTCGTGACGGCGGGAGCCGCCGTCTTGACGTCTCTCGTAGGTTCGACGCTGCTGGCGGCGTTGGGAGGACAAATCGAGGGCGGATTTATGAAGATGTGGCTTTTCCAGCTGCTGTTCGTGCTTGTCTTTATGTTCGTGTCGCAGATGTTCCTCTACCTGTTCGGTCTGGGCGGCATGCTCTTCAACATTATGCTGCTGTCGGTGCAGCTTGTATCGTCCGGAGCGATGGTTCCCCGCGAGCTGCTGTCCGATTTCTACGCCAAGCTTGGCGCGCTGACGCCGGCGGCGTACGCGGTCGACGGCAACATGAACATCCTGTTCGGCGGTCCCGGCGTCGGCGGAGATGCGTTGGCGTTATGCCTGATCGGAGCGATTGCGCTTGTCGTCAGCGCTGCGGCGGTCGGTTTGAAAGGGATGACGGCAAGACAGCCGCAAGCGGTCATTGCAGGCCGCAATGGGCGGGGCGAATAAGATGGTCCCATCCGAGGAAACGGACATCAAGCTGCGGATATTGCGGGCGGCCAAGAGGCGGTTTGCGGAGCAAGGCTACGACGGCGCCTCCGTCCGGCAAATATGCGACGATGCGGGAGCCAACGCCGCGCTGGTCTCTTATTATTTTGGCGGCAAAGAAAATTTGTTCGCTTCGGTCATCGGGCACTATTATCCGGCCCGTCAGGTGATGGAGGTCGATGCCGGCTTGGATCCGGTTGCCGGCTTGAAGCTTCTCATTGCCGAAGTGACGAAGTTCCGGGAGAGGGAGCCGGAGCTGATCCGCATTATCCAGCAGGAGATTATGATGGATTCGCCGCGGATCGAGACGATCGCCGCTTATGTTATGCCGACCTGGCAGCTGCTTCGCAAGTGGCTGGCGGAAGGGAAGGAGCAAGGACTGTTCCGCTTTCGCTCGCTCGATACCGCCTTTATGTCCGTCATCGGCACGCTGCTGTTCTACAGGACGCGGAAATATTGGCAAGTGATGCAGGAGGAAGTTCAAACGACGGAGGAATTGATCGCCGATCTGACGGAATTTATTATGCATGGGCTGCAAGCAGCCGATTAGCGGCAAAGTGCGGCCGTGCGCATGAACGATGCGCGCGGCCGCACTTTTTTTGACGCCTCCTCACCATATTTGCACGCTCCGCTTGCCCGTCAGGCCGTGAGCGGCGCCGGTCAAAAAATGTGCGTTGCGCTAAAAATGGCTTCTTGAACGGACGCTGCAAGTTTACTAGCATGTAAATTGGCTGCAGCCATTATAATCCGACAGGCAAAGGAGGTGGCTTCGATTGCATGCGGGTCCCGTCGATACGCCCAAAGCGGCAAGCTCGGGCAGGAGCAAGTGGGATCGTCAACGACTGCGGATGAACGTGCCCTTGTATATCATGTTTATCCCGGTCATCGTCTATTTTGCGGTATTTAAGTACGCGCCAATGGGCGGATTGATGATCGCGTTCAAACATTATAATTTTACGGACGGCATTTGGGGCAGTCCGTGGGCGGGCTTCGACAACTTCAAGCTGATCTTTACCAATCCGAATATGCAGAACGTGCTGCGCAATACGTTCGTGCTGAGCGTGCTGCAATTGGTCATCGGGTTTCCTTTTCCGATCCTTGTAGCGCTGTTGATTCATGAGGTCAGAAGCCGATGGTACAAGAAGGCGGTTCAGACGGCCGTATTTTTGCCGCATTTTTTGAACTGGGTCATCATCGGAGGATTAATCGCCACTATTTTTGCCCAAAGAACCGGCATCGTGAACGCCGTCGTCGAGAGGCTGACCGGAGAAACGTTTGCGTTTCTATACAATCCGGAATCGTGGATGGCGATATTTATAGGATCGGGCATATGGAAGGGAGCCGGCTGGGGGGCTATCATTTATTTGGCAGCGCTTTCATCGGTGGATACGTCCCTTTACGAGGCGTCGTCGCTGGACGGCGCAAACAAGTGGCGTCAGATGTGGCATATTTCTCTCCCGGCGATTCGTCCGGTTATATTCATTCTGATGATCTTGTCGATCGGCAATATTATGGAAGTGGGCTTCGACCAAGTCTATGTATTGCAAAACTCGGTCGTATCGTCGATCTCCGAAGTCATCTCGACTTGGAATTACAAATCGGGCATCGGGGCGGGCCGCTTCAGCATCGCCACCGCGCTCGGGTTGTTCGAATCTCTGGTCGGCCTGGTGCTCGTACTGACCGCCAACAGCATCGCCAGACGATACGACAACGGATTATGGTAGCAGGGCGGGTGAATCGGAATGAAAATATCTTGGGGCGATAAATGGTTTTACGGGATCATCTATACGTTGCTGGGGCTGTTCGCTTTAAGCTGCGTGCTGCCGATGGTTCATCTGATCGCGGTATCGTTCAGCAGCCAATCGGCGATCGATACGGGGCTTGTCTCCTTATGGCCGGTCGAATTTACGAGCATCGCGTACGAGAAGTTGTTCGTCGGCACCCGAATTTGGCCGGCGTTTGTCAACAGCGTGGTCATTACGTTAGTCGGCACCGGGTTAAACTTGTTGTTTACCGTCTTAAGCGCATACCCGCTCTCGCGGAGCTATATGTACGGCCGGTCATGGCTGACGCTGGCGATCGTTTTTACGATGCTGTTTTCCGGCGGGATGATTCCGGGCTACTTGCTCGTCAAATCGCTGGGGCTGATCGACAGTTACGGCGCCCTCTGGCTTCCGGGCCTGGTCAGCGTCTACAACATGCTTGTTATGAGAACCTTCTTCCTCGGCATTCCGGGGGAGCTGGTGGAGGCCGCGCGCATGGACGGGTGCGGGGAGTGGAAGCTGCTGCTGCGCATCTTTCTCCCGCTGTCGCTGCCGGTGCTGGCGGCGCTGGGGTTATTTTACGGCGTTGGCCATTGGAACTCGTTCTTTAACGTCTTGCTGTTTATCAATTCGCCGGACAAACATAATTTGGCCGTGCTTGTGCAGCAGATGATCCAAAGCCAGTCGCTGCTGCAGGAAATCGGATTTTTGTCGCCGGAGGATTTCAGCACGATTACGCCGGTATCGATTCGATCGGCAGGCGTTATCGTCATGGTTGTCCCGATGCTGATCGTATACCCTCTGCTGCAAAAGTACTTTATTAAAGGGATGCTGATCGGTTCGGTCAAAGGGTAACGCCATGTTCAGGATTGCAAATGAAAAAGGGAGGTTAACGCAGTGGAAAAAACCAAAAGAAAAGCGTTGCGCGCCGGAGCGCTGACGCTGCTTGCAGGAAGCATGCTGCTGTCGGCATGCTCGGGGGGCTCCAACGGATCGCAACGGACGTCCGAAGGCGGCAAGGAGGATTCGTCCAAGCCGTCCGCGCCCATTACGGTTTCGATGTACGACAGGGGCAACATACCGCCGGAAATCGGCACAGCCGACAAAAACTTGTGGACGGATTGGATCAACGAAACGATCAAGGTCAACTATATTCCCGTTCCGCGCTGGGAAGCCGTGGCCAAATACAATTCGCTACTGGCGGCGGGCGACGCCCCGGATTTGATTCTGGAATACGACAACGCCTTCCGCAATCAATTGTACGCCCAGAAGCAAATCATTCCGCTTGACGACCTCATTGAACAGCACAGCGTCGAATACAAGCAGCTGTTGGAGCAATTTCCCGTGCTCCGCACGCTCGGCACCAAGGAAGACGGCAAGCTTTACGAGTTCGGACGGGTATTGGGCTTTATTCCGGGAACGTTCCTGTTCATACGCGAGGATTGGCTGGAGGCGCTCGACTTGGATGTGCCGGAAACGGCGGAGGAAGCGTTCGAGGTGATGAAAGCGTTTGTGACGCGAGACCCGGACGACAACGGCAAGGCGGATACGCTCGGCACCAACTTGAGCGGCAGCCAATGGATCGACTTCATGTTCCAGAACACGGGCATGGTCATCGAAGACGGCAAGCTGATCAAGGACTGGGAAAGGGTCGAAGCGGCGGTCGCCTACAAAAAACGACTGTTCGACGAAGGATTGGTTGACAAAGATTATCTTACCGATAACAATGGAGAGAAAGCGCTTCAAGATTTCCTGCAAGGCAAGCTTGGTCTCTTCGGTTATATGGGCAACGTCGTCCAAGTCTACAACAACTATGAAACGCTGAAGAAAAACGTGCCGGGCGCCAAGCTGAAAGTAATCGCCATTCCGCGCAGCCAGTTCGGCCAGTTCAGTCCGATGTCGAACCCGCCGATTCAAATGACGGGCGTCATCAACGCCAAGGCGAAGGATCCGGAAGCGGTGATGAAATATGTCGATTTCATGAGCAAGGAATCGACGATTCATACGTTGAAATACGGCGTGGAGGGCGTCCATTTCAAATACGAGAACAACACCGAAGTTACGCTCGACAAGGACAAATACGAAAAAGAAGTAAGCTGGCTCGGCGATTTCCGCATGCTTGGCGGCCAGCACATCATCAACGAATACGACAAATATTTGGCCGACCTGGATCAGTCCGATCCGCTCGGCAAAGAAGTGCACGACATGCTTCGTGAAGCGTACGACCTGTATATTTCCAAAGATCGGCCGATCGGGGACTTTACGCTGTATAAGCCGGGCCTTCCCGACGACATCCAATTCATTTCGAGCAACGCCGACACGCCGGTATCGGATTTGTGGACCAAAGCGATCGTCAGCGGCACCGGGTACAGCGTCGAACAGGCGGCAGCCGACGCGAAGGCGCTGTGGGAAAAGTCGGACGGCGGCAAGCTGGAGCAGTGGTACGCCGACTGGTATGAGAAAAATAAAGACACTTGGGTCTTTACGGAAGATATTTACGAGATGGAATTCTAGTTGCGAAGCTTCATCCTGCCGTCGGCAAGCCAGGCGCTTGCCGACGGCGGGATCATTTCCGTTTGGGCGAGGTGAATGGGCATGAAGGAGAGACCGTGGTTCAACCGACTGCTTTCCACCTATTTGCCGATTTTTTATTTGGCGGTATTCAGCCTGTTGTTTGCGTCTTTTATGACGATCAACCAGATGATGAGCCGGGATGTGGCGCGTTCCAGCGAAAACTACGCCCGGTTTATGCAGCAGACGCTGGAGTCTTCCCTTCAAAGCATCGACCGGCTCGCGCACGGCGAGCTGCAAAACAACGACGACGTCAAAAGCTTTCTGTATCAACGTTACGAGCAGGACGAGGGCGCCGAATATTTGCTGGAGTACCGGTTGTCCCGAAGGTTCAAAAGCTTGATCGTCAACGAATCGCTGATCGATTCGATCTACTTGTACCGAATTGCGGACGACCGGATTTTAAGCAACAGCTTGGCGACATCGCTTGATGCGTTTGGCGACCGGGCTTTCGTAGAGAAGCTTGCGGAGCGGACATCGCCCAACGCGTGGACGGGGGCTCGCTCGTACAAGGCGTATCCGTCGCAGACTCACGCGGGCAATGTGGTGACGCTGGTCAAGACGGGACCGCTGCTGGCCAAGACGAGAGGCTATCTGATCGTCAACGTATCCGTTCCGGCGCTGGAGAAGCTGGTCCAATCGATGAATACGCAAAATATGAGCTTCACTTCCGTTTACGACGGGGAAGGGCGTCTGCTTGTCTCCAGTCAGGAGGAGCCGGGATCCAAGGAACCGATCGCTTCGGCAAGCTCCGATTATTTGGGCTGGGACATTCAGCATGCCATTAGCGGACATTATCATTATTCGCTTCTCAAGTCGATCAACGACGGCTGGATGCCGCTCGGAGCGGCCGTAATTGTATTGCTGACGGTCATTATGGTCGTGGCGGCCCGCCGGTATACGCTGCCGATCGACAATGCGATGACGGTCCTATCCCGATATTTCAAGGTAAAATCGAAAGAGCTTCCGGATATGGTCAGCGCCCATCCCCGCTTTATGGACAAGGCTGTCGACCATCTGATCGAGCTTGCCACCCAATTTCACGATGTCAGACAGGAGAATTCGCTTTTTCGGAGAAAACAATATTTTATGGAATTAATAGGCGGCAGGCCGGGGGGAGACATTGCGGACGAGCAGGACCGACAGCCGGAAGGTTTTCCGGAAACGCTTTCCCGGATTCGCGTGGCCATCGTGGAAATCGACAAGTACGCATCCTTTTGCGAAACGTATAATTCCAGGGACCAATATCTGATCAAATATGTCATTGGCGGAGCGCTGAAGGAGCTGGCCGAGGAACGCGGCATCGCGGTATGGCACGAGTGGCTCGACAGCGGCAGGCTGGCCGTGCTGGCGAAGGAAGACGAGCAGCCGAACGAAGCGGACGGGCAAGTGTACAGCCTGTGCGAGCAGCTGCGCCAATGGGTGGACAGCCATTTGGACCATACCGTCACGGTCGGCATCGGCGGGGTTGCCGAAGCGTCTGCGGATATTCCCAAGTCGCGGGAGCAGGCGGAGCACGCGCTCTCCTGCAAGGCGGCCGCCGGCTGCAACAAGGTGATTGCGTCCAAATCGCCGGAAGAGGAGGGAGATCAGGCCGCCTTCGGTCATTTGCGGACGATTCGCGCCATTGCCGAAAGCTTCAAGCAGCGCGACCCGGCGTGGGAAGAACGGTTCGTCCAATGGATGGAAGAGCTCAAGCGGCAGATGTATGTGCGCCGGGATACCGTCAATATGCTCCACTACATGATGTATCACATTACGCAGGAGCTGTCCGGCATGCCGTCCTCCTACATCCGGGCCTGGGACGAGGCGGCGGAAGAGATGAATATGGCGCTGCGGCAGTTCGAATCGCTGGATGAGCTGAAGGAACGGTGCCTGCGCGCGATGAGCGGCTCGATGGCGGCGATGGAGAAGCTGCGTTCCGAACGGAGCAGCCAAGGCATCGCCAAGCAGGCGAAGGAGTACGTGGAAGGCAACTACGATTGTCCCGAGCTGTCCCTCGGATTGCTCAGCGAGCAGCTCGGCTTGCATCAAAGTCATTTGAGCCGCTTGTTCAAGGACGAGTTCGGGGAAAACTTCGTCGATTACGTGACCCGGATCCGGGTCGAAAAAGCGAAAAGTTTGCTGCAGGAAACGGATCATCCCATACAGGAAATTGCGGGAACGGTCGGTTATTTGCATTATTATTCGTTTAACCGCGCATTTAAACGGCTGGCCGGCGTAACGCCGAGCGAATATCGCAAGCATGCGAATTAAGAGGTGACGCGAAAATGGGTCTGACTAACGATGGGGAACAAGCAAGCGTTTGGAAGGAGCGCGCGAGGGGGATCGCCCTCTTGCTGCCGGAGGAGGCCCGGAACGGGATTGCCGAACGGCTGCGGCAAGCTCCGTCGCATGCTTCGCTCTTAGCGGAAATTGAAGCGGAGGCAAACCGGCTGCTAAATGAACCGGAGGCGCCGCTGACGGAAGAGCTGTTCTCGCAGTATGCGAAGACGGGGGAAAGGCTGTCCTACGAACGGGTTTATTTTGGCAAAAGAAAGCGGCTCAGCGCCTTCGCGATTATGGCGCTGCTGTTTCCGGAGCAGGAACCGTACCGCAGCGCATTGAACGGGATCGTACAGTCAATCTGCGAGGAAACTACGTGGTGCCTGCCGGCGCATTACAACGGAGCGCATGGGCCGAAGGGCAATCTCGATTTGTTTGCTTCGGAAACCGGCTTTGCGCTCGCCGAGCTGCTCGCTTTGGACGAATATGCCGAAGGGGCGCTTCTCGACCCTTCGTTGAAGCCCGTCATCGTCCGGGAAATCGAAGAGAGGCTGTTTCAACCGTTTCTCGGAGGCGGGCCGTTCTTCTGGGAGAGCATCCGCAACAATTGGGCGGCGGTATGCGCGGGTTCGATCGGCGCGGCGGCGCTTTATCTCATGGACGATGCGGAGAGGCTCGGCGCCTTGATGAAGCGGGTGCTGCCGGCGATGGACCGTTTTCTCGAAAGCTACGGCGACGACGGCGCCTGCGTGGAAGGGTATTTGTATTGGCAATACGGATTCGGTTATTACGTCTATTTTATGTCACTCTTGAAACGGGCGACCGGAGGGGCGATCGACGGCTTTGCTTCCCCCAAGGTCAAGCAAATCGCGCTGTTCCAGCAGCGCAGCTTCTCGATCGGCGATATGGTCGTCAATTTCTCCGACGCCATGCAGCGCAGCGGGGTGTTTATGGGATTGACGCACCGGCTGCGCGAGGAATATCCGGAAATGGCGCTTCCTCCTTCCTCACTGAGGGCGCCGTACGCATCGGATCATTGCGGCAGATGGGCGCCGGCGATCCGCAATTTGCTGTGGGTGCCGGCTTCCTCGACGGCTCCGGAGACGGAAGCTTCGCTGCATGCGGAATGGCCGGAGGAAACGCATTATATGAAGGATGCGCAATGGCTCGTATCCCGCGCCGCACTGCCATCCGGCTCCGCCGTTTGTTTTGCCGCGAAGGGGGGCCATAATGCGGAACCGCACAATCATAATGATTGCGGCCATTTCATGCTCCATGCGGACGGCGAAGCGTTGCTGGCCGATCTGGGGAGCGGGGAATATACGAAGGCGTATTTCGGTCCTGACCGGTATACCTTTTGGTGCAACGGCTCGCACGGCCACTCCGTTCCGGAGGTGAACGGCATCGGCCAGGCGGACGGCCATTCCTTCCGGGCGCAGGTGAAGGATGCCAGCCTGGATGAGCGCGAGACGCGATTCGTTCTGGAGTTGGCCGCCGCGTATCCGGCGGAGGCTCGTCTGAGCGGGCTGGAGCGAAGCTTTGCTTGGCGGAAGGGCGGAGAGGACGGGCCTGCCCTTACGCTTCGCGACAGGTTCCGGCTGGAAGCGCCGAGCGGCGGGGCAGGCGGGCAGGCGGGAGATTCGGAGCCGGTTCGACTTCGGGAACGGTTTATTGCCATGCCGGAACCGATGGCGGACGGAGAAGGGCGCTTCGTGATCCGGGGGAACGGCCGGCTGCAGGTCGCGGTTCTGTTCGATCCCGCCCGTTGGCGCGGGGAAACGGCTCGCCGCAGCGACATCGACCATTTCGGCCGCGAACGTTGGTGGCATACGCTGGATTTCCATTATATCGGCCCAGGCTCGGACGTTACATCTTCGGGCCATGCGGGAACGGCGGAAGCGGAGTTTGTATTTCAGGTCGAGCGGCGGCAGGACTAATCAATTGGCGCGCACATGCGAATGTGCGCGCTTTTTTCGTGCGGGAGGGTGCTGCATGGGGGGCGGGCGGTGTTGGAGCGGCGGATTTGAGCGTGGAATGGAGCTGTAAGTACGCGGACGACCTTGGAGCGGTGGGATTGAGCATGGAGTGGGGCTGTAAGTACGCGGACGACCTTGGAGCGGCGGATTTGAGCGTGGAATGGAGCTGTAAGTACGTTGGCGACGTTGGAGCGGCGGATTTGTGCGTGGAGTGAAGCTGTAAGTACGTGGACGACCTTAGAGCAGCAGGATTGAGCGTGGAATGGAGCTGTAAGTACGTGAACGACCTTGGAGCGGCGGGATTGAGCGTGGAGTGGAGCTGTAAGTACGTGGACGACCTTGGAGCGGCGGATTTGAGCGTGGAATGGAGCTGTAAGTACGCGGACGACCTTAGAGCAGCAGGATTGAACGTGGAATGGAGCTGTAAGTACGTGGACGACCTTAAAGTGGCAGATTTGAGCATGGAGTGAAGCTGTAAGTACGTGGACGACCTTAGAGCAGCAGGATTGAGCGTGGAATGGAGTTGTAAGTACGCGGACGACCTTAGAGCAGCAGGATTGAGCGTGGAATGGAGTTGTAAGTACGCGGACGACCTTAGAGCAGCAAGATTGAACGTGGAATGGAGCTGTAAGTACGTGGACGACCTTAAAGTGGCAGATTTGAGCATGGAGTGGAGTTGTAAGTACGTGGGCGACCTTGGAGCGGCGGGATTGAGTATGCAAGTGAGCGCTTGATGCAGGTGTATTTTTAAAGCGGCGCACGGATGTAAAATATCTGCAAAAAGTTTGGCAGGCACTTGAAATCGACCGAAAAAATGAGTATGATAAAAATGGTTGTTAGCACTATACGACTTCGAGTGCTAACAAGATGTTAACAGCAACCATATTTAGAAGGAGGCTTTTTTCAATGATCAAACCTTTGGGTGAGCGCGTATTGATTGAACCAATCGCGAAGGAAGAAACAACGGCCAGCGGCATCGTTCTGCCGGATACGGCGAAGGAAAAGCCGCAAGAGGGCAAAGTTGTAGCCGTGGGCAACGGAGCTTACAAAGACGGCGCGCGCGTTGCTTTGGAAGTGAAAGTCGGCGATCGCGTATTGTTCTCCAAATACGCGGGTACGGAAATCAAATACGACGGCAAAGAGTATTTGATTATGAAAGAAAGCGACATTCACGCGATTTTTGAATAACACATGGACAATTACATCGTAACGATTGCATACAAAAATACTTAAATTTTAATTTCCGGGAGGTAACCGATCATGGCTAAAGAAATCAAATTTAGCGAAGAAGCGCGCCGTTCCATGCTTCGCGGTGTCGACGCTCTTGCAAACGCGGTTAAAGTAACGCTCGGTCCGAAAGGCCGCAACGTGGTGCTGGAGAAAAAATTCGGCAGCCCGCTTATTACGAACGACGGCGTTTCCATCGCCAAAGAAATCGAGCTGGAAGACGCGTTCGAGAACATGGGCGCTCAACTGGTTAAAGAAGTCGCAACGAAAACGAACGACGTAGCGGGCGACGGTACGACGACGGCTACCGTTCTGGCTCAAGCGATGATCCGCGAAGGCCTGAAAAACGTAACGGCGGGCGCGAACCCTATGGTGATCCGCAAAGGCATCGAAAAAGCGGTTAAAGCGGCCGTTGAAGAGCTGAAAAACATTTCCAAGCCGATCGAAGGCAAACAATCGATCGCTCAAGTCGCGGCGATTTCCTCCGCAGACGAAGAAGTCGGCCAACTGATCGCGGAAGCGATGGAGAAAGTCGGCAACGACGGCGTTATTACGGTTGAAGAGTCCAAAGGCTTCCTGACGGAACTGGAAGTGGTTGAAGGCATGCAGTTCGACCGCGGCTACATTTCGCCGTACATGATTACCGACACGGACAAAATGGAAGCGGTGCTCGACAACCCTTACATTTTGATCACTGACAAAAAAATCTCCAACATTCAAGAAATCTTGCCTGTTCTGGAGAAAGTCGTTCAATCCGGCAAGCAGCTTCTGATCATCGCGGAAGACGTAGAAGGCGAAGCGCAAGCGACGCTGGTCGTGAACAAACTGCGCGGCACGTTCACTTGCGTAGCGGTTAAAGCTCCTGGCTTCGGCGACCGCCGCAAAGCGATGCTGCAAGATATCGCCGCTCTGACGGGCGGTCAAGTGATTACGGAAGAGCTCGGCCTCGAGCTGAAATCGACGACGGTGGAACAACTGGGCTCCGCTCGTCAAATCCGCATCACCAAAGAAAACACGATTATCGTGGACGGCGCCGGCGACTCCGCCGACATCCAAGCGCGCGTCAACCAAATCCGCGCTCAGCTGGAAGAAACGACTTCCGAATTCGACAAAGAGAAGCTGCAAGAGCGTCTGGCTAAACTGGCCGGCGGCGTAGCGGTTATCAAAGTCGGCGCGGCTACCGAAACCGAGCTGAAAGAGCGCAAGCTCCGCATCGAGGACGCCCTGAACTCCACTCGCGCAGCGGTGGAAGAAGGTATCGTATCCGGCGGCGGCACGGCACTCGTTAACGTATACAAAGCGGTTGCGGCCGTTCAAGCGGAAGGCGACGAGGCGACTGGCGTCAACATCGTGCTTCGCGCTCTGGAAGAGCCGATCCGCACGATCGCGGCCAACGCAGGCCAAGAAGGCTCCGTTATCGTGGAGCGCCTGAAAAACGAGCAAATCGGCGTAGGCTACAACGCGGCTACCGGCGAATGGGTGAACATGTTCGAAGCGGGCATCGTCGACCCTGCCAAAGTTACGCGTTCCGCTCTGCAAAACGCAGCTTCCGTTGCGGCGATGTTCCTGACGACCGAAGCGGTTGTTGCCGACAAGCCTGAGAAAGAAAAGCCAGCTATGCCTGACATGGGCGGCATGGGCGGTATGGGCGGCATGATGTAATTAATCTCATCGAAGCCATTCGATGATGAGCGGCCGCGCTTCAGCGACAGGTTTCATTGCCGGCCGGACAGAAGACGTCCGGTGCGGTAATCCGCTCAAAAGTTTGGACTATAAATGAAACGGGACCTTTCGAGGTCCCGTTTCTTTATAAAGTCGCGAAAAAGTCACATTTCTTGCAACGATGCATTCTTTCACGCATTGACATATTGTGAATTAGGCGTTAAAAGAAAAGATATCGCTGACTTAACTTATTTTAGAATAGCCAATAATTGTGGAAAATTCCGGATAGCTAAAAGAACCGCCATTATACATGAGTAGAGAGACCTCCTTGTTTCCGTCACTAAATGCAGCAAAGAATGAAAGTTCGTCACTCAACATAGCCATATAGACCATTCTTTCGAAATCATTTTTATATACGCTCCAATACGCGTCTATCGCATATTGATCAGTATCCCAGATCATATCATTACCTGTAAATTTTCCATACCTTTCTTCAAGACTAAATATTGTTCCAATATAATTCTCATATGAAGATTTGAATTCTCCATCATCATCAAAGCTTACAATACTTTCAACCAATTTATTGTTTTCAAAGTAATATGAAATAGTTCCTTGTGTAGATCCGTATAACGGAAAAGCAGTCTCATAAGCGATTACGTGCATTTGAGATGCAGCATCGTTTTTATCCTCATATAACAGTTTTCCGGTTTCAGCTTTTTTAACCTGCTGAGGAGTCATGTCCCAACTCATTTTGAAAAAATGATCGATTTTTATTTGTTTACCAACTTGAACCGCATACACATCAGGATCATATGTAACTTTTTCGTTAGAAGCATCACTAATGAAGCGAACAGGTACATATGTTGTCCCATTTATAATTTTTGTAGCAATGCTGAGTGCTTTCTTTTTACCATTTACATAACCTGTCTTGCTTCCAATTGTGAATTTAATCTCAGTTTGTTTGTTTTTGGCCGTTACAGTTTTGGTGCTATTGTCAAATGATATGCTGTACCCTAACTCCTTCAATATTGGAGTAAACGGGACAAGAGTTGAGTTCTTTTCGATTAATGGCTTATGATCTAAAGCCATTCGATTTCCATTAATAAAGAGCGCAATTTCTTTTAGTGGAGTTTCCGCCGATGTTGTACTAGGGAAGTAAATCGTTAATGTTAAGAGTAATGTTAAGAGCAAAGCAAAACTTTTTTTCATGATAATATCACCGTAGTTTTCCCCATCGGTTGGGGGATTTGCTATGTTACTATCCGCTTTTTGCTTTCCTTTACGATACGCTTCCACAGCAGCGCGAGCTGCGGCTTTCGCGATCTCGATTTCTTCCTCGGTGTTGTTTATTGCTCCACCTAGAAAGGCCCGCCCTACACTCGGATCGCCTGCATAAAGGGGACCGGCTGAAATTGGCGAGGGGTCATCGGTTCGTCCAAGAAGGTAGCTTGCTTTTACATAGTATAGATCGGCTAACTTGTTTAGGTTTTTTAGATCCAGTTCCCTGTAGTCTCGTTCATAATAGAGCTGTATTGGAGATGTTAGTCCGTTCAGGTACATCATATAATAGCGACCAGCCTTTTCTTTCACGACTTTTTTAACCGCACTTCTAGAGTCATTGAAACCATCAATATATATTACTAATATTGGCTGAAATTCACACTGTGTAAAATATAATACACGAAACTATTAATCGTGCAGCTTGGCGATACACTTTTCGTCTACACCACGGTGACGGACGAACTCAAGACAGATAACGTCGTATTTATCGATGCAGTCCTGGTGCTGTTTGCAACGCTGGGCCTTTCTAAGGTGACCTGGACGCTGCAGGAGTTGGAGGATGGAAAGGTCAACCTTCATCTCGAGCAAACCGGCCTTTCCAACGAAGAAGCGCTGGGCGGGGCCAAATACGGCTGGAGCAAATGGTGCGGAGAGCTTGAAAAGGTAGTGGCCTAGCTTCTAAGTCTATAGCTTGCTTCATAAATCAGCGGTTCATCCTATCAATTACCTGAATCCGTGAACTGAGCCCTGCAAAATACATAGATTTCAAGAGATAATCG
>CALAWP010000014.1 GCA_937895345.1 uncultured Paenibacillus sp. | reverse complement strand
TCAATTTCCAGCGCTTTTAAGCTATGAACCGGGGAGGCGTCACGGATTCAGGTAAATAATGTACCACTCCCAGCTTTTGTATGATAGAATACTAAAAAATTGAAACAGGCATACAGATTCGTCGCGAATGCAAAGTTAGAACCATCTTCCCGCAATAATTGTCAGATTATTTCGAAATTTCAGTTATTAATTCGACATGGGAGGTGCCAGTTTGCAAAACGGGCTGTTGACCATTGAGCATCTGACCGCCTCGTTCCACATTTCGGACCGGTACTACGCGGCGGTAGACGACGTGTCGCTGACGGTTAGGCCAAACGAAATATTGGCGGTCGTCGGCGAATCCGGTTCGGGCAAAAGCGCGCTTGCCTTATCCGTGATGGGCTTGCATACCCGCGCCCGAATCGAAGGGAGCATCCGGTTCGAAGGACAGGAATTGACCCGGCTTCCGGCTCCGAAGCTGAACCGGCTTCGAGGGCGGGAGATGGGCATGATCTTCCAGGACCCGATGTCCGCCTTGAATCCTCTTATGGTTATCGGAGACCAAATCGAGGAGGCGCTTGTCCTGCACCGTTCCGGCATGTCGAAAAGGGAACGAAAAGCGAAGGTTGTCGAGCTGCTCGCCAAAGTCGGCATCGCCGAACCCGAGCATGCCGCGCGCCGATATCCCCACGAGCTGTCGGGAGGGATGCGGCAGCGCGTTGTCATCGCCATCGCCGTCGCCAACGAGCCGAAGCTGCTGATCGCCGACGAACCGACGACCGCTCTGGACGCAACGATTCAGCTGCAAATATTGGAGCTGATCCGGAAGCTGAAGCGCGACAGCGGGGCCGGCGTCATCCTTATTACGCACGATGTCGGCATTGTAGCCGAAATGGCGGACCGCGTCGCCGTCATGTACGCGGGACAAATTGTGGAAATCGCCGATATTCATACGCTGCTGACCGCCCCCGGTCATCCCTACACCCGATCGCTGCTGCGTTCCATTCCATCGGCCGATCATCCCAAATCCAAGCTTTACGTCATCCAAGGCGTCGTCCCTTCGCTCGACCGTCTTCCGCGCCAAGGCTGCCGGTTCCGCTCGCGCATCCCGTGGATCGGCGAAGGCGCCCACGAAGACGAGCCGGCTATGCATGAAATCGCGCCCGGTCACTTTGTACGCTGCACGTGCTACCGCCACTTTTATTTTCCCGACGAGGAGGGGACGCGGCATGGCGCTTCTTGAGGTTCGGCAGCTGAAGGTCCATTTCTCCGGCCGGGGCGGATGGTTCTCGCCCAAGACCCGGCCGGTCAAGGCGGTGGACGGCATCCGGTTCGAAATTGAGGAAGGGCAAACCTACGGCCTTGTCGGCGAATCCGGTTCCGGCAAAACGACGGCCGGTCGGGCGATTATCGGACTGCTTCCGATTACGGACGGCAGCGTGATCTTTCAAGGAAAGGATTTGGCCGCAAGCAGCCGGAAAGGCACGATCCGCTTTAACCGGGATATTCAGATGGTGTTCCAGGACCCTTATTCGTCGCTTAATCCAAAAAAACGTCTGCTGGACATTGTGGCGGAGCCGCTCCGCAACTTCGATAGGCTGTCTGCCCGCGAAGAGAAGCGGCGCGTGCAGGAGCTGCTGGAGCAGGTTGGCCTCAGCCCGGATGCGATTTACAAATATCCGCACGAGTTTTCCGGCGGGCAGCGGCAGCGGATCGGCATCGCCAGGGCGATCGCGTTGAAGCCCAAGCTGATTATCGCCGACGAGCCGGTATCCGCGCTCGACTTGTCCGTGCAGGCGCAAGTGCTTAATTTTATGAAGGACATTCAGAAGGAGCTGAACTTGTCTTATTTGCTCATCAGCCACGATCTCGGCATTATCCGGCATATGTGCGACAAAATCGGCATTATGTACAAAGGAAGATATGTCGAGCAAGGCACGGCCGACGAGTTGTTCGGCAACCCGCAGCATATTTACACGAAGCGGCTGCTGTCCGCCATTCCTTTACTGGATCCGGCGCGGCGCGACGAGCGGCTCCGGTATCGGGAAGCGGTCCGCCAACAATACGAGAGAGATTACGCGCGTTATTTCGACGCCGAAGGACTGGCCTATCCGTTAAAGCCCGTTTCCGGAACGCATGAAGCGGCTTTGCCCGAGAAAGGTTGAGGCTTATGGGAAGAACGGTCGCGAGAAGAATAACGATAATGATTCCGCAGCTGATCGTGCTCAGCGTGCTCGTATTCCTGCTGGCCAAGCAAATGCCGGGCGACGCCCTGACCGGACTGCTCGACCCGAGCGTCGACCCGGCGGCGATCGAGGCGCAGCGCGTCAAGCTCGGCTTGAACCAGCCGTGGCATGTGCAGTATTGGGATTGGGTAACCAAAGCGCTGCAAGGCGATCTCGGTCAATCGTTCCGGTTCAAAATGCCGGTGTCCGACCTGATCGGCGAACGCATCGCCAACACGTTCTGGCTGTCGCTGGCTACTCTCGTCATCACCTATTTGATTGCGATACCGCTCGGCATTATAAGCGGCCGCTACAACGATTCGCCGGCGGACCGCCTCATCACCGGCTATACGTATGTCGGTTTTGCCGCGCCGCTGTTCATTTTCGCCTTGCTCATGCTGTGGCTGTTCGGCTTCCGTCTCGGCTGGTTTCCGACGGGAGGCAGCGTGGCGCCGGGATCGGTGCCGGGCACCTTCGCCTATGCCGCGAGCAAGCTGTATCATTTGCTGCTGCCGGCCGTATCGATGGCGCTCATTACGACGGTGACGACCGTCCAGCTGCTGCGAAGCGAAATTATCGACATCAAGCAAAAGGAATTCATTCTGACGGCAAGAGCGAAGGGCGCGTCCGAATCGCGCGTGTACAACCGGCATATTTTGCGCAATTCGCTGCTCCCGATCGCCGCTTTTTTCGGTTATGAAATTACCGGCCTGATCGGCGGCACCGTCTTTATCGAAAGCATCTTCAGCTACCCCGGCATGGGGGAGCTGTTCCTGAGCTCGATCGCCTTGCGAGATTTCAGCGTCGTCATATCGCTCGTCCTGCTGTACGGGATCGCTTCGATCGTCGGAGCGTTAATTTCCGATTTGATCCTAAGTATGGTCGATCCGCGCATTCGCATCAAATAACGGTTCGGGGGTGACAAAAGTGTTAAAGCTGTCGTCGAACAAGGCCGGACGAACGGCGACCGGGCTGGAACCGGACAGAAGCCCCTCCGGCTGGACCATTCTTTGGCGGGAAATGGTCCGGGACAAAATCGCCCTATGCTCGCTCATTCTTATTGCAGCCGTCGCCGCTTTCGTTTACATTACCTCGCTGCTTCTCGACCAGGAGCAAATTGTAAGAGTCGACTTGTTTGCGCTGAACAAACCTCCTTCGTCCGAATATTGGCTCGGCACCGATCAAGGTGGCAGAGACATATTCGGCCAATTGATTATCGGCACGCGCAACTCGCTGACGATCGGCATTGTCGTTACGCTGCTGACCGGACTCATCGGCGTTCTGGTCGGCCTCGTTTCCGGTTATTTCGGCGGAATAGTCGACAACCTGTTTATGCGGATCGTCGACTTCTTTATGATTTTGCCGTTTCTGATGATCGTCATTGCATTTATTACCGCGGTCCCGCGATACGGCATCCTGTCGTTTACGCTCATCATGACCGCCTTCCTGTGGATGGGCATTGCCAGGCTGATCCGCTCCAAAGCGCTTCAGGAGAGAGAGCTCGATTACGTCAAGGCGTCCCGAACGGCAGGCTCCTCCCACTTGAGCATTATGTTCACGCAAGTGCTGCCGAATTTGAGCTCGATCATTATTGTCACGATGACGTTGAACCTGGCGGCCAATATCGGGCTGGAATCGGGCCTCAGCTTCCTCGGCTTCGGATTTCCGGAAAGCACGCCGAGCCTGGGCACGCTGGTCAGCTATGCCAAAAACCCGCAAACACTGGAGAGCAGATGGTGGATCTGGTTACCCGCATCGATGCTGATTCTGGTATTGATGTTGAGTATAAACAACGTCGGCCAGGCGCTGAAGCGCGCAGCCGACGCAAGACAAAGAAGAGGATAAAGGAGGAAACGTTATGCGTAAAGTTATGCCTGCAAAACCGTTGCTTGCCATGCTGTTTGCCATGCTGCTGGCGCTCTCGGCTTGTTCCGACGGCGGCGGCAACGAGCCCTCGCCCTCGCCGTCCGGAAGCTCCGAGGCTACGGCTGCACCGACGGCCAGCGCGGCGCCCGAAGCGGGAGAGGACGGTTTGTTCAACATCAGCGACTTCAGCAACATAAAGACGAACCAAGGCGAAGCGATCAGCGGCGGCACGCTTCATTACGGGCTGGTGTCCGACACTCCGTTCGCCGGCACGCTCAACTACGTCTTTTACAGCGGCGCCCCCGACTCCGAAGTGCTGGGATGGTTCGACGAAGGCATGCTGACCTGGGACGCCAGCTACGTGTACACGAACGACGGGCCCGCCACCTACGAAGCTTCGGAAGACGGACGTACCTTCACCTTTACGATCCGGGACAACGTCAATTGGCATGACGGCCAGCCGGTAACCGCCGAAGATTGGCTGTTCGCCCATGAAGTGATCGGCCATCCCGATTACGACGGGCCGAGGTATGACTCTTCGATGACCAACATCGTCGGCATGACGGAATACCATGAAGGCAAAGCCGACACCATATCCGGCATCGAAGTGCTGAACGACAAGCAGCTGCGCATTACGTACATCCAATCTACGCCGTCCCTCATTACAGGCGGCATCTGGACCTACCCGCTCGCCAAACATATATTCGGCGACATTCCGGTTGCCGAGATGTCGGCTTCCCCTGAAGTCCGCCAGAAGCCGATCGGCATCGGGCCGTATAAAGTGGAAAGCATCATTCCGGGCGAATCCGTCGTTTACATCAAAAATGCCGACTACTGGCGCGGCGAGCCGGCGCTCGACAAAGTTATCCTTAAAGTCGTCAATCCGTCCAACGTCGTGCAGGAGCTGAAAACGGGCGGAGTCGATATCGTCGGTTCGTTCCCGGTCGACCAGTTTCCCGCCAACGCCAATCTGTCCAACGTCGAATGGCTCGGCGCCATCGACCGCGCCTATACGTATATCGGCTTCAAGCTGGGCAAGTGGGACGCGGAGAAGGGACAGGTCGCGCCGAATCCGGATGCGAAGGTGGCGGACGTCCAATTGCGCAAGGCTATGTGGATGGCGGTCGACAATAATCTAGTCGGACAAAAGTTCTACAACGGCTTGCGCTGGAACGCGACGACGCTCATTCCGCCGTCGCATCCGGAATACCACGACGCATTGAATCCGGGCGTCGCCTACGATCCGGAAGGGGCGAAGAAGCTGCTGGACGAAGCCGGCTACAAGCTCGACGGCGAATTCCGGACGAAGCCTGACGGCAGCGAGCTGACGATCAACTTCATTTCCATGACCGGCTCCGAAATCGCCGAGCCGCTTGCCCAATATTACGTGCAGGCCTGGAAGGAAATCGGCTTGAACGTCAAGCTGGATATGCTCGAATTCAACACCTTCTACAACCGCGTCGGAGATACCGGCGAAGACGATCCATCCGTCGACGTATACATGGGCGCCTGGACCGTCGGCATCGACGTCGACCCGGCAGGCTTGTACGGCCGCGACGCTCTCTACAATTTCCCCCGCTATGCGAGCGAGGAAAACGACCGGCTGCTGGCCGAAGGCGTCTCGGAGAAGGCGTTCGACAAGGCTTACCGCCTTGAAGTCTACAAGGAATGGCAAGCGCTGATGGTGGAAGAAATTCCGGTATTCCCGACCTTGTACCGGTCCCAGCTCGTACCGGTCAACAACCGGGTGCTGAACTACTCCATTGGCGACGGCACCGGCATGTACGTACACGAAATCGCGCTGAGCCAAGATAAGCCGTTTGTCGCGGAATAAACCCGAAACTGAAGAAACGAGAGTTGCGATCGTAGATCGCGACTCTCGTTTCCGTTTAGGCCGCCGGCTGCCGGTTTGCCTCGAATATTCATGGCTTAGCGGACCGCCGCCGCCTCGCATTTTGCGTTAATTTCCGCCGTTTTGTCCTTCTTTCGGAATAAACTCGTAAATCTCTCCCGACTCGAACGAATCGATCAGCCGGTCCAGCCACTTGTAATAGGCCAGCGCTTCCTCGATTTTTTCCTTGTCGCTCAGCAGCAGCGACATCATATATTCATCGGACTCGTATTGCCCTATCATGTCTCCGATTTCCTTCAAGCTGCGGCCCAGTGCGCTCATGTTTTGCTCCACTGCTTTTCTCCATTTAATCGAGAAATAATCGGCGAAATTTTGATGCCAGTCCGGCACCACCTCATACAAGTCCTTGCGCGAGCCCTTGCCCCACACTTTGTTGATCATCTTCAGATCGTGCAGCGTTCTCATGCCGGTGCTCATGGACGTCTTGCTCATGCCCATCGTCTGGCTCATCTCGTCCAGCGTTACCGGCTCCCGGTTGAAATACATATTTCCATATAAATGGCCAATCGACAGCGTAATGCCGTAAAGGTCCATGTTTTTGCCGATCGATTCGATTACGCGCCTTCTCGTCTTAAGCAGCTGCGAACGCTGCTCGTCCGTTAATGCTTCAAGTTCATTCATTTTGTGCCTCCCGAGGAGCCGCATCCGTATGCGTGCTGACTACGTCCATTGTAATCAATCGGCAATCGGAATGTAAAGATTAGGGTACAGGCGAAAAAAGGAGTTATCAAGAGCATACTGTACGTAAAGTTTGTAAAGTTATAACTGTACAAAGTATACGGCGACTCAGCCGCTTTGACCCGTGCATTCCGTAGCAACTACACTGGTAAAGTAGAATTTTTCCACAGATCCATAGAGAAAGGGGGTTGCGGCATGGCGATTATAGAAGCGAAAAACCTGACCAAAATATTCGGTCCCGATCCGAAAAAAGCGATCGCTTTGCTCGAAAAGGGCTGGTCGAAAGAGCGGATCTTCGCCGAAACGAAAATGACCGTCGGCGTCAATCGGGCCGACTTCTCTATTGAAGAAGGACAAATTTTCGTCATTATGGGGTTGTCGGGCAGCGGCAAATCGACGCTTGTCCGCCTTCTGAACCGGCTGATCGAGCCGACTGACGGTCAGCTGCTTTTCAGCGGCCAGGACGTCATGCGGATGTCGGCCGAGGAGCTGCGCCGATTCAGACGTCGTAACATCGGCATGGTGTTTCAGAAGTTCGCCTTATTCCCGCACCGAACCGTCCTTCGCAACGTCGAATACGGACTTGAAGTGCAAGGCATCGACCGGAAACAAAGAAGGGAAATGGCGATGCAATCGCTCGAGCTGGTAGGATTGAAAGGCTGGGAGAACAGCTATCCCGATCAGCTGAGCGGAGGCATGCAGCAGCGTGTCGGCCTGGCCAGAGGACTGGCCAACAATCCGGACGTGCTGCTCATGGACGAAGCGTTCAGCGCGCTTGATCCCCTGATCCGCAAGGATATGCAGGATGAATTGCTCGAGCTTCAGGCCAAGATGAAAAAAACGATCGTGTTCATTACGCATGACTTGGACGAGGCATTGCGAATTGGGGATCAGATCGCGCTGATGAAAGACGGCAGCATCGTGCAAATCGGAACGCCGGAAGAAATATTAATGCAGCCGGCCGACCGGTACGTCGAACGTTTCGTCGAGGACGTCGACCTGTCCAAAGTGCTGACGGCCGCGCATGTCATGGAAAAAGCGGAAACGATCACAGTGGACAAAGGCCCGCGCGTGGCGCTGCAGTTTATGCGCGAGCGGGGCGTTTCCAGCCTGTATGCCGTGGACAAATCGATGGGGCTGATCGGCATCGTGTCGGCCGAGGACGCCTCGGATGCTGTCAAGGACGGCCGAAAGCTGGAGGATTTGGTGCAGCGGGATGTGCCTGTCACCAAGCCGGACGCCGTATTGAACGAATTGTTTGAATTGATGGGAAATTCAAGACTGCCTGTGGCGGTCATCGACGACAACGGACGCTTGAAGGGCGTCGTCATCAAAGGCGCCGTATTGGCCGCGCTGGCGGGCAATTCCAATTCCTTAACGGAAGGAGGCGACAAAGATGGATCTTCCTAAAATTCCGCTCGGCGAATGGATCGAAGCCGCAGAAAAATGGTTGGACACCAATCTGGAGCCGCTCTTTGACTTCATAACTCTCGTCATTCGCGGTTTCGTAAACGTATTGGAGAAACTGCTTAACCTTCCGCCCGCCATTGTCATCATCGTTTTGTTTGCGGCGCTGGCCTGGCTGATTGGCAGATGGGGACTTGCTGCCTTCACCGCCGTCGGCCTGCTGCTGATCGACAATCTGGGATATTGGAGCCAGACGATGCAGACGCTCGCGCTTGTTCTGACGGCAGCGTTGATCTCGATTATTATCGGCGTGCCGCTGGGCATCTTATGCGCCCGAAGCAACCGGCTGCAGCGCATTTTGACGCCGGTGCTCGACTTTATGCAGACGATGCCTGCATTCGTCTATTTGCTGCCCGCCATTACGTTCTTCAGCCTCGGCGTCGTCCCGGGAGTCATTTCTTCTATTATATTTGCCATCCCGCCAACGATCCGGCTGACGAATCTGGGCATCCGCCAGGTACCGGCGGATCTGATCGAAGCGGCCGATGCCTTCGGCTCCACGCCGATGCAGAAGCTGTTCAAGCTGCAGCTGCCGATCGCGGTGCCTACTATTATGGCCGGCATCAACCAAACGATCATGTTATCCCTGTCCATGGTCGTCATCGCTTCGATGGTCGGCGCGCAAGGCGTAGGCGCCACCGTCTACCGCGCGGTTACGCAAGTCAAGACGGGCGTCGGCTTTGAAGCGGGTCTGGCCATCGTTATTCTGGCCATTATTTTGGACCGCTTCACCCAAAGAGCGATCCGCCGCTCCCGCACCTCGTAAATGTTTATCCTCAACCCAAAACCAAGGAGTGATCGACAATGAAAAAGAAAAGCCTGAAGAAAAGTCCATTATTGTTTACGGCCATGATTCTCGTACTTGCCTTGATGGCAGGCTGTGCGTCCGGCGGCAACGGCGGCAATTCCGGGGGCGGCAATGCCGACAACGGAAACGGCAAATCGGATGCCAAAAAAGAAATTAAACTGGCGTACGTCGCCTGGGATTCCGAAATCGCAAGTACAAATGTCGTAAAGGAAGTGCTCGAAACCAAGCTTGGCTACAAGGTCGAAATGCTGCAGGTTGACGCCGGCCCGATGTGGACCGGAATTGCAGACGGCAGCGCCGACGCTATGGTAGCGGCTTGGCTGCCGACTACGCATGAATCGTACGTGAATGAAATGAAGGGCAAATTCGAAGATTTGGGCCCTAACCTGAACGGAACGAAACTTGGTTTGGTCGTGCCGTCCTATATGGAGATCAACAGCATCGAAGATCTGAACGGCGATATCGGCTCCAGCGTCGATTACACAATCACCGGCATCGAGCCGGGAGCCGGCCTGATGATGAAAACGGAAACCGTTATGGACGAATATGGCCTGAAAGACGGCGGCTGGACGCTGCTCGAAAGCTCCTCCGCGGCCATGGCCAAAGCGCTCCAGGACGCTTACGACAAGCAACAGCCGATTATCGTCAC
Organism: uncultured Paenibacillus sp.; assembly: GCA_937895345.1. Taxonomy (GTDB): domain Bacteria; phylum Bacillota; class Bacilli; order Paenibacillales; family Paenibacillaceae; genus Pristimantibacillus. Next base: position 1,178 of record CALAWP010000014.1, on the reverse strand, counting down.
GGGCTGGACGCCGCATTGGAAGTTCGGCAAGATGGATCTGAAATATTTGGAGGACCCGAAGGGCGTATACGGTCAAGATGAGCAAATTCATACCGTCGTGCGCAACGGTCTGAAAGACGATCAACCCGAAGCCTACGCGTTCCTGGACGCCTTCAACTGGTCGCCGGACGACATGGCCGAAGTAATGGTCCAAATCGTCGAGGGCGCTTCCCCCGAAGACGCCGCCAAAGCATGGGTAGAAGCAAACGCCGACAAAGTCGATGCTTGGCTGCAATAATATTATCGTTCGAACAAGGATGCCCGATCGGCGTCCTTGTTCTTCTTTTTAGCCCCGCTGTCCCGCGACCTTGACTTGCCTCGCCCCGCGCCCCGCGACCCGTCATCCCGTATCATCCCATTTCATCCCGTCTCATCCTATCTCATCCCACCTTATCACATCTCATCCCGTCCCAACTTTTTCGATTAACTTCATTCCCCCTTTAACTCCGGAACTGCCTGCTTTATCGCCCTGACACCATTATCCCCTTTGCCCAGGAACTGACCAGCTTTTATCATCCTGACTCCACTATCCCCTTTATCCAGGAACTGACCAGCTTTTATCGTCCTGACTCCACTATCCCCTTTGTCCAGGAACTGACCTGCTTTTTTCGTCCTGACTCCACTATCCCCTTTGCCCAGGAACTGACCTGCTTTTTTTGTCCTGACTCCACTATCCCCTTTACCCAGAAACTGACCTGCTTTTTTCGTCCTGACTCTACTATCCCCTTGCTCAGGAACTGACCTGCTTTTATCGTCCTGATTCCACTATCCCCTTTGCCAAGGAACTGACCTGCTTTTTTTCGTCCTGACTCCACTATCCCCTTTGCCAAGGAACTGACCTGCTTTTTTCGTCCTGACTCCACTATCCCCTTTGTCCAGGAACTAACCTGCTTTTTTCGTCCTGACTCCACTATCCCCTTTGCTCAGGAACTGCAGGTGAGGTCAACTGCAGGAGATGGAATATCGACGAACAAGAAAGTCGCTGAGAATGAAAGTCGCTGAGCGGATGATGAATGACGCTGAGGATGAGTATCGATGTTATGGAGAAAAAGAACCCTCTTCGTTTCCTTAGTCAAGGGGATAGTTGTCAACTGCAAACGAAAATTCCTCAAAATCTGCACTTGAAAATTCCCCAAAAA
>CALAWP010000013.1 GCA_937895345.1 uncultured Paenibacillus sp. | reverse complement strand
TCATCCGCGCTGCTCGGCGTATCAGCAGGGTCGAAATGAACGATAAATCGTTCATTCGCGCTGCTCGGCGTATCAGCAGGGTCGAAATGAACGATTAATCGTTCAACCGAGCTGCTCCGGCGTATCAGCAGGGTCGAAATGAACGAAAAATCGTTCAAATCCCCTGCATAAAGATCGAGATAAGAGCGAGACAGGCCAATTTCACCGCTGAGATATGATTTATGTCATGTTTAGAGCGCGAGCACATCGCTGTGGTGTAACTTAAAAGCTGCTCCCAGTCATTCGACAGTTTGAATAAAATCGCAAAAGCCGCCGCCTGCAAGGAGACTGCAGACGGCGGCTTTTGCGCCGATGGGACCGGACTTTTCGATCAAGCGTCAATCGAGGCGCGCTCGGCGGCAGCAGCTGCCGGCAAAGACGGTTTGCCTTCGCCGTTCTGGACGGCCTCGTGTTCTTTTACTTCTTGCTTTTCGGAGCCGGATTCCGCTTCCAGCGCTTCCTGGGCTGCTTTTTTCTTTTTGCGGATCCGGTTGCGGATCAGCAGGAACAGGACGATCAGCGGCACGCCAATCAGGAAAATATAGAGCGAAACGTCCTTGACCATTGATTCCGCCGCGCGGCCATAGAAATAGAACAAGGCGCCTACGACATAAAACTTGGCGGCGCGTCCGAGCGCGGCATAGCCGATCAGCCTCCAGAGCGGATACTTCAGGCAGCCGGACAAAATGGTGAATACTTTAAACGGAATGGGCGTAAAAGAGCCGATTAGAATGGCGGCTTCGCCCTTTTGCTGAAATTGAGTCGTTGCGGCGTCGATCCATTCTTTCTTGAGGAAGCGGTAGAGCACCGATTTGCCCATCAGCTTTCCGATATAATAGCCGACCGGGGTGCCCAGCAAGCAGGCGATATAGCCGACCGTAGCCAGCCATAATGCCGATGCCGGATTAAGCAGGCTCAGGGACACTTGCAGGAAAAAAGCAGGTATAGGGAAGATGACCGCATCCAGGAAGGAATGCACGAACAATCCCCATGGACCGTAGTTCTCCAAAAAATCGATAACAGCTTGAAACATGAGCCGGCTCCTTTGTATGTTGAGCTCACCTGCGCAACTGCAGCATATCGTTGGTCAATATCGCCATTGTAAATGAGGACATCTGTCGCGGTCGATATGGCGTAAAAGTAACAGGCTGCAAACCTACGTCATGCAATAACGTATACCAATGGTTACGTTCCGCGGGGCGATTGGTTTCAAAAAAATATGGCGAATCGTCTACTCTCTCATTCTTCGTCTCGATACCCCGCTTCGAACGGCTGCCTGCATCACTCTTCGGCTTACTTCCTCCACGACTTTAGCGTTAAACACGCTCGGAATAATGTACAGCCGGCTGAGCTCGTCGTCGGTAACGACGGAGGCGATCGCTTCCGCCGCCGCCAGCTTCATCGCTTCGTTAATGACCGGAGCCCGGCTGTCCAGCGCGCCTCTGAAGATGCCGGGGAAGCACAGCACGTTGTTGATCTGGTTCGGATAGTCCGAACGGCCGGTGGCAAAGACCCCCACGATATCCTCCGCTTCCTCCGGACGAATTTCCGGCTCCGGATTCGCCATGGCAAATACGATCGGATCCGGCGCCATGCTCGACACATGCTCCCGCTTCAAGATGCCTCCGGCGGAAACGCCGATAAACACGTCGGCGCCTTGCAGCGCTTCCGCCAAGCCGCCCTTCAGCCTGTTCGGGTTCGTCTGTCCGGCATACCATTGCCAGATCGGATTGTCGTAGCTTTCGTCCGCGTTCAGTATGCCGATCCGGTCTACGCCAACGATGTGGCGGGCTCCTCCGGCCAGCAGCATCTTCGTGCAGGCGGTGCCCGCCGCGCCGATGCCGCATACGACGATGCGCGCATCCTCCAGCTTGCGGCCGGTCAGCTTCAGCGCATTGAGCAGGCCGGCGTACAGGACGACGGCTGTTCCGTGCTGGTCGTCGTGGAAGACCGGGATATCGAGCTCTTCGCGCAGCCTGCGCTCGATTTCGAAGCAGCGCGGGGCCGAAATGTCCTCCAGGTTAATGCCGCCGAACGCCGGAGCAAGATGCTTGACCGCCGCAATAATTTGCTCGGTATCCTGCGTATCCAGGCAGATCGGGAACGCGTCGACGTCGGCGAACTGCTTGAACAGCATCGCCTTGCCCTCCATAACGGGCATTGCCGCATAAGGACCGATATTGCCGAGACCGAGTACGGCGCTTCCGTCCGATACGACGGCGACCGTATTGCGCTTGATCGTCAGCGTATGCGCTTTGGACGGCTCGGCATGAATCGCCTGGCAGACGCGCGCGACATCCGGCGTGTATACGCGGGACAGATCGTCCCGGTTTTGGATCGGAGTTTTGGGATGAATGGCGATCTTGCCTCCGAGATGGAGCAAAAACGTGCGGTCCGAGACGTGAAGAACCTTTAGCCCTTCCACGGCTCGAAGCGCTTCCGTCAATCGCTCCGCCGCGCCTTCACCTTTCATCTTAACCGTTAAATCCCGAATGCTGTTCGTTTTGTCCGTATGGATGACGTCGATGGCGACGATATCGCCGTTGGCCGCTTCGATCGCGGTCGCCGCCTTGCCGAACTGCGCCTTGGCGGTATCGATTTCCAGCCGGATGATAATCGTTTTTCCGTCGGCAATGCCGGTTGTTTTCATAGATCCCAACTCCCTTCCGTATACTATGCCGCATTTGGCGGGTCGTTTATGCCTGTCCGTTCCCAAAACGAAGAGCCGTTACTGCAGCTGGCGCAGAACGGCTCTCGGACATCTGGTGGGGTCGTATTGCTGGCTGCTCTTGCGAAGCAGCGTTTCCCTGAAGTGGTCTGCGGCATATGGCTCTTGAATCAGCTTAAACCATTTGTCGACGGTTTCGTTGGAATCCAGCAATTCGCCATAGCCGTTGCTTATGAAATATTCGCAGTTTTCTTCTTCCTGGCCGGGAATCGGCTCGTAAAACAGCATGGGCAGCCCTTTGCTCATCCCTTCGGTGCAGGTCATGCCTCCGGGCTTCGTAACGAGCAAATCGGCCGCGTCCATCAGCTTGCTGATCTCTCGCGTAAATCCAAGGATCCGGATGTTCGGATGCCGAAACAGCGGATCCTCAAGCAGCTTTTCCTTCATTTTGTCGTTTGTGCCTACGCAATAAATAAGCTGCGTCGTCTCGCGCCATTTGGTCATGTAAGTCAATGCGCTGTCCTCGTACAAAATGCCCCAACCGCCGCCCATGACAAGCGCCGTCGGCATTTGCTTCAGCCCCAGCTCGGCTCTGGCCTCTTCTTTGTTGCGGGACTGCCAGAAGCTTGGATGAACGGGGATGCCGGTTATTTCGATCCGGCTTGGCGCAATTCCCTTATCGATCAGCCGCTGCTTCACGATCGGAGTGGACACCAAATATTGATTGACCTCGGAGCTTACCCAGGAGCCGTGTGCGTCATAGTCCGTAATCAGCGTAAACAAAGGCATGTCCAATCCAAGACGCTTCAGCCGGGCGACGACCGTGTTCGGCACCGGATGGGTGCACACGATCAAGTCGGGCTTGAGCTGAGCGATAACCTGCGAGGTTTGCGTATAAAACATGCGGTGCAGCGCCAGCTGCGTCAGCCGGTTGGTCGGCTTTTTATAATTGCTGCGGTACATGAGACCCACCATTTTCGGTTGGCTGCTTACCGTTTTTCGGTAGGCGGCGACAATGAGCGGGCCGATAACCGGATTCAGGAAATTTCCCAGCTCGATCACGCGAGTCGATATGCCTGGATTCAATTGCTTCAAACCGACGCTGAGCGCATAGGCCGCCTGGGTATGCCCGGAGCCGAACCCTTCGGACAGCAGCAGCACTCTTTTCCTGCGCATAGTCTCACCTACTTTTCTATTTCCATATTACTTCGCGCGTCAGGTGAATACAAGCTTATCTGTTCGCCTTGCCAACTTTTCGAGCTTCATTTACAGTATTCACATAAAAGGCCGAAGAAGGCGGGGGATGAAAAATCCGCGCTGTTCTTCTATTATATGGCATGAAAGGCGGTTATATGATGTCGATGTACGAAAGCGGTCTGTCCGTTCAAGCCGGCGATATCGTCCAAGCGGAGGTTCGTTCGGGGAAATACGTCGGGGAGGTCGTCGAGCTGCACGGCCCGCGCGCCGTCGTAAAAATATTGGCCGTCCTGAAGCATCCGGACCAAGGCGATTTGCATCGGCCGTATGATCCGGACGCGGCCATGTTTCACGAAAGACGGGCGCTGAGCTTCACGGAAAAAACGACCGTGCCGCTGAGCGGCTTAAAGCGGTACGGCGGCGAAGTGCCGGATTACCGGGAATCGCTGCTGGCGGCGGTGGAAGCCGAGATTGGAGCGGTCGACCGGCTGCGGCGCTGGTGCGAGCAGTCGCTGGAACTGCTGCAGGAGCTGCAAAAGGATTACCGGAAGTAATCAGCCGTTAATGATGGCGGCTTTCAGCGTTCCTCTGTAGACGACCTGGAAGCCCAGACCGTCGGTCAACGCCGCAATCGGAACGTAAGTTTTTTTCTCCTTGCCGACCCATTCGAAATAGGCGGGATCCGCCTCGAGCGGAATCGGCTCGCCGTTCACCGCGATCGTCGAAGCTCCGACGGCAATGTCGACTTTGCGGCCGTCCAGCTGCACGGAAGCGGTATTCGTCGCCGCGTCCCAAGTCAGCTCTGCGCCTACCGCGTCGGTAATGTCGCGTATCGGCAGGAAGGTGCGGCCGTTCCGAAGCACGGGCGGGTAAGGGCTGTCGAGTTCGCGTCCGTTGACGACGACGGAAATCGGCACGCCTTCGGCCTTCGGCTTGAGCGTGCGGTATTCGCCCCACAGCAGCTTGCCGTACGCTTTGCCCAGCTCCGCATAACCAAGGGCGGTCGGATGGATATCCTCTCTCAGAATCGCCGTATACTTGTTGGCGTCGGCTTCGATAACGGAAGCGGCATCCGCGATGGCGACGCTGAACCCTTCGGAACGGAATCGTCCGGCGACGGCGTCCAGCCGGCCGGCGAGCTCCCTCTGGCCTTCCTTAACGAATTGCAGCGACGATTCCGGGAAGTAATAAGTCACTTTGCCGCCGATTCTGGCCGACGGAATCGGCAAATATTGATTGGCCACGACTACTTCCGCATCCGGATTCATAGCTTGAAGCGTTTGAAGAATGGACGCCAATTCCGCTTCGTAGCTCTCGAGGACGGCGGCCAGCTCCTCGTCCAGTTCTGTTCGCTCATCGGCGGTCAGCCCGCTGTATTCCTTTTCCGTTCCCAGCATGCGAAGCAAACTTAAAAAATCGTTGCCTCCGATATTAATGAGAATAAGTTCGGCATTGCGCAGGTCGGCGGCAAGCTTGCCGGTTTGCCCGAGCAGCGCTTCCGCCCTCGGATCCGCGATGCCCGGTTGAATGTCGGCGACGCTCGGCATGCGGCCGGCTTCGGCCGCTTTAAGCCATTTGCCGAGTCCGGCGGAGGTCAGGCCGATCATGCCGTAGTTGCCGTATTCCGCCCGAAGCCCCCGCAGAAGCGCCTGCTCGTAGACATGCTCTCCGTAGCCGTAAGGGACCGATTGCTCGGTGAAGCCTTGCTGGTAGCCGGCCGCCACCGAATCGCCGATGACGACGATGCCGTACGATTGCTGCTCCGATACCGCGCGAGACTCGGCGGACGGGGCAGTTGCGGCGTCTGCCGCCGCCATGCTTGGCGCGGAAACCGGCGGAAGAAGGGAGACGAACAGCGCGGCCGCCGCCGTGACAAGCAGAAGTCTTTTCCTGAAATTGGCTTGCAATGGATACACTTCCTTTATGATAAAATGATAAAACGACAAATCGGCAAAAACGCTAAACAAACCTTATCGCGATTATAAAAAATATTAAATTGATTCCGATTTGGCCTAATGTTAAAATCATATAATAATCGCTTAGCAACGGCTGATGGCAAAAGGAACGGCAAGAAGCAGGCTGGCATGCCTGGCTCTCTACCATTCTATGATATTCCAAGCCAAGCGTAAACAGCTGCCGCCGCCGGCGGCGCCGCAGCTGACGTTTCGTTCCGTCATTTTCTGAGCTTATTCAGGAGCAACGGTTATTCGCACTGCTTACCCAAAAATCTTCTGATAGAAAGGTTGCACACAATGAAAGAAAATGTTTTGGGATTGCCGCCTAAGCAAGGGCTTTATGATCCGCAATTCGAGAAGGACGCCTGCGGGATGGGGTTTGTGGCCAGCATCAAAGGGCAAAAGTCGCATAAGGTCATTCGCCAGGCTCTGACGCTGCTGGAAAACATGGAGCATCGCGGAGGCCAGGGAAGCGAGCCGAATACGGGCGACGGAGCAGGCATCCTGCTTCAGATTCCGCACGGCTTCTTTGCGGCTGAGCTGGGCAAGCAAGGCATCGAGCTTCCGGAGGAGGGGCAATATGCCGTCGGCATGATGTTCATGCCGCAGGACGCGGCTCAGCGCGAGGCCATCGAACGCGAGCTGGCTTCCATTATCGAGGAGGAAAAGGCGACGCTGATCGGCTGGCGCACCGTTCCGACGAACGACGAGAAGCTGGGCCAATCGGCGCTGGCCGTCAAGCCGTACGTCCGTCAAGTGTTCATCGGCCGCAACGCCGATTGGAGCGATACGCTTTCCTTCGAGCGCAAGCTGTACGTGATCCGCAAGCGCGCAGAGCTTGCCATCCGCTATTCCGGCAAGGAAGGCGGCAACATGTTCTATTTCTCCAGCTTGTCTTCGAAGAAGATCGTATACAAAGGAATGCTGACGACCGAGCAGGTGCGTTCCTTCTACACGGAGCTGAACGACGAGTCCGTCGTGTCGGCGCTCGCTCTCGTTCACTCGCGTTTCAGCACCAACACGTTCCCGAGCTGGGAACGCGCCCATCCTTTCCATTATTTGATTCATAACGGTGAAATCAACACGCTGCGCGGCAACGTCAACTGGATGCACGCCCGCCAGACGCTGTTCGCTTCGGAGCTGTTCGGCGAAGATTTGGAGAAGATCAAGCCGGTCATCAACCCGGACGGTTCCGATACGGCCATGTTCGACAACACGCTGGAATTTCTGTATTTGGCGGGACGTTCGCTGCCCCACGCGGCGATGATGATGGTTCCGGAGCCGTGGTCCGGCCATGAAAGCATGAGCGACGAGCTGAAGGCGTTCTACGAATACCACAGCACGCTGATGGAGCCATGGGACGGCCCTGCGGCAATGGGCTTTACCGACGGCGTCCAGATCGGCGCTATGCTGGACCGCAACGGCTTGCGTCCGGCGCGTTATTACGTCACGAAGGACGACCATATTATCCTGGGCTCCGAAGCCGGCGCCATCGAAATCGAGCCGGAACATATCTTGTACAAGGATCGTCTCCGTCCGGGACGCATGCTGCTGGTGGACACGGAGCAAGGCCGGATTATTTCCGACGAGGAAGTGAAAAAGGAGATCGCCTCCCAGCATCCGTATCGGGATTGGCTCGACGAGCATCTCATCGATCTGGACGATCTGCCGGACGCGCCGGAGCTTCCCGAGCCGAGCCACGATACCGTGCAGCTGCGCCAGCAGGCGTTCGGCTACACGTTCGAGGATGTCCGCAAGGTGCTCGAGCCGATGGCGGCGAGCGGCCAGGAGCCGATCGCTTCGATGGGCTACGACGCTCCGCTTGCCGTTCTGTCGGAACGTCCGCAGCGGCTGTACAACTACTTCAAGCAGCTGTTCGCGCAAGTGACAAACCCGCCGATCGACGCGATCCGCGAGGAAATTATTACTTCGACGCTGACGACGATCGGACCGGAGCGCAACCTGCTCCAGCCCGAGCCGGAAAGCTGCCGTCATATCCGTCTGGATACGCCGATCTTGTCCAACGAGCAATTCGCCAAGCTGCGCCATGTGCGCCGGCCGGGCTTCAAATCGATTACACTGCCGATCTTCTTCCCGGCGGCCGAAGGCGAGGAAGGCTTGCGCGCAGCGCTGAAGCAAATGTGCGAAGCGGCCGACCGGGTTATCGGCAAGGGGCATAACATCCTGATCTTGTCCGACCGCGGCGTCGACAAGGAGAATGCGGCGATTCCGGCTTTGCTGGCCGTATCTGCGCTGCACCATCATTTGATCCGCCAGGGCACGCGCACGAAGGTTGCGATTTTGCTGGAATCCGGCGAGCCGCGCGAGGTGCATCATTACGCGCTGCTGCTCGGCTACGGCGTCAGCGCCGTGAACCCTTACCTGGCGTTCGAATCGCTGGACGACATGATCCGCGGCGGCATGCTCAGAGGCGTGTCGCATGACAAAGCGGTCAAAAACTATATCAAAGCGGCGACCAAAGGCGTCGTCAAAGTGCTTTCCAAGATGGGCATCTCGACGATCCAATCGTACCGCGGCGCACAAATTTTCGAAGCGCTCGGTCTGCGCGAGGACGTCATTAACGAATATTTCACCTGGACGCCTTCCCGCATCGGCGGCATCGGGCTGGACGTCATCGCCGAAGAGACGCTCAAGGCGCATAACCGCGCATTTGCGGAGCAAGAGGGAGCCGAGAAGGAGCTCGACTCCGGCGGCGATTACCAGTGGCGCAAGGACGGCGAGGACCATCTGCTTACGCCGCAGACGATCCATACGCTCCAGATGTCGGCCAGAGCGAACGACTACAAGCTGTACAAGAAGTTTTCGGAGCTGGTTCAAGGCGAAAACAAAAAGCATCTGACGCTGCGTTCCTTGCTCGAATTCAAGAAAGTCGGCCAATCCGTGCCGCTTGAAGAAGTGGAATCGGTCGATTCCATCGTGAAGCGGTTCAAGACCGGCGCGATGTCGTTCGGTTCGATCAGCAAGGAAGCGCACGAAAGTCTCGCCATCGCGATGAACCGGCTCGGCGGCAAGTCGAATACGGGCGAAGGCGGGGAAGATCCGGCCCGCTTTACGCCGGACGAGAACGGCGATTCCCGCCGCAGCGCGATCAAGCAGGTTGCTTCCGGCCGCTTCGGCGTTACGAGCCACTACCTGGTCAATGCGGACGAAATTCAGATCAAGATGGCGCAAGGCGCGAAGCCGGGCGAAGGCGGACAGCTGCCGGGACTGAAAGTGTATCCTTGGGTTGCCGAGGTTCGCGGCTCTACGCCGGGCGTAGGCTTGATCTCGCCGCCGCCGCATCACGATATTTATTCGATCGAGGATTTGGCGGAGCTGATTCATGACCTGAAAAACGCGAATCCGCGCGCCCGCATTAACGTGAAGCTCGTATCCGAGGTCGGCGTCGGCACGATCGCCGCAGGCGTGGCGAAAGGCCGCGCGGACGTCATTATGGTCAGCGGTTATGACGGCGGCACTGGCGCTTCTCCAATGGGCTCGATCCGCCATGCGGGATTGCCTTGGGAGCTTGGCCTTGCGGAAACGCATCAAACGCTTATGCTGAACAATCTGCGCGACCGCGTCACGATTGAGACGGACGGCAAGATGATGAACGGCCGCGACGTGGCCATCGCCGCGCTGCTCGGCGCGGAGGAGTACGGCTTCTCCACGGCTCCGCTCATCGTTCTCGGCTGCATCATGATGCGCGTATGCCAGCTTGACACTTGTCCGGTCGGCGTCGCGACGCAAAATCCGGAGCTTCGCAAGAAGTTTATGGGCGATCCGTCACATGTCGTCAATTATTTGCGCTTTATCGCGGAGGAACTGCGCGAAATTATGGCGGAGCTCGGCTTCCGCACGATCGAGGAAATGGTCGGCCGCGTAGATCGTCTGGAGACGAAACATCTGGTCGAGCATTACAAAGCGAAAGGCCTTGACTTGTCGGGCATCCTTTACGAGGCGGAAGTGCGCGAAGGCGCGGCTCGTCATTGCGTGCAAGAGCAAAACCATGGATTGGATCTATCGCTCGACATGCAGCAGCTGGTGCCTAACGCCAAGCCGGCGTTGGAGAACGGCGAAGCGGTGCGCGGCACGTTCCCGATCGTCAACACGAATCGCGTAGTAGGCACGATCCTCGGCTACGAAGTGACGAGCCGTTACGGCGCGCAAGGCTTGCCGGAAGATACGATACGCTATCATTTTGTCGGCACGGCGGGCCAAAGCTTCGGAGCATTCGTTCCGAAGGGCGTGACTTTGTCCGTCGAAGGCGACTCCAACGACTACTTCGGCAAAGGGTTGTCCGGAGGAAAGCTTATTATCGCGCCTTCCCCGAAAGCGACCTTCGCCGCCGAGGAGAACGTCATTATCGGCAATACGGCGCTGTACGGCGCGACTAGCGGTGAAGCCTACATCCGCGGCATCGCGGGCGAGCGGTTTGCGGTCCGCAACAGCGGCGCGAGCGTTGTCGTGGAAGGCGTCGGCGATCACGGCTGCGAATATATGACGGGCGGACGCGTCGTCATATTGGGCGGCACGGGACGCAACTTCGGCGCCGGTATGTCCGGCGGCGTAGCGTACGTGTACGATGAGCAAGGCGACTTCTTGAACCGCTGCAACCTGGAGATGATTTTGCTGGAGCGCGTCGAAGAGCAAGAAGATATCGCCGAGCTGCGCGGCATGATCGAACGGCATGTCCAATATACGGAAAGCGCGGCCGGTTCCCGAATTCTGAACGATTGGGCGCAGACGCTGTCCAAATTCGTGAAGGTTATTCCGAAGGACTACAAGCGCATGCTGGAACAAATCCGCAAGGCCGAAAATTCCGGCCTGCAAGGCGGAGAAGCGCTGCTTGCGGCCTTCGAAGCGAACAAGCGCGAGCTTGCGCGTGCTGGTAAATAACCATTCCTATAAGCCTCGCAACCGGCTGGCGACAGCCCGTTGCGAGGCTTTTTTTTGCTCTAAGAGAGCTGCAAGCTTATAATGGGATATATTGGCGGCCATGGCATATCGACAACTCCAGGCGAGCCGCCGGTTAGAGATTGGATCAATGGGAGGCAGGTTAACGAATGGAAACGTCTGTAGTCAGGCTGCATGAAGTGACGAAGCGGATCGGCGGCCGAACGATTATCGACCGATTGTCGCTGGAGCTGCGGCCGGGGGAAGTGTTCGGATTTTTGGGGCCGAACGGCTCCGGCAAAACGACGACCATCCGTATGATGGTCGGCCTGATGTCGCTGACGTCGGGCGAAATATCGATTAACGGCTTCAGCATCGCCAAGGATTACGAGAAAGCGATACGATTAGTAGGCGCGATCGTGGAAAATCCGGAAATGTATAAATATTTGTCGGGCTACAAAAATTTGCTCCATTATGCTCGTATGATGCCGGGAGTGACGGAGGAGCGGGTGCAGGAAGTGATCCGGCTGGTCGGGCTTGAAGCGAGAATCCGCGACAAGGTCAAGACGTATTCGCTTGGCATGCGGCAAAGGCTCGGCCTGGCGCAAGCGCTGCTGCACAAGCCCAAGCTGCTTATATTGGACGAGCCGACCAATGGCTTGGACCCTGCCGGCATTCGGGAAATGCGCGATTATTTGCGCCGGCTGGCGAGCGAAGAAGGGGTTACCGTCTTTGTCTCCAGTCATTTGCTGTCGGAAATGGAGCTCATGTGCGACCGGGTGGCCATTATTCAGAGCGGAAGACTGATCGATTTGCGCGATTTGCGCACCGGCGCCGGCATGACGGAGGAGCGGACGGCAAGGATGCTGTTTGAGGTGGATCGGATCGAAGCGGCGCTGGACGCGCTTTCCGCGGCCGGTCTCGCAGCCGAATCGGCCGGGCCCGGCCTCGTCGTCCTGCAAGGGGACAGGGAACGGACGGCATCGGCGAATGCGGCGCTCGTCGGAGCGGGCATCAGCGTCTATTCGATCCGTCCCGACGTCAAATCGCTGGAAGATCAGTTTTTGGAAGTGACGGGAGGCGAGCGCATTGGCTGATTTTATGAAGCTTGTTCAAAACGAAAATATGAAGACGTTTCTGCGGGCGCGAACGGTCGCCATGGTCATCATTCTGGCGGCGGCCGTGACCTCGGTATCGGTATTATGGCTGGCGTTCGGCGGCCGGGACGTCTCCATGTGGGACGTCGTCTATGTCGAATCGTCGCTCCTCTATTTTCTCGTGACGATCTTTACCGTCGTCGCGGGTGCGGGAACGGTGGCGGAAGAGTTCTCGTCCGGCACAATCAAGCTGCTGCTCATCCGGCCTTGGTCCCGGTCCAAAATATTGCTGTCCAAATACATTTCGACCGTTGCGTTTGCCCTGTTTATGGCGGCGCTCCTGTTCGTGGTCACGCTCGTCGTCAACTGGCTGTGCTTCGGTCTGCTAAATGATCCGTCGATTCCAACGTCCATTACCGATGCAGGAGAGTCGCCGTTTGCGTACATGCTTCGCTTTTACGGGCTGAGCTTTATTTCCTCTATCGTTACCGTGACGCTGGCGTTTATGCTGTCCGCCGTGTTCAGAAGCGCCGTTCTTGCGATTGCGCTGGCGCTCTTTTTGATGCTGATCGTCAACAACGTCATCTTGCTGCTATCTTCGCTCCCGTACAAATGGATCGATTATGTGCTGTTCGTCCATTTAAATCTGACCCGCTATTTGGACGATTTGCCGGCGGCAGGCGGCATGACGCTCGGATTTTCGCTTACTGTGCTCGGCGTTTATTACGTGCTGTTTATGGCCATTGCCTGGATCGTATTCAGCAGAAGAGACGTGGCGGCTTAACGGCTAACCTAATCCGCAAAAAAGAAAGCCGTCCCGGCGATTCTCGTTGCGAGAATACGACGGGACGGCTTTGTTTAGTTCAGGAATGAAACGGCCGGGTCCGGCGGACAAGTGCAGCGGCGCCGGCTCAGCCGGCTTGGCGCGATTTGGCCCGATTGTCCTTGGACTCGTTGGCGTTGCCGGAAGCGGAGTCAAGCTCGGCAACTGGCTTCGATTTGGCATCGGGAGGCAGCTCCATCCGGCAGCCTCCGTTAATTTTGCCGCCTTCTTGAATAATAAGCGAATGGGCCGTAATGTTGCCCGTAACTTGACCCGAAGAGGTGATGACGAGCCGGCCTTTCGTGACGACGTCGCCGAACAGCTGCCCGGCCAGCGTCACGTCGTTGGCGACGATGTTCGAGCGGGCGATGCCGCTTTCCCCGATGATGACATCGCCTTTGCATTCGATATCGCCGCGGTATTCGCCTTCGATCCGCAGACCCGCCTCGCATAAAATTTTCCCTTCTGCAATCGTTCCTTGACCGATCAGCGTATCCGTTGCCGTCGTTCGCTTATTTTCCTTGAACATGTATCCCGTTTACCTCCTTCGTGGCTGCGCCGGCTTCCCTGCGCGATCAGCTTTCTTTGGCCAGAAATTTTAACGGATTGACAGGCTCGCTTTTTTGCATAATTTCAAAATGAAGATGGGGACCCGTGCTCCGCCCGCTGGAGCCGAGCAGACCGATCTTTTCGCCGCGGACGACGATATCGCCTTCGCGGGCCTCGATAGACTTCAAATGCATATAGGCCGTCTGCAATCCTCCCAAATGATCCACGATCACATAGTTGCCGAGCTGGGAATCGAAGCCGGTTTCGGACACGGTGCCGTCGGCGGCGCTGAATACGGGGTCGCCCGTATTTCCTTTAATGTCGATGCCCGCATGGAACCTGGTCCGCCCCGTAAACGGATCTTTCCGGTAACCGAAGCCCGACGTCAGCTGCTTGGACCGCGTTGGCCACAAGGACGGGTAGGCGTCCACGGTCATCCGCTTTTGCTCCGCCTGCCGAAGCGTCTGCTCCATCGAAACGGCCATCGCATCCACCATTTCGCTCAGCGCGCTGAGATCGAGCGAAGTCACCTGGGCATGCAAGGCCATCTGGCGGAAATGGTCGGGGGAGGCGGCATAGGCAACGGGAACGGCCTGACCCGCGTTGCGGCTGGCGGATAACGTCCGGACTCCCGACGTTGCCTTGGGAGCTTCGTTGATGGAAGCGCCGCTCGTATCGTTCAGCGATCCTCCGTACTTCTCGATAAACAGCTTCAGCTTCGCTTCCAGCTCCTGAAGCTCCGTCATCTTTTGTTTCATATCCTGCGCTTGGCGCGACAGCTCGAGTATTTCCTGCTGCAATGAAACGATCGCCTGATCCTTCTCGTCGATGACCAGTTCCTTCCCGTCAATCGTTTGCGAATAGTGCTCGGATTGTGCCGCCAGCTGTTCCTCCAGATGCTTAAGCTCATAAGCCGCCTTCAATTGAAGGCCGGCGACGCAGCCCGACACCGCCAGCACGGCAGCCACGGGTGCAGCGACTACCGATCGTTTCGATACGGAAAATTGCCTCACCGATTTGTCGGCGCCGCGCATGACCACAAATGACCATCCAGGCTTTCGCGTTCGTTTCACGAGTTTGCTCCTTCCGGCCGGCATTATTGTTGTACAGAACGTTCTATGACTATTTATTCTTGAAAGGTTTGAAACATACCATGATTCGATTATGCGGTCAGATTAGAATTTTGTCATTTCATTGGGATGAATAGAGAGAATGGAGGACGTTCACACTATAAAATACGTATTTTACTGCGCTTGACCGGGAGATGAGGTGAACCGTCTTGTCCACGGGGCTATGGTTGACGATAGCAGTCTTGGCCTTGTACATTGTCCAGCTCGTTGCCATTCTGCTGATGGAGCACCGCCGGCCGGCATTTATGTCCGCATGGATGTTTATCGCGGCGGTGCTTCCGTTCACGGGATTTGCCGCATATCTCCTAATTGGAAGAAAAACGGCGCGGCGCCGCGACGCCATCGAACATACAGCCGTTTGCGAAAAACGGATGGCCCATGCGGCTTCCTTGGCCGTGATCGACCACGACCTGCCGCCCCGAACCGCTGAAGATGGAGAGCGGCTGCGCCGGCTTCTTGCCGGTCTTTCCCCGTTTCCGATTACCGCCCGTAATAGAAGCAAGGTGCTGCGCGATGGAGAGGAAACGTTCGCCGCGATTTTGAAAGCGATGAAACGGGCGAAGCATCATATACATCTCGACTATTATACGATTCGCGCCGACAGCGTCGGAGATAGCTTTCTTCGCGTTTTGGCGGATAAAGCCCGCAAGGGCGTCGAAGTGCGGGTGCTCTACGACGGCGTCGGCAGCTGGAAGCTTCCGAAACGTTATGTGGACGAGCTGCGAGGAGCCGGAGCTCAAGTGTATTGCTTTGCCCCTCCCCGCATGGCGTTGCTGGCGCGGCGCCTGAACTTTCGCAATCATCGCAAAATCGTTGTCGTGGACGGAGTGACCGGATTTTTGGGCGGCATCAATATCGGCGACGAATATATAGGACTCGATCCAAAGCTCGGGTATTGGAGAGATACGCATCTTCAGCTTGAAGGGGACGCCGTTTATTATTTGCAGGAGCTTTTTATGCGGGACTGGTCCGCGGCGGCGGGAGAAGAGTTGACCGATTGCAGCGCCTATATGCCCGCACATTCGGTAGAGTCGAACGAACGGGTGCTGGTCGTTCCCGGAAAACCGGGATTCGGCGAACGGAACATTTCGGAGTCGATGGTCGGCGCCATTTATTCAGCCAGACAGAAGATTTACGCGGCGACCCCATATTTTATTCCCGACCCGGCCATGGCGGCCGGCCTGAGGCTTGCGGCTCGCAGCGGCGCCGACGTACGGCTGATTGTGCCGGGTATCAGCGATTCCAAGCTGGTCATGCTGGCCACTTTGTCGCATGTCAGGGATATGCTGGAGGCGGGCGTTCGAGTATACCGGTATCAGAAAGGGTTTATTCATTCCAAAGTGCTTATCGTCGATTCCGTTGCCGCTGCGATCGGTACGGCGAATTTGGATATGAGAAGCTTCTACAGCAATTATGAAGCGATGGCCGTGCTGTTTGACGAGCTTATGATCAAGCGGCTGGAATCCGACTTTATGAACGACCTTCGCGACAGCAAGGAGATCGGAATAACGAGCTACGAGGGACGCTCCATCGGGCGCAGGGCGGCTGAAGCGGCCGTGCGCATCTTGTCGCCGCTCTTTTAACCGATGCATGGTTTGCCCGGCGATGGGGCATATTTTGGAATAGAAGCGGCAATGCCGCGCAATTCGATTAAGCAGGAGGGAAATGAAATGGCGGCCATGGATGAACAGCATCCGAACGCGGAATCGAGCTTTGAGGGAAGAGACGAAAATTATATGGATATCGATCGCATGATCAATGAAGGTTTGGGCGGCGGCAATGTGACGGTGCATAACGGACTGATTGAAGAGACGACGACCGATACGATGGATCCCGCAATGGAAGGAGAACAAACATAACGATGGATACGGCAAGGGCAAAAGCGATTTACGAATCGGAAGCGACGATTCCCGTTCAGCTGGAAGGGGACTCGGTATGGATCGAAAACGTGGACGAGTCAAGCGGCACCGCAACGGTGACGATCGGCGACAACCCCGTCCATACGAAGACGGTTCCCGTCGATCGGCTGCAGGAAATGAGGGAATAGCGGCCTCTCGGCCGAAGCCGGCGGACATGGAAGGCCCGAAGCATCGTTGGAGGCAATGGTTCTCCAATGGGCACTTCGGGCTTTTTGGGCTGCCGTCCGTATGTTGCTCGCCGCTCCTGCTTATGCGCCGTACGCGTCTCGAAAAGCCTCGCACAGCTTGTCGCGGTCCACGTCCCACAGCTCCGCGATTTCCGCGCTCACATTTTCGTACCACCAGTCCGCCTGCTTTTTCCGATTGTCTCGATTTTCCGTAATCCAGGCTATATTCAGCGCAACCTTGCGGTAATATAATGCGGCTGCCCGGTCCATCTTGTCCTTCGGAACCCACAGCTTCATCCGTTTCGCCGTGCGGTACAGCTCGTTGGCGCATGCCCGGCGAATATTGCGTGCCGAAGGCATATTCGGATTATGATTTTCATTAAAATGTTTCATGGCAGCGACCCGCTCCTTTCTTTCTCTCAAAATATGCATCGCGCCGCGCAATGGTTTCTCCGGCTGTCCCCTCGCCCGGCCGCAGGGCCCCGGCATGGTTTCCGTTGGTAGAATGCGGTACGTGCATTATGGTAGAATAACAGAGGGTTCTAAGCCAAAATTAACGAAGCAGGTGGAAGAATGGATAACTGGATTACCGATTTTATGGAGCAGTACGGATATTTGGGCATACTTCTCATGATAGCATTGGAGAACCTGTTTCCGCCTATTCCGTCCGAGGTGATCTTGACGTTCGGAGGGTTCATGACGACGTATACGAATTTGACGCCGATCGGCGTTATCGTGACCGCGACGCTCGGATCGCTGGTCGGAGCCGTCATTCTGTATTTCATCGGCCGATTTCTTGGCGTGGAGCGTTTGGAACGCATCATCGAACGATGGGGCAGAGTGCTTCGGGTCAAGAAAGAGGATATCCGCAAGGCGGATGCCTGGTTCGACAAATACGGCTATTGGGCCGTGCTGCTTTGCCGCATGATTCCGCTGATCCGCAGCCTTATTTCGATTCCCGCGGGCATGTCCGGCATGCGCTTCGTTCCGTTTATGTTGTTTACGACGATCGGTACGCTCATCTGGAATTCCATCCTCGTTACGCTGGGCACCGCCGTCGGAGACAACTGGAACGAGATCGTCGAGTTTATGGACGTATATTCGAATGTCGTCTACGCGCTGATTGCGGCAGCGGTTATTGCCGTTGTTGTTCTGTACGTTCGCAGGGCAAGAAAATTTTAAGTATAATATAGGGAACGGTAGGCATCGACATATATTCAGGAGGGTACATAATATGAGCAAAAGCGTAGCGAACAAGCTGGGCGCGGGAATCAGCCCGGAGCAATTCATCGAAGGCATGACCAAAAATAAAGAGACCTTTATCGATTGGATGCAAAAGTTCGAGTGGCCGTCCGAGGATGACCGCGAATTTTTCGAATCGCTGCAAAATCGCGACGACCTTCGCTGCCTCATTCTGATGGCGGATTGGTGCGGAGACGTCGTGCGCAACATTCCGGTCGTCTTCCGCGTCCTGGAAAACAGCGGCATTCCGATTGATGTGCTTATTATGGAAGAGCATCTGGAAACGATGGACCAATTTTTGATTATGGGCGGCCGTTCGATCCCTGTCGTCATCATCGCCGATACGGGCGGCGCCGTGCTTGGTCAGTGGGGGCCGAGGCCCGCGCACGTCCAGGAGGCGATGGTCGCGTTCAAGCAGGCCAATCCCGACCGGGAAGCGCCGGATTATCAGGACAACCTGGCGGCAACCCGGCAGGAAATTATGCGCCGCTACGGGGAAGGCGCGGGGTATCAGGCCCATATCGTACGCGAGCTTCGCGAGCTGCTGGAGTCGTTCTGATGACGGCGGCTGAACGGTTGAACGTTGAGACGTTTGCGCTTGGTCCGCTGCAGACGAACTGTTATCTCATTACGGTTCGGGACGAGGAGGCCGGCAAGACGAAAGGGATCATTATCGATCCCGGCATGGGACCGAAGAGGCTGCTCGAGCGGATCAAAGATATCGAGATCGAAGCGATTGTGCTGACGCACGCCCACTTCGACCATATGGGCGGCGTAGATGAGACGCGCAAAGCCGCGAAGTGTCCGGTATACATTCACGATCTGGAGGCGGATTGGCTGACCGATCCGCGCAAGAACGGCTCGATGCGCTGGCAGGACGTTACGCCTCCGCTGTCCACCGATCCCGCGGAATACGCGCTGGCGGACGGGCAGACGCTGGAGCTTCTGGGCCTTCGGTGGCAAGTAATGCATACGCCGGGGCATTCGCCCGGAAGCGTCAGCTTTTTATACGGAAATCAATTGTTTTCGGGCGACGTGCTGTTCAAGATGTCGGTCGGACGGACGGATTTGCCCGGCGGCCGCGAACGCGATTTGTACGATTCCATCCGGAACAAGCTGTACAAGCTGGACCCCGGCACGATCGTATACCCCGGTCACGGGCCGGGAACGACGATCGGTTTCGAGATGGCTAACAACCCCTACACTTCGTAAAGGACGGTGCAACCGACATTGGCCGACACAAAATTGGACGCGGCAGAGCCGTCAGAACATAGCGGCAAGCTGACAGATGAACAAATCGAAGCGGAAAACATACGGATAACGGCCGGCATTGCTTCGGCGCTTCAGTTGCCGTTAACGAAGGTAAAAGCCGCGGTCGCTCTGCTGGACGAGGGCAACACCATTCCGTTTATCGCCAGGTACCGCAAGGAAATGACCGGCGAGCTGGACGAGAACGAGCTTCGCTCCATCGAGGAGAAGCTGCAATATATGCGCAACCTGGAGTCGCGCAAGCGCGAGGTGATCCGGCTCATCGACGAGCAGGGGAAGCTGACGGACGAGCTGCGATCCGGCATCGAAGGCGCGGCGAAGCTGCAGGAAGTCGAGGATCTGTACCGGCCTTACCGGCAAAAGAGAAAAACGCGGGCAAGCGTCGCCAAGGAGAAGGGGCTCGAGCCTTTGGCCGAATGGCTGTGGTCGCAGCCCCGGCAGGGAGATCCGTTGACGGAAGCGGCCCGTTATACGGACGAATCGAAAGGCGTTGCAACTCCCGAAGAGGCGCTTCAGGGCGCAATGGATATTTTGGCGGAAAATATTGCCGATGACGCTTCGATCCGGTCCTGGGCGAGAAAGTTTACGTTCGATCATGCCGTGCTTCATACGGAAGCGAAAAAGCCGGACGAAGAGTCGGTCTATGAAATGTATTACAGCTACCAGGAGCCGGTCCGCAAGCTGCCGCCGCATCGCGTGCTCGCCATTAACCGGGGCGAGAGGGAGGAGTTGCTGCGCGTATCCTTCGAGCTGCAGACCGACCGCATTCACGAGCATATCGGCCGCAAGCTGCTGCGCCGCGGAACGGCCGCCGGAGTGCTCGACGTGATGACTGCCGTCATCGAGGATGCGTATAAACGGCTGATCGCGCCATCCATCGAACGCGAGGTCCGCGCGGAGCTGACGGAGAAGGCGGAAGAGCATGCGATTGCGATTTTTTCCGCCAATTTGCGGAATTTGCTGCTGCAGCCGCCCGTGCGCGGCCAAATCGTGCTGGGCGTAGACCCGGCCTTTCGTACCGGCTGCAAGCTTGCGGTCGTGGACGATACCGGCAAGCTGCTGGACGTTGCCGTTTGTTATCCGACGCCGCCGAACAATAAAGTGGCGCAGGCGGAAGAGATCGTCGGCCGGCTGATCGACAGCCATAACGTACAGCTTATCGTCATCGGCAACGGCACCGCCTCGCGCGAGACGGAACAGTTTATCGCCGGCTTGATCGGCAAGCGGAAAGAAAAAGACGCGGCCGCCGGCCGCTCGTTAAGATATATTATCGTCAACGAAGCGGGGGCAAGCGTCTATTCCGCTTCCAAGCTGGCACAAGAGGAATTCCCGTCGCTGGATGTCGCGGAGCGAAGCGCGGTGTCCATTGCGAGACGGCTTCAGGATCCGCTCGCCGAGCTGGTCAAGATCGAGCCGAAAGCGATCGGCGTAGGCCAGTACCAGCACGATGTCAGCCAGAAGCGGCTGGACGAATCGCTCAGCGGCGTCGTCGAATCGGCCGTCAACCATGTCGGCGTCGACGTCAATACCGCTTCCGCTTCTCTGCTCTCTTACGTAGCCGGCGTCAACGCGACGATCGCGCGCAACATCGTCAAGTACCGTGAGGAGCACGGCCGTTTCGCAAGCCGCGCGCAGCTTCAGAAAGTGCCGCGGCTTGGGGCGAAATCCTATGAGCAGTGCGTCGGTTTCCTGCGCGTGCCGGAAGCGCCCAATCCGCTCGATTGGACGCCGATTCATCCGGAATCGTACGGCGTTGTGGACAGACTGTTCAAGGAGCTTGGCCTGGAGCTGCGGGAAATCGGCACCGAGAAGGTGCGCGCGGCGCTTGCCGGCGCAGACGCTCAGACGCTGGCCGCCAAGCTGGAAGTCGGGGCTCCGACGCTGCGGGACATAATAGACAGCTTGCTGAAGCCGGGCCGCGACCCGCGCGAGGAGCTGCCTCCGCCGATTTTCCATACCGATGTGCTGAGCATCGAGGATCTGGCGCCGGGGATGGAGCTGCAAGGAACGGTGCGCAATGTCATCGACTTTGGTGCGTTTGTCGACATCGGCATCAAAAACGACGGCCTCGTCCATATTTCGCAAATGAGCGATAAATTTATTAAACATCCGATGGATGTTGTTTCGGTTGGAGACAATGTAACGGTATGGGTGCTCAGCGTCGACCTCAAAAAAGGGCGCGTAGGCCTCACCATGAAACAGCCGCAATAAAACAACAGCCCTGTTTGGCCGAAGCTTGGCCAAGCAGGGCTGTTGTGGTTCCGCTTAGGCACATCAGCGCCGCCGCCACGGACATGCTCCAAGGCCACCGTCGCTCTAAGTAACAAACTTAGCATTGCAACCTCGCAGACAGTCCAATCGGAGCGTTGTAAGTAACAAAATCAGCGTTGCAGCATCGCATGCGTCCCCGTGGGCACACTATCAGTAACTTTTATAAAAGCTGCAGCCTAGTCGCTCCAAACTACCACGATCCTGCCGAAACAGCTCGCAAACCGCAAACCGCAAACCGCATACTGCAAACCGCAAACCGCATACTGCAAACCGCAAACCGCATACCGCAAACCGCAAACCGCAAACCGCATACCGCATACTGCATACTGCATACCGCATACTGCATACCGCAATCCGACGCAACCGCATACTGCAACGCTAATATACACCGCAGCCGCCTTAGCAGCGGACATCTGTCTATTTTTGTCGCAATATATATTTGTTAGTTAATTGACAATCGTAACGACGATCGAATATACTGTACATGTGAAAGTTACAGTTTAACTATAGAGAGCATTTAAAGGAGGAACCTGCTGATGAATTCCCAGGTTGAAACGCAAGCGGCAGTTGAGAAAAAACAGGGTGCGCATGGCGAGCCGACGTTTCTGGACGTGGTGAACAGCCGCCGTTCGGTGCGCAAGTACGACCCCGAATTTGTCATTTCCGAAGAGGAAGTGAAGGAGCTGTTGTCCATCGCGGTGAAAGCACCGTCGTCGTCCAATATGCAGCCTTGGCGCTTTCTGATTGTTACGGACCCCGAGCTGAAACAGAAGATGCTTCCGATCGCTTTTTCCCAGCAGCAAGTGGTCGAGGCTTCGGCAATTGTCATTATTATGGCCGATTTGAAGATGTATGAGCTGTCGGAGCAAATTTACGGAGCTGCCGCGGAAGCGGGTTACATGTCCGAAGAAGTTAAAACCAATATGATTGCCAATTCGCGCAAAATGTACGGAGGACTGCCGGCGGACCGGCTTCGCGAGCTGGTGGCGTTCGATACGGGGCTTGTGGCGATGCAGCTGATGCTGGCCGCCCGGGCCAAAGGCTTCGACACCGTTCCGATGGGCGGATACAACCGGGATGCGCTGAAAGAGATGTTTGGCATTCCCGAACGTTATTTGCCGACGTTGATGCTGCCGATCGGCAAAGCGGCCGCGCCTGGACATCCGACCGTACGTTTGCCAATCGAGCAAATTACGCAAGTCAACCGGTTCGAAGCTTAACTTCGAAACCTGGTCGGCATAAGCCGAATGCCGCTTCCTCGCGGTTAACTCGGCATATCCGAAACAGATCCGAAGCTGCCAATCGCAGCCGGAATGAAACCAACACAAAGGGCTGTCTCCAGGTCATTTCAGACCAACCGGCAAGCTTCCGTCAGCAGTCAGGCAATCCATTACCGCTGCTGATCGAGATGCTGGCCAAACGGGAGACAGCCCTGCCGTTTCCATAAACGTCGTCACTATCGCTAAGGACACTAATTCGGCTTACGAGACCGTTACGGGATTAACCCGCTTTTGTTGCCGGGACTTTGCTTGGTCCGGTAAAAATACCAGCAATCGTTGAGCAGCTTGATCTGTCTTCGATCCTTTTGCAAGAAAGCTCTCATTAATTGGTTGCACAGCCACTGCGGCATATGCATCGTCCTCCTCCCGAACGTAACTTGATGTCTTATTTACGATATGGGAATAGGCGATTGTCTGTGCAGGTCCATGCGCGATTGCAGGCAGAGAAAAGGTGAAAGGTGTCCGCTTCGAATGAGAAACGGCGGCTAGATCAGTCCTTCTTCATATTCTTCGTACCATTGCTCCAGCTGGGCCTGCAGCGCCCGAATTTCCGTCAGCAGCGAAATCAGGGGATAGGCCTTCTCCTGAACAGCCGCAAATTGCCGCTCCAGTTCATTAATATACTCCAGTCCGCCAACGATCGGAATGGAGGAATCATGCAAGTCGACGTTGTCGCATTCGGCAACGGCGTACGGCAAGGACGGCACTTGTTCGGCCGTTAACTTATCGATTTCCTTATGAAGGCGCAAGTTCAAAGCGCTCAGCTGATAAGCATGGGATTGCGGCATTTCGACGAAACTGATCGCATGATCGTTCTTCATAAGTACGTAGCGCATAGAAGCCATAAATAGGTACGTCTCCCCTCGGTATGATGCTTCGTTCATGTTTCCTACTTGACAGTGTAGCCTATGAAAGGCTTAAAATTCAAGTAGTCGGGGGGAGCTGAACATGAACGATCATATGCTGCAGCAATGGGTGGAGCGAGTTTCCATCGAGAGCTTTGGACGACCGTTTCTACATCGCGCCACATTTAACGGACGACTGAAGTCGACCGGAGGCCGGTACTTTACCGGCACGCATCATATCGAGATCAGTCCGCATCAGCTGGAAGCGTACGGAGCGGAGGAAACGGAAAAGATCATCAAGCACGAGCTTTGCCATTATCATTTGCATTTGCTTGGACTCGGATACCGTCATCGCGATGCGGATTTCAAGCGGCTGCTCGCTCAAGTGGGCGGATCCCGGTATTGCAAAGCGCTGCCCGGACGCGCGAGAGGCCAAAGCCGGCCTTACCGCTACAAGCTGATTTGCCGAAGCTGCGGAATGGTCTATTTGCGCAAAAAAAAGACCGATCCCGCCCGTTATGCTTGCGGCCGCTGCAGGGGCAAATTAAAGCTGCAAGCGCTTGACAACGCCGACACGCCATGATAAATTATTACTTGTCTATTTTATCAATTTCATTATTCCCCGATAGCTCAGTCGGTAGAGCACTCGACTGTTAATCGAGTTGTCACAGG
>CALAWP010000012.1 GCA_937895345.1 uncultured Paenibacillus sp. | reverse complement strand
TTTTTGGGGAATTTTCAAGTGCAGATTTTGAGGAATTTTCGTTTGCAGTTGACACAAGGTCGCGGACGAACTTGCACGCTTGCTGCGCACCAGACTTACCCGCTGCAAGGTCGCGGGCGAACTTACACGCTTGCTGCGCTCCACAATTACCCGCTACAAGGTCGCGGACGAACTTGCCAAGGTCGCAGACAAACTTGCCGATTTTGTCCCTGGGTCTTGACAAATCAACTCTAGTTTATAATAATTATAAATAAGGAATTAATGCAAACAAGATTGCTCCTTCTATTTCTGAGTCATACATCCAGGATTGATCCTTCCATGAGGGCATCCATCGCGAAAGGCGATCATGCGGATTTTGCATGTTGACGGCAAAATTTCCGTATTCGATCGCATTTTCCAGCGCAGACTAGCAAAGAGCAAGCAGACTGGCCGACAACCGCGTTTACGGCGGCATCGTCATTTTCACATTTTGCAAATACGGAAAGGATGATTGATATGACCACCATTCAACAACATTTGAACAGGCAAATTGCCAACTGGAGCGTACTGTACGTTAAGCTTCACAATTACCACTGGTATGTGAAAGGCTCCCAATTTTTTACGCTGCATGCGAAGTTTCAAGAGCTGTACGAGGAGGCTGCGCTTCACGTGGACGAAATCGCGGAGCGGCTGCTGGCGGTCAAAGGCCAGCCGCTGGCAAAAATGAGCGATTACCTGGAGGCGTCCAGCGTCCAGGAAGCCGCAGGCAACGAGACCGCCGTGGAAATGGTCGATCAGCTGATTCACGATTTCACGACCGTCATCGACGAGCTGAAGGAAGGCATGGAGGCCGCGCAGGCGGCAGGCGACGAGACGACGGCCGATATGCTGCTCTCCATCCATACTTCGCTCGAAAAACATGTATGGATGCTCAGCGCCTTCAACGGCAGATAATGCGAAACGCTCCCGTAAACGATGAAACAGCCAGACCGGACCGAGTCCGGACTGGCTGTTTTTGGGGCCGGATGGCGCTCATCCAGCTTAAAGTCAAACTTATAGCGAGGCGATTCGCTCGCGAATCACAATCGAACGACGCAGCTGCCCAGCTCCCTGTCGTCCCAAAGCGCCTGCAGCGTATCTCCGTCCTGAAGCGCGGCCACTCCGGCCGGCGTACCGGTGAAGATCAGGTCGCCCGGCCCGAGGCCATAATTCGATTCGATATGGCGAATCAGCTCCGGCACCGGGAACAGCATGTCCTTGGCGCATCCGCGCTGAACCTGCCCGCCTCCCCGCAGCAGCGTAAACTCCCGTGCGGCCAACGCCTCGTGTCCGGGATACGGGATCCATTCGCCAAGCGGCGCGGAATGGCGGAAGCCTTTGGCCGGCAGCCACGGCTGGCCCTTCGCTTTCAGCTTCGATTGCACGTCACGCAGCGTGAAGTCGAGGCCCAGCGTCATGGCGTCGATGCTCTGGTCCGCGTCTGCTCCAAACTCATAACGCTCCCCGATCCGAAGCACGATTTCCAGCTCAAAATGAATCTCGCCCACGCCCTTCGGAAGCTCGATAGAGCGTCCGTCCATCGGCACCGCGGCATGAGTCGGCTTTGTAAATACGAGCGGCTCGCTCGGCACTTCGTTGCCCAGCTCGAGCGCATGCAGCCGGTAGTTGCGGCCGATGCAATATATATTGCGGACAGGTCCAAGACCTGCCCCGCCGTTCAAATGGCTCATTTGCGACCCTCTCCTTAAATCTATTGCTAAGTACGCTTCTGAGAGGCAATCTGCTCCGCCAGCTCGCTCAGCTCGGCCCAGCGGTCCATCAGCCTCTCCAGCTCTTCCTCCAGCCGCTGCTGTTCCAGCATAAGCTCTTGCAGCCTTGCGGCGTCGCTGGCCGCTGCCTCCATCTTCGCCCCGACCGCGTCCAGCTTCGCTTCCGCCTCCGCAATCCGCTCTTCGATCGTTTCGTAATCGCGCTGGTCTTTATACGACATCTTCAGCTGCCGCTCCCGGCCGGCCGGCTTGCCGGCAGCCGATTCGGACGCCGCATCGCCGCGGACGTCACGGCCGCTTCCGCCGTCGGCGGCATGCCGGGAAGCTTCCCCCTGCCGTTCGCGACCTGCCGCATATTCCCTGTAATCGGAATAGTTGCCGGTATGCTGCGTAATGACGCCGTCTCCTTCAAACGCGAATATGCGCTCGGCCGTCCGGTCCAAAAAGTAACGGTCATGGGAAACAACAAACACAACGCCCGGAAAGTCGTCCAAGTAATCTTCCAGCACAGTCAACGTCGCGATATCGAGATCGTTCGTCGGCTCGTCCAGCAGCAGCACGTTCGGCGCGTCCATGAGCACGCGCAGCAGCTGCAGCCGGCGCTTCTCTCCGCCCGAAAGCTTGGCGATCGGCGTCCACTGCATCGCCGGAGGGAACAGGAAACGCTCCAGCATCTGAGCGGCGGAAATCGCCGTTCCGTCCGCCGTCCTGACCTGCTCCGCTCCTTCGCGGATATATTCGATGACGCGCAGCGATTCGTCCATCTCCTCGCGTTCCTGCGAGAACCATCCCAGCTTGACGGTCGGTCCCAGCTCCAGCTTGCCCGCATCCGGCTCCAGCCGGCCCGCGATCAGCTTCAGCAAGGTCGATTTGCCGGTACCGTTCCGGCCGACGATGCCGACGCGGTCTTCCGGCACCGCGACATAGCTGAAATCCCGAATGATCGTACGGTCGCCGAACGATTTGGACACATGCTCGGCTTCCATTATTTTTTTGCCCAGCCTGGACGATGCGACGGAAAGCTCGAGCTTGCCGCCGCTTTCCTTCGGACCCGCCGCCTGCAGCGCCTCGAACCGGTCGATGCGCGCCTTCTGCTTCGTCGTCCGCGCCTTGGCGCCGCGGCGAATCCATGCCAGCTCGTTGCGGAGCAGATTTTGCCGTTTGGACTCCTCCGCGGCCTCGCGCTCCTCCCTCTCCAGCTTCAGCTCCAAAAAGCGGCTGTAATTGGCTTGATAAAAATAAGCTTTGCCCCGGTCCAGCTCAATGACGCGATTGCACACCCGGTCCAAAAAATACCGGTCGTGCGTAATCATAAGAAGCGCGCCTCGCCGCTTCTGCAGCATCGCTTCCAGCCAGGCGACCGATTCGTTGTCTATATGGTTCGTCGGCTCGTCCAGGATAAGAATGTCCGAGGGCAGCAGCAGCGCGGCCGCCATCGCCACCCGCTTTCGCTGGCCGCCCGACATCGTCTCCACCCTTGCGTCGTATTGCTCGATGCCGAGCTTCGACAACGCCGTCTTCGCTTCGCTTTCCAGCTGCCAGGCGTCCAGCTCGTCCATGCGCGCGTTCGCCTTCACCAAATCCGCCTGAACCCGCTCGTCGCCCGGATTCAACGAAGCCGCTTCAAGCGCCTCCCGATAAGCCCGCACCGCGCGAAGCTGGGGCGAATCTCCGCCCAGCACATGCTCCAGCGCCGTCTCTCCTTCGGCAAAGACGGGGTCCTGCGCCAGCATGCGGATCAGCACCCGATTCCCGACCGATACCGATCCCGAATCCGGAGGCTCCAAGCCCGCGATCACCTTCAGAAAGGTCGACTTCCCGGTGCCGTTTACTCCGATAACGCCGATGCGGTCCCCTTCCTCGACGCCAAAGGCGACATCCTGGAACAGCAGCTTTTCCCCGTAGCTTTTCGTTATATGCTCGACCGATAATAAATGCATCGTTTTTACCCACTTTTTTCAAAAATGATGGTTCTGCGCCGGAAGCGAAAAACAAACCGCCAACCCCGCGTCAATGGCGGAGCTGGCGGCAAGCAGCGACGTTCGTCGCCAGCAGGGGCGCCGTCTGGCGGGGCCGCCGTCTATGCGCTCTACCGACTTAACGTTTGCCGATCATGTTTTCCGGACGTACGTATTGATCGAATTGCTCCGCCGTCAGAAGACCGCTTTCGATGGCGGATTCCTTCAGCGTCGTGCCCTTCTTATGGGCGTTCTTGGCGATGGCCGCCGCATTCTCGTAGCCGATATGCGGATTCAGCGCCGTGACGAGCATGAGCGATTGCTCCAGGTTGCGCTTGATAACCGCTTCGTTCGGCTCGATGCCGACGGCGCAGTTATTGTTGAACGACAGCATCGAGTCGGCCATGAGCGCCAAGGATTGCAGGAAATTGTACATAATGACCGGCTTGAACACGTTCAGCTCGAAGTTGCCCTGGCTGGCCGCCATGCCGATCGCCGTATCGTTGCCGATGACTTGGCATACCGCCATCGTCAGCGCTTCGCTTTGCGTCGGATTCACTTTGCCCGGCATGATGGAGCTGCCCGGCTCGTTTTCCGGAATCGTTATTTCGCCGATGCCGCAGCGAGGCCCGCTCGCCAGCCATCTGACGTCGTTGGCGATCTTCATCAGATCGGCCGCCAGCGCTTTGATCGCGCCGTGCGCGTAAACGATTTGATCGTGGCTCGTCAACGAATGGAACTTGTTGGCTGCCGTCACAAACGACTTGCCCGTCAGCTTCGTCACTTCTTCGGCAACCGCAACCGCATAATCCGGATGCGCGTTAAGCCCGGTGCCTACCGCCGTACCGCCGAGCGCCAGCTCTCTCATCGTATCGACGCTTTGCACCAGCATGGCGCGCGTCTTGTCCAGCATGGCGGACCAGCCGCTGATTTCTTGGCCGAGCGTCAGCGGCGTCGCATCCTGCAGATGCGTGCGGCCGATCTTGACGATGTCGGCGAACTTCTCCATCTTGTCGCGAAGCGTGCCGTTCAGCACGTCCAGCGCCGGAATGAGGCGGTCCTCCACCGCGATGACGCCCGCGATGTGCATCGCCGCCGGGAACGTGTCGTTCGAGCTTTGGGAACGGTTGACGTCGTCGTTCGGGTGGATCCGCTTGTCGCTGCCGCGCTCCTGCAGCAGCTGGTTGGCGCGATGGGCGACCACCTCGTTGACGTTCATGTTCGTTTGCGTGCCGCTGCCCGTCTGCCAAACGACGAGCGGGAAGTGCTCGTCCCATTTGCCCGCCAAAATTTCGTCGACCGCTTCGCCGATGACGGCCGCTTTCTCCTCGTCCAGCACGCCCAGCTTGCTGTTTGCGTTGGCGGACGCTTTTTTGATGATTGCCATCGCGTACACGACTTCGATCGGCATGCGCTCGCCGCCGATTTTAAAATTTTGCAGGCTCCGCTGCGTTTGGGCTCCCCAAAGCTTGTCCGCAGGAACTTTAATTTCTCCCATCGTATCTTTCTCGATCCGGTAATCCATTGCCATGCTCGCTCCTTTGCCCTATATCATCATAATGCCCTCTATCTTTTATAACGCTAATCGACCCGAGAAGCAAGCCGCAAGCGGCCGTCGGGACGTTTACCCGCCTTCGGTTCCGCTCCGTGAAACCCGCCGGTTTTCCTTGCATTCATGATGCCGGTCCGATACCGTCTGCGCACGGTCCATCGTTCATTCGGCGCACCGTTCCGCTCATGAGAAAACGCCGCCAGCCCTTGTCTCGCTGTGCGGCGCCTATTTGGTTTATTGCAGCCCTTTGGCTTCGCGGTAGGCAGCCATATAAGCGGCGGCTTTCCGCTCGATCAGCGAGAAATCCCCCGTTCGGACCGCTTCCTTCGTCAAGTCGGAGCCGATGCCTACGGCCACCGCCCCGGCTTTGATCCAATCCTTCAAGTTATCGAGGGATACGCCCCCCGTCGGCATAACGTTCGCCTGCGGCAGCGGGCCTTTGATCGTTGGAATGACGCCCGGCGAATACAGGTTGCCCGGAAACAGCTTGACGATGTCGACGCCAAGCTCCAGCGCGCTCTGAATGTCTTGAATCGTCATCGTGCCCGGCAATACCGGTATCGCGTAACGGTTGCACAGGCGCACCGTTTCCGGATTGAGCGACGGCGATACGACATATTCCGCCCCAGCCAAAATCGCCGCGCGCGCCGTCTCCGGATCGAGCACGGTTCCGACGCCGATAACGGCGTAATTGTCGGCTTCCCGCGGCGCCTCGCTCGAAAATTCCTGCGACAGCTGCTCGATCGCGCGCAGCGCAAACGGCACCGTCATCGTTATTTCAATCGCTTTGATGCCGCCTTTGACGGCGCGGCGCGCCATCTCCGCCACTTCTTCCGCCGAGTCGGCGCGCAGTACGGCGACAACTCCCGCCTCCGACAGCTGTTGCAGCACTTTAAGCTTTTTCATCCTGCCATCCCTCTTCCATTTTCGTATGTTTTGGTTCGAATTCGTGCTTTCATGTTTCTATCGACCATTATAGAGGTTTTGACGGCTCCCTTCAATATAGTCGATCTCCAGAAATCGGACCACTTCCGTCTCCCATCTTTCCTTGACGAAAGCTTCGTGCAAAGGATGGGCGTTATAAGCGTCATAATCCGCCTGGCCGGCAAATTCCATCGCAAATCCGAAATCGTAATCGTTTTTCGAGCTTACCTGCTTGTACACCCGAAAGTTGGACACAACCGGTATGGAAGTCAGAATCCGCTCCCCGTCCTCCAAAAATTTGCGTTCCTCCTCCGAGCCCTTCTCATGCTTCAAGCTGAATATGACGGAATGCAAAATCCATTTCGCCTCGCGGTTGCTCATCGTGCATCGCTCCTCTTCGTTTTTTTCCAACATATCACAACCGGCCGAATGACGCGACTGTTTATTTTGAACGGCTGCCGGGTTTGCCGGATCCTTCAATTCCTATTTTCCGCCTGCGGTTCCCGCCCGCCCCCTAATAGATATTACCTATAAACCATATTGCCTTTATATATTTCAGCTATGCCGAAAAGAAAGGTATGATGGCTACAACATAAAGGAGGGATTCGATATGGAGCATCACGAGATTAAGAAGAAGTTCGACGAAGTGGCGCAAGATTACGACGGGCAGCGCAGAGGGCTCATCCCTTGCTTTGACGACTTTTACGGCGCGGCCGTCGCCTGGACGGAAACGCCGGCCGAGGAACCGGCCGTGCTCGATCTGGGCGCGGGAACGGGCTTGCTCGCCGCCATGCTGCTGGACAAATATCCGAACGCCCGAATGACGCTCGTCGATTTCAGCGGCGACATGCTGGAGCAAGCCAAACGAAGGCTGGCCGGATACCGCGGCACCGTATTCATAGAAGCGGACTATACGTCCTATCCGTTCGAAGGCCCTTTCGACGCCGTCGTCTCCTCGTTATCGATCCATCATTTGACGCATGAAGAAAAACGTCGGCTATTCCGCACGGTCCGCAGGCTGCTCCGCCCCGGCGGCGTATTCGTCAACGCCGACCAGACCGCCGGCGCAAGCGAGCGGGTCGATGAACGGTACCGCTCGCTGTGGATCGACGCCGTCATCGGGAGCGGACTGCCGCGGGAAGCGCTCGACGCATCGATCGAACGGCGCAAGCTCGACCGGAACGCCGGCCTCGAGGACCAGCTGCAGTGGCTCCGGGACGCGGGCTTCCATGCGGCGGACTGCGTGTACAAATACAACGAATTCACCGTCTACGCCGCTTGGACATAGCGCGTCCATGCATTCGACGTTAATCCCGAAGCAGCAGACTTATGTTGTGGGTTGCCGTCTGACGGGCGCAATGTATATCTCGGGGTGTTAACGGAAATCTGCGGCCGGACAGCCGATTTACGCCGACTTCCCCTTGGCCGAATAGGCAAAGCATCCGATCGCGGCGGCGACAAGCAGCAGCATGACGGCCGCAAGCGGGAGCGCCGTGCCTTCTCCTCCGAGTCCGACCAGCGGCGCGGCGGCGCCGCCGAACACAAACGACAGCATGCCCAGCATCGCCGAGGCGCTGCCGGCCGATTGTCCCTGCTCCTGAAGCGCCAGCGACGTCGTTGTCGTCGAAACGATGCCCACGCTGGACACGACCAGGAAAAACGCGGGAATGACGGCGTACAGCCCCAGCTTCAGCGAAGCGGCCAGCAGCAGCAGCAGCGCGCCCGCCGCCGCCGCCGTCAGACCGGATGCAAGAAGCTTCCGCGTCGCCACCTTGCCCGCCAGCCTTCCGGCTAGCTGGCTTGCCGCGATGATGCCCAGTCCGTTCAAGCCGAAAATCAAGCTGTACGTGCGGGGCGAAACGCCGTAAAGCTCTTGCAGCACGAAGGATGAACCGGAGATGTAGGCAAACATCGCCGCCATCATAAACCCTTGCGTCAGCGCAAATCCCATAAACTGCGAATCTCCTGCCAATTTGCGGAACGTGCGCAGCGTGTTGCCGACGCCGCTGCGCGACCGTCTTTCCGGCGGCAGCGTCTCCTTCAATAGTAGAGCGACAGCGGCCAGCATCAGCACGCCGGCGACGCTCAATACGGCGAATACGCCGCGCCACGAAGTAAACGACAAAATTTCGGCGCCCAAGATCGGGGCAAGGATCGGCGCCGCTCCGTTAATCAGCATCAGCAGCGCAAAAAACTTCGTCAGCGCGTCTCCGGAATACATATCCCGGACGCTCGCCCGGGCGATGACAATGCCCGCCGCCCCGGCAAACCCCTGCAAAAATCTTAAAGCGATAAACCGTCCAAATATTGGGCGACAGCACGCACAGCAGCGATACGAGCGCATAGGCCGCAATGCCGATCAGCAGCGGAATTCTCCGTCCTTTGACATCGCTGATCGGTCCTACGATCAATTGGCCGAGCGCCAGACCGATCAGGCAAGCCGTCAAGCTCAGCTGCGTCATGGACGCCGTCGTCCCGAGCTCCTCCGCCATCGAAGGAAGCGCAGGCAAATACATGTCGATGGACAGAGGTCCGATGCCGGACAGAGAGCCCAGCACAACGGCTGTCCAAATGCGTTTGGAGCGAACCGATGGTCGCGCCATGGTGTCGTTCGAATGCATGTCGGTTCATTCCTTTCCAATCTGAACGATAGAGTTGTTCGTTACGCCCAAAGCGTATACGATATAGATAAACGCATAACGCGCAGTATACCCGGAGGTGTACCGATGAAACCGAATATCGAAGTGCCCGCGATACCGAGATCGGCGTTGGAAAAGCTGCTGGACGCCGCTTCCGTCGCCGTGCTGCTGGCGGCCGCCGTTTATTTGGCGGTCCAATGGCCGTCGCTGCCGGAGCAGGTTCCTCTTCATTTTAACGGGAGAGGCGAACCGGATCGCTGGGGAACCAAGATCACGATTTTATTTTTGCCGTGTATCGCCCTGTTTCTGTTCGGATTTATGTCCATGCTGCGCAAGTTTCCGAGCGCGTTAAACGTGCCCGTTGCCGTAACGCCCGACAATGCGGAAGCCGTCTACCGGCTCTCCTTTCAGCTGCTGGCCTGGATCAAGCTGGAGGTTGTGCTCCTCCTGTGCGTCATCCTGACCGGCGCCGTCCGCTCGGCTCAAGGCTCGTCCGACGGACTCGGGTTATGGCTGCTTCCCGTCGTGCTTTCGGTCTTCGCCGTCACGATCGTCGTTTATACGATCCGCGTCCGGAAGGTCGGCCGAAGCCGGCCGTAACATCCCGCCGCGCAGCATCCGCGAGTATCAGCCGGCATGCGTCTGACCGGCGCCGGCCGGCCTGGACCGCCGAAGCGCCGCGTACAAGCCGGCAAAGCCGAGCGCGCCGGCCAGCGCCATTCCCGTCCCCACGACATACATCGTCTGCGGTCCGTGCTGCTGAAACAGCCAGCCCCCGAAAAAGCCGGCCGCCATTCCCGACAGCCCGCCGTAGATGAGCGCATACAGCGCCTGGCCGGAGGCGCGGTATTGCGCCGGCACGAGCATGGCCGTCAGCTGCGTCCCGATATAATAAAAGCCTCCGAAGGTCAGACAGTGCAGCATTTGAATAAATATAATCGATTCGGCACCGCCGGCAGCCGACATGAGCAGCCAGCGCAGCGCGCATAACAGGCCGACAAAGACGAGGCACAGCACCATCGTCCTCTCGTTGCGCTTCAAATACCGGTCCAGCAGCAGAAAGACCGGGATTTCAAAGATGGACGAAAGGAACGTCGCCCAGCCGATGATGTCCGCCTCCCCGCCGAGCTGAACGATATAGAGCGCGATAAACGTCTGATTCATCGAATTGGGAACGGACAGCACCAGCCCGCAGGCCAGAAATACAAGAAACGCCCGGTTGGCAAACACGGATCGGAAGCTTGACCGGTCCTTGGCGGCCGCCCCGGCTTTCGCCTCCCCTTTCGGCAGCGCAAAAGCGAACGACAGCGACAGCAGCATCATGCACGTGTACAGCATCCACAGCTTTTGGATGCCGATGACTCCGATGACCGGTCCGGAAGCGGCCGCCAGCGCCGCCCAGCCGAGCGAGCCCCAAAGACGAAATTCCCCAAAGCGGCGTCCCGTCCCTTCGATCGCGTTTAGAATCAGACTGTTGCTCTGGGAAAACATCGGCATCTGGAAAAAGAAAAACAGCAGCATCGTTGCGTAAATGACCGTATCGGACTGCGTCCAAAACACAACTTGCATGATGAGCATGGCGCCCGTAATCATCGCAATCAGCACGAGGCGCACGTTGCGGAACCGGTCGCTCAAGTATCCCCAGAACGGGTTGGCGACGAGCGACACGACCGGACCGCCCGCCATCAAAGCGCCGATCTCCAGCGCCGTCCAGCCGATATGCTGCAAATACAAGGCAAAAAACGTGCTGTAAACGGTCAGCGCGCCGTATATAAAAAAGTTGAACGCCTTAATAATCCCGAACGTCCGTCTCATTTACAGAAAAATGAGCAGCAGAATGCCCGCCGCAAAGCAATAGTAGGCAAAATAGCCCAAATTGCCCCTCTCCATTATATTCATAAGCCATTTCATCGAAAAATAAGTGCAGACGAGCGTTGCCGCAAAAGCGATCAAATAAGGCACCAGCAGCGAGCCGAAATCCTTATCGCTCATCAAGTCCGATACGCCGAGCACGACCCCGCCCAAGCTGACCGGAATATACAGCATAAACGAATAGCGAAGCGCCGTTTCCTGCTTCATGCCGACCGCAACCGAGGCGATGACCGTCGCTCCCGAGCGGCTGATGCCGGGAATAAGCGCGACGGCTTGGGCCAGACCGACGATCAGCGCGTCCTTCAAGCTAAGATCTCCGTCGCGCTTCACGCCGCGCAAATTGCGGATAAGCCAAAGCGCGACGCCCGTGACGAGCAGCGTAACCGCCACCGTCTTGGCATGCGAGAACACCGCTTCGATCTCATCCTTGAACAAGACGCCGATCACGCCCGCCGGAATCGTGCCTGCAATAATATAAACGATAAACATAAAGTCCGATTTGTATTCTTGCTTGCGGGTGCCGGCATACCGGATGCCGTTGACCGCCAGCCTGCCGATCATCTCGCGGTAAATAAACATGATGGCAAGCAAAGAGGCGGTGTTCAGAATGATTTCGAACGTCAGCCCGTTCAGTTCCACGCCCAGCAGCTCCTGCGCAATGACAAGATGGCCGCTGGAGGAGATCGGAATCGGTTCCGTCACCCCTTGCACGATGCCCAATACCAAATACTTTAGCCACAAAATCCACTGGTCCATATTCTCTGTCATCCTCCAATGTCAATCATTTCTCTAGTATAAACGATCGATTGAGGGAAATAAAATTGAAAGATGCGCATTTCGCGCGTCAATCTGATAGAATGGAAAATACGAGTCATATTTCGGAGGTTATCGGATTGGATTATATCGTATTGGACATTGAATTCAACGGAAGGAAATTCGCGAGCGAGCTGCCGATGGAAGTGATCGAGATCGGCGCGGTTCGCCTGAATGCCAACCTGGAGACGGTCGATGAATTTACGGCGTTCATCAAGCCCGTATATTTTCCCAAGCTGAACAGCTTTATTGCCAAAAAAACCGGGATTCCCCAGTCGTCGATCGACAGCGCCGCCGGTTTCCCGAAAGTAATCGGCGACTTTCTCGCCTGGCTGTCCCGCAGCGAATCGCCGATGTTCGTTACCTGGGGCGGAGAAGATTTTAAACGTATCGTGCTGGATACCCGCATGCATAAGCTGGATGACCGGTATTGGCTCACAACGCCGTATTACGACCTGCTCAAAGGATTTCTGCGCTATCGCGGCTTGACCAACGACGTCAGCGTCGAAGCGGCGCTCGCCGACCTGGGGCTCTCTTCCGAAGGGCTTGCCCATCGCGCGCTCGACGATGCCCGAATGACCGCAGACATCTTCCGCAAGACGTTCCCGCATCTCGACTTCGGTTACGCGCAGCTGTACAAGGATTTGTATACGAACGCGAAGGAACGGAGAATGGTCAAGAACGGCATTCGCCTGCTGCGGTCGCAGAAGCTGGAGCCGACGTGGGAAACGTTCGCGGAGCATGTGCTGAAGGATAAGGTGAAGCTGGACCATCCGAAAAAAGAAGCCGAGCTGCGCCAATATTTCGAAGCGGAGCTGGCCAAGAAGCCCGCGGCCAAACCGCCCGCGAAGCCTAAGCCGTCGCAGCCGCAAGAGGCCGCTCCCGAGCCTGCCTCGCCGGAGCAGTAGCATAACCCGTCTTAAAGCCTGAAACCGGCGCGGTGCTTGAACGGCACCGCGCTTCGCTATTCGTCTTTAAATTTGTCTTTCAGCGCGTTTGAACCGATTCCGCCGAATATCATCAAGGCCAGTGGACCAAAATTCCATACGATCGGGCTGCCGGGCAATCCGATCCCCAGTCCCGCCAGCTTGTTCCCCGCATATACCATTATAGTTTGATCCATAGACCCGATCATTACAAGCGGCTGCCCGATTACTCACGCGCCGGGAAGGAAGCGAATTTGCGCATCATGAGAAGAACTGCTAAAGGCTTTGCTTCATATGAACTGTTATATTTTGCAGGCATTGTCGCCATATCGTTTTCGTCCATTTTCGTCAGATGGTCGGAAGCCGATGTCGCCGTCATTGCCATGTACAGGTTGTATTTGACCAACCTGCTGCTGCTCCCTCTGGCATGGAAATACCGCAAGGAGCTGTTTGGCCTGACGGGCCGGCAGTGGGGACTGCTGACCGCTTCCGGCTTTATGCTCGGCCTCCATTTCCTGCTCTGGATGGCGTCTCTTCGGCTGACGACGGTGGCCAGCTCGACCGTCATTCTGACGCTGGAGCCGCTGCTCGTCATGATCGGCGCCTATTGGCTGTATCGCGCCAAAGCAAACCGCCCCATGCTGTGGGGCATGGGGATCGCGATCGCCGGCTCCGTCGTCATCGCGGCGGGCGACTTTTCCTTGTCCGGGACGGCGCTGATCGGCGATTTGCTGTCTTTTCTCGGCACCGTCGCCGTCGCCGTCCATATGCTGATCGGCAAAGGACTGCGCGACGGCATGAGCGCTTTTGCCTATAATTTCTGGGTATTTGCGACCGCCGCCACATTTCTGGCCTTCTACAACCTTGCGGCCGGCAACGCCTTCACGGGCTACAGCGGCAAGGAATGGGGCCTGTTTCTGCTGCTGGCGATCGTACCGACCTTGTTCGGCCATTACTTGTT
Source organism: uncultured Paenibacillus sp. (assembly GCA_937895345.1). Lineage (GTDB taxonomy): Bacteria > Bacillota > Bacilli > Paenibacillales > Paenibacillaceae > Pristimantibacillus. Next base: position 62,766 of record CALAWP010000012.1, on the reverse strand, counting down.
CAATTGGCTGCTCAAATATATGAACGCCGCAGCCGTGTCCATGTCGGTGCTGGGAGAGCCGGTGATCGCCTCCTTGCTCGCGTGGGCGCTGCTCAAGGAGTCGCTGTCCGCTTACCAGCTTATCGCCGGCGCCTTTATCCTGTTCGGCGTCTGGCTGTTTATTCGCCACGGGCGGGAGGGGTCCGCTTCGTCATAATCGCGTAATCCACACCATTGAAAAAAAGAAGCGCAAGCTTCGAGGGATTTCCCTGCGAAAGCTTGCGCTTGTTCCTTCTTGCGGCGCGTCCGGCCATCGAAACGGCAGCTTGCGTGCTCGCGGACTATTTTTTTCTTCTTTTGCGGCGTCGCGCCGAAGAGCAGTAAACGTCCTTCGTCGTACAGGTATACATATGATAAGGCACGGGGACGACATGATGCTGATTAATGACTTCGATCGGATGGATGACCGGCACTTGCTGCGGATGATAGAAGTCTTGGACGACGTATTGCGTAGGAGCATACACGGCGTTGGCTGCCGCCGTATAAGGGCCGGGCATGTCGGCGTAAGGACCGATTCCGTTTTTCAAAGAACACTCATCTCCTTAGATTAATGGCCTTGCGCTACTAATCTATGCGACGGTTCGCCCTGCTGATTGGACAAATGTCTTTGCGTCCGCGCCAATCAAAATTCTACTGCCGGCTGTCCGCCGGAATGCGGATGCTGACCGTTGTCCCGATGCCCGGCCGGCTGTAAATGCTTACCCCGTACTCACTGCCGTAAAACAGCTTGATCCGCATATTGACGTTGCGGATGCCGTAACCCGCGTTCATGCTTTCTTCAGGATCGTTCAATTGCTCCAGCAGCTCGCGGCTGATGCCGACGCCGTCGTCGATGATTTTGAACAGAATCGTCCCGCCGTCCTTCTCCCCCGCGATCCGGATATGGATCCGGTCCGCGCACCAGGCGTGCTCCAGCACGTTCTCGATGAACGGCTGAATGATCAGCTTGATCGTCGTATGCGGCAATATATCCGGGTCGATATCGAAGCTGACGCTCATCCGTTCCTCGTATTTCGTCTTTTGTATGTTGATATATGCCTTCGCCTGCTCCAGCTCTTCGCCGATCGGAAGCAATAACCGGCCTTCGTTCAGCGACAGCCGGTAAAACTTAGCCAAATCCATCACCATTTGCTGAAGCTTTTGCAGCTCCCCGAACTTTGCCAGACGGCTGATGGACGACAGCGTGTTATATAGAAAATGCGGATTGATTTGGGCTTGCAGCATATCCAGCTCCGCTTCCTTTTTGTCCAGATCCGCCACATACACTTTATGGATAAGCTCGCCGATATTTTGCCCCATCTCGTTCAGCGCTCCTGAAATTTGGCTGAATTCGTCGTTGCCCTTGAAGTTGATCCGCTTGTGAAAATTCCCCTCTTGAAAGGAGTTCAGCACCGATACGATCTTGTTCACCTTCCGGGAAAAATAGTTTGACATCATCGCCCCGGAAACGAAATAGACGACGGTAAACACCAGACAGATAAGAAACGTCAGCAGACGCACTTCGTCAATTTTGTGCTGGAACGTCTCGTTCGGAATGACCGCGGCAATTTTCCAGTTCAAGCCCGGCACATCCTTGTAGATGACCAAATGTTTGTTGTACTGCGTTTCGTCCCAGTCCGCCCCGTACGTATAGCCGGATGCCCCGGACGCCATCACGATCCGGCTGCTGTCGTCGATCATGTAAATGGCGGCTCCGTTGCCGATTTTGCCGGAATCGACCGATTCAAATAAATCGGATAAGTAGACGCTGACCCGAAGAAAGCCGTACGTGACCGGCTGCTTGGAAAATTGCACGCTGACCAGCCGGCGCAGCAGCGAGATGCGGTCGTACTGGATGTCGTCCTCGATCTGCTTCCATTGCATCGTCTGCCCGTACACCTCGTCCGGAAAGTTGATGTACCATATTTTGCTCTCGATGCGCGACAAATTGAAGACGTCGTAGCGGCTTACGCCCAAGGCCAGCGGATCGTTCCCTTTGAAATTGCGGTATATTTCAGGGAAGTTCTCGTTCTGAAAATAGATCGAAAGCCAAATGGACTGATTGGCGGCCAGCGTATAAGCCTCAAACTTGGGTAAAAGCAAATTGGTTGTCGCGTCGTAGCCGACCCATCCCATTTCAAAATTGCGCATATTCCGATCCAGCGAAAAGTCGAAATAAAAAAAATCGGATACTCTCGCAACGTCGTTCAACCGGTACGAAATATTGTCGCTCATCTGCGTCAACGTTCCGTGCACGCTGTTCTCCATTTGCTCGCGAATCGACTTGACATACACCGAATTGGCGAAATAACCGATTAGGAGCACCGGAACGACGATGAAGATGCAATAGGACAGCATAAGCTTGTAGGCGAAGGGCATATAGCTGTATTTGCGCTTCATTAGAGCTTCCTTCTGTATTCCAGCGGCGTCTTGCCGTGGTAATCTTTGAATTGTCTGCTAAAGTAGGGCAAATAGCGGTATCCGATCAAATGGGCGATCTCGTATACTTTCAGGTTGGTGCCCGACAGAAGCTCCCCGGCCTTTTCCATCCGCAGCATCGATACGTAGTCGCTGAAATTCATGTTCATTTCTTCCTTGAAAATTTGGCCGAGATAATTCGGGGAAAACGAATATTTCTCCGCCACGTCCTTCAGCGTAATGTTCTCGTGCAGCCGCCGCTTTACATCGTCCGCAATATCCTGCACGAGCTTCCAGTTCTTTTTCTTTTTTTTGGCGTTCAGCAATTCGGAAAGCTCGTACACCCGGTACCGGAGCCAGGAATGGATGTCGTCGATCGTTTCGTACTGCAGCAGGACATCCAGGCTGTGAATGTCCATGTTCAGCATCCGGAACAAATCCTCGTTGTTTTTTTGCAAGTGCGCGTCCAGCTTCATAATCAGAAATAACGTGAAGTTCTGTATGGTGAACCGGGATCTCATATTGGCCGCCAAGCCGTAAAGCTTGTTCAGCTCGTCGTGCACCTGGACCAGGTCGTAGCGGGACATCGCTTCGAACAATGTATCCAGCTGAATATCCAGGCTTTGAACGTCCTTCATCTGGTGCGACTGAATGTCTCCGTGGCGGATCAGCCGACCTTTGCCGTAAAACATTTTGTGATCCAGCGCCGTCTTGGCCTGCCGGAAGGAAAGCGGAATTCCGCCATAATCATGAGCGGTTTCCCCGGTGCCGATCGTCGCCGTAATCGGACACTCCGCCTGTCCCTTCTCGTTAAGCGCCTCCCGCAACCTTGTGAGATCCGTGCCCCGCTCGGCCAGAAGAGCCACCCGTTTGTCCGACAGCTTGCAAAAGTGACGAATGCCGCTTTCTCCGCACATCGTCAGCAGCTTATTCCAAAAGCGCCCCGTCAGCTCGGCTTCGTCGTACGCCGCGCCGTCCGCTTTTTTGACCGGCCAGTCGTCCCTTTCCGCCACCGCCACTTGCACCGGCCACGCCAATTCATGCAAGCCGTATTGCCGCAGCAGCGCATCGGGCATCTCCCGGCCGCCGTGCTCGAGCAGCTGCAGCATATATTCGTTTTTGACAATCGGAATCATCCGCATGTACAGCTGTTCCGTTTCGGCGAGCTTCCTCTCCTTGTCCAGCTCCGAGCGCAGCTTGCGCAGCGAATCGATCAGCTCGTTGTCGTCCATCGGCTTTACGACGTAGCTGCAGGCATTCAACGAAAGCGCCTGTTTCACGTAATGGAAATCCTGGTATCCGCTTACAAAAATAATTTTGATGCGGCTCCGCAGCTCCAGCGCTTTTCTCGCCAATTCCAGCCCCGACATATTCGGCATCCGCACATCCGTCACCAAAATGTCGACGGGCTCCTTCCCGACGATTTCGCTGGCCGCAAATCCGCTCGTTACGGCCGCAACGACCTCCATCCCCAGCTCGTTCCACGGGATAAAGGTTTGCATGCCTTTCAAATCGAGAATTTCGTCATCGACGAGCAACACTTTGTACATCGGCTTCATCTCCGGGTGAAAAAGTTTAGCTTAAGGCGGGGCCGCCGCCGCGAATCAAGCCCGCCGCTCAAACGGGAAAGAAGAGGTATACTATGTCCAGTATACCCCTTCTATTAACGCTTGCAATGTGCGAAATTAGTTGCCGGCGATAATCTCTTTATTTTTCTTCCATTGCTCCGTACGGTATGCCAGAAGCTCGGAATAACCGGCGTTTTGCGCATCCTTCTCCGCTTTGTCCCAAATCTTGTCGACCTCTTCGTCGCTCTTCGCCATGACGGATTGCGCATAGGCGAGCGTAAAGATCTCGTCGATTTGCGTTTTCTTGATGCCGAGCTCGCTGTCCGGCAGCGGGTTCAAGTTGATAAATTCCGTCGCGTTCGCCTGCGTCGGCCACGTGATCGTGCTTTGGTAACGGGCCGCCCAGTTTTGCTCCTCCGGCGGCAGCTTGCTTTCGTATTTCATCTTGGCCGGATCGATATAGCCGGTGTTGCCGTTCCACATAATCGGGTCATGGTCCTTTTGCAGCTGAAGCACTTCATCGGCATCGTACTGGTCGGTAAAGATCGGATGGCCGTCTTCGTCGAAGCCTTGCCAGTTCTCTCCTTCCGGTCCGAAGAACAGCAGCGACTGGCCTTCCGGTCCCGTGTACCAATCGAGGAAAGCAAAGATCTTTTCCGGATCCTTGGCATTCGTCGTAATGACACTGACGTTCCAGCCGAGCGCCGTGTACGTGCCTGGGAAAATTTTGTTTTTGTCCAAACCGGCTTTATGAATCGGCCAGATCATAAAGTAACCGGAATCCGGATCTTGCTTGACCATCTCCTGATGAGCCTGCATGGCCGAAACGGTAGGGTTCGCTCCGGCAAATACGGCGACGCGGCCCTGCATGACCTTCTCTTCGATCTGGTCGGCGGTTTGGGTAAACGCATCTTGCGAAATCAGTTTTTCGCGATACAGCTTGGCGATATACTTTTGCGCTTCGCGGAACGTCCCGTTCGTGAACAGGGACGTCAACTGATCGCCCTGCGGTACGGCGCGAATGCCTTCGTTCAGGTAGGAATAAAGCGTATTTTCGCCAAATGCGGTGTACAGCACGCCCAGTCCTTGCAAATCCTTGGCAAGTCCAGGCTCGAACGGCACGACGCTGTCGCCGTATTTCTCTTTGACTTTGACAAGATAGTCGTACAGGTCATCGGTCGTTTCGAGCGTCGGGGCGCCCAGCTCGTCGTAAATTTTCTTGTTGATGACATAGCCGGCGTTGCCGTTCGGGCGGCCCGTATACCAGTTCGGGAACTGATACAATTTGCCGTCGGACGAGCGGAGCAGGTTCAAGTCTTTGCCCATCCACGTTTTCAGATTCGGATATTTGTCGATATAGTCGTCAAACGGCACAAGCATGCCCATCTCGCGCAACCTTTCCACATCCGCGCCGCGATCCAGCCAGATGACGTCCGGAAGCTCGTTGGACGCGATCATCGTGCTCAGCTTTTGATCCGGATTGCCGCCGGCGGAGATCGGAACGATATTGACGTTTTTATTTTCCTTGACCCATCTGCCCGCCACCGTGCTGTCCCAAGCCGGCACGTCGTACCAGTTGTAATGGCCGTACATGCTGAATTCCAGAGGCTCGGAACCAAGCTGCCAAATATCGCTTGGCGCTTCCGCCGCATCGCCGTTGCCGGAATTATTCGAGCCTGTTCCCGCCGTCGGCGAAGGACTCGGCTCGTTCTTGCCGTTGCCGCCGCCGCTGCAGCCGGCCAGCGCCGTCGCCAGCACAAGAATGGCCGACACGATCAGAAGCGATGTTTTTCTCACTTTCTTCATGCTTGTACTACCCCTCTCATTCACATTTTGTATGTCCAAAGCGAGTATCGCCTTAAACCGGATCCGGGAACTACTCTTTCAGCGAGCCGATCAGCACGCCCTTCACAAAATACTTCTGCACAAAAGGATATACCATGACGATCGGCAGCGTCGCGACCATCATCGTCGCCATCGTCAGCGATTTGGTCGTTATGGTGCGCATCGCTTGAATCCGTCCGGCCGACGCGGTGTCCAGGTTATTGGACATGTCCGTTACGATATTCGCGTTCAAGATTTGGCGAAGCATCGTCTGGATCGGCAGCAGTTTTTCGTTCGTAATGTAAATGCTCGGCATAAACCAGTCGTTCCAATGGGCTACCGCCGTAAACAATCCCAGCGTCGCGATAACGGGCCCCGACAATGGCAGCACAATGCGAAAGAAGATGCCCCAGTTCGAGCAGCCGTCGATTTGCGCCGATTCCTCCAGCCCGGCCGGCAGGCTCTTGAAGAAGGTGCGGAAAATGATCATATGGTAGACGCCGATCAGCGACGGAATTATAAAGACCCAGAACGTGTTCATCAAGCCCAGGGAGCGGTACAGCAGGTAAGTCGGAATCAATCCGCCGCCAAAGTACATCGTAAATACAAAGAACAACATGTAATAATTGCGGCCGATCAGCTCCCGCCTGGACATGCCGTAAGCCAGTATCGCCGTCATCACGATGGCGGTTACCGTGCCGACGATCGTCCGCAGCACCGAAATCATAAATCCGTTCAGCAGTCGGTCGTCCTGAAATACGATTTCGTAGTTTTCCAGCGTAAACTCCCTCGGCCAGAACGTAACGCCGCCCTTCGAGGTGTCGATTCCCAGGTTAAACGAGACGGCAAGCGCATTCCAGAACGGATACAGCGCGCTGAACGACAACAGCACGAGAAACGTGTAAATAAAGATGAGCATCAAACGGTCGCTTATTGCGATACGGGCCAATTCGGTTCCCTCCCTGTTCGTAGATCTTGCCGATTACCATAAGCTGTTGCCCGATTTGCGCGCTATATAGTTGGCCATGGCGAGCAATCCGATGCTGATGACGGCTTTGAACAGCCCCACCGCGGTGGCGTATGAGTAACGGTAATTGGCTAGACCGACCCGATATACATAGGTATCGATGACATCCGACACCGGCCTGAGCACCGGATTGCCGGCAAGCAGCAGAATGTCTTCGAAGCCTGCGCTGAGCAGGTTGCCGATCGCCAAAATCATGAAAATAATAATGACGGGCATGATCGTCGGAATCGTAATGAGGTAGATTTGTTTGAATTTGCTGGCGCCGTCGATATCGGCCGCTTCATATAAATGCGGATCGACGCCGGCGATCGCCGCCAAATAGACGATGGAGCCGAAGCCGATCTCCTTCCACACGTTGGCCGAAATGAGAATGGACCAGAAGTATTCCGGCAAGGACAGGAAGTTGACGGGATCGTCGATCAGCTTGATCTTCATTAGCAGCATATTGACGCTCCCGTTCTCCGTCGAGAGCATGGCCGTGACGAGTCCCGCCACAATGACCCAGGACAGAAAATGCGGCAAATACGTAATGGTCTGCACGATCCGCTTGAACAGCATATGGCGCACTTCGTTCAGCATCAGGGCCAGCACAATCGGCGCCGGAAACCCGATGACAAACTTGAGCAAGCTGATGATGATCGTGTTCCGCATAACGGTATAAAACTCGGGAGCGTTAAAAAACGCTTCGAAATGTTTAAAGCCCACCCATGTATTCGCCCAAATATTCGATCCCGTATTGATCTTGTAATCCATAAATGCGGTTAGAACGCCGTACATCGGCAAATACGCGAATACGAAAACGAGCAATATTCCGGGCCAGACCATCAGCTGGATGTCCCACTGCCTGATGATGCGCACAAAGATATTCGGTTTGCGGCGCGGCTGCCCGGCAGGCAACGGCGCATACTGGTGCTCTGAGGCTGCTTGCGGCATTCGAATCCTCCTTCGGCTTCTCTTAAAGCCATTGTAAAGGAGGTTATCCGCCCTCGCTATTTGCCAGATCAACAAAAAATGATAGTTTGCAACGATTTTAGCGAAAAATTTGCGTTTCATTCGAATTAACAACGAATCTTACTATAAAATGACCGTTAAAATCATAAAAATGATTTATACAATGATATCGCTGAACGCAAACAACGGCCGCTCCATCGGGAAGGTTTCCCGCGGAACGGCCGCTTCGGCAACTCAACTTCTTTTCTTTTATCGATTGCCCGCTACGACTTCACCGATCCCAGGACAAGTCCCTTAACGAAGTACCGCTGCAGGAACGGATAGACGAGCAGGATGGGCAAGGCGCCGATGAAGATCTGCGCCGCTTTGACGGTCGTCTGAGAGATCAAGTCCAAATCGGACGGATCGATGTTCAGCGTCGTCATGTCACTTTGGATAATGACCGTTTGCAGGAAGGTTGCCAACGGATATCGGCTCGGATCGCCGATATACAGCAGCCCGTCAAACCACGAGTTCCAGTGCCCCACCATACTGAACAACGCGATGGTGGCGATCGAAGGCAGCGATACCGGCAGGTAGATGCTGAACAGCGTGCGGAAATGCCCGGCCCCGTCGATCAACGCCGCTTCTTCCATCTCCTTCGGAATACCCCGAAAGAAATTAAGCATGAGAATCGTCAGAAACACATTGACTGCGCCCGGCAGCACGAGCACCCAGAAGCTGTCCATCAGACCCAAGCGTTGAATAACCATGTAGAAAGGAACGAGACCGCCGTTAAACAGCATCGTTATGACGAAGATCCATGCATACACATTGCGGCCGCGGAATGAAGACGTCTCTTTGGAAAGCGGATAGGCCGCCAGAAACGCCAGGATCAGCGTTAATGCCGTTCCGATAACCGTGCGCTGCACCGATATCCACATCGATCCGAGGAAGGCCGGATTGTTCATCGTTAATTTGTAGGCGCTTAACGTAAAGTCTACGGGCCAAAGAGAGACGATGTTGGCGTCCGCAGCCGCCCTTGAGCTCAGCGAAACCGCCAGGACGTGAATGAGCGGAATAATGCAGAGCAGCGCGAGCACAACCATCAAGATGGTATTAAAGACACTGAAGATTTTATACGATGGTGATTTGTAATACATGCAGCCCGCCCCTTTTTAGAAAATTCTATAATTGGCCAGTTTGTAGGCCATCCGATATGCGGCTACGATCAGGATGAAGCTGATCACGGATTTGAACAACCCTATCGCCGTGCCAAAGCCCATCTCGCCATTCAGGATCGCTGCCCGGTAAACGAAAGTATCGATAATATCGCCCTTGGCATAAACAAGCGGATTGTACAAGTTGAAGATTTGGTCGAAGCCTGCATTAAGCACATTGCCCAGCGCCAGGGTGCCTACGACAATGGCAATCGGCATCATGGCCGGGATCGTAATATGCCAAGTCTGATGCCAACGATTGGCTCCATCCATTTCAGCCGCTTCGTAGAGCGCCGGATTCACACCCGCCAGCGCCGCCAGGAAGACAATCGTACCGAAGCCGAATTCTTTCCATACATCGGAGACGATAACCGTGAAGCGGAACCAGTCGCCGTTGCCCAGGAAGAAGATCGGTTCAATGCCGAACAGGCCGGTCAGCACCCGGTTGACGAGCCCGCCGTCCGTCGACAGCAAATCGGTAAGGATGCCGCCGAGAATAACCCAGGACAGAAAGTGCGGCAAGTAGACCAGCGTCTGTACAAATCGCTTCAGCAATTGCTTGCGGACCTCATTAAGCAGGATGGCAAATGTAAAGGGCGCCACCAAATTGAGTACCATCTTGAAGACGGCGATTACCAGCGTGTTCCAGATGACCTGTACGGAATCCTCGCGTTCAAACAAATAACGGAACTGGTCCAGTCCGACCCACTTGGAGCCGTCAAGACCAAGCCACGGTTTGAAATCCTGAAACGCCATAACGAGCCCGCCCATCGGAAGATAAGCGAACAGGATCAAAAAAACGATGGATGGCAGGACCATCGCATGAAAAGGCCATTGCGTAACCAAGTAATAGGAAAACGAACGGCGTTGCGGTAGCTCCGGCTGAGTCCCCGCGCCGTCTTGGACGTTCGGTGCTTGTGTCTGCTCCATATTGCTCTTTCCCCCTGCGAGGTATAGTGTATAAAATCAGTATAACAATGGCATTGACATGCCATAAGCATGCAAATCTCAACATTTCGGGCACAAATACAACTATTTATTGTCGCAAAGACGCAGGCGCAGGGTCCGGCTGCATTCCTTGCCCGGCCCGAAAAAAACGGCCCCTGCGCTTTACGCAAGGGCCGCTGAACCGTTCCTTATTTCACGCTTTGATACCATTCATTGACTTCCTTCGTAATAGCATCGCCGCCGGAAGATTTCCAAGTGGCTACGAACTCGTCGAACGCCTCGATCGGCTTCTCGCCGTAAATAATTTCATTGAAGGTTTGCGCTTCGATCTTGTTCAGGTAATCCATGCGGGACTTCATCGTATCCGTCGGCGGACCGACGAACATGTTCATCTTGGAAATATCCGCTTGCTGCATAACAACGGTAGCTGCCAATGCCGTCTCCGGCCCGTAAGTGTTGACGACCTCCCGCTCGCGATACGTGGTCGGCTCCTTGCCTTCCGCCAGAGCCAGCAACGCTTTGAACTGGGCATCCGGAATACGTGCACCGTCTCGAACCAGGAAGTAGCGCAGCACCCCGTTCACGGCTTTGCCTGGAACATCGTCGAGATAAACCGGGTTGCCGTTCTCGTCAAAGGCAAAGTCGTAGCCTTCGAATACTCCGTGCTCGAACTCGCTTCCTTCCTGCGGGTCGGCAAGATGTTCGAAGAGATAATTCTGGTAGGTGAAGAAGGCTTCCGGATGCTTCATATTTTTGTTGATCAGGGTTACGCCGGAACTGAAAGGCGTACCGTGCCGCATGGCCGTGCCGTCCTCGCCCGTCGGAATCAGATGAGGCTTCCATACCGCGCCTTCGGCATTTTGATCGGTACCGTCCAGCGGCCATCCGCTCATCCAATAAGGACCGGGAATAATGCCCGCTGTTCCCGCGGATGCCGGCTCGGCTGTTTTGTTAGCATCCCACAGCGCCGCTTCTTTCGGAATATATCCTTTGTCGCGCCATTCCTTCAGCTTCTGCAATCCCGGCTTCATGCCTTCATGGATCGAACCGTAGACCAAGCTTCCATCTTCCGCCTGGTTCCACTGGTTCGGAATTGTGCCGTAAGCGCCGAATATCCAAGAAGGATCGCCCATCCATGTTTTCATGGACGACTTGAAGCCAATGCTAAGCGGCGTCACTTCGTTCGGACTCAGGCCTTGCGGATTGTTGTTGCGGAATTGATCCATCACGTGCTCCAGCTCGGCAATCGTCTTCGGTCCTTCCAGATTCAGCGCATCCAGCCAATCCTGGCGAATCCAGAGCAGGTAATCATTATTGTAAGCGTAGCCAAGGACCGGAATTCCCATCCGCACGCCGTCCTTCGTATAGGCATTCCATACGTTCGGATCCAGCGCCATGGCCTCTTTCCATGTATCGCTGGCGTATTTGTCAAACAATGCGCCGGCATCCTGGAAGAGACCGGAGTCAATCAGATCCTGAATAAGCAATGCATCGTTAACCGTGACGATATCCGGCATTTCCTGACCGGAAGTCATCGCCAGACGAAGCTTGGTGACATAAGCATTGTTCGTATCGGTTACCGACCATAGCGACTTGATCTCGATGCCCAGCCTTTCCTTAGCCCAGCGGGTAGCTACGTTGTTCTCAATCGTCTCCCCGCTGCGGAATGTGATGGCAGGATCCACGCCCCAGACGGTGGAAATCGTAACCGGCGGATCGTACTTATCTTTGTAAGGATTTTCGTCCGTACCGTTCGTCGTCGAGCCTCCATTCGACGACCCGGCATTGCCCGGGCTATTGCCGCCCGATCCGCCGCTGCCGCAAGCCGCCAGCATGGAGACGATCAGCAGCATAATGAGCGTAAAAGCGAAGCCGCGTTTTTTGTAAATCATAGAAATCCCCCTTTAGTAAAGTCTGCATGTCTATGCATGATTAATTATAGGGGTACAGGTGAATCCGGCCTATGACACAAAGCGAACATATCTGCACCTTTTGCAACTTGTTTATTGATCTCCTTCGCAAGCTGTTATTGATCCCGGTATTCGTTCGGCGTCATGCCGTATACCTTTTTGAACACTTTGCTGAAATATTGCGGATTTTGATACCCGAGCTCCGCCGTAATCTCGTAAATTTTTTTGTTCGTATGCTTCAGCAAATAGACGGCGCGCTCCATGCGAATGCGGATAATGTAGTCGCCGAGGCTTTCGCCCGTTTCGTTCTTAAAAATTTTGGACAAATAGACCGGATGAAGAAACACCTTGTCCGCGATCGTTTTGACCGACACATCGGCGCCAGGGTCTCCCGTCACCAATTCCTGCACCTGAGAAATGATATGCTTTTTGTTGTACGATTCGCCGCCATCCTCCGTCAGTTTCTCCAGCCTCTCCAGCATCACCGCCGCCCATCCTTTCAGTTTGTCGAGCGAGCTGAAGCGGCTGCGGTCCAGACAGATGTCCACCCCTGCGGGGTCCATCCCGCCCGCTTCGAGCCCTTGCTTATGGGAGACGTACAGGCAGGCATTCATCACTGTAAAATAAATCTCGTACAGCTCTTCGCGCGAAATCGGCGAGCCGGCCATGGCATCGAACAGCTTGTCCAGCTTGGATCGCGCCGCCGCCCATTGACGGGCCTCCAGCAGATGAATAAGCGAAGGCGGCTTGTACAACTCTTCGATGGCGTTTGCTCCGGTCCGGGGGTTGTCCGGCATATCATCCATGAACAGCAGGGCGGACTCCTCCTGCTTCAACCGGAACATGGCGGCAAGCGCCTCGCGGTAAGCGGCGGACAGCCCCTCGGGAAACGTGAACCAATGCGAGATGACCAGCGCGATATCGCCCTTCAAATAACTGCCGACCTCTTGCTGGAATATAGCCCCCAGCTTGTAAATCCTCTCCTTCGCAAATGCGAAGGAATCCGTCTCCGGTGCGGCCGACACGATAATGACGAGGCAATCGTGCGGCGCCTTGCCGTGCCATACCCGATAAGGAGCTCCAAAAATATCTTCCGCGATGTTGCCGATGGCGTATTCCATCAGCGCCACCGACGCAGCGTCCATTCGTTCGAACCGCTTGCCCAGCTGCACCGCCATAAGCAGCGCGGTATCGTTGACCTGAACCGCAATTTCGTATTGCGCCAGCTTCGAACCGATCGCCTCCGCCGACCTTATCCCGCCAAGCACCAGCTCTTGAAGCAAATTTTGCCGCAGCACGCCAAGGTCGGACTTGCGGGAATAGACAAGCCGATGATATTGCTCCGCCTTCTCCCATTCCTGCCTTAACGCCGAGATATGCTGCTCCAGATTGAGGATGAAATCGTCGTCGTTGACCGGCTTCAGCAAATAATCAACCGCTTTCAATTGAATGGCCTTCTTCGCGTATTGAAAGTCCGAGTATCCGGTCAGCAGCATGCAGCGCAGATCGGGCCAGCGCTGCTGAGCCTGCTCAATCAGCTCCAGCCCGTCCATTCCCGGCATCCGGATATCGGTAATCATAATGTCGATCGATTGCTCCTCCAGCAGGCTCATCGCTTCGATGGCCGAAGCCGCCTGATAAATCCGGCTGACCCCAAGATCGCGCCAAGGAATGGTGGCGGCCAGGCTTTCGGTCACATACGTTTCGTCGTCGACAAGAAGCACTTCGATCATGTTGCCCCGCTCCCTTCATGTTCGTCTTACTCATCTGTCCAGCTGAGCGCCGCCTTCAGGCCGCCCAGCGGCGACGGAGACAGCGCGAGTCCCGCTTCCGCTCCGTAGCGAAGCAGCATGCGCTGATGCACGTTCCACAGCCCGCAGCCCATCTCTTCATCCATCGGCCGGGTCAGCCGTTTCAACAGCTCCGGCATCTCCGCATCCGGCACCCCTTTGCCGTCGTCCTCCACCGTTACGGTCAGCTTGCCGTCCTTCTCATCCGCGCGAATGACGATCAATCCCGCTTCCATGCTTGATTCGATCCCGTGAATGACCGCGTTCTCGACCAGCGGTTGAATGGTCAGCGGCGGGATCCTCTTATGCTTCAGCCACGGGGGCACATGAACCTCGTAGTGCAGCCGCTTCATCCGCATCCGCTGAATGTCCAGATAGTGGACGACAAGGTCGACCTCCTCGGACAACGCGACCGCCTCGCGCTCGTGTCTTGTCGTATAGCGGTAATATTCCGACAAGCTTTTGGACATGGCGACGATCGCCTCGTAATTTTTGAGCTTGGCCATACTGGAAATAAAGGAAAAGCAATTATAAATAAAATGCGGATTGATTTGCGATTGCAGCTGCTTGAGCCTCGCTTCCTTCACGTGAATTTTTTCCAGGTACACCTTGCCGAACAGCTCCTGAATTTGGGCGACCATAGAATTAAACCGGGTAAATACGAAGCTGAACTCGCTGTTGCCCTTCGGCTTCAGCCGGACCGAATAATCCTCGTTCTTCAGCTTCTGGAAGCTGGTGACGAGCTGGCGCATCGGCACTTGCACGCCCGAATACAGGAAAGACGCCACCATAACGCTCATGAGCAAAATCGCCGCGATCGACACATAAAACAGCATGTTCGACTTGGCGATCGGCTTCATCATCTCCGACAGCGGCAAATAGTCGACGAGCATCCAGCCCGTAATATCCGACCGCTTGGCGTTAACCAGATAGGATTCGCCTTGAAGCTCGAAGACGTCGTAATTCGAGGAATCCCAGACATGGGAATCAAGCAGCGCCGCAAGGTCACGGACGAACGCCTTGTCGGAATCGGTGCCATATATGATGCCCGTTCCTTCTTTGTAATAAAACGGACGGTGCTGCTCTCCGCTCTTGAACGTATCCAGCATGCGCACAATATTGGCGCCGTCAAATCGAAGCTCGATAATTAGACTCGCATTCTCGGGCCGGTGAAAGGATGAATAAGGCGACACCGTAAACAACGAAAACGTATATCGCGATTCTCCGTTTTCATCCGTTTCCGTTTGCACTTGCCAGCCCTGCTGCAGCCGTTGGTTCAAATCGGTGTGATCGTAATTCTCCGTATTGCCGCCCGTGATTGCCCGGCCGAGCACGGGGGAATAAATGATCAGCGAGCTTGTCCAGTTCAACGAACTTTCCTGAATATTAATTTTTTGCTGAATGCGTTTGACGAGCTGGATGTGCTTCAAATCCAGAAATTCGCCGGGGCTTTCAAAGATGTCTTTCAGCTCCGATATGTCGGGATCGTGCAGCAGCAAATTCGGCCACAAGCTGATCGAAGCGATCGTCGCGTCGGCTTGCTGCTGGAAAAATTGCAGCTGATTTTGGCTGGAATGATGCAGTTCTTCCCGCAGCACTTCCGTGCTCGTTCGGTTCGAATAAAAGTAGAGCAGCATAATCGGCACCAGCATGACGATAATGAGCGCCATCATTTTTCTGAACAGGTTAATTTTAGGCAAGGCGTCCCACTCCCGGAGGCTTATGATGATCTTATTATAGTGGAATGACGGGCTGCGGACAGAGGTTTTCTCTTCATTGTAAGCGATTGTCAGCGGTGTCATGTAGGATGTTCTTGCAACATTTGCGCACTTTTGCAAGCTTTCTTTCCCCTTCATGATTTTGGCGCTATTGACACGGCATTCGTAACCATCCTATAATCAAAACGTCACCAATTGGTGTCCTATTGGAGCGGGTTAATGGAATGAGGCTAATGAATCAGAAAGAGGTGCCTGATCATGAAAGGCGAAAGAAATACGAAGATCGACCCCTATTTCAACAAGCTTACACAATGGAAGGAAGAATCCGCGCTGTTGAGAGAAATCGTTCTTGACTGCGGGCTGACCGAGGATTTTAAGTGGATGCATCCCTGTTATACGTTTGAGGGCAAAAATATTGTTCTCATACACGGCTTTAAAGATTATTGCGCGCTTCTGTTCCACAAAGGCGCCTTGTTGAAAGATCCCCACGGGATTCTGGTCCAGCAAACGGAAAATGTGCAGGCGGCGCGCCAGATCCGATTCACCAACGTTCAAGAAATCGAAGAGATGCAGCTGATCTTGAAAGCTTATATCGACGAAGCCGTCGAAGTGGAAAAAGCCGGCTTGCAAGTGGAATATAAACAAAATACCGAATATATCGTTCCGGAAGAATTGGAAAATAAATTCGTGGAAATCCCCGACTTGAAAACGGCTTTCGAAAGCTTGACGCCGGGACGGCAACGGGCATACCTTCTCCATTTCTCCTCGCCCAAGCAAGCCAAAACCCGCGAGGCGAGAATCGAAAAATATATCCCGCATATCCTTGACGGAAAAGGGTTAAACGACTAAATCAAGCGTAAACGACTGACGCCGTCCTTGGGAGGCGCAGCTTTCGTTTCGCGTTGACATATTAGCTTAGTGCAAGGTGAACCTTATACTTTCTTATATGTCAAATAAGGACTGCCCCGAAAATGAACAGGGTTCACATTCGCGGCAGTCCTATCGTCTTTTATCTCCATCCCCGGCGTCCCGCGCCGGTTCCCCTACTTGCGCTTCGGAAGCCGCTTCATATATTCGTCCGACAGCTTCATCAGCTCCAGCACGTAGTCGTAATCCTCGCGGTATCGGCTGAAATCGTCCACCGGCTCGTACGTGTCCAGATCGAATGCCGTACCGTCGTCGAAGCCTTTGCCGGGAATAAACAAAATTTCGTCGTTAAAAAACGATCCCGTCGGCAAATAATACCTCATGCCGATGACGTTGCGCTTGGCATTAAGCAAGTCTTGACCGAATACGGTATAGCCTTCCGCATCCAGATCGATGCCGAGCAGATTGGCAATCGTCGGCATAATGTCCACTTGTCCGCCGGTAATCGGCAGCGTTTCGCCCTGCACGCCGGGCACGCGCACGATTAGCGGAATATTGAACCGGCTCAGCTTGTCGTGATAGGGAACGCCGAGCTGCTCCTCCACCCATTTCGGATCGTTGTCCTTCGTCTGCAGGCCGAAGTGGTCGCCGTACACGACCATTACCGTATTGTCCCACATCCCCGCTTCTTTTAACCGCTCGATAAAGACGCCAAGCTCCCTGTCGGTGTAATGAACGGCTTGAATATAATGCCCGAGTTGCGTGTTCTCCAGCGGCTTCGGAAGCTCGATCGTCTCAATGTCCGCCGGCACCTTGAACGGATGATGGCTGGATGTCGTCACGAACTGGGCATAGAAAGGCTGATGCTGCCGAGCCAGCTCGCTGAGCTTTTCGAAGCCTACCCGATACATTTCTTTGTCCGAAGCCCCGAAGCTGTTGAAATGGTCGTTGTTGAACGCCGATTTTTCATAATATTTGCCGAACCCGAGCGCGGGATACAGCCGGTTGCGGTCCCAAAACGTGACGTCATTGATATGGAAAGTGACGCTCTCGTAGCCGCGGTCCGCCAGAAGCCGAGGCAAGCTCGGCATTTCGCGGTCTCCGAACCCCTTGGACATGGCGACGGACCCTGCCGGGTAAACGCCGGTATTGGACAAAAACTCCGCATCCGACGTATTGCCTTGTCCAATTTGCTGGAACACGTTCGTGAAATAGTAGCTCTCCCCGACCAGTTCGTTCAGCACGGGGGTAACCTCCCGGCCGTTCGTCTCCAAGCCGATCATGATGTCTTGAAAGGCTTCGAGCTGCACGACAATCACATTTTTCCCTTCCGCGGCGCCAAAGCCAACGCGGCCGATGCTGCCGGGCTCAACTGCCGGCTGCCGGCTCTGGAACAAGGCGGCAATCGATTCCTTTGTCTCTTCGATCGAGCCGGAAGCGGCAAGCTCGACGCTGCTGTCCTTCATCGCCATGGCGACTTGGTAATTCAGCACGCCCAGCCGTTCCGACAGCACAAGCTCATTCGAAATGTCCCGGTCCATCCGAATGAACAGGAACGACGCGGTAAGCCCCGCCGCGAACAGCAAAGCCGTCATCCAGGCTCTGGCCGCGTTGCGGCTCCGCCTGATCCTTGTGCGGAACGTTATCGGATACAGCAGCGCCAGTACGAGCAAGTCGGCAAAAAACAAGCCGTTTTTCCACTGCATCGACGTCCCGACGCTGTCTTTGACCTGGGCTACCTGATCCAGACTGTGAAGCGCCGTATAAGTCGGAATGCTGCCGAAATAATTAAAATAAACGGTGCAGGCCAATAAAATCAATGACAACAAGCCGTTGACGGCCGTGAACACCGCAAATTTCCACCTGGCCGTCGTGATCCACTCCAATACGCACAGCAGCGTCAGCGCCGCCGCCGCATCCGACAGCATCGGTACGGCCTGCGCGCCTCCGAAGGCGAATTGGCGGAACAAAATCATTTTCAGCATGACGAGTATAAATACGGCCCAGAACGGACGGCTGCGGTAACCGTTCATCAGCCGGGATAAATGATGCAATTCGCTCACGCTCCCCTTCTGCAAGCTGGCAAACAAAAAACCGTCTCTCGACGGCGCAGCGTTTACAATGTCTTTAAATAATCTTTATCTTACCGCAATTCGAACTAGAAATAAATAGGAAAGCGGTGGGGATCGAACCACATTCCGCACATCCTTCGCATGACCGCTTTGCTTCAGTTCTGCCTAACCGCGCTTACGCCTGCGAATGGTCTGCGCAGCGGCATACTGCAAGCCGATGAAGCGTGCAGAGGCGCCGGCAGGAGCGGCAAACTTTTGCGACGAGGCAGCAAGTATGGCGGGAGCATTGCATAATAATGATGAAAGGAAATCCGTACGCCGGCCTCGTTTTAAATCTTTCGCCATTTTTATGTAGATTTCTGCCAATATCCTTCTAATCTTGCCTTGTAGGCCAAACGGATGTTTGCTATCATGATTTACAGATTAATTGAAACGTCTCAAATTCCGACAAATTTTGAGATCAATCACAGGAGGTTATCTTTTGGATTCATTTTCGAATAACTCAAACAATCCGAACAACCCGAACAACCCGAATGACTCGAACAATTCGAACAACTCGAATCCGTCCGAAGCGTCCAGCCAGACAAACCGTCAGACGGACTCGAATTTCCGCAGCGAGCCGTTCGGTCAATCGAACCATGAGACGAGTTCCAGTTACCGAAACGAGCCGCCGGCATCCGGCGGGGCGTACTACTCGAATATGCAGCAGCCGCCGCTGCCTCCCGTTCCGCCGCCGCCGTTTATGCCGCCGGCTCCGACGAACGGCAAGTCGATTGCCGCGATGGTTGTAGGCATTATTTCCGTTTTCATTCCTTGCATAGGGCTGTTATCCGGCATTGCCGCCATCATCTTGGCTTCGCTGTCACTGAAGGAAATCAAGCACAAAGGCGAGCAAGGCAGAGGCATGGCCATTGCAGGTCTCGTGTGCGGCATCATCGCGACGGTCATTTGGCTTATTTATCTTTTGATTTTCGGATTTGCATTTGTGATTGGAATGGCCGAAGGCTTCAGCGACGATTACTATTAATTAATGGCTGCGAGGCTGAGCCCGAACGAAGGAGAGTCCCATGATTACTTTGATCTCGTGGAATGTCAACGGCTTGCGCGCCTGCGTCGGCAAAGGCTTCCTGGATTATTTCCGCGCTTCCGGCGCGGATTTGTTTTGCGTACAGGAAACGAAGCTTCAGGAAGGACAGATCGAGCTAGAGCTTGGCGACGAATACAACCAATATTGGAATTATGCGGAGAAAAAAGGATATTCGGGCACTGCCGTATTTTCCAAAATGAACCCCCTCTCCGTCCGCTACGGGCTGGAGGAAAACTCGGAGTTCGAGGGCCGCGTCGTTGCGCTTGAATTCGATGCTTTTTATCTCGTTAACGTATATACCCCGAATGCCCGCCGCGACTTATCCAGGCTGGAATACCGTCTGGAGTGGGAAGACCGGTTTCTCCGTTTCGTCAAGGAGCTGGACAGCCGCAAACCGGTCGTCATCTGCGGGGATTTGAACGTCGCGCATCGGGAGATCGATATCAAAAACGCGAAATCGAACCACGGAAATTCCGGGTTTACGCCAGAGGAACGCTCCTGCATGTCCCGATTGCTCGATTCGGGGTTCGTGGACACGTTCCGCCATCTGCATCCCGACCGTGCCGACGCCTACACCTGGTGGTCGTTCATGCCGAAGGTGCGCGAACGAAACATCGGATGGCGCATCGATTATTTTCTCGTCTCGGAGCGGCTGGCTCATGCCGTCGTCGAAGCCGGCATCGAACCTTCCGTCATGGGCAGCGATCATTGTCCCATAACGCTGAAGCTGGAGCTGGAGCCATAGGCTCCGGCTTTTTTATTGGGCGGGACCGTCCGGCAGCAAGGCCAGCCATCCCGGCCATGCCCGCATATAGTCGTCCCAATCGTGTACATGGTGGAGCCTGCAAGTCGCAAGTCGGCAATAGAGCTGGAAGACCGTTTCCCGGATGAGCGTCTCTCGCTCCATCTCCAAGCCGTTCAGGGAACGGGCGGCTTCGAGCAGCGTTTCCAAATCGAGGTTGTCCGGAGAAGAGCAAAAAGCGTACGTAAAATCGTACACCAGCGGTCCCCGCACCGGAGACGGATCGATGACGCCGCGGATGGCGCCGCGCTCGAATACAAAATTGTGGACTCCCGTGTCGCCGTGCAGCAAAAGGATATGCTCCGAGCTCCAATCCGTCAACCCTCCGTCGAGCAGCCGCCTGATCGCCGCATGATGTTCCGCGGGCAGGTGCTCCTCCAACATTTCGAATGCATAAGCATGACTCCGCCGATTGAATTCCATCCAGGACGAGCAAGGAGCGTCCGCAAAGCCGATTATGCCGTCCTCCGCTTTGGCGTACAGCTTGAACAGCCCTCCGGCCAGCGCCTTCATCCAATCCCGCTTGTGCCCGCGGCCTGTATGCGTCGTCCCCGGGACGTAGTCGTACACGAGCCCTCTGTCTTCCGGGTCCTTGAATCTGAGCTTGGACAGCAGCGGACTATGTCCGCACTTTTCCCAAAAAAGAACCGTTTCCCGCACCGCATACGGATCATCCAGCTTCAGCACGTAAGCCGGCTGCCCTGGCGCAGCCAGCACATAAACCGTTCCTTCGGTCGTCCCGCGCATCGGCCGGACCTCGGGCTTCTCTCGAAGCAGTCCGGCCGTGGTGAGACGTTCGATCCAGCTTTCCAATTCCGAATTGGCCATAACCGTTATCCCTCCCTTTCGCTTTATCCTTAACCTACCCCTTCCATGCTCATCCGGCAAGGCCATTTTCGGCTATAGCCAACTTTGCGCTTGATCGCCCGCGCTGCCCGCTTTACAGTAGGAAGAAACCGGCAGCACGCCATATAGCCGCCGCATCCGCGTACAAAGGCAGGTGTTTACATGAACGAACACGACCCGGCAAGCCAAGAGCCTCTGCAATCCGGCAGCCTGCCGAGCCGTCATGACGGACAGGGCGCTTCGCTCAAGCCCCTTCCTTCGGACATGGGCACGGCGGACGTCCGAAGGCAGCTGGAACGAATTCGTGCAGGACTATTGGAGTTATGGGGCGGCTCCTTGATCGGCATCTATGCGCACGGTTCCTTATGTCTTGGCGATTTCGCCCCCGGACGAAGCGATCTCGATCTCCTGGTCGTCACACGGGATGCGTTGACCGCACATCAATGCTTTGAACTGATGAACAAATTTTTGGACTGGCACCGGCAACCGTCGCCGCTAGAAGTCAGCGTGATGCTGGCTTCCGATTTGCAAGCCTGGACGCATCCCGCTCCGCACCAGTTCCATTTCAGCGAATATTGGCGGCCCCGTTTCGAACGGCTGGCAGCGGAGCAAGACGTTTCCTTCTGGAGGCATGAAGAAGTATGGACGGACAGTGACCTGGCCTGCCACGTTACCTTGACGAGGCAATCGGGCATTGCGTTGTACGGCCCTCCCCCGGCAGAGCTGTTCCCGAAAGTTCCGGCCGAGCATTTTTGGAGCTCCATATCCGGCGGCGCTTCCGAATTGGCGGCCATCCAGACGCATCCGGACGGTACAAGCACCGTACCGGTTTACGATATCCTGACGTTAGCCCGAATTTGGTCGTACAAGGAGCTCCGGACGATCGTCTCCAAGCTGCAGGCCGCCGAATGGGCGCTGAACCGGCTGCCGGACGGCGCCGCGGACATATTGCGCTTGGCCGCCGAAGCTTACCGTTCAGGCCGGACGGTGCTGCCCATCGATCGCCGCGGGCAAGCCGGGCAGCTGGAACGATTGAAGCAATACGTTTGCGAGCGCATTCGATAAAATGGTTATTCCCTCCGTCTTGAGACCGATTCCATAATCCTTCCTTGGAAGGTCGAACCATTTTCCGTTTCATGACACATTAATGATGTGTTAATCGACGGAAATCCGTTCATCTACTCTTCCGACGGAGGGATCCCATTGAGTCAAAGTCAATCGGCTTCATCCATGAAATCCCGCGAGATCTTATTCAAAATGGCAGTGCGGGCCAAGGCGTATTGGGCGTCCTACCTGCTCGTCAGCCTGACCGTGCTGGCCTTGTCGATCGTTCCCGTTGGCTGGGCTGAAGCGATGCGGCGGCTGTTCGACGCGGCTTTCAGCTTGAATGGCGACGAATTGGCGGGCGTCGCCGTCTGGTTCGGAGGGCTGCTCGCGGCGGAAATTACGCTGAATCTGGCCTCGGCTTATTTGATGCAGCGATTGTCCAACCGAACGACGGCGGATTTGCAGCGCGATGCGTTAAACGGTCTGTTCGTCATGCGGCTGGCCCGGTTTGCCGGCCTTCACACGGGCGACAAGCTGCAGCGGCTGAACGGCTCCGCCGTCAGCGCGCAGGACGGCGTCAATCAAAAAATTCCCCAGCTGCTGCAAAACGTACTGTCTATCGTATTCCTTTTTATTTATTTGACCGTCCTGTCCTGGGAGCTGATGGCCGGCGCGCTTGGCATCGCGCTCATCCTTCCGTTGCTCAGCAACTTGCTCGGCAAGCGGATACGCAGCCTGCAGGAGCGGACGAACGAGGCGCAAGCCGCTGCCGACGCTTCGCTGCTCGATCAGCTGCAAGGAGCGGAAGTGGTGCGCAGCTTCGGTCTGCGCCGCAGCTTTAACGCCCGCTGGCGGCAGGAGGTTGAGACGACCCGCCGGCGCTGGCTTAAGACGGATATGCTGAGAGCCGTCACCGACTGGTCCATCTTCTTCGGCTTTATGTTCGGACAGGTCTATATATTCAGCATGGGAGCCTGGCTCGTTTCCCAAAATCGGCTTGAAATCGGGGCCATAGCCGCCTTTATTCTCTCCTACGAGCGTCTTGTGTTTCCGATGGCTCAGCTCGCCAACATGTGGACGGGGGTTCAGGATGCCATCGCCCATGCCGGCCGCGTCCTCGATCTGCTGAAGAGCGACGAGCAGGAGAAGCCGACGGAAGCGCGGCATACGAAGCCGCTTGCCCCGCCGCTGCCCGAGGAAGGAGATATCGTCCTGGACAGCGTATCGTTCCGGTACGGCGATCAGCCCGTGCTGCAAGGCTTCTCGGCCGTCATCCGGCATGGCGCCATGACAGCGGTCGTCGGACCGAGCGGCAGCGGCAAGAGTACGCTGCTGAAGCTGCTGCTGGGCCTTTATGCGCCGGATGAAGGCGCCATTCGCTTCGGCGGCGCCGAACTGACCGGCCGCAATGGCGACGAGTGGCGCCGGCGGACCGCCTATCTTCCGCAGGAGGCCGCCCTTCTGGACGCCGCCGTAATGGACAATATACGGCTCGGACGGCTGGACGCGACCGAGGAAGAAGCGGTCGAAGCGGCGAAGCTGGCGAATGCGCACGACTTTATCGAGGCGCTGCCGCAGGGCTACCATACCCGTCTCGGCGAGCGCGGCGCGCGCTTGTCCGGCGGAGAACGCCAAAGACTCGCCTTGGCCAGAGCCTACGTCCGCAATCCGAAGCTGCTGCTGCTGGACGAACCGACGTCGGCGCTGGATGCCGCCAACGAAAAGCTGATGCAGGACGCGCTGCGGGCCATGATGGCGGGACGAACCGTCGTGACGGTCGCTCACCGGCTCTCCACCGTCCGGAACGCGGATTGCATCTTGTACGTGGAAGACGGGACGGTGAAGGAAGCCGGATCCCATCGCGAGTTGATGCAGCGAGGCGGAAAATACGCCAAGCTCGTTCAAGCCGGAGAATGGGCCGACAACCGGCCGGAGCAGGAAAGGAGCGAAGCCGAATGAAATCCGTGAGCGAACCGTCCGCCGACAAGGCCGTCCCCCGCTTCCGCGAGCTGGTCCCGATGCTGTGGAACCGTCTCGGAGCCAAACGTTGGGTGCTGATAGCGGCCCTTGTCTTTTGCCTGGCGGAAACCGTCATTATGATGCTGGTACCCTGGATTATGGAAGTTTATTTCAATCACCTGGAGGAAGGACGCTCCGCGGACGTGCAGTGGCTCCTGCTGCGGGCGATACTGATCATGGTCCTGATCGCCGGAGTCGGATTGCTCGGCCACTATATCAAGCAGGACCGGATCAGCTCGCTTCACCGGGACGTGACGCTCGAGCTTGCGGACCATGCCCAAAGGCTGCCGCTGGAGCAGGCGCTGTCGGCCCACACCGCCGACCTGACGCAGCGGATCTTGCACGATTCCAATCGGACGACGCAAATCGTTCCGCTGCTGTTTCAGCAAATGGGCAGCCAGATCGTCATGCTGCTCCTCGCTTGCATTTACATGCTGGCGCTGCAATGGCAGCTCGCCCTCGCCGTTATGGCGCTTATGCCGCTCGGACTGCTGGGAAGCCATTTGCTGCGCCATAAGCTGCAGCGGATCGGACAGCAAGTTGCCGACCAGGAAGCCGTCGTGCGGCAAAGCCAGCAGGACTCGCTGCAATGTATGGAGACGGTGCGGGCATTCGGAGCCGAAGGCTGGATGCTGAGCCGGTTTCAGGAGCAGCGCACCTTGTTGAACCGGCTGCTCATGCGGCGCATGTGGCTGCAGCAGCTCGTCAACGGGCTGACGAATTCGCTGGCGCTGATCATTTCCTGGGGCGCGGTGCTGATCGTCGCTTGGCTTGCCGTTCAAGGCAAGCTGCAATTGGGATCGCTGATGGCCTTCTTTATCCTGATCTGGAGAGTATATAATCCGCTGTATAATTTGGGGCGGCAATGGGGAGAAGCCCAAGGGCTGAAAGGTTCCGCCGCACGCATGCTGGCACTGTCGAATGCCGCCAAGGAGCCTGCCGCACCGCCGGCGCCGGCGATTGTGAAGAACCGGTCGACGCAGACGACGCCCGCCATCCATTGGAACGGCGTGGAATTCCGTTACGCTGCCGCTGCGGCACTCGATACGGCCGGAGCGCGTCAGGAGCGCGGCGAAGCCGAGGAAGCGGAAGAGCCGCACGATGGTTCGGCCGTCGCTCCCGCCCTGCATAGACTTGAGCTGCACATACTGCCCGGCGAATTCGTCGCCTTTGTCGGGCCGAGCGGCTCGGGCAAATCGACCGCCGCCAAGCTCGGCGCCGGCTTGCTCTTCCCTTCCGCCGGCGAGGTCAGGCTGTTTGGAGCCAATCCGCAGGAAAACGCGGAAAGCGCGCGTCAATACGTCTCCTATGTCCCGCAAACCCCGTATCTGTTTGCGGGGTCGATCCGGGACAATTTGCTGGCGGCCAAACCGGACGCGGGCGATGACGAGCTTGTCGAAGCGGCCGTCCTTGCGCAAGCCCACGACTTTATCGCCGCTCTTCCGGACGGCTATGACACTCGCATCAGCGAGCACGGAGGCTCCTTGAGCGGCGGCCAGCGGCAGCGGCTTGCGATCGCCCGCGCCCTGCTCGCGGACCGGCCCGTCTGGATTATGGACGAAGCGACCTCCGCGCTGGACGTCGATACGGAACGCAAAGTGATGGAGGCGGTGCTTCGCCGGGCCAGAAGCGGCGGCCGCACGCTGGTCGTCATTGCCCATCGGCTGACGGCGGTGACGGAAGCCGACCGGAT
The DNA here is from genome assembly GCA_937895345.1 of uncultured Paenibacillus sp. GTDB lineage: Bacteria > Bacillota > Bacilli > Paenibacillales > Paenibacillaceae > Pristimantibacillus. Next base: position 36,962 of record CALAWP010000012.1, on the reverse strand, counting down.
CGTCGCGATGGCGGGCGGCGAGACAGTCGAGCAAGGCACGCACCGGGAGCTTCTGGAGCGCGGGCAAGGCCTTTACCGGAAGCTGTGGCAGCATATGCAAAGCGGCGCCGGGGCGGCCGTGCCGGCCGGTTCAAACCGGTAACCGCGTTCAAGAAGTCAATGCGGCCTTACAGCCCGCACATGGAAACGTTCTATCGGGAAATAAACCTTAATGTTTCGCTGATCAGGGGATGCAGCACCGATACATGACCTTCGCCGTCAAATTTGCGGAAGCTGAGCCGCATCGAATGCCCGAAAATGGGCTTCAGCTTCTCGTACAGCTTCTCGGCATCTTCGATCATCGAAGCCTTTTCCTCCGTGCCGACGGCGATCAGCAGCTCCGCTTCCGTCCCGGCCTGCCGCAGCCGTTGCTCCGCTTCGGCAAGACGATGGAGCAAGCTGTGCGAATTCCACCAGACGGAAGGGCTTCCGGCTATATATTTGCGATAGGCCCCCGGCCGCGTCAGCATAACGTACAACGCAAAATATCCGCCCAGCGAATGGCCGAACAAGCTTTGCCGTCCGCGGTCGATCGGCCAGCGCCGCTCGATTTCGGGTTTGATTTGCTCCTCGATCATGTCGATAAAATGCTCGACGCCTCCGTTCCGGGGCCAGGCGGAGCCGTCGGGCCGCGCCGGCAGCGCCGAGACGGGAGCCGGTTCCGTATAGTCGAGAAACCGTTCTTCGGTTACGAGCGGAGAGTCCGAATCGTAGCCGATGCCGACGACGATTTGCGGCTCGATGCCGTGCGGCTTGCGCCCTTGCAGCCGCATCGCTTCGGCCAATGAGGCAAAGATCGCGTTGCCGTCCAAAGCATACAGCACCGGATAACCGTTTGCGGGCGGCGGCGCCGCCGGAATTGAGACGAACAGCCGATAAGATCTGCCCGTGTTCTTGGAAACCATTCCGAACGCGCAAGTGCCCGGAACCGCGTAGCCCGGCGCCTCCCGGGCGCCAAGGCCGTTCGGGGATGCCTCTGCGGCCTGGTCCCCGAACAGCCATTGCAAGGCAAGCGGAAACTGCTCGCCCATATGGATAAGATCGTGAGTGCCGCCTTCCTTCACGTTCAGCCGCAGGCGATCCGCCGGAAATCCTTTGTCCAGCCATGTACGATACGTCTTCCTATTGGACGGGACCATGTTGCGCTGTATCGTATTTTTGTAAATTCCCTCGCTGTCCCCGACCGACATGTAGATGCGGAGGCCGTGCGGCGGAGGCCCATTCTCCCGAATAAACGCCATTACCCCTTCATACCAAAGGGACGGGGAAAGCATGCCGAGCTTGCCGAACGCATCTGGCCTCCAATATCCGGCGAACATGGCGATCAGCCCTCCGAAGGAGCCTCCGGCGACGGCCGTATGCTCCGGCTCCCGCAGCGTCCGGAAACGTTTGTCGACGGCCGGCTTAATGACATCGGCCAGTTCGTCGACGTATGTGCGCCCCTCTCCTCCGAAATCGGGATAACCCTCCATCAGCGCCTTGGCCAGCCAAGGCTTATATTCGGCGTTCCGGTTATGCGGCGGGACCCCCGCTATAATCAACGGCGGCAGCTTGCCCTGCGCCGTCAGATGCTCGAGCTGGTTGATGCAGCTGTCGATTAATTCTTCGCCGTCCTGCGCATACACGACCGGAAATTTCCGGTCTCCCTCCTCCCGATAGCCGACAGGCAAGTAGACGGCAATTTCTCTTCCCGAAACGGACAACCGATGTAAACGATTCATAGTCGCTCCTTTCTTGGAACAAGTAAGTTACGTCCGCTTTCGGGCACGAAGCAGCAAATAAACGAAATACGGGACCCCGATTACCGATATGACGATGCCTGCGGCCAGCTCGGCGGGGGCGAATATCGTTTTGCCGATATAATCGCCAAAGAGCACCATGGCCGCTCCGATCAGTCCGCTGACCGGCACGATGACGCTGTGGCGCGTGCCGGTCAGCCTTCTTGCCATATGGGGGGCGATCAATCCGACAAAGCCGATGCTCCCGGACACCGCCACGCTGGCGCCGACGAGACCGACGCTGCACAGGAGAAGCACGTTTTTGTCCCGCTCCACGGTGACGCCCAGTCCGGCCGCGCCGGTCTCGCCCAATTGGAACAAATCCAGCGCGCGCGATTTCAGCCACAGCACCGGAGGAACGACGATCAGCCACGGCAGCATGGCCGCGACAAATTTCCAATTGGCGCTGTATATGCTGCCCGCCAGCCAAACGGCGGCCATCTCGAAATCGTTCGGGTTCATTTTCAAGGAAACGTATAGCGTTACGGCCCCAAAGCCGGAACCGAGGGCAATGCCGGACAACAACAGCCTTTGCGGATCCAGCCGGCCGTTATGCCTGGCAAACCAGTAGATCAGGCTGACGGCCGTCAACCCGCCGAACAAGCCGAACAACGGCATCAGCATGACGGACAGCCAGCCTGTGACCGTCGTTTCCCCTTGTAACAGAAGCATGAACAGAACGACGGCCATGCCCGCTCCGGCGTTAATGCCCAATATGCCCGGATCGGCGAGTCCGTTGCGCGTAATGCCTTGTATGACTGCTCCCGCCATGCCCAGCGCGGCGCCGACAAGAAGGCTCAGCACGATGCGAGGCAGGCGGAATCGGAAGACGACGAGATCATGCTCGCGAACCGGATCGATCCGAAGCAGCGTTGCCGCGATATCCTTAAGCGACATCCCGAACATGCCGCTGGTCAGACTGAGACAGACGCCTGCCGTTATGACGGCGACGATCGCCGCCGCGACCGTCGCCAGCCGCAAGCGCGACGAGTCAGGCATGCTTGCTTCCTCCTCTCGTCTTGATGAGATAGAGGAAGAACGGCACGCCGAACAAGGCCGTCACCACGCCGATCGGCGTTTCGAACGGATAATTGACAAAGCGCGCCAGCAAGTCGCATAATGCCAAAAATAACCCGCCCAGCGCCCCGGATACCGGTACGACGCGACGGTAATCGACCCCGCACAACATTCTGGCGATATGCGGAACGATCAACCCGACGAAGGCGATCTTGCCCGCGAGCGCCACCGAAACGCCCGTCAAGACGACGACGGAGAGCATGACGAGCGCCCGAATAAGAGCGGGCCGCTGGCCGAGGCTGGCGGCCGTGTCGTCCCCCAGCGACATGGCCGTAACCGATTTGGAAAGGGCGACCGCCATGGCGAGGCCGACGAACGCAAAAGGAACGGCCAGCTTGATGAGCCCCGGATCCATCGCATGAAGCCTGGCGTTATACCAGAAGCTGAGTCCTTGCGATATTTGAAAGTAACTGGCTGCCGCCGCGGACGCCCCGCTAAGGAAGGTGCCGACGATCGTACCCAGAATGGCCAGCTTCACCGGCGACAGGCCGTCGGGAATAAGCCGGGCCAAACCGAAAACGACGGCTGCGCCGAACGCGGAGCCGATCATGGACAGCCCGATCAGGCTGACCGAATGCGAATTCGGCAGCAGAATCATGCCCATGGTCACGACAAACGCCGAACCGTCGGAGACGCCCATAATGGAAGGCGAAGCCAAATAGTTTCGCGTCATCCCCTGCATCAGCGCGCCGGACACCGCGAGGAAGGCTCCGATCAGCAAAGCTCCGACCGCTCGCGGAAGCCTGGACGCCCGAATGATTTGATGATCAACCGATTCGGGATCGAAATGGAATACGGCTTCCCATACGGCAGCCGCGGAAATGCTTTTGGCCCCGTACAGGACCGATAGAACGATAATGCCTAAAGCCGCAGCCGGCGCCGTCACCAGGACGGCCGCCGGCATAAAACGCTGGTATCGCATAGCAACACGCCTTATCTAACTTGTTGTCCCTCGTTGCCGAAGGGATGTTGTTATTCCGACAGCTTGCTTACGGCCGCTTTCAGAAACTCGATTTTGCTGTAGGCCGTACCGCCCTGCGCTAGCGGGTCTACCACGTTAACGAACGTTTTGCCGTTCTTCAGCGCATTCGTATTTTTGATGATCGGATTGTTCTGCAGCTCGGTGAGCGCATTCGGCGTATCCTTGTTTTCTTCTTCCGAAAATTGGACAAACAAATAGTCCGGATTCATTTCCGCAAATTTTTCGACCGAAAGCAGCTCCTGTGCCTTCGCCGCCTTAATTTCCGCAGGCGCGGTCAATCCCAATTCCTCGTACAGCACCGGATTGAAATAAACGTTCTCCGGGTACACGTAAATTTCTCCGCCGCGAATTCGAACGACTACCGCTTTCTTGTCCTGCAAGCCGGCGCCGATTTTCGCCTTGGCCTCTTCCAAATCCGCCTTGTAGCCGGCGATCGCTTCCTCCGCCTGCTCCCGCTTGCCGCTGAGCTCGCCAAGCAGCATCAAATTGCTTTCCCAATCGGTCGAAATATGGGAATAAGGCAGAGAGGGCGCGATGGCAGACAACTGCTCCGATACTTCGGGCTTGAATTTGGTCGAGGCAAGAATGACGTCGGGCTTCAGGGCGAGAATCGCCTCAAAGTTCGGCTCCGTCTTTTCGCCGATCGATACCGCATTCTTTGTAATGGGTTCGAACATGGGCGGGAACACGCCCGAGAACGTGACCGCTCCGACCGGATGGACGTCCAGCACGATCGCATCCTCCATCGCTTCCACCGCTCCCGCGATGACGATCCGTTCCGTGCTTGCGGGCAGTTCATATGATTGTCCCAAGTAAGTAACGGTCTTCGTCCCTTCCCCGGCATTTGCGTCCGCTTGTCCTTCCGAGCCTTTGTTCTCGTCGGCCGGCTTCTCTGTCTGTGCCGCCTTGTCTCCGCCATTCGGCTGCCCGTTAGCCGGAACCTCCCCGTTTCCGCCTCCGCATGCGGCTAGCATTAACGCTAACGTCAGCAGCAGCGCAAGACTGGATATCAACTTTTTCATGACCAGATAGCTCCTTTCCGCTCCAACACGATGATGAGAATGAATTTCATTAGCAATTATAGAGCTATTCCTTCAATCGGGCCATGGACAATATCCAGAATGGTTATGGATTATTTGCCGTCAATAACTTCCGCGCTTCCTCCGCGATTCTTTCAAGCGCGATCGGAGAATACTCCCGCCACGGATCGGACGGCACCAGCCGCAGCCGATGATCCCGCACCATGCGCATCGCCATCCAGCTGCCCGACTCCTTGACCGACTGCCACGCTTCCAGCGTCTCCGATTCCTGGCATACCAGAAGCAGGGCAATGTCCGCGTCTATGGCACCGATCGCCTCCAGCGAAACCGGCACCGGCCGTTCCGGCAAGACGGAGCCGCACGCCGCTCGCAAGCCCAATCCCTCGATTAAGACTTCATGCATGCCCCTCGACATATACAAATAAAAAGTTCCCTTCAAAAACTTCAAAGGCAAAACGGACGGCTGAGCTTCCTCATCGGACAATTGACGCTTGAGCGCTGCGATCGTTGAACGGTATCGTTCGCTCCACAGCTCGGCTTCGGCCTCTTCCCCCAAGAAGGCCGCCAGCTCCGACAGCCCTTTCCGCCAACCTGTCTCCGGCTCGGACAAGACGAATACCGGCGCGATCGACTCGAGCTCCTCCCGCTCGGCGCCCTCCAGTCCGTTCCCGCAGACAATCAGTTCCGGCTTTGCTTTTTTCAACAGCTCGATGTTCCGGGATTTATTATAGTTTTGCCTGTGGGCGTCCAAGTGGTAGGCGATCTCCGGTCCGTAACGAACATAATAATGCTTGGACCATTTCGCATGAAGCGGAGCCGCATAAGGTACGATCCGGAGCGCCAGCAAATACCCGTTGACGGATGTCGAACCGTAAGCCGCGATGCGCCGGCTGCGATGCTTCATAAATTCGGTGGGTGAAATACCGCATATTTGCTTGAATTTGCGGCTGAAATAAAAGGGGTCCGCGTATCCGACCTCCTGCGCGATATCCTTCATCAGCCGCTCCCCTTGCAGCATCAGACGTTTGGCCTTGTCGATCCGAAGCTTCGTCAAGGCGTCTACCGCACTGATCCCGAAGGTCTTTTTGTAAAGGTCGGCAAAATATTTGGGGCTGAGCCCCGCAATACCCGCCAGTTGCCGAACGGTCAGTTCCTCTCCGTATCTTTCTTCCATAAATGCGGCCGCTTTGTCCAAAGCCTGCCTTGTCGTTTCGATCAGCGTCTTTTCTCCCGCTGAAGCGAGCATATAGATAAGCTCCGAGCAATCCAGCTGAGCCCTCCACGCTTCAAGCTCGTCGTCGCTGCGGCATTTTTCCCATATGGATCTGGCGAGCGCGGATATTTGGCCGGAGGGCTCCGCCGCGATCGCTTGTCCGGGCGGAAGCAGCTCCAGCAGCCGCTTCTTCGCCACCGGCTCGCAACGCTCCCCTTGTCGCTCCTCCCAATCCAAGCGCAAAATAACGGCGGCCAGCTCCGAATGGCCGTCAGCCGTCATGCCGAACGTTCCTTCGGCGTGACAGACGTAAGCATAATCGGGCTCCAGCCGCGTTCGGCGGCCCTCGCTCTCCAGCATGCCGCTGCCGTTAAGCGGCACTATGACGGCCAGCTGTCTCGTAAGCCGCTGTTCCAGCGTCCAGCCTTTCGTTCCCGCCGCCAACTCCGCATGTCGGAGAGTAACGACCCATCTGCGGATACCCTCGTAATGGTCCATCGCTTCACGACGCCCCTTTTTTAATATCGATAATGATTATCATTACTAATGATACCATATTCACCTTGCCGGATAAAGAAAAAACCGGACGTTCCCGTGAAGGAAATCCGGTTTTCGCCCTATTTTAATACCCTACTTCAACCGAAGCGATGACGACATAAGCGAGATCGTTGCGGTCCTCCTTGTCGGCCAGCACAATTCCGCTCGTCGTCAGCATGCCGCCGTCGATCACCTCGAAGGTCACCTGCCCGTACGGCAGCTTCTCCCTTACCGCTTCCAGATCCAGCGATTCCTTGTCGGCGGGAACCGCCAGACGGACATTCACCTTCATCCGGTTCAAGTCTCCGCCGGGAAGCACCATCCGTATGCCCGGCATCGAATTATGATGAATCGCGTTTTGCACCGCCCGCACCGCGGCTTTGGTCACGTTTTGCCCATGCAGGTCAATGCCCATCCCGATTTCCACAAACATCAACTGTTCCATAACGTTCACCCCTTCCGCATCGGCTCGCCGGATGGCCAATCTTCCGGCTTCCCTGTCCTTATGTTACCATATCCGGCGCTTAGCGTAACAGGAGGACGGGAAGTTCCCGCTTGAACCTACAGTTGCGTGAGGGTGTATGCTTAAGGCGAGCGGCATATAAAGTTTGCGAAAGGCGGTAAAGGAAAATGAAGGACCAACCGGCATACACGATCGGGGAATTTGCGAGGCTGACGGGCTTATCCGTGCGGACGCTCCATTACTACGATGAAATCGGGCTGCTTAAGGCAACAAAGGACACTTCGTCCGGACACCGCAAATACGATCGCGAAGATTTGCTAACCATTCAGCGGATTGTCTGCTTCAAATTTATGGGCTGCAGTCTGGATACGATTAAGGAGCTCATGCAGAAGGAGCAATACGGCTCCGATCTGGCCTCCGTGCTGCAAATGCAGCGCACCGAACTGGAAAAGCAGCGCGCCCGTCTGGATACGGCATTGAATGCCGTTGGCCGCGTCTCGGCGATGCTGGAACGGGGAGAGGAAGTCGACGGCGGCGTGCTCGCAAGCCTTATTCACAGCATCCAGACCGAACCGGAGCAGCGGGAATGGCTGGAGCGCCATCTTCCTCCCGATACGGTCAACGGATTATTCGAGCGTGCTCCCGAGGAAATGGAAGCGTTGGACCGGGAATTTATCGAGATGGCCAAAGAGGTGAAGCGGCTGATGGGAAGACCGGCGGACGATCCCGAGGTGCAGGCGCTGATCGAGCGTCAGATGAAGCTCAGCTTCGAATTTGTCGGCAGCGACAATATGGAGCGGTTGGAGAGCCTTGCCGAACTGGAAGAGAGTCAATTAGCGGAATTGGAAAGGATGACCCCTTCCCCGTTCACTCCCGAGGAAGAGGCATGGCTGCAGCAGGCGATGGCCCATTACGCCGATAAGAACGGCTGGAACGCGCCTTGAGGATTACTTCGTTTCGGTAACGAACGATGTCGGCCTGCCAATCTTGCCGTCCTTAAATCCAGCGGCATTCGATTTCCTACGTTTTGCTCGTCTATCCGCATAACCAGAGGCGGGCGCGGCCATGATAATGAAGGATTTTCAAACGAACATTTGGAGGGATTCCCGTGGCCAAGCCGGATAACCGGGCGGATAACGCCGAGCATTTGCAGCAGCACATTGAAGATACGCAGCAGAACATCCAGGAAGCCGAAGCATACTTGACCGAGCATGCCGAGGAAATTTCCGCAACGGAAAAAAACAATATCGAAGCCAAAAACGAGCGGCGCGAAGCCAGCATCGAAGCTTTTCAAAACGAAAAACAGGACGAGCAAAACGTCTAATCCCGTCCAAAACAACGACACCCCCCATTCGCCGGCGAATGGGGGGTGTCTCCTGCCGAGCTCTATCGCCTCTTCCGTACGACGGGTCAATCCCGCTCCCGCCAGTTCATCTTGACCTGCTTGATTCCTTCCACTTCCCACAAGGTCCGGAACAGCGCGTCGGTGCTCTTGGCGTCGAAAGCGCGTACGCGAAACTCCATCGTAAACGAGCCGGGCGCCCCGCCGTCGGCCGGACCGGCCTGCAGCATGTTGACATGCTCGACCGACATATCCGCCTTTTCCATCAAAGAAGTAATCTTGCTCACTTCGGCCGGCTTCCCCGACGTTTCAATGACGATCTTTACGGTACCCGATTTTTTGCCGGACAAAAATTTCGATTCGAACTTGTTCAGCACCAGCGTGCTCAAAAGAACGATCGCGGTTGTGGCGACGGCCGGAACGTAGAAGCCCGAACCGACGCTGAGCCCGATCGCCGCGGCTACCCAAAGCGTCGCCGCGGTCGTCAATCCCGAAATGACATGGTTGGATCGCCGCAATATCGCTCCCGCTCCCAAAAAGCCGATGCCGCTTACGACCTGGGCGGACAGCCGCGCCGGATCGAACCGGGCGTTCGGATGATTGATCAAATTGCTGTCGAAACCGTAAATGGAGGTCAGCATAATAAGAGTCGCTCCGACGGCTACAAGCAAATGCGTCTTCAGCCCGGCCTGCTTCTTGCGGCGTTCCCTTTCCCAGCCGATCAGCCCCCCAAGCAAGGCGGATAGCAGCAGGCGGAGCAGCATCGTATCCGTATTCAACACAATTTCGGGCATGTTACTCCCCTTCGCCGTAAGTCATTTGACCTTCATCCTGAAGCTTCCACAGCTCCCTGCTGGAGGTGGATATGCCGATAACCCCGCTGTCCAGCGCTTCCCGAAAGTCTTCCGGCTCGGATATCAATCCGCCTGCGATAATCGGAATATCCAGCTCCTTGCGTATTTTGCCCACGATGCGCTTGCATACGAGGCCCGGCAGCACCTCGATCGCATCGGGCTCCGACGATTTGATGTTCTTGATCCCATTGTCAAGAGAGACGGAGTCGAGGACAAACAGCCGCTGCACCGTTAACAAGCCGAGCTTCTTCGCTTCGGCGATAATCGAGTTTTTGGTCGTGACGATGCCGTCCGCTCCGACCTTATCCGCCAAATAAGCCAAGCCCGCGCGGTCCTTGCCGAGCCCCTCGATCAGGTCGAAATGGATGAAAGACAGCTTGCCGGCCTCTCGAATCCGTTCCACGACGGCATCGATCATAAAGATATCCGATTTGACGATAAAAATAACGTTGGCTGACGAGTTCAACAGAACCGGAAGCTCCTCCGCGCTCATCAGGGAGGCGATCACCGGCCTCCTTTTCAGGCAATACGAGATCCGCTGCGAGCCTTCGCGTTGTCTGGCCATCGCATTCACCTCCGGTGTTGCAGGCTGATTTCTATTGCAAATTGTAACACATTGGAAGGCGTCATGCCTCACCGGACGAGACGGAAACTTCCCGAAGCCGGCGCTTCACCAGTTCTTGCTGACGTTCCGCCTCATCTCCGTCCCAGGCCAGCATTACCCCCATAATCTCCAGGACGTCCGCCGTCAGCCTTTCGGCCCGTTGCCGGTCAAACAACATCCAGCCCGTGCGGCGCAGCAGAAAATCGGCCGCATCCTTCGTCATTTCGTGCTCGACGCAATAGCGGATTTCGCCGTACAGCAGCTTTAGCCCGGCCGCATCCCGCTCCGACATCGCCATATAGCTCAGCACTTGCGTCGTATTGGTCCCGTATCGGCCGATCAGATCGAGCGTTTCGGCGCGTCCGACGCCTCTTGCCGCCCCTTCCGCTATCACCGCTTCGACCGCTTCCTCGTAGCTTTTTCCTTGGGCCGATCCGCCGCTGATCGCCTCGCGGTCGGTGGTGCAAGGCGGATAAATCGTACCGGTTTCCTCCTGCAGCTGGGCCGCGATCAGATTGACCACCTTTTCCGCCATTTTGCGAAAGCCCGTCAGCTTGCCTCCGGCAATGGTCACCAAACCGGAGTCCGATACGAACAATTCGTCCTTGCGCGAAATTTCGGACGGGCTTTTGCCTTCTTCCCACAAAAGCGGACGAAGTCCCGACCAGCCCGACTCGATGTCCGAGGCTTGCAGCTTGACGGCGGGAAACGCCGCGTTAACCGCCTGCAGCAAATAATCCCGGTCTTCGGCCGTAATGCCCGGCTCTTCCAGCTCGCCTTCGTAGACGGTATCGGTCGTCCCGATATACGTTTTGCCGGCCCGCGGAATGACAAAGATCATCCGTCCGCCCGGCACATCGAAATAAGCGGCCTGCCGAACCGGAAGCTTTGCGTAATCAACAACGAGATGTACGCCTTTGGTCAGCAATAGCCGTTTACCCTTCAACGAATTGTCCCTTTTGCGCACTTCGTCCACCCACGGACCGGCGGCATTGACGATTTTGCGGGCATAAATATCGTAAGTCTTGCCGGTCGAGCGATCGACTGCCCGGACGCCCGCCGCTTTGCCGCCAGCATAAATAAACTGCTGAGCCATCGCGTAATTGACAATGCAGGCCCCTTTCGCTCTGGCGCTCTTGAGCACTTCCATCGTCAGCCGTGCATCGTCCGTCCGGTATTCGTAATAATAACCGGAGCCCTTCAAGCCGTCCCTCTTGAACAGCGGCTCCATCGCCATCGTCTCCTCGCGTCCGTGCATGGTGCGGCGTTCGCCGCGCTTGACGCCCGCCAGCCAATCGTAAATATACAGACCGATGGAGCTGGCCCAATATCCGTACGTCCCTCTTTTGTAGATCGGAAGCAGCATCGGGACCGGTTCGACCAAATGCGGCGCGCTTTTGTGCAGCAACGCCCGCTCCTTGCCGACCTCGCGGACCAGCTTCACTTCTCCCTGCTTCAAATAACGAAGTCCGCCGTGTATAAGCTTGGTCGAGCGGCTGCTCGTGCCCGAAGCGAAATCGTTCATTTCCAGCAGTCCCGTCTTCATTCCTCGGACGCTGGCGTCCCAGGCGATGCCCGCCCCGGTAATCCCCCCGCCGATCACTAGCACATCGAGCTCGTTCTCCGCCATTTGCTCCAAATATTGTTCCCGTTCCTTGGCCGAAAATAAGTGGCTCATTTTGCATTCCTCCCGATATTTTACGGCCGCCGGAGTCCGATATGAAAATAAAAACCCTCTTGCATGAGTGCGCGACAAAAGCCGCATACTCCGCAAAAGGGTTCTCTGTCATCTCCGACCGCTTCGCTGTATGAATATACTCATTATATGCGGTCCGGACGATTCTGTCTACCTTTGACCCGCCTGTCCGCTTAGAGGGATCCGGTATTCCGATTCCAGCTCCACAATATGCTCTCCTTGATTGTACACCCAGCAAAAGTGAAAGCTCATCCCTTCGTAGCCCGTTCGCTTGCGGATGTCCGGCACGATCGTCGAATCCAGATGCTCGCGAATCGTCGCCTCCATCTCGCGAAGCCTCTTCAGCGTATGCTCCGCCTCGGCCTTCGCCTGTTGCTCGGGCATCGTCTGGAGATAATACAATGCCGTCAACGCCGCAGCGTCGGCTTCCTTGTCAACGGGCAGTCCAGACCCCTCGAGCACCTCCTTAACCGTCTTCGTCCAATCATTTACGAGATCCATGGTGACTTTGTACATCGGATAGCTCCTATTCCTTAATCGATATCGTATGTGTGCCTTGCCGGAACTTTCGTTTGCCGTCTGCCCCGGAAGGCTCTAGCGCGCCCGATCAGCCCGGCTGCTCGCCTTGCTCCGGCGCGGCGTGCGCCTTCAGCTTCATAAACCAGGATAACAGAAATGCGATCGCCAGCAAAATAAACGGCACCAGACTGATCAGTATGCGGAACGTCCGCTCCGGATCGTCTCCGGGATTGTCCCCGCTTTCATAACCGGTCATGCTTCCGACGATCAGAAACGCCACCGCCGATATGAGTCCGCTGGACCGGGTAATAAATCCGCTGACCGCCGTATAGACGCCTTCGCGACGCCGGCCCGTCTCTTCGAAATCCCGGTCGATGATCAGACTGTTGACCACCGGAGGGGTAACCAGGAAGCCTGCCAGTCCAAAGCCGACAATGACGCCGGCCGCGATGCCTCCGGCCAGCCCTTTGCCGAACCATAGCGGGATAACCGATAACGCATAGGCCAGCAGCGAAAGCCGCCAGGCATGCACCGGCTGAAGCCGGCGGGCGATCCAGTACCAGACGGCAACCAGCGGGATGACCGACACGAAGATGGACGCGAGCAGCAGCGTCACTTGCGCATCCGGGATGCGCAGCACGTATTTTGCATAAAACGGTATCATCGACGTCAGCAAGCCGTTGACCGTTTGGGCAAACGAGTTGGAAATGTTAAGAATCCAGAACGGCTTGTTCCGCAACGTCGAACGGAAGGCTTCGCCCAGCTTCATGCGCGGCGTCTGGCGGGCCTCCTCGCTTTCCCTGACGAATCTCATGCACAGCAGCATGAACAAGCCGAAGGCAGCGGCGAGCACGACGGACATCATGCTGATTCCCACGCCGTCCAGCAGCATCGGGGCAAGAACGGAAGCGAGCAGAATCGCTCCGATCTGCCAGCCTTGCTGAACGGCGGACGCCTTGCTTCTAAGCCTGTTCCCCCGGAACAATTCCGGAAACAACGCTCCGTAGTTGACCCACAGGATAGTGGCGACCGCCTCGTACAAGATCAGCGCAACCAAAAACCAAACAAACAAACCGTATTGCGAATCCTTTAACCCTTCCGGCACCGAAAAGATCATGATGAACGTCAGCATAAACAACGGTACGGAAGTGACGATCCACGGCTTTCTTCGCCCGTACTTCGTATTCGTCCGGTCGGAGAAATAGCCGGCCAGCGGCTGATTGACCGCGTCCCAAATGAGAAATACCGTACGGGCCAGCGTTGCCAGTCCCAGGCCGAGGCCCAGCGTATCGACATAATAATAGCTGTAATACAGGCTGAACGCATGGCTCGGAATCATCATGGCGAACATCCCGAGCGCATACGCCCAAGCCGAGTTGACGGCCTTGCTCCGCATTTTTCATCACCCGCTCCAATAAGTTGACAATCTCTTCCTTAAGTCTACTTGGATTGCCAATTAGGCGCAACGAGTAAATTTTCATTCGCGCGGCTTCTCTTCGATTCGCCCGCCTACCTTTACGTAGCCCGCCTTCACGCGGCCTATCTTCACACAGCCTGACGTCTCATGGCCTGCCTCTCATGGCCTGCCTCTCATGGCCTGCCGCCACAAACCTATCTTTAAACAACCCGTCGAATGGTGACGAGCCGCGGCTGTAAGGCTGAAAAAGTTACTTGCAGAGGTGGAATGGTGCCAAGCGGCGGGCTGTAAGGCTGAAAAAGTTACTTACAGAGGCGGAATGGTACCGCGCGGAGGGCTGTAAGGCTGAAAATGTTACTTGCAGAGTCTGAATGGCGTCGAGCGGCGGCTGTAAGGGCGCCCAGCCCGTGCGCTGGCGCTCTCCCCGACGTCTAACGACCGTCCGCAGGCACCGGGCCCCGGACGGTCGTGATCCGCCTGCCGCCGGAAACGGCGGCTCTTATTCCTAAACTTGCACCTGCAAGCAACGTTATACCGCGCCGGCCTTGGCGCCGCCGGTAAACTGGCTGTTGTACAGCTCCGCATAAAAGCCGCCTTGGGCCAGCAGCTCGAGATGCGTGCCTTGCTCGATGACGGAGCCCTTGTTCATTACGAGGATGAGATCGGCATCCCGAATCGTAGACAGCCGGTGCGCGATGACGAAGCTCGTTCGGCCCGACATCAGATGCTGCATCGCCTGCTGAATCTGGATTTCCGTCCGCGTATCCACGCTGCTTGTCGCTTCGTCCAATATAAGGATCGCCGGATCGGCCAGAATGGCTCTGGCGATCGTCAGCAGCTGCTTCTGTCCTTGCGAGATGTTGGACGCTTCCTCGTTGAGCACCGTATCGTATCCTTCGGGCAGCGTGCGGATAAAGTGGTCCGCATGCGCGGCGGCGGCCGCTTCCACGATTTCCTCCTCGGTCGCTCCCTGCTTGCCGTACGCGATATTGTCCCGGATCGTGCCGTTGAACAGCCACGTATCCTGAAGCACCATGCCGAACATGGAGCGAAGCCGTCCGCGCTCCAGCTCCCGGATGTCCTTGCCGTCAATCGTTATCGAGCCGCCGCTCACCTCATAGAACCGCATGAGCAAGTTGACCAGCGTCGTTTTGCCCGCTCCCGTCGGTCCTACGATGGCGACCGTTTGCCCGCTCTTCACGCCGATGTTCATATTCTCGATCAGCACGGCGTCTTCTTTGTAGCCGAACCGGACGGAACGGAACGCCACATCGCCCCGAGGCGCGGTCAGGCTTGCCGGCGCTTTCGCGTCCGGCGTTTCTTCTTCCTCGTCCAGAAGCTCGAACACGCGCTCCGCCGAAGCGATCGTCGATTGAATAATGTTGGCGATATTCGCCGTTTGCGTAATCGGCATCGTAAACTGTCTGGCATACTGGATAAAAGCTTGAATGCCGCCGACGGTAATCGCGCTTTGCGTCACAAGCACGCCGCCCACGACGCAGATGCATACATAGCCGATATTGCCGATAAAGCTCATCAGCGGCATGATGATGCCGGAAACGAACTGGGCGCGCCAGCTCGATTGATACAGCTTGTCGTTGATCGAAGCGAATTTGTCGATCGACTGCCGCTCCCGCCCGAACGCCTTGACGATCGCATGCCCGGTGTACATTTCTTCTACATGCCCGTTCAGCTCGCCCAGCTCGGCTTGCTGATTTTTAAAGTGCTTCTGGGAACGCTTCGCCACCATTCCGATAACGACAAAGCTGAGCGGCAGCGTCAAAATAAGAATGAGCGTCAGCAGCGGGCTGATCGTCAGCATCATGACGATAACGCCGACAAGCGTCACGATCGACGTAATGAGCTGGGTCAAGCTTTGCTGCAGCGTATTGCTGATATTGTCCACATCGTTAACGACGCGGCTCAATATTTCCCCGTTTGTCCGGGAATCGTAAAACTTCAAGGGCAGCCGCGACAGCTTGTCGTTTACTTCGTTGCGCATCCGGTAGACGACCTTTTGCGCCACGCCCGCCATCAGAAATTGCTGAATATAGCTGAAGACCGAGCTGACGGCGTACAAGCCCGCCAGCGTCAGCAGGATGATGCCGATGCCGCGAAAATCGACGGCCGCGTCGGCGATGCCCTGCATTCTGGCTATGATAGGTTCAAGCAGCTTATCCGTCGCCGTTCCCAATATTTTCGGACTCAAAATCGCAAATACGGTGCTCAAAATGGCGGCCGCAAATACGGCGATCAGCTTCCACAAAAAAGGACGGAGATAACCGGTCAGCCGCTTGAACGAACCTTTGAAGTTTTTCGGTTTTTGCCCGGGCATCCCCATCATGCCGGGGCCGCCCGGACCCGGTCCGAAGCCCGGCGGACGCTGGCCTCCGCGAGAACCGGCTCTTTCTGCGCTGTTAGCCCCGCTCATGCGATCTCCTCCTCCGTCAGCTGGGACGACACGATTTCGCGATAGACGCCGCACCGCTCCATCAGTTCCTTATGCGTGCCGATCCCGGCCACGCGCCCTTCGTCCAGCACGATGATGCGGTCCGCGTCCATTACGGTACTGACGCGCTGGGCAACAATAATAACCGCCGCATCCTTCGTTTCCTCCTTCAGCGCCGTGCGCAGCCTGGCGTCCGTCTTGTAATCGAGCGCCGAGAAGCTGTCGTCGAACAAATAAACGTTGGGCTTGCGGACCAGCGCCCTTGCAATAGACAACCGCTGCTTCTGGCCGCCCGACAAGTTGGCTCCGCCTTGGGCGAGCACGGACTGAAAGCCCTCCGGCATTCCTTCGATAAACTCAAGCGCCTGAGCGGTCTCGGCCGCTTTCCGGATTTCCTCGCCCGTCGCGTCCTCCTTGCCGTAACGAATATTGTCCGCCACCGTTCCCGTAAACAGCACCGCCTTCTGCGGAACAAGCGACATGCGCGCCCGAAGCTCCTCTTGCGTCATGTCCCGGACATCCCTGCCTCCGACCCGCACGGAGCCTTTCAGCACGTCATAGAAACGGGGGATCAAATGAATGAGCGTAGACTTGCCCGAGCCGGTCCCTCCGATCACGGCCGTCACCTCGCCCGGATGCGCCGTAAACGATATGTCGTCAAGCGCCGGCTTCTCCGCTCCCGGATAGTGGAACGTCACGCGGTCGAACTCTACCGTCCCTTCCTCTTCGAGCCTTCCTCGGCCGCCGGCCTGCGCCCGGTCCCGCACTCCCGCCTGCATATCCAGCACTTCGTTGATCCGGACGGCGGAGACGGATGCCCGGGGCACCATTACGAACATCATCGAAAGCATCAGCAGCGAAAACATGATTTGCATCGCATACTGGATAAAGGCCATCAGGTCGCCGACAAGCATGTCGCCGCTGTCGATGCGCCAGCCTCCGAACCAAACGATGGCAATCGTCGAAAAGTTCATGATCAGCATCATCATCGGCATCATAAAAGCCATAATTTGATTGACCTTGATCGAGGTCGCCATCAAATCGCGGTTGGCTTCCGTGAACCGTTCCTTCTCGTGGTCGGTCCGGTTGAAGGAACGGATGACGCGAATGCCCGTCAGCCCTTCGCGCAGCACCAGATTCAGCCGGTCAAGCTTCTTCTGGATGGCCTTGAAATACGGCATCCCCTTGGAGGCGATCAGCCAAATCGTTAGCGCCAAAATCGGCAGCGCCGCCAGCAGCACCAGTGTCAGCTTCGCATCCTTGTACAGCGCCATAATGATGCCGCCAATGCACATCATCGGCGCCATGACCATCATTCTAAGCATCATCATCAGCACTTGCTGCACCTGGTTAATGTCGTTCGTCGTCCTCGTAATGAGCGACGCAGTGCCGATCTTGTCGAACTCTTGCAGCGAAAAGTTTTCCGCATGCTCGAACACTTTGCCTCGGACGATCCGCCCGAAGCCGGACGAAATATGGGATGAATAATAACTTGCGAGAATCGAGACGCCGGCGCCGACGAGCGCCACAACGAGCATAAATCCGCCCATCTTCCATATATAGCCGGTATTGCCCTCGACAACCCCATGATTGACGATATCGGCCATCAAGGTCGGCAAATACAGCTCCGACAGCGACTGGAGCAAAATAAGGGCCATAACCAGCACAATAAGCCAGCCGTACGGCCGCAAGTATCGAAACAGCTTCAACATTCCCTCGATCAGCTCCCTCTGCTTGTCGCATTCCCGTTCGGCCGCGATGAATCCGCCCTGTCGAAATGCTTCAGTTATAAACTATTCAATATATAAATTATAGCGGATTCAAGCGCCGGTTCAAGGCCGCCGGCCTGCGAAGCCCCGAACTCCCGGCCGAAAGCCGTTCTTGCCGTCATTCAGGCTGCTCGGCGGCGGCATTCACAAGCAAGTTCCTTTCATTTACAATATAGACCGGTTCGATCGCAATATCTTCCTTCGTATATCCGAAGCCCGCCTGTTCGCCGCCGACCGGAAACGTTTCTACCCCTTCTTCGTTATAATGATTCCACATGACCGTCACGACCGGCGGCCGCGAAGACGGAAACAATAGATCGGACCAGCTGCGGTCCGCCTTCGGAGCGCTTTCCGTAATCGCCTCCCGCCAATCGGCGGGAAAACGCATGACGCCGTACGGCGACTCGCGGACATCGATCTCGGCCTGCAGCTGCATTATCGGCGTATAATAGTGACGGCTGTCGCTTACATATGCATTTCTATCCCGCATCAGATACAGACGCAGCTTCGAGAGCTCTTTCTCCGGATTAAAGCTCCAGACGACATAATGGGTCGACGGATCGTCCTGATCCAGCTTCCACACATACGGATCGCCGTCCGAATCGATGCGGGCAATGGTCCAGGACTTTCCTTTGCGAATCCAGTAGCTGGAGCCGTATCGGCCCGTGTCCGATATATACGGCGCATAGGCATGGCGGCCGTCCAACGCGATCGGCTGCAGCGCTTCCTTGGCGTTGGCCGAGGCATAAGTCCGATTGATCGTCTCCACCATCTGCCGTCCATCCGGAAATCCTTCCGGGTTCAGAGCAGACAAGCGCGGCTCTTCCAGAATGGAAGGCAGAGAAGCTTGTGCCGGTCCCACCTCCACAAACGGATGGTCAGAGCGAAAGTAATAATGCCGGCCCGCCGTCGTCACAAGCAAGCCCAGCCCGTCTTCTTCCACAAATACGGCCCGGCCGATGCCGCTTCCCCAGCGCGGCTCCGTCCCGGTCAATTGATACGGAAACCGCTCCGGCGTAGGCTCGTACTCGGGCAAATCGCCGTGTTTCGCCTGCATATACCAGTGGATGGCATCCATTTCGGCCAAAGCCGACCGTTCGACCGCCTGCTTGAGCCGCTCGGCATTCACTTCCGCCGCCGGAGCCAGAGGATGAAGACGGATCACCGCCGCCTCTTCCGTGCCGGCAACATAGGTTGAAGCCGTTTCCTTCGGATACAGCCCCTGATCGGCCGGAACGGCTAGAAGCGCCATGCCCGCCAAGACGAAGTTGGCCGCAAATCCAATCCAGGCGTAGCCGCGGTAAGCCGGCCAGTTGTTACGGCGAAGAAACAAATACAAAATCCACACGCCGAGCGGAAGCACCGCCAGCTGCACGGTCTTCTCCATCACCGGAATGCGAATCGTAAAGGCAAACAAACCGACAAAGACGACGGCAAGCGCTTTCCATAAAGCGGGCCGCTGCGTCTGCTTTCGCCTGTGACGCGCGACGAGAAGACCGACGGCCGCGTATCCCGCCGCGACGAACAACGCGTCGATGACGCTTCCAAAAAAGCCGAACCAATGCAGGATGACCATCCCCTCAATTTTCCCATGATAATAGGAATTATACCAAAACCTGCAGGCAAAAAAACCCGTCCGGTAACCGGACGGGACATCTGAAAACAAGTGGGTTTATTTAAAAGAAACCGATTGGATAATTTCATCGATGGACGCCTTCGAAGCGTCGTCCACGTAAGTCGAGATGAAGTTGAACGCATACCCTTCAATCAGCGTGCTGTAATAATCCTGGGTGACGACAAAATCTCCCGCATCCAGCGTCACCTGCAACACGTCGAAATCTTTGCCGCCTACTTTGGCGGTTGTAATCTCATGGTATTCATAGGGGACGCCCGACTGCTCCATCAGTGTCTTGGAAGCTTCCAAATAATCTTTGCCCGACGAAATCCCTTGCAACTTGCTTACCTTCTCGGCAACGGACATGAAGGACGCGCCCAGCTCTTCTCCGCCCAGCGGGAATTGAGAAACGGCCAACAAATTCAACGTTTTCGCTTCGGCCAGATCCAGCTGCTTTTTCTTCTTGGCGTCGTCGCCCGCGATCAGTTCCTTGCCAGCTTCGGCCAGCTCGTTCATGCCCTCCGCATCCTGCACATCCCAGTCTTTAGGGAAGTTGAGCGATACGCCGAAATAATCGTTCGTATAAGTGCCTGCTCCCGTAACTCCCAGATCGACCTTTTTGTCTTTGCCTCCGCATGCGGCGGCCAACGCGGCAATCAGCGTCAGCGCGAGCAATACGACGATGCTTTTTCTTCTAAACATAATTCTCCTCCGCCATACTCTATATTTTGGAACACACCAAAACAGTATAGCATGGGAGGGGAAATTTTCCACCTATAGAATGCTATAGGCAACGGTCAAACAACCGGTTTTTGGCTGCGATCATTACCGCTTCCGCGCTGGATTGAACGCCCAATGCGCCGAAGATCATTTTTTTGTGATGGTTGACCGTGCATTCCTTGATATTCAGACTTGCGGCGATCGATTTCACCGTCTCGCCTTGCGCGATCAGCTTCAGCACCTGCAGCTGCCGGCAGCTGAGCAGCCGCTCGCCTTGCGCGTTCCCTTCTTCCGAGCCGCGGTACAGCGTCAGCAGCTGGGCGGGAATAAGCTTGGCAATCGCCATCATCTCGCTTTTCATATCCGCGTTTACCGTCGAAACGTCCAAATACCCGATCGTACCCGAGGGCGACTCCAGCGGCAGTGCGTAGCAATGCCAAGCACGGAACAGAGGGTTCTCGTGCTTCTCGGGCGGCAGGTAAACGGGAGCTTTGCGCGACATCGCCTCCGAGATCGCATTGACGCCGGTGCGCTCCCTGGCAAAGGACATGCCGGGACGAATCGGAAACTGCTCGGGCTTCAAACAAGAACTGCTTTCCATCGACAACAAGACGCCTGCGGGATCGGTCAGCAAAAACAAACACGGCCCCGTCAGATGTTCCTTAATATGAAAAAGGCTGCGCCTGAATGCATCAATCAAATACCGGTGGCCGGCATAGCGCCGGCTGTACGACAAATCGGCCAAAACGAAACTTCCTCCTTGAATGGCATCCTATTTTGTTAAATAGAGTTCCTCCTTCCTATATATCGGATTTCCGATAAAAAGTTTCACTTTCCGCGTCTAATGGCCAGCGCGGCCCCTATCAAGGCGGGCAGCAGAACGCAAAAGGTTAAATCGAACCAGAAGTAATACCGCAGCAAAATATCGTTATACACGGTAATGCTCGGGGTGGCGGCCACGGTGCTTACCAGCAAAATCATGCCCAGCGGAATCGTCAGCATACGGCTTTCCTTCAGGCGAAAGAGCTGCGACAATCCCGTCGTCAGCGCATAGAACAGCAGCAGCGTTTTGAAAAACACCGTAATGACCCATAAAAAGGTCAAGACGGCCTCCAAACGTTCCAGGAAGTCCCCGACCGATATTTTTTGGGCCAGCACGAAGGTCGGATAATATTTGGTTTCCATCAAATTCGGCCCCAATACGAGCACGCACAGCAGCATAACGATAAAAATAACAACGCCGCCGACCGCAAAACCTTTGACGATCGGCTTCACCAGACCGTTCTTCGCTTCCACATGCGGAACGAGCATAAAGATGACCAGCATTTCCGCGAAAGCCGCGCAATAAATCGGAAACGCTCCTTGAACGATCGGCAGGATGCCGTTGGCGGCGACGGGCTGCAAATGGGGAAGCTCGACTTGCGGCAGGAGGAGCACCACCAGGGTGACGAACAGCGCAAAAAAAACCGGCATCAGCAACTCGCCCATGCGGGCGAAAGCTTCGACGCCATACCTGTACGCGATGATGACTACGGCCAAAAATAAAATAAAAATGAAACAGTACAAGCAGTCCCGCCACACCGCCGAACCATATGCCCAATCGCTGCCGGGCTCCCGCCACGAGGCTTTGACCGCAAAGCCGATTGGCAATCAAGCCGTACATGCCTCCGGTCGCAAGCCCCAGCGCAAACGCCAGCAGCATCGACAGCCAGGTGTCTTGCTTGGCGAAAGCCGCCGCCATGGTAGGTATAACCAGAATCGTATAGCCGATGACGCCGAGCACGATCAGTATCGTAAATTGTCTGGACGATATGCGGGCATTGGCATATTCGTTCATCCTCATCCCCCGCTTGCAGACTTGCCGAAATCTAACGGGCCGTACATCAGCCGAAGAAGCTCGAACGGGTTGGGCAGCGTAACCTCCAGCGTCATCGCCCCGTAAAGCGCGGTTGCCGCCAGCAGCAGTATAACGAACGCGGACAGCTCCCGCTTGCGCTTCCGGCGGCTCAGTCCCGGAGCCTCCAGCCAGAACGTCCCCGCCGCCACAGCCAACACTGCGATGAATGAAGCCATCGTAAAGTCCCGCCTCGCTTTCTGCCGCTAAAGTTAGTGTTTCAGTGTCGTATTCCCGGTCGTTCCCGTCTTTCGAATGTTAAACTTGATGTCGTATTCCACTTGCACGTCCGGAAAGTAATGTTCGTTCCAGTCATCCTTGACCGTCCTCCAGTAGGCGGGATGCTCCTTGGCCAATTGAATGCCGAATCCCAATATATCCGATTTCAACGCCTTCGCTTTGTTCACGGCCGCTACCGAATGGGAGCGCATGTAGGTCGCAGCCTTACGATCCAGCTCCGCGACTGTTGCCGGATCGGTCACGTCGACCGTCGGACAGTGTCTGCCTACGATGGTTCCTTCCGACCGGATGCTGATTCGCACGACGGGCTTGCCGCGGCGTACGCTTGCCCGCAATTTTGAATCGGATGAAGTCACCTCAATGACGGTGTAATGATTTTTGCCGCAAGGCAGTTGAATGGAGGTGCTTTCCAGCCGGTTCGTAATATCGGTGTATCCTTTGCTTTCGTTTTCGTTCAGCCACCCGATCAGCTTATCCCCTTTAAATACGGCAATGCCCGAATAGCGGAATCGGCTCGGCGGCCTGAACTTGGCAACATTGCGGGGCGAATCCGCCATTTCTTTGTTTCCGATCAGCTTGATGCCGGTAATCGCGAGCTCGCTGCCGACCGTCGACAATTGGTCCAACACTTCATCCAACGTGATCGATACCGTAGGCGCCCAGTTTTTCTCCGAGGTTTTCAAGGAAAGCAGCATATTGTTGGTGGGCAGCTTCTCCAGAGGCGTGTACAGCTTCAAAATGCTCTCGGCGGTCATTCCTCTGGCGATGACGACATTAAAGTCCATTCGGGCTTCGTTATCCCGAAGCATATTGTCGATCATATCGCCGATGCCTCGACGAGCCAGTTTCTCGCCTATGACGTACAGTTGAAGATGTCCCACATACACTTTGCGCGGAGCCTCGGCCGTCAGCGACCTTGCGGCTTCGAAGACGGATTTGCCCCTTCCCTGGTACAAGGTGCCGGGCGCTCTCGTATTGTCTTGTTTCTGAGCGGAGATTTGGGCCGGATTGACGACCTGGAACGAGACGACGTATTCGCCGTCCTCCCAATCGAGACCTATGCCGAGGACGATCATCAAATCGTTCAGCTCCCGCCTGCTCCAGCAGCCCGTCATCAAAATCAGGCACAACGAAACAACCGCCGCTTTACGCAGCTTCATGACAGCTCCTCCTGTAGTTCAGCCGTAAAATATTGCTTCCCCTCAGCCTCGATTGCGGTAACGGGTGCTCCCGCTTCCCTTCGCCGTATCCGGCCGTTTAAACATCAGCCACCGCGGCAATCGAAGCAAGCCGTCTCCCATATCGACTCCTTTGTAGGGTGACAACGGCGCCATATACGGTTCTCCAAAGGAACGCAGCGAGCACAAGTGGAGCAGCAGCGCAAACAGTCCCATAATCGTGCCGAAAAGTCCAAAGCTCGCGGCGGCCCCCATAAAAGCGAAACGAAGGATGCGGACCGGAATCGACATCGTGTACGAAGGAAGCGTAAAGGTCGAAATGGCCGTAATGGAAACGACGATGACCATCGCCGCCGAGACGATGCCCGCTTCGACCGCGGCCTGGCCAATAACAAGCGTGCCGACGACCGAAACGGCTTGGCCGATCGCGCGCGGCATCCGCAAACCCGCTTCCCGCAAAATCTCAAACGTCAGCTCCATCACGACCGCTTCGACAAACGCCGGAAACGGCACGCCCTCGCGCTGCGCGGCCAGGCTGATCAAAAGCTGCGTAGGCAGCATATCGCGGTGATAGGTGGTTATTGCAATGTAAAAGGATGGGAAAAGCAATGAGATGCCCAGGCTCAAATACCGCAATATACGGAGCAAACTTGCGTAAAAGGCCCGCTGATAATAATCTTCGTTCGACTGTAAGAAGGATACGAATTGCGTTGGCACGATAAGCACGTTCGGAGTGCCGTCGACCAATATCGCCACCTTGCCTTCCAGAAGCTGCGAGGCTACGTTGTCCGGCAGCTCGGTGTTGTAAACGGCGGGAAACAGCGTCAGCTTGTTGTCCTCAATCAATTCTTCGATGTATCCGCTGTCCAGGACACTGTCTATATCGATCGATTGCAGCCGGTGGCGCGCCGTTTCGATAACGGATGGCTTGGCGATTCCGTTCATGTACATCAAGCTGACGTCCGTCTTCGTCAACCGCCCGATCGTCATCGTCTCCAGCCAAAGCCTCGGGTCTTTAATTTTTCTCCGAATCATGGCGGTATTGTCGCGGAGGGTCTCCGTGAAGCTTTCCCTGGGCCCCCGCACCGAGGTTTGGTTCGTGGATTCGGTAATGTCCCGCCCTTTCCACTTGCGGATGTCCACGCAGTAGGCATAATCGAACCCGTCCAGCATAATGATCGCTTCGCCGGACAGAAGCTCCAAATATAAGGCGGACATATCGTCCACCGTCCGGACGGAGCCGATGCCGAACAGCAGCTCCTTGGCCGCTTCGAAACGGTCAAGCCTATCGTCCGTCGCATGCTCCTTAATGCCGGCCAGGGAATGCTGCAGCACATCCTCGATATACCGATTAACGGCCGCGGCATCCGTCAAGCCGTCAATATAGACGACAGCAGCAGCGGGAGCTTTCGAATCTTCGTATCGGATCTCGCGCACGACCACGTCGTCGCTGCCGCCCATTTCCCGCAGGATAAACTCCATGCTGCGCCTTATATCCGGTTCCACCGGTACTCCGCTGTACTCCGGCAAGATTTGAGTAACGTTTTTTTGCCTCTCGTATGCCTTTTGCTTCCGATGCATATGCGCCGACTCTGCCTTTACCGTTTTGTCATTCACTCCCATTATGACCATCCGTCTTCCCGTTTAGACGCGACGGTTGATTGTATCGCTGCAAGGCCGTGCTCCCTCCGACTGCAATCTTGCAGTTGAACAACTTTAGCAGTCAAACCAAATGGCCTCAAAAAAAAACGCTGCGTGTCCGCAACGTTTTTTTCGTAAAAATTACTTCTATATGCAACTATCCTTACAGTCAATGTCTGTGCGAACAGACGGTTTAAAGACGGAGAACACTGCCATGCCTCGGATCCGGCGGCAAGTGAATCAGATCCGTCACATCTTCCCAATGAACCAGATCGACGGAACGGGCCGCTCCGTATCGGCCATTACTGAACATATCGTACAGCATGATCCAGTACTGGACCCCGCCGTCCATCACCGGATAAAGCGTCGGACCTTCGGAAAGCGCAGGCGTCAACAATTCGGATATTCCGCCGACGTCAGGCGCGCCGTTCTTGCCGATCGGACAACTTCGTATCGCTTTGTGTGTCGTGTCCGGCTCATTGCTTCCGCGCTCGTCTTTGAAGAACATCATTTGCCGATCTCCCAGATCGACAATGGTAGCGTCGATTACGTTATAACCGGGATCGAAATATACCGCTGGGTCAGACAGCCGTTCGAAGTCATTCGTGAGGACCGACCAGATTCGATGATCCCGCTTGCGCTTCTCTAACGGTTGCAGCACTGTTGAAGACCAGATAAGACGGAAAGCTCCGGCCGCTGCGTCCCAACATACTTCCGGCGCCCAGCAGTTGATCGTACCCTCGCGGCCGTTCATGACCGGGAGCAGGCGAATGTCGCGCCATTCCAACAAATTATCAGACCAAGCATAACCGATAGAAGCGCTTTCCCAGCCGGTCGTCCAAACGGCATGGAACCGTCCGCGGGTATCCTTGAACAAAAAAGGGTCCCGAATCATTCCTCCGGCGTCAGCGCCTTTCAATACCGGCCTTCCGTCGTTCCATTCGTTCCAGATAAAGCCGTCTTCACTGACGGCCAAATACATTGACTCGTCTCTTGTCTTGAAATAGGAGAACAAATACATGCTTCATTTCCTTCCGTATAAACCTTGAGCTTATGCCTGCCCGCCTTATCGTCCGGGCGACAGACGAATCTCGAAGGTCCGGTCGTACGGCGTAATCAGGTTGACGAGCAGCGTCAAGCAATCGCCGGGATAGCCGAGGCCGTTCAGCTTGGCCGCCTTATGCTCGAACGCTCCTCCGTCCAGCTCCAGCCAATCGTCGCCGGCCGCGTAGCGAACCGTTCCGTCCGTCCAGAAGCGAGTTCCCGTATCCGCGGGCGCAAGGCCGCTTCCCATTGCTTCGCCTTCCTTGCCGAATACGAAGGATACTTGCGTCAGCAGCGGATCGGGCTTATCGCAAACGATTCGGATTCGCCAGCCTTGCTCCGTCTCCTTCAATTCGATGGCGACGTCGTGCCGCTGCTCGTGGGTCACTTCGCGCAATTGGTGCGGCAGCGAATACCAGGGGCTTACCGCCCCTCTGGCCGAAAGCGGCAGCTGGTCGGCTTTCAAAGGCCCGTAATAGCCTTTCCGCTCCACGGCGGTCAACCGATAGCCGTCGCCGCTCTCAAGCGCCTCCAGCTGCTGTGCCTTTACGAATCCGGGCTCGAACGAAGTACCGAGCTGCACCGCGAGCAGCCGCACCGCGCCGTGCCGCAAGGCAAAAAACGAGCTTGTCTCCGTCATGACGGTCGCGCTGGTGCCGCCCCTTCGATGACGGGCAACAGGCGCTCCGAATTCGGGATGCAGCTTGCTGTGATAAATCCTTCCGCCATGCCCTGCCTCGTCCATGCCTTTCAAGTAAGCTTCCCGCGGAAAAGCGCCGTTTACGACGAGACGGTACTCATCCGGCAGCCGCCCCGGCGCAACCGCCGGCTGACGCAGCTCGGGATAACGCAGCATGCCAAGCATCGCCTGGTTCGGCAGAAAGCCGGGATGATCCAGCGCTTCGGCCGCAAGCGACGCCATCGCCGCGAACAGCGGATCCCGGTCCCGGTCGGCCATCAGTGCGGCCACCAGATAGTACCCGCCCAATCCGTGCCTGGTGCCGAAGTCCTGGCGGCCCGAATAATCGGTCACCACTTCGCCGTCCGGATGGATCATGTACGCCATCATCCGCAAGTTGCGGCGGACCGGCTCCAGCAGCTCCGGCCGATCCAGCAGCTCCGCCGCATAGAACAGGACGATGTCGCTGACCGTGTTGTAGATGCCGTTGCTGCGCTCGGTCCACTCTCCGTCAGCCGTGCAGTCCATGCCTTCCGCCAGCCAGGCATCCGCCCGCTCCTTCAGCTCTTCGCGCCCCGTCAGTTTGTACAGAAAAGCAAGAGCTCCGGTCATGACCCAGCGGTGATTCGGCGTATGGACTCCGCCGGTGAGCATCGCCGGAATCGTCCGCTCCAGAAACAGGCGAACGTCCGCGGCCGCTTCGCGAACCGGCTCCCACGGGTCGGCTTCCAGCAGCTCGCATACTTGGGCAAGACCGTTGACGACAAAGGCGGTATCCGGCGGCGAATGCATATTCGTCCACGGCGGCGATATGGTTCCGTCCTCATGCTGGAAACGCAAATTGAATCGGGCGGCCAGCTCCAGCCGCCGCAGCAGCTCTTCGTTCCGATAGTGACGGGAGTCCTTGTTCAGCAGCGAAGCTGTCCATACTCCCATCATCATCGGCGTGCCTCCGTGGCTTGGCCATGGAATGCCATTGTACGGATCGGCGACACCTCCGTAGAAACGGCTGCCTTCCTCCAGCACCTGCAGCTCCATGCCGGCTTCCGTCCATTTATCGTTCAACAATACCAGCTTTTCGTACATGCTCATTCGGGCCACTACCTCTCTATCGGAATCTAAAGCGGTTCGTTAATGCGGCCGCCGCAAACCGGGCGGGCAAAACTATCCTTTCACCGCGCCAAGCATCACGCCGCTGACAAAATAGCGCTGCAGCCACGGATAGACGATCAGGATCGGCACCGTCGCGAACATGACGCTGGCCGCCTTCAAGCTTTCAGGCACGACAAGCTTCATCTGCGTACCTTCCATTTGCATCAAATCCGTAATCATGTTGTTCTGGATCAGCTGGTACAGCTTCAATTGCAGCGGATACAGCTCCGGACTCGTAATGTACATAAGCGTATCTGTAAAGCCGTTCCAGCGGCCGACCGCATAAAACAGACTTAACGTTGCGATGACCGGCAAGGAAAGCGGCAAAATAATGCTGATCAGCGTCCGGAAATGGCTGCTGCCGTCGATCTCGGCCGATTCTTCCAGGCTGTCCGGAATATTGCTGAAGAAAGTGACTAGAATGATCAAATAGAACGGGTTGATTAGTCCCGGCAAAATAAGCGCCCACATCGAATCCAGCAATTGCAGATTGCGCACCAGCACATACTCCGGAATGATGCCGCCGCTGAAAAACATCGTGATGACGACGATAAACATCAGCGTCTTGCGGCCCTTCAGCAACCGTTTGGACAGCGGATATCCGATCGCAATCGTAAACAGCATGCACAATACGGTAAAAACGCCGGTCATCATAACTGTAAAGCCAAGCGACCGGATCATCGAAGAATCGCTGAACACTTTCGTATAGGCCTCGAATGTAAGCTCCACCGGCCACAAGCTGACTTCACCCGAAATAATCGGTCTGGACGAGCTAAGCGAGATGGCCAGCAAATGAAGAAACGGAGCCAAACAGAGCAGCGTGCAGACCAGCAGCAATATAAAGTTGAACGTATCGAACACGCGGTTGGCGGTTTGTTCTCTCACACCGGTCCGCTCCTTTCGAATAAATCGGTTATAGTCTTACAGAATGCTTTCATCCGTCAACTTCTTGGAAATGTAGTTCGATCCCAGCACGAATATAAGTCCTACGACGGCCTGGAACAGACCGACAACCGTCGCCAGCGTATATTGGCCGGACTCGAGACCGATCCGATATACGAACGTGCTAAGCACGTCGGAAAACTCGCGGACGGCCATGTTGCCGATAATATATGGACGCTCGAAGCCTATGGAAACCATATGGCCGAGATTCATGATGAGCAGCACCACGATCGTCGGCTTAAGCCCCGGAAGCGTAATATGCCAAATTTTTCTGAAACGGCCTGCGCCGTCGATGCCGGCGGCTTCGAACAATTCCTTGTTGATGCCGGTCAGTGCGGCCAAATAAATGATCGTTCCCCAGCCTGCGCTTTGCCACACGCCCACGATCAGATACGTAACCAGCCAGTTGTATTTGTCGGTTAGAAACGGGATCGCTTCAATCCCGAAGGATGCCAATAGATTGTTGATCATGCCCGATTGCGTGCCGAACACTTGCAGCACGATGCCGCCGATAATGACCCATGAAATAAAATGGGGAATGTACAAAATGGTCTGCGAAAGCTTCTTGAACCATACGACTTTCATCTCGTACAGCATAATCGCCAGTATAAGCGGAGCCGGAAACGAGACGAGCAAGTCAAGAAAATTGAGCATCAGCGTATTGCGGAGCGTAATGTAGAAGTCCCGCATGCCAAACACTTCCCGAAACGCTTCAAAGCCGATCCATTCGCTTCCTCCGATGCCCTGGAAGAAGTTGAAGTCTTTAAACGCGATTTGAATGCCGTACATCGGCCCGTATTTGAAAATAATGAAATAGGCAAGCGGCAATGCGATCAGCGCATACAGCTGCCAATAGCGGCGAAGATAAGCGCCCATGCTCACAGCGGTTCCCTCCTTAAGGGCAGGTTCCGCGCGGCGGGGAAGAAGCGGATCGCTTCTTCCGTCCGCCGCGCCGGACCGGCTTTTGTCCCAAGATTCTATCCGTTCAATTCTTTGTATAGTGCGGTACGCTCATCCAGGATGGCCTGGCCGCCGCTCTTCATATAGTCGTTCAGCATTTTTTCATAGGTGCTTTCGAATTGCTCCGGCTTCGCCATCGTTGTGGCGACGATCATCTCATTGAATTTCTCAAGCAGCGTCGTGCCGTATTTCGTTTGCGCTTCGATCGGGCGATCCAGCACAATCGGTGCGAACGTATCCGTATTCGCGATTCGCTGCGCCTCCTGAACTTGATCATAGAACGGTTTAGGGAACTGCAGCGCTCTTGCTTCCAGGTTTTTCTCCATGCTGCCCAATTGCTTGCCATTGGAAATAATAGCCATATCACCGGAATTGAACATGCGGTTAAGCGCTTCTTCCGACGGATTTTCGATCGCTACCGGAATATCTCCTTCCAGCGTATAGTTTTCGCCTTCCACGCCGTTCTGCATATGGAACAGGTGATCCTCCGACGCCATCCATTCCAGATACTTGATCGCTTCCACCGCGCGGTCGCTCGATTTCGGAATCATAATGTACATGCCGTTCGGCGCGTACATCGGCTTCGCGTATTTGCCTTCGGAGTTTTGGAAGACGTCGATCGGCTTCAGATTGGCGCCCGGAATGTTCGTTTGCAGCGTGTCGAGCGAGCCGTTATCGTAGAACGGATTAACATCGTCCTCGCTGTAGAAGCCGATTTTGCCGTTGGCGATATCTTCGCCCATTTTCTTTTTGTCCTTGTCAAGGGCAAAGTCTTTGCTGATCAGCCCTTCGTTGTACAGCTTGTTCATAAATTGCAGCGCATCCTTGAAGCCCGGCAGCAAGGTCGGGTAATCGTTGGAGCCAAGCTGCTGCGTCAGCGTAAACGCTTCTTCTTCCGTCGTCGGCTTAATAAACGACCAGATCAGCGGCTCGTATTGAGCGGATGCGATCGTCATGCCGAACGGTATAACTTGACCGCCCGTTTCGCCCGGATCCTTCTCCTTGAACGCTTTCAGCGTCTCGTACAACTCGTCGGTCGTGGTCGGCACCGGCATACCCAGCTTTTCAAGCCAGTCTTCGCGAATGAAGGAAGCGTATTTGCCTACATTGGAACGTTTCGCCGGAATCGCGAATTGCGTACCTTCATATACGCCGTATTGCAGTACTTCCTCACCAAGGAACGCCTTCAAATTCGGCGCATGCTCGTCCAGCAGCGGGCCGACGTCCAGCAAGCCGCCTTGTTTCGCATAACGATGGAACGTGTTCGGATCGTAAGTAAAGACGATATCCGGCACGTTGCCGCCGCTTGCCATCAATACGTTCAGCTTCTCGACTTCTTCGGAACGCGGCACCGGCACGTACTCCACCTTAATATTGTTCGGATTGCCGAAGCTTTCTTGTACGTAGTTAGTCAGATAATTGTCCGTAATCGTTGCGCCTGCGGGGGAATTGCCGCGGTCGAACACTTCGACTTTAAGCGTAACCCGTTCGCCTGCACCGTTAGCACCGCCGTCAGCGCCTTTGTCCGATTTGGAGGAGCATGCGGCCAGCAGCGTCATGCTTGCGAGCGCCAGCACAAGCGCCGTCTTCATCGGCTTGCGGAACTTCGCGCTTCTTTGTTTCCCGTTACTCATCTTCGTTCCATCCCCTTCTTCATCTGTTCTTGTACTCCGGTCAGGCTGCGCTTGTTCTGTAAGCGTTATCCTGATGCAGCAGCGCAGCCGGCTCCGGAATGACCACAGTATGGCACGAAGCCGGAGAAGGCCGCAATAAACCAGTTTCAAATCGATAAACCCATCGAATAATTTCCATTTAGAGGAAATACAAACCTTATTCGCAGACTAAACTATATTCAAAAATCGTTGCCGTTACGGGCTTTATCGGGCTTTAACCGCAATCTTCTGTAGTCTCCCGGCGTTACGCCGACCACCCTCTTGAAAACGCGGCCAAACGTAATCGAGTTCGCATAACCGACCGAAGTGGCGATATCCTGGATCGAATCCTCCGTATCGGCGAGCAGCTGTTGAGCGCGCTCGATGCGAAGCTGTACGAGAAAATCGACAAATTTCATATCGAATTCCTCCTTGAACAAATAGCTGGCGTATTTACCGGAAATGCTGAATCGGTCGCTTAAATGTTTCAAGGACAAATCCGGGTTGTCAAAATTTTCTTCAATATAGGCTTTCATTTCGTTTATTAAAGCATGATGGTTTTTCGTTTCGCTGTAAGCGACGTAAGTGCGGTAAATTTCGGCCAGATGCTCCGTAAAGTGCGATTTAAGCTGTTCAAGCCCGGTCGCATTGTCCGCCTTTTGCTTCCACAATTCCGCCGCTTGACCCGTAAAATGCTGCCGCAGCTCGTCCGACAAGCCGCTCAGCTCGCCTCCGAGCATGTCCAGCACCGTTTGCAGCAGCAGCATAATTTCGTCGTCCTTCAGCCGGTCCGATCTGACATGCTCGAACATCGCGTCCAACGATTCGCGCCAAGGTCCTGCCAGCCGGAACGACTTGACCAGTTCCGAGCCGGCCTGTACATGGGCAAACCAATGAAGCCCCGAGTCTCCGGGCAGTTCACCGCTTATAATAATCGCTTCGTCTCCGAACGACATGCGATGTCTGAGCGCCTCGGAGGCGGAGCGGTACGATTGCTTGAGCTCCTTCCAGCTCCCGGCTTCGACGCCGGCGCCGAACAGCAGCGACAGCTTCAAATGCTCCGCGACCCAGCTTTTTCCCCGCTGCGCGAAGGTTCGGACAACGGAAGCATAGTCCGCGCGCTCTGCCTGAACATTGACGACGATCCCCATTCGGTTGTCGGCAATCCATTCGGCCCAGCCGAACATCCCTTCCTCCTGAGCGAGCTCCTGCAGCACATTGGTCAACGCAAACTTGAGCGCATACTGATCGCGAACCGAAAAACCGCTGGTGAAATCGCCGTAATGGCCGATTTCCACGGCGATAAAAGCGAGCCGGTCAAATCGTTCTCCCGGCTGCACGAGCTTGAGCTGTATTAGCCGTTCCTCGACGTTTTCCAGCCGATTGCCGGCAATTAAATCGTGAAACAGCTGCCTTCGGCCGACCAGCAAGTTTTCATGCCTTTGCTTTTCGTAATCGGACGTTTGCTGAATCAAGCTTTCCAACGCTTTGTCGATGATCGAGAGCTCGTCCATTTTTTTGCCGAACTCGTCCTTGCTTAGCTGCACCGATTCGATCCGGCTCATCAAATGCCGAATCGGCTTATAGTTTTTTCGGGTAATGTACAGCATATACGCGCCGGCCCCCAGCACGGTCAATACGCCGATCACAACCCACACATAGGAAATGACGGATACCCACATAAACAACGTTTCGCGCGCAATGCCGCTTTCAAACACCCAGCCCAGCTCTTCCAGCTCGACGCGGTTCAGCACTTCGCCGCCGGGCTCTTCCTGTCCGCTCCAGCCGGCCGAACGCGTCGAAAACACCAGGTTTCCGGCCGCGTCGCGCACATCGATAAAGGATACGTTATCATTGTTCATCGACAAAACCATTTGCTCCACCGCATACACGTCCACATTAATGACGATCAGTCCCTCGTCCCCGAACGGAAGCGGCGTTCGCTTATGCATCGAGATGACCCGCTGATCCTGCTCCGTGCTGAATTTATGGTACAATCGGATCTCCGACCACCATTGCCCCGGAGTTGTCGACAATGCCCAAGATACGTACTCCCGATCGGCAAAGGAATTCCAATCGATAACGCCGTTGGATGTCAGAACCGATTTGTCCGATTGGCGGTACAAGTAGACGGAATCGATAAGCGTATCGCTTGCGGCGATCTCCCGCAAATTGCCGGCGGCATCCAAAATAACCTGACGGTCCTCCCGGGTCGCATCTGAATTTATCCACGACCGAAAATGCTCGTTTTTTTGAACCTCGTCGAGGACATCCAGCTCGATCCCCCTGAGCGACCGGGAAAGCCTGTCCGCGGTGTAGCCTGTCGTGATCCGGTCGGCCTTCACCGTTTCCCTCTGCGATATTTCATTAACCGCGATCATCGACAAAAATATTAAAACTGTTACCGTAAATAAAAAGATCGGCATATAAGACAGCAGCATTCTGCGATACCAATTGGTTTTCATCCGCAACGAACATCCCTTCTACGCTAGCGCCAATTCCATATACAGGGAAAGCGCTTACCCTATATACATACTATATCATAACT
Organism: uncultured Paenibacillus sp.; assembly: GCA_937895345.1. Taxonomy (GTDB): domain Bacteria; phylum Bacillota; class Bacilli; order Paenibacillales; family Paenibacillaceae; genus Pristimantibacillus. The sequence continues at coordinate 2,918 of CALAWP010000012.1, read as the reverse complement.
TGTTTCTCTCCAATGGGAAAGCATTCACTTTCACTTTCATGCAACTATGTAAAAGACCGCCGCTTCAGCGGCGGTTCAAAAATCGGACGTCGATTTCTCCGCTCCCTTGGACGTTCCCGCCTTCTCCCAACGAGAAGGCGTTGCGCTTGAGCGCCGTCTTGACGCCGCGGGGAGACAGCTTGCGGCGCCGCTGCAGCAGCTGGGCGGCCGCTCCGGCCGCAATGGCCGCGGACACGCTCGTTCCCGACAGCCAGAAGTAATGTTTCCCAACGCGCTGATGCGAATATTGCCGGTCCAGCTTGGATAAGGGCGCCCGCAGCGAAACGATCGCCACGCCGGGGGCGACCAGATCCGGCTTGCGTCCTCCTCCCGCAGCCGGTCCCCGGCTGGAAAACGCCGTGACGCGGTCGCCGGCCTGAGTCAAGCTTCTGCGGTCGTCGGAGGCGCCGACCGTAATCGAGGAAGGGCTCGTTCCGGGGGACTCGATCGTGCCTCGCCCCGGTCCGGCGTTGCCGGCGGCGGTGAAGACCGTCAAGCCGGATCTTACCGCCTTCTCCACCGCTTGGCACAGCGGATCGTCCCGACAGGGAACGCCCGCCGTTCCGCCAAGCGACAACGTAACGATGCGGAGCTTGAGACGCTTCCGGTTGGCGATGCACCATCCGATCGCCCGAATAATGGTGGAATCGTACCCGTCGCCCGACCGGTTCAACGCTTTGACCGCTACAATGCCCGCTTTCGGTGCCGGGCCCTTATACTTCCCCCCGCTCATGGTCCCGTTCCCGGCAACGTCGCCCGCCATATGCGTACCGTGTCCATTATCGTCGTATGGTTTGGTCCGGTTATTTACAAAATCTTTGAACGCAACGATACGGTTGACCGGACGGGTCAAGTCCGGATGAGGATATACGCCGGTGTCGATAATCGCCACATTAATTCCTTGGCCGGCAAGACCTTGGCGTCTTTGGACGGCGGAAGAGCCTATCGAAGGAGTCGCGATATGGAGCTTGCTGCGTCTGATCCTGTCCAGATAGATTCTGCCGACTCCTTTCATGCCGCACAACCGTTTCAAGCAAACCTCCGACGCGATGCAATGGATCGCATTAATGATGGAAAGCTGCCGCAGGAACGGCGCGTTACGGCCGCCCAATCGTTTGCGGATTCGGCGCAGCCGGGCCGCCGAAAGCTGCCGCTTGAACCGGACGATAATACGAATCGCTTTTCCCTTGCGGCGCGACCGCTTGCGCAGCCGGTTGTACAACGTTTCGCTCATAACGGCTTGATGCCTGGTTATCCAATCCCGCTTCTTCTTCAATCAACGCTCACCTCTTCCGAGCATTGTATGCTCCGCCGCAGCACTCGGATACGCGTCCTTGCCGAATGGGGAATAACCTCTTTTTTGATAGATTAGGTGAAAACAAGTTTCTAGTCTTGTCCCGTTTGCATTTACTATATCATCCTACAAGAAAGTGGTGATTGCCAATGAAACTGATTTCCAGAAAACCGATGAGGCTCAAGCGCGTCACGCGTGTCGTGCGCAGAACAAGAGCGACATCCCCAAGGCGCAGAGTCGTCAGAAGAAGAAGAAGAAGAAGAGTAAGACAATTGTTGAGCCGCTTTACTGTCCTTGCCGTTAGACCAACAACCGGCAACACGCCGCATGACACGTCCGGCTGGACGGTAACGGCAACTTCCGGCGCCGTTACACGGACGGCCGACTTCGATGATTTCGGCGTCGCGATCTTTAGCCAGATCTCTACTTTAACGAATACTTCCTTTACCATTCGTATCCGCGACGATGCCGGCAATCAACTGTTCCAAGCTACGGCTCCGGCTAACCGCGAGTTTTATGTAGCGCGCTTCACTGCTTAATCCAGTTGGGCATAAAATCAACCTCAAACTTTGAAGAAAATCCCGCTCTCGCAAGAGGGCGGGATTTCTTTAATTCGTCAAACTTCCACGGGCTCCGGACGCTTGATCTGCAGCGGAGGCGGCACCAGCCACCCCTTCTCTTTGTTCAGGCGAAGCAATCGTAAGTTCAAAGCCGCTTTGGCATCGTGATATTTGGCAAACAAGGCGGCGATGTCTTCACGCACACACTTGCCCATCACTTGGCTGCACGCAACAAGACCGGCCGCGTGGTCCGCCGACATGGCCGCCGCAATTTCCATATCGGAAAATCTTGCTCCGGCCGGAATATCGGTCCATTCGGCTTTGGCCCTCTCCGGAAGAGCGGGCGGCGGCATAATGCCGTGGTCCTTTAATATATCGTCGCATTCAGCTGCAATCGTGCTCGCTTGATCGATGGCCGCCTCAAGCAGCCTTTTCACGTCTTTGTCGCCGGCATGATTTAGAAATGCTCCATAAGCGGACAAGCAGCCTTTGGCCATCTTGGAAAACGACCAAATGTCGAATATTTCTCCGTAATGAAGCGGGTTTTCTTTAGGATTTCCTGTCAAAATACCCATAATGCACGCTCCTGTCTGCAATTCTGATGGGCATGCCGTACGCGCAAACGGCGAATGCATGCCTTCGACTTGCTTAAGGCTATTAAGCCCCCTAATTAAGTTGGAGAGTATCGAGGGAAATAAGGTACAATTTTGACTAAGGGGGCTGGGGAAATGAGACAGCGGAACAACGCATTCAAAGAGGTACGGTATAAGGTTGCGCAGGAGGCACTTGCCGGCATTAAGGTAGGGGTTCTCGCTCGAAAATATGATGTATGGACCGGCTACACTAAGTTGGACAGAAAAAATGAGGGGGGATAGAATAGAGTAAAGACTAAGGAGCGGATTATGAATGCCAAAGGAAAGACGTGCGTTTACGGCAGAGTTTAAAAAGCAAATGGTCCAGCTATACGAAGGCAAGGCATTCGGGGAGCTATGTGAGCGAACGGGCATTACTCACGAGCGTATACC
>CALAWP010000011.1 GCA_937895345.1 uncultured Paenibacillus sp. | reverse complement strand
CCATACAACTAAGAATCTCCTTTTTTGCTGTCCGATTTTCTTAGTCCATTATAATGTGTGCAAGTTCATGCACGACCTAAGCAGTCGAGACTGATTTGCTGCCGGTCCGTCCGCAGACCGTTGACGCCGAACGCAGAACATGGAAATATTGGCAGTATACCGAATCGTGGAGGAAATCTTATATGCACTTGAATTTGGAGCTGGTCGGCAGGGGACAAACTGCGGAAGTGTATGCCTGGGGCGAACATGAGGTGCTGAAGCTGTTTTATCGCAGCGAGGAGGCGGAGCACGAATATCGGAACGCGCTGCTCGTCGGGGAACTGAACGTTCGCTGCCCGCGCGTTACGGAACTGCGGACTTACGGAGACCGCCGAGGCATCGTGTACGAACGAATCGACGGGCCGACGATGCTGGAGAAAATTGAACCGGCGGAAGCGAGCCTGGAAAGGCATGCGGTACTGATGGCGGAGCTGCAGGCCGAGCTGCATCAATTGGGTTGCCCGTATCCGGCGAATATGCGGGCAGAGCTGCGCCGCCGGCTGGAATGGGCCGAGCCGCTGTCCGCCCAAGGCAAACGGGAGATTCAACGTCTGCTGGACGAGATGCCGGACGGCAGCCGATTGTGCCACTTCGATCTGCATCCCGGCAATATTATGCTGTCGAAGAACGGTCCGGTGCTGATCGATTGGAACAATGCGCTGGTCGGCGATCCCGCCGCCGATGCCGCACGCACGGCGATGATGCTGAATTCGACCTCGATGCCGCCGGATGCGCCGGAATGGGTCCGAAACATGGAAAAGCGCAAAAGATTCCATGATCTGTACCTGGCGGAGTATCAGCGCATCAGCGGGGCAGCGGTACACGACATTGAAGTGTGGATGGCTCCGAATCTGGCCGTGCGTCTGACGGAACTCGGCGGCGCGGAGCGGGATGAAATTGTGCGCAAGCTGGGGGATTGCGGAATCGTTTAACGAACCGGGCACGCAATCGCTCTATTTTCCATGACTGCAAAAAAAGAATGGCGGGGGAGCCTGGCAATCGTTGCAGTTAGCAAAAGGGAAAGGGAGCTGATACGCACTGACCTTGGCCGCTGACCCGCACTGCTTTAGCTAAGCGTCATATACATCGCAATCGCGCTTCTGTCCGGATCGTCCGGAAGGCGAAGCCGCCCATGCTCCAGCGCCCAGCGCAGCACGGCCATCCGCGCCGCATACAGCTGCTGTCCGGCCACGAACTTCAGCTGATCTTGCAGCCGCCCCGGCGTTCCTTTGCCGATGACCGCATAATTGAACAAATATAATTCGTTCATCAGCTCGACGAGCCGATTCAATAACCCGCCTCCGCGCTCGTCCGCCTCGAGCGTCATTTGCCATTCGTCCAATTGCCGGGTGTTGAAGACCGGGAACGCAGTCTCAATCTCCCCGTCATCGGTGCGGAGGAATCCCCTGCTAACCAGATCCCGGACGACAGTATGCTCATGGGCGCTCAACGCGTCCAGCTTGCGTCCTTCCTTGATGACATCGGCGACCAGCTGAACCTCGTGGGCTTGCAAATGGCCGATCCGGTTCCAGAGCCGGTGCATATCGAGCCGATATGTCGCAAAGCGGGCATGTTCGTGCCCGTACCCGTCATGGCTCATCAGCAGAGAATAAGGCAGCTCGACCTCTTCCCTTCCGGTCATGTCCCAGGCGCCGTCGCGCGGACGCTTCGTGTAGTTGTTCGGAATGCCGAACTGATTGCTTGTCTTGTTAATGACGAAATCCGCAGCCAGCGGTATATACGTCCAGTACAGCTCTTCTTTCTCGCGTTGATTTCCCGGAATGCCGCCCAATCCAACGCGATCCCACGCATAATCGAGCAATTCCAGCATAAGCGGGGCAAACCGTTCGTTCAGTTGCGTCAGCCTCTCAAAGGCAGCGAGCTGCATGCCTTTGTCCACAATAATGAAATCGGTCTCGTAACGGTCTTCCGCCAATTGCTTCAGCAGGGTGCCGTCGACAAGGAGCCGCACTTCTTCCTCCATATACGGCCTGGAAATGCCAAGCTCCATGCACAATTCTTCCATCGACATCGGATTTCGGTAGGCGGCCAGTAATATATTTTTTGGAATCAGCCGCTGCAGCAAGCTCCAAGGACTGCCGTCCCAGCCATCGTTGCCGCTTTTCGAAAAATGAACGTTTTCTGCCAAAAAGCTTCTTTGCCCAGCTTCTCTCGCCATGCTCATACCCTCCTTCAAATTTTTGCGCGACTCGTGCAGCTTGCGTTTGACCGTGCCAACAGGCAGACCGAGGCGCTTCGCGATATCCGCGATCCGTTCGCCGTTCATGTAATAAGCGACCGTAATTTCGCGGTAGCTGGAGGAGAGCAGGGACAGCTCCCTTCTCAGCGCGCGCAAGCTCTCGTCGCGAATGACGGCGTCTTCGACGGACAAGCCTTCATCCGTCAGGACGGACCAGAAATCGTCGCCCCCCAGCAGCTGCCGCTCCCGGTTGCGGCTTTGCCGGGCGCACCATTTGGCGTACCGGTTGCGGGCAATCGCCCACAGCCAATGCTCGAACTGCTTTGGCTCATGGCCTCTGGCCAGACCGGTAAGCGTCTCTACGGCAATTTCCTGCGCAAGCTCCTCGGCCTCCGTTTTGCTGCCCGTCTTTTTGAGACAGTAGAAATACAGTTTCTCCAGATATGCTTCCCTGACTAATTCTGCACGGTTAATGGGCATGGATTTCACCCGCCTTTCAAGTAAATAGTGTCGGAAGCTTGCAAACGGTTCGCCGGAAACATTTTATTGGAAAAAAACGTTAAGTTCTTATATCGGATAAAAGGAGATGTGCCTAAAGATGAGTCACGGCAACCGCTTGAAGTGGAGCTTGATCGTTACGCACGGCTTGGCAGCTGTTAGCCGGGCGCTTCCGGCATCGCTCTTGCTCTGTTCCGTCTTTGCAATTATCGGTTGTTCGAATGAAACGCTGGAGCCTCCGGCGGCCCCAACCGATCCGTGCGGACTTGTTCTGGACGCGGAGTTTCCGGAATATGCCCGGGCGGGAACGCTGAAAGGCGTACATGCCGGAATCGGCGATGCGGTTTCCCGGTTTAAATCGGCATACGGAGAACCGGAAGCGACCGGAGTCTATCAGACGAAATATGAGCAATACGGAAAATGTTTTGTGTTTCCGGACCAGGACCAGCGGGCCGGCTCGATCTTGGCCGCATTGGATCAACCTGCAGAACGGGTAAGAGCGATACTGGGCCCTCCTGCATCCGAAGGCAAGAGCGATGCGGGATGGGAAGAATACGTGCTGCAATACAGTTTCGGAGATTTCGACGTTTATGTCAATTACGAACGACCGGAATCGGCCGAAGGAAGTTTGCTGATCAAGAGGAGCGGCGGAAACGCGGAATAGTAAGCTGGCATGCAGCTTGCCGAGTGTCGTTCAAAAATAAATTCATTGCGTCGATGCGATATATCTTTTATAATTTTCGGTAATACGATATATCGTTATATAGGAGGACGCCATGAATGACAAGATGACCAGCTCGCAGAAGGAAGCGGGCGAATGAGCGGCGGTTTGCAGCCGCAAGGAGGACTCCGTCCCGGCCGAGGCATGGGAATGGGCCGGTTCGGAACGGGGGAGAAGGCTAAGCCCGGCAGCATCCGCGGCATGTTCTCCAATATATTGGAGCATGCCGCGAAGCAATGGAAGGCGGTCGCCGCGGCGTTCGTATGCATCGTCGCGGTGTCGCTGCTGGAATTTATCGTGCCGCAGCTGTCGAAGTATACGATTGACATTATGATTCCGAACAAACGCTTCGACCAGCTGCTTTATATTGGCGCGGGCGTCCTGGGAGCGGCCGCGGCGCTTGGCGTGCTGCGCTTTTTCAGCGCGTCGCTGATGGCGGCGATCGGCCAGAAGGTGCTCTATCGGCTTCGCAACGATTTGTACCGTCATATGCAGCGGCTGGATGTCTCGTTTTTCGACCGTAACCGTACGGGCGATCTGATGTCGCGCGTGACGAACGACGTCAGCATTTTGCAGCAGCTTATCTCGTCGAGCATGATGCAGCTGTTTACCGACTTCTTTACGTTTGCCGCCATCGCGGTTTATATGCTCTGGATCGACTGGCGGCTGACGCTGCTGCTGTTGGCGACGTTCCCGTTTATGATCATGACGACCCGGCTGTTCGGCAAGCGGATGCGCTCTTCGTTCCGCAAGGTGCAGGAATCGATTGCCGACGTCAGCGACCATTTGCAAAATTCGTTGACCGGCATCCGGCTGATCAAGTCGTTCGCCACCGAAGACTACGAATCCGAACGGTTTTCCGAGCGCACGAAGGCGAATATGGACGCGAACATCCAGGTCGTCCGTTTGCGCGCCGCCTACGAGCCGATTATCGATTTTCTTAATTTTCTCGGCTTGGCCATTGTGCTTGTTTTCGGTGCCTGGCTGTCGATGCGCGGCGAAATGTCGGTCGGCACCATCGTCGCTTTTATTGCTTATTTGCGCCTGCTGCAAAATCCGGTCCGCCACTTCAGCCGGATCATCAATACGATTCAGCAAGCCGCGGCCGCTTACGAGCGCATTATGGAAGTGATGAATACAAAGGCGGACATTGCAGACAAGGACGATGCCGTCGATTTGCCGCCCGCCAAAGGGCATATCGTCTTTCGCAACGTCGATTTCGCTTATCCGAACGATACGACGGTGCTGTCGCGGTTCAATTTGGAGCTGGTGCCGGGCAAAATAACGGCTTTGGTCGGTTCGTCGGGGTCGGGCAAGACGACGATCGCGCATCTCATTCCGCGTTTTTACGATGTTCAATCGGGAACAATTACGATCGACGGCCATGCGGTGACGGAAGTCACGTTGTCCTCGCTGCGGGAGCAGATCGGCATCGTCTCGCAGGATATCGTGCTGTTCAACGGAACGATCGGGGACAATATCCGCTACGGCAGCCCCGACGCGACGGATGAAGACGTGCAGGCCGCGGCGAAAGCGGCCAATGCGGACGGTTTTATTGCCTCGTTCCCTCACGGGTACGATACGCAAATTGGAGAAAGGGGCGTCAAGCTGTCCGGAGGCCAGAAGCAGCGCCTCTCGATCGCCAGGGCTATCTTGAAAAATCCAAGCATCATTATTCTCGACGAAGCGACGGCTTCCCTGGACACCGAGTCGGAGCAGCATATCCAGGAAGCGCTGGCGGAGCTTCTGAAGGGACGCACCTGCCTCGTCATCGCGCATCGGCTGTCGACCATCCGGCAAGCCGACTGCATTTACGTGCTGGAACAAGGCCGCATTGTCGAAAGCGGGACGCACGACGAGCTGATGGAGGCGCAGGGGCGCTACAGTCAGCTTTACGAGCTGCAGTTTCCGCAGCTGGATTCGATATCTTGAGGGGGCAACGAACATGAGAAATCCCGGCATATTTCTGATCACCGGAATTATGGCCAGCGGCAAGTCGACTGTCGCGCAGCTGCTGGCCGAACGATTCGAGAAGTCGGTTCATCTTCGGGGAGACATTTTCCGCAAAATGATTGTAAACGACCGCAGAGAGGTGCGGCCCGAAGCCGAAGAGGGAGAGCTGGACCAGCTGCGGCTTCGTTACCGGCTGGCCGCCCAAGCCGCCGACGCCTATTATCAAGAAGGATTTACCGTCATCGTCCAGGATGTGGTTGTCGGCCGCATGCTGAACGATATGGTGTCTTTTATACGGAGCCGTCCCTTCTACCTGGTCGTGCTGTGCCCGGATGCGGAAGCGGTCGCCGAGAGAGAGAAGAACCGCTCCAAGAAAGGGTACGGCATATGGACCGTGTCCGAATTGGACGGGGTATTGCGGCAGGAAACTCCCCGCATCGGGATGTGGCTGGATTCCACCGCTTTAACGCCCGAACAGACCGTGGATGAAATATGGCGGCGGGCGGAGAACGAAGCGCTCCTGTCCATCTAATCGATCGGCGGCTCATGCATAACGGCTGCGCAGCCTTAGCTCCGTTTCATCGGGGCTAAGGCTGTTTGCCGTGCCTCTTGAATTATGAAGAAAGACTCGCAGAAACTTCAAACATTCTTAAGATTTATGCTCCCTATCCTGACTAGAAATGCATTTTACAATTGAATTGCTGGAAATTTTATAGAACAATGGCGGAAGGGAGGCGAAAACATGTTGAACCAATACCGTGTTCTGGTTGTCGACGACGAGAAGGAAATTCGGGATGCGATAGAAATTTATTTGAAAAACGAGGGGATTGCGGTCGTTAAAGCGAAGGACGGCATCGAAGCGATCGAAGCGCTTAACGGGCAGGACATTCACCTTATTATATTGGATATTATGATGCCGAGGCAGGACGGGATAACGACCACCTTCAAAATTAGAGAGAAAAAAAACATTCCCATCATTATGCTGAGCGCAAAAAGCGAAGATACGGATAAAGTGTGGGGGCTTCAATCGGGAGCCGACGATTATGTCACGAAGCCGTTTAATCCGCTTGAGCTTATCGCGCGGATCAAGTCGCAGCTTCGCCGGTATGTCACGCTGGGCCGCTACGACGGCTTGCAGAAGGTCGTCAATTTGAACGGATTGACGCTGGACCCGTCCGCCAAAGAGGTTGCGGTTAACGGCGAACCCGTGAAGCTGACGCCCCTTGAATATAAAATCGTGGAGTTGTTGATGCTCCATGCGGGCCGCGTTTTTTCGATCAGCGAAATTTACGAGAGAGTATGGAAGGAACCGGGGTTCAACGCGGAAAATACGGTGGCCGTACATATTCGGAAAATCCGTGAAAAAATCGAAATCGATCCGAAAAATCCAAAACATTTGAAGGTGGTATGGGGGATTGGCTACAAGATGGAAAAGTAGATGGCTGCTCGTCGTATGGGCTCTTTTGCTCACCTGCGGCATCAACGGCATCCTGACGTTTTTTTTGATGGGAACCTCTTATTTCAAAAAGGATTATTTTCAAACGAACGATTTCCAGAATCAGCTGGGGCACTTTATCCATTATTTGAACATGTTTGAATGGAACGCTATGCCCAAGGAAGAGGTTAAGAAGCATGTGCCGGTCACTCCCGAGGAAATCGATGCCTACCGCTACCGGAACGGAGATTTGCTGGAGCAAGTATCGAATATTAAAAGCCAATACGAAAGCCGGATCGAGGCTGCGCTTAGTTCCGACAATAAAGAGATCGCGAACATTTATATGGCGGAACGGGATCGGATGATCGAGGACGTGACCAACCTGTTCAAGAGCGACGAATATGCGAGAACGAAGGTGGCGGAGGAGAAGGCAAAGCAAATCGACGACTATTACCGGGATTTGGAGCATATTCGGGCTGAATTTGCGACGTACAAAGAGACGTTTAAATATCGCTTGCGCGATGTCCGGACGGGTGAATACTACGCCAATGCGCCGGGTTCAGGCGAATCGGACACGGCATTGAAGGGCGAGGACATGATGCACATACAGCACTACCGGTCGTTGTCCGTCAGCGGTCCGCCCTCCTATTTCCTTCATCAATACAGCAGCCTGCTCGGATATGAAGGGAGAGAGCTGGAAGGACACATCGGCGTGGCGAAGTCGGCGCCGGTTAACGGACCCGTCCTTCAGAGCTACAACGATTATCGACTGAAGCAAACGGCCTTGCTTGTATATGCCGCCGTTACGGCGGCCGCCATCGGAGGCTGCTTTTACTTATTCAGGAGGCATCCGATCGCGAGCAAAGCGAAAATATCGACGAATTGTTCGAGCGTTTCAAGCGGGGAGATTCTTCCCGTCATACGGACGGCTCAGGCCTTGGCCTTGCGATAGCCAAATCGATCGTCGATTTGCACGATGGCCGGCTCGACTTGGAGATTGACGGGGATTTGTTCAAAGTGTCCGTCACGTTGCAAAGAGATAATCGTTGAACTCGCTGCCGCCTTGCATCGGCGTCAGCGCACGGGCAAGTCCCGCTTGTCAGCCGTTTCGGACGGCGGAGGGCGGGACTTGCTTATATTTTTTGAACGTGCGGCTGAAATAATAAATATCGTTGAAGCCGCAGGCCGACGCAATTTCGGTTACGGTCATCGGCGTCGTGCGCAGAAGATGGTCGGCCTTGTCCAGCCGGACGGAAGTAATATGCTCCGTAATCGTGCGGCCGCAAATATCCTTGAACAGCCGGCTGAAATGGTAGCGGCTCAGCCCGGCGATGGAAGCCAGCTGGTCGACGGTCAGCCCGTCCCGGTAATGCGCGTCGATATAAGCGAATACCGGCTCGAACCTCTGCACGTTTTTGAGCCGTTCGGCGTATTCGTCGCGGGACAGCACGGTAGCGACATGGCCCCGCAGCAGCAAGGCGAGCATCCGGTACAGCTCGGACTTGACGGCCAGCTCGTAGCCGAACTCCCGCGCGTTCAGCTCGCGGACAATCGCTTGCAGGCAATCGGCCGTCGCCTTGTCGTTCCGGATCAAATTGCGGAACAGCAGCCGGTTCTGCCGGATCGGTCCGATAAACTTCGTCTCCGCAGCGTCCGGCGAATGGCTGTGCAGCAAGGAAGGATCGAGAATGAGCGCATAGTAAAACAAATCCGGAGACAGGCAGGCGCCGTAATGCAGCTCGTTGCTGTTGGCGACGATCAGGTCGCCGGGCCGGGCGTGGATCGGTGCGGGGCCGCATTCGACGGCTGCTTCGCCGGAGACGATATAGATGAACTCAATATGCTCGTGCCAATGATGCGGAAACAGCACTTTGCCCGTTAAGCCGCAACGGACTTGATGCACCTTGATCGGAAAATGCGGGTCAGGCATGTCCATCGGTTCCCGCAGCGCCTCTTGTTTGTCCAGCATAGACTCGCGCTCCTTTGTCGCCGCACAATTGTACAAACAAACCGCACGGCTTTGCATGGCGTTCCGGTATGAACCCATTATAATACGGAAGTGAAGGCGGCGTAAGCGCAACTTGCGCAGAACGGCCGGCTGGGAGACGAATTCATTATTTGTGCGCGAAGGAGAGGCTGCAATTGAGAACGGTACGAATCGGCGTGATCGGCACAGGCTCCATTTCTTCCTTACATCTGGATTCTTATGCAAGCAACCCGCAGGCGGACGTATACGCGGTATGCGACCTGAACGAGGAGCGGGCGCGGAAGGCCGCGGACCAATACGGCGCTTCCCGCATTTATACGGATTACCGCGAGCTGCTGGCGGACCCGGCGGTCGACGCCGTCAGCGTTTGCACCTGGAACAATACGCATGCCGAGATCAGCATCGCCGCGCTGAAGGCTGGCAAGCATGTGCTCGTCGAGAAGCCGCTCAGCCGCACGGTCGAGGAAGCGCTGAACGTGCAGCGCGCGGTGCGCGAGTCGGGCAAGCTGCTGCAGGTCGGCTTCGTGCGCCGGTACGACGCCAACGCGCGGCTGCTGAAGTCGCTGGCGGATGCCGGCGAATTCGGCGACATCTATTACGCGAAAGCAAGCATGCTGCGCAGGCTGGGCAATCCCGGCGGCTGGTTCGCGGATATCGAGCGCTCCGGCGGCGGCCCGCTGATCGATATCGGCGTACACGTGATCGATCTGTGCTGGTATATGATGGGGCGGCCGAAGCCGGTATCGGTTAGCGCCAACGCCTACAACAAGCTGGGCAACCGGGCGAACGTCAAACATTTGTCGTTTTATAAGGCCGCGGATTACGACGCGAGTCTGAATACGGTGGAGGATATGGTGAACGCGCTGATCCGCTTCGAGAACGGGGCGTCGCTGGCCGTGGACGTCAGTTACACGCTGCATGCCAAGAAAGACGAGACATCCGTCAAGCTGTTCGGCGACAAGGGCGGCATGGAAATCGATCCCGAGGCAATTATCGTTACCGAGAAAAACGATACGATCGTGAACATAACGCCGCAGACGGACCATCCCGGATTCGATTTCAACGGCGCGTTCCGGAACGAGATCGGCCATTTTATCGACTGCGTGCTGGACGGCAAGCAGCCGCTCAGCCCGGTCGAAGACGGCGTCGAAATGATGAAGATGTTAAGCGCCGTTTACGAATCCGCCGCCAAGGGCGAAGAGGTCAGGTTATGAAGCTGGGCGTAAGCACATACAGCTTGCATAAGGCTTTCGCCTCCGGCGAGATGACGATTCCCGACATCCTGGACTTCATCGCGGACATCGGCGCTGAGCATGCGGAAATTGTGCCGATCGGCTACTCGCTGGCCGACAATCCGGCCTTGACGGAGGAAATTGTCCGCAAAGCGGAGGAGGCTGGGCTCGAGCTGTCCAATTATGCGATCGGGGCCAATTTTGCCGGATTGTCGCACGATGACTGGGAGCGGGAGCTGGCCCGCGTCATGCGCGAAGTTGACGTATGCGCCGCGCTGGGCATGAAACGGATGCGGCACGATATCGCCTCGTCCGACGATTTGTCCATTGGCCGGTTTCTGGCGGAGCTGCCCCGATTGACGGAAGCTTGCCGCCGGATCGCCGATTACGCCGATCGTTACGGCATCGTCACGAGCATCGAAAACCACGGATTTTTCGTGCAGCACAGCGACCGGGTGAAGGCGGTCGTGGAAGGGGCGGGCAGAAGCAATTTCCGCACGACGCTCGACGTCGGCAACTTTCTGTGCGTCGACGAGGATCCGGCATCGGCCGTCGCGGACAATATCGGTCTCGCTTCGATGGTGCATGTGAAGGACTTCTACCTGCGTTCCGCCGGCCTCCGCCCCGGCGAAGGATGGTTCGAGACATCGCACGGCAATTGGCTGCGGGGAGCCATCGTCGGACAAGGCGACATCGATATGCCGAAGGTGCTGGGCATCGTCAAGCGCAGCGGATACGACGGTTATATTTCCATCGAATTCGAAGGGCTGGAGGATTGCCGATTCGGCACGCGGCAAGGATTCGAATACGTGAAGCGGCTGTGGGCGGAGTTATAGAACCGATTAACGATACGGGGAGGAGTAAGGATGGGCACACCGGTCATAACGAACAAAATCGGAGTAATCGTCGACAGCTTTCAGGTCGGCGTGAAGGAGGGCTTGCTTAAAGCGAAGCAATCGGGCGCGGACGGCGTGCAAATCTATGCGGTCAAAGGGGAAATGGACCCCGACCGGCTGTCGCCGGCCGATCGGCGGGAGCTGAAGAGCTATATCGAGTCGCTCGGCCTGGAAATTTCGGCGCTGGTCGGCGATCTGGGCGGACACGGATTTCAGGACCCTGCCCAAAATCGCTGGAAAATCGAGAAATCGAAACGAATTATGGAACTGGGCATGGAGCTCGGAACGAACATTGTAACGACCCACATCGGCATCGTGCCGGAAGATCGAAACGGCCGGATTTACGAAACGATGCATAAGGCATGCGAAGAGCTCAGTGATTACGCCAGCAGCATGAACGCCTATTTCGCCATCGAGACGGGACCGGAAACGGCCGCGCGTTTAAAGGGCTTTTTGGACGGGCTCGGCTCGAAGGGCGTGTCGGTCAATTTCGATCCGGCCAACATGGTTATGGTGACGGGAGACGATCCGGTTCAGGGCGTTTACGAGCTGAAGGATTACATCGTGCACACGCATGCGAAGGACGGCATCAAGCTGGGGCCCGTCGATCCGCGCGACGTATACGGCGAATACGGGTACGAAACGGAGCTCGATCACGAGAAGATCGCCGAAATGGCGGAAACCGGCTCCGCCTTCCGCGAGGTTCCGCTCGGAGAAGGAAGCGTCGATTGGAACGGTTATTTGTCGGCCTTGCAGCAAATCGGCTACAACGGGTATTTGACGATCGAACGGGAGGTCGGCGCAAATCCGGAAGCCGATATCCGGCTTGCGGTCGATTTCCTGAAGCGGTTTAGGGCGTAGGCAGCCGGCAAGCGGCGTTCCCCGGGCGGAGCGCCGTTTTTTTGCATTTAATTCAGTGTAAAGGTATAGGAATTATAGGGTGTTAACGTTATAATCAGTTATAGTGTATAATGCATTACAGCGAGCCAAGCCCAGGCATCGAATGCCGGGTGCGGCAAATCTATTCGTTAAGGAGTATAGGGACAATGGCAAAAACGCTTATTTTCGGGCACAAAAACCCGGACACGGACACAATTACATCGGCGATCGCATATGCGGAGCTGAAGAGCAAGCTGGGCGCAGACGTGGAGGCGGTTCGTCTCGGCGAAGTGAACGGCGAAACGCAATATGCGCTCAACTATTTCGGCATCGAAGCTCCCCGTCTGGTCGAAAATGTGGCGGACGAAGCGAAGGAAGTCATTCTGGTCGACCATAACGAGCGCCAGCAAAGCGCCAACGATATCGACAAAGTGCGCGTAGCGGAAGTTATCGATCACCACCGCATCGCCAACTTCGAGACGGCGGGTCCTCTTTACTTCCGCGCCGAGCCGGTCGGCTGCACGGCAACGATTCTCAACAAGCTGTATAAGGAAAACGGCGTCGCCATCCGCAAGGAAATTGCGGGACTGATGCTGTCGGCCATTATTTCCGATTCCTTGCTGTTCAAATCGCCGACCTGCACCGAGCAGGACGTCGCGGCGGCGCGCGAGCTGGCCGCTATCGCCGGCGTAGACGCGGAAGCTTACGGCCTGGACATGCTCAAGGCGGGAGCCGACCTTAGCGACAAAACGATCGAGCAGCTCATTTCCCTGGATGCGAAGGAATTCGCAATGGGCAGCTACAAGGTTGAAATCGCGCAAGTAAACGCGGTGGACACGAACGACGTGCTGAACCGCCAGGCGGAGCTGGAAGCGGCCTTGAACGGCATTATCGCCGCCAAAGGACTGGACCTGTTCGTGCTTGTCGTGACGGACATTCTGAACAACGATTCCATCGCGCTGGCGCTCGGCAGCAAAGCCGAAGCCGTAGAGAAGGCGTACAACGTGACGCTGAGCGACAACAAGGCGCTGCTCAAAGGCGTCGTTTCCCGCAAATCGCAAATCGTTCCGGTGCTGACGGAGACGCTGAGCAACATGTAAGAACGGAACAAGGGCTGCTCGAGTATATCCTCGGGCAGCCCTTTATTTCAATAGAGGAGGTTTGCCGGCATGAAATCCTATCGAATATTGGCGTCATTGCTTGTGTTGTTCTGTCTCGCGGGCCAGCCCGCGTTTGCCCAATCGGACTACGGCATCGTCATCAACAGCAAGGCGGAGACGTTCGAGCGTATGCCGGTGAAGAGGAACGGGAGCATCCTCGTTCCGTTTCGGGCGATATTTACGGCGCTGGGAGCGGAAGTGAAATACGAGAAGTCGGATAAATCGATAAGCGGCACAAAGGGAGATACGACCGTCCGGCTTCAGCTCGGTTCGACTACGGCCTGGAAAAACAATGAGAAGCTTACGCTTGCGCAGCCGCCTGTGCTGATTGAAGGAAGCGCTTACGTGCCGATCCGTTTCGTAAGCGAGTCGCTTGGAGCGGAAGTGGAGTGGGATTCGGCGAACAAGACGGTCCGGATTCAAACGATCGGAAGTCATGCGGCCTTGCCGGCGAAGGAACTGCTGCCTGTCGCCAACGATGAAGGAAAAGCCGTCTATTTGCTCCACAATGGAGATTACCGGCTGAAGTGGTCGTATGAGGACGAGAGCCCGTACCAGATGTTCGACGTTAGCGCCGGTCCGGATGGGACGGTTATCGTTCATGGTTTCGGAGATGAATTGCTCGTCATGGACAAGGAGGGCAGCATTCTGAAGCATAAGTCCGGTTACGGGAAAGGCTACCAGTCGATCGAAGCCGTCAAAATAACGGCGGAACAAGGTTCTTCCTATCAGGTGCGTGTGAAGGAGGATGGCGAGACGAAGGTGTGGCAGGACATTCCGGTCAAGGAAAACTGGGACAGCGACCCGCTGGCGGCCATCTTGAAGCGGATTACCGCGACGACAGACCGGCACGGCAACCTGGTCGTTCTGACGACGGAAGGACTCGCATCCTACGCTCAGGACGGTCGCCGGTTATGGGTCGTCAAGGAATGGGCATTCGGCGATACGAAGCTGAAGGCCGGCGATATTTTGGAGGTCGACATTGACGGTCGGGACCAAATCTATTTGTTTTTTGACGGCGCCCTGGTCTTGACCGATTTGAACGGACAAGTCCTTGCGACGGTCGAACACGACATCGGCATCCCTGAAGTCGAAGAGAGCGGCTTGCTTCTTTCCGGCGGAGGCTCGTACCGGGTCGAGAACGGCTCTTTGATCCCTGTCGGCGAAGCGCCCGTCCGGGACGCCTACCCGCTTTACCGGACCGACGGCGCGCAATCCCTGTTCCGGTATTCGGACGACGGAGAGCTGCTGTGGACCTACAGACTGAACTATAAGGAGCGGGCCAAAGGATTTTCGTTTTTTGAATACAATTACGACGGCAATTTTGTGAGAGATGAGCAGGATAACGTATATATTTCGACGACCAGCGGCTCGGTTCATGCGCTCGACCGGGACGGAAACCCGCTGTTTACCGTTCTGATCGACAATTTCATCATATCTTCGGCGCAAATTTTGCCGCTGTCGCCGAACGAAATCGTCATTGCCGAAGGCAGCCGCGTTTTGTTTCTGGAGAAAATACAGCCTTGATCCGCCGCTTCTGCTTATATACACAAAAATGACCTCTAATAGAGGTCATTTTTGTGCATCGGCAGCCTTGGATCTCCATAGTTTATATATTCCCGTCACCAAAATTCCAAAAGCCAAGAGGTCAATGATCGCGGGAATGAATGAAAACCAACTCACGAATTCTCCATAAGTCATTCCCATCGGAGGCGGGGTGTTGCTTTCAACAAGCGAATCCATATATTTATGCAAATACGGCAAGTAAAAGTAAGAGGAAATCTTATGCACAATCAGGATAAGAAAAAAATAAAATCCGGCTCGGAATGCATGTTTTCTGCATTGCAAAAGTCCTATGAACAAAATCGCGAAAAAAATAACATTGACCGCCAGGCTTACAAAGTTAAATACCAATAGGTTAGCGCCTCCTGTTCACTTACAACTTGAGCTTTAATGGCTTTTTGACAAGCGGATACAGCCACCTCACTCCGCTTGGCGTCAAAGTGTCGGCTGCGAGATGGGATAAGTAACCAAGTGCCGCTGCTGCGGCGATGCCCTCCATGTCCAGCTCCCGTTCCAAGCCGGAGCCCAGCCACCACCAGAGCGGCACGACCCATATTGTATGCGTAAGGCCGCGATGCTTGAGCCACGGGGCGATGACGACAAACAGCCCAAGCCCCAGCATCCACAATCTGTCTCCGGCCAAGCCGCAATAAACGATATACAGGCCCGCCAGACTGACTAGCGCGTTGCGCATAAATCCTTGCTTCATGACAAGCCCAAGCAGCAGGGCGGCAATGCCGCCTCCCGCAATGACGGGATTGACCGGCTGCCCGGCCGCGTAAAGGATGACGACCATGATGAGATACAAAATGCCGAAACCGAGAGCCAGCTCGCGAATTCGCTTGCTTAAC
Source organism: uncultured Paenibacillus sp. (assembly GCA_937895345.1). Lineage (GTDB taxonomy): Bacteria > Bacillota > Bacilli > Paenibacillales > Paenibacillaceae > Pristimantibacillus. The sequence continues at coordinate 79,841 of CALAWP010000011.1, read as the reverse complement.
TTCGTCAGCTTGGAGCTGAGCATGCTCGGCCCGTCCAGATCGGCGCTCAGCGCCGAAAAAGCGGCGACTCCGATGTAGACGGCGGCGTCCTCCAAGCCTGGAGAATAATAAAGGGCCGCAGCGGCGCCGATTGCCGCCCCGATGGCCAAATGCGTTCTTCCTGTCATTGCACATCTCCTGACTGACTTGTTGATTGGGGTCACAAGCCTACAAATGTTCCTTGTTTACCTGCTCGTTGCGCACCATCTGCTCCAGCTTTTCGACGAGACGCTCGTGCACCGGATCTTTTTTGCCAAGGCGAAAAAAGAAGCTTCGTTGTTTGCCTTTCAGCAGCTTAAGCAGATAAATCTTTTCCTTCAGCGTGAACATCGTACGACCTCCTTGCGTTTAGCCCATTCCGTCATGTTCTTCCATTATAGTGGAATCGGGCATGGATTTGAATGGCGCATATGCTATAATGAGCTTTAATTGAGTTTAGGCATTCAATCGGCTAAAAGTTGGTGGGATAATGATGGACTATGAATTGGCTGCGGCGCCGGCATGCGACGAAGCCTGCTCCGGAACGGAAGCGGATGTGGACAAGGTGAAAGCGAAGCTGGTGGACGAGGCCACGTCGGTACAACTGGCGGATTTGTTCAAGGCGCTCGGCGATCCGACCCGCGTCCGGATCATCCATGCTTTGCTGCAATCCGAGCTCTGCGTACACGATTTGACCGTCGTGCTTGGAATGGGACAGTCGGCCGTATCGCATCAGCTTCGGCTGCTTCGCAATATGCGCATCGTCAAGCGTCGGAAGGAAGGAAAAACCGTTTATTACTCCCTCGACGACGATCACGTGGAGCAGCTGTTTGTGCTGACGCTGCAGCATTTGAAGCACAGCTAAGGGCTGCCTCGGCCAGGCTGCGGGCTGCCTCGGTCAGGCTGCGAGTACCAAGTCATCGCGTCTTCGTTGCGGACTAGCGAGAAGCAACGCCGGAGCGGGAACGGCTGGTTAAGGCGACGAGGATTAGTGCGAGGTTAGCGGATAGTGGAAGTGCGGTTTCGTTTACAGCTGTCGGAAAGCCTGATTGTTCAGGCCATTCCGGCAGTTTTTTCGCTTGACGGAGCTTGCAAAATAAACCAGCCAATCATATAATATATATGAACATGTATTCATATGTTGATAAAAGTGACGTGCCACCGCCGTACCAGATGGGCACGAGACAGACGGAGGGAATTCATATGAGTCTCCACAACCATTCGCATCACGGCCATCATCACCATGAACACGGACATGATCATTCGCACCGCGGCGGCAACCGCAAAGGATTGCTGATTGCGCTCGTCATCACATCGGGCATTATGTTGCTGGAATTTTTCGGCGGACTTCTCACCAATTCATTGGCTCTGCTGTCCGATTCGGGACATATGCTCAGCGACGCCGGCGCGCTGGCGCTTAGCCTTGCCGCGATGTGGGTTGCCTCCAGGCCGCCATCCCCGAACAAAACGTACGGCTACTACCGGTTCGAAATATTGGCGGCATTGCTGAACGGCATCAGCCTGTTCGTGATCGCGGCGTTTATTGTCGCCGAAGCCGTCCAGCGGTTTATGGATCCGCCGTCTGTGGCGAGCGGCGCAATGATGGCGATCGCCTGCGTCGGCTTGCTGGCCAACCTTGCCAGCGCGTGGGCGCTTATGCGCCAAAGCGACATTAAGGGCAATGTAAATGTCCGAAGCGCGTACCTGCACGTGCTGGGCGATGCGCTCGGATCGGTCGGCGCCATCGTTGCGGGACTGCTGATGATGCTGTTCGGCTGGTATGTTGCCGATCCGGTAATCAGCGTAGTCGTTTCGCTTCTCATTTTGAAGAGCGCGTGGGGCATCATCAGGTCCACCGTTCATATTTTGATGGAAGGCGCGCCCGTTACGGTCGATGCGGCGGAATTGAAGCGAGAGCTGCTGGCCATTGAAGGGGTGAGGGATGTGCATGATTTGCATATATGGACGATCACATCCGGACGGGATTCATTGTCCTGCCACATGCTTATCGACGACGGAGCCGACAGTCAGTCGATCTTGCAGCAAGCCGTCGATCGCATCGAGCAAAAGTTCCAAATTCAGCATACGACGATCCAAGTGGAAACGTCCCGGCTGCGGCATTCGGAAATGTGCGGCGGTCCGGCATAAGATGAGGCTAAATTATTTAACGGGGCATGTTACGGGGCGGGGAACCGCCTCATTTTTTATTTGCAATCATTATCCCTTCGGCTCAGGCAGCGGGGGGGAACTGACGGAAGACTCGGTGAGACAGGCTGCAAGTGAAGTGTGAATCGGGCAACGGGAACAACGAGGAAAGCTCTATAGCGCGGCAGATACGACAGATGAAAAGGTAATAGATCTGGCAGCCCCTGCGTTTGGTATTTCGTTAGTATCTCGTAGATGTCTCGCTGGTGTCTCGTAGATGTCTCGTAGATGTCTCGCTGGTGTCTCGCTGCAAGACAGCGGCGGTCGACCGTCTGGAAACGGCTTTATGGACAGGTTTTATAGACTTGTATTCACTATCCCATCAACTCAGGTAGCGGCAGGTATAATGGCATACTCGAAATTTCGGCTATGGAAGTTGAGAAGGTGGCGAATGGAAGTTGAGAAGGTATCGAATAGGCAAAGCCCAAAATGCGGCAGTTGGGACGGCGTATGGCAAGAATGGCTAGTAAGTAGAAGCTGGCACACAAATGCGGCAGTTGGGTTGCGTACGGCAAGTACGGCTGGCAAGTGGGAGACACCCGAATGCGGCAGTTGGGGCGGCGTGAGGCAAATATGGCTAGCAAGCAAGCGGGGAGGCAACTTCGTACGGTAGTTAAGCGGCGTGAGGTAAGTGTAGCCGGCAAGTTGGGAAGGTCATTAGCAGCTCCTGAAGAGAGGGGATAGTGATGACAGTGAAAACCGAGAGTACCTTTTTCGTCGTCATCCTCATAGAATCAGCACACTTCGCTTTGTCCATCAAGGCTGAGATTTCCTGAAGCGAGGGGATAGTGAAGGCAAGCGAAAAAAAAGGCGCGCGGCGCGTATTCCATCATAGTACCGCGGTCATTGCGGAAAACCAGCGACCGCCCCTCATCCGGACGGATAGGGGCGGTTACTGCGCCATTCGAGTCCGCGGCAGTCGGTTACCGGGTGGCCGCGATCGATTTGTTTTTGTACAGCTGGGCGGCCAGCAGGAAGCTGACGGCGCCCCAGACGGCCATGATGCCCATGCCGGTCCAGAACGAAGCGTTAAAGAGTCCTTCCGCATAAATCATACCGTCGCGCATGCCTTCCACAAAGTAGGTAAGCGGAAGAATTTTCGGCACCGGCTGCAGCCACTCGGGAAGCGATTCGACCGGGAAGAAGATGCCGCTCAGGAACATCATCAGCATGCTGAAAATGTTGGCGACGCCCATATAAGCTTCCATCGTCCGGCTGAAAGACGAGAACAGGTAGCCCATCGCGTTAAAGACAAGCGCTCCTGCGAGGAAAGCGACGGCCAGGCTGGCCCAATTGAAATGGAGGTTGGCGCCGAAGCCGTACACGCCGATGAGCGCCAGTACTACGACCTGGATTACGCCGAGCATGAGGCGAACGAGCATGCCCGACAAGCCGAACAGTCCCATCTTGGCCGGCGTCATCCGCATCCGCTTGAGCAGGCCGCGGCGGCGCATGTCGACCAGATCGGCCATGCCGAACAAGCCGCCTTGGGCGATGGACAGGCCGATCATGCCCGTCAGCAGAAAGTCCTCGTACCGGATATCGTCCGCCGCCGTGGTGACGGAGGTCATGTTCATGGCAAATGCGGGCTCGGCGCCGGCGGCCGCCAGATTGGCATGCTGAACGAATCGTTCCAGAATGCCGGAGATCGCTTGCGTTCCGGCGCTTTGTTCGTTCTGCCGATTGACGATCAGCTCGATTTGGCCGGCGTCCCCGGAGGCCGGCAGCACGATGAGCGCGTCGATGTCTTTCTTTTCGACCCATTCCCGTCCCTGCTCCAGGCTGACCGGATTGTCATCCTTAAACTCGAATACGGGAATTTGCTTGATTCCTTCGAGCAGCATGCCGGAAGCCGGCTCTGTTCCGCCAGCTTGGTCCGCGCCCGCCGCTTGCTGGGAAACGGCTACGGTCGCGGAGAAGCTGCCCGAACCGTTCCCGCCGAATATGATCATGAATATAACCATCAGAATAATCGGAAAGCATAAGCTCCAAAACCACGTTTGCTTGTCGCGGAACATCATTTTGAGCTGCGCATCGAACATCATGCGAAGCTGCTTCACTCCGTTCATATTAATCCCTCCATTCCTTGCCGGTGAAGGCGATGAAGACGTCCTCCAGGCTCATTTCGCGAATCGAGATTTGCTCGACGCGATATCCCCGGTCTTTCGTAAAGCCGAACAATTCATAAAGCGTTTCCTCCGGCTTGGTCGACCACAACCGCAGTGAAGTTCCGTCCCGCTCCGTACGGGCAACCGAGCTGCCGGCCTGAGCCGCCCGCTCCGTTTCGATGGCGGCTTGCTCGCCGTCGAGAAACGACAGGCGCACCTCGCGCTCCTTCGTCAGCCGGTCGATCAATGCCGCGGGGGTGTCCATGGTCACGATTTTGCCCTGGTCCACGATGCATACCCGGTCGCTCAGCTTTTCCGCTTCTTCCATGTAATGCGTCGTCAAGATCGTCGTCTTGCCCATTTCCTTCAGCTTGAGCACGATGTCCCAAATATTGCGGCGGGCTTGCGGGTCGAGGCCGGTCGTCGGCTCGTCGAGAAAAATAATGCTCGGATCGTTGATCATCGCCAGCCCGATCGCCAGCCGCTGCTGCTGCCCCCCGGACAGCTTCTTCACGTGGCGGCCGCGCTGGTCCGTCAGATTGATCATCTCCAGCACCTCTTCGGCGGGGCGGGACTTCGGATAAAAGGATGCGAACAGCTTCAAATTTTCTTCGACGGTGAGCAGGTCGAACATGGCGCTCGCTTGCGGCTGGATGCCGATTTCCGTCTTGATCCGGTCGCCGTGTCTTGTCCAATCGAGCGTTCCGAACCGAATGTCGCCGGAATCGGGCGGCACCAGGCCTTCGATCATTTCAAGCGTAGTCGTCTTGCCGGCTCCGTTCGGCCCAATGATCGTAAATACTTCTCCCGCCTCGACGGAGAAACTGATATCCTCCACCGCTCGGACCGGTCCGAACGCCTTTTGCAGCCGGTTAACCTCCAATACGGGCATCTTGGTCAACACTCCTTGCAAGAATGGATTTGGCGTGTCAACGCCGTTACTCATTCCATTGTACCGAAATGCCGTCCGATCACTACGGCTTGAAGCCGGATATTTTATCGGTCCAGAGACGGAGACGCCTAACCGCGGTGTGTGGACGGGGGCGGACAAATTGGAAAAAGGGTCATTGTTGCTGCAGGTTTGCAGAAGGGTTGTAGGAAGCGGGAAATAGACGGAGGTGGATCAGAAAAAAAACGCGGCGGAACACGCACCTTGGTGGTGCTGTTCCGCCGCGCGGATTATGCCAAAATCATGACGCCAAAAGGCTCCAGCTCGGCTTGGCCGCCGATTGGACGGCCGGTGAGCAAATCGGTCCTTGGGACGGACACTTCAATGCGGGCCGGCTCCTCGCCGTAATTGAGCAAGAAATACAGCTCGCCGCCGTCATCCTTGCGGACGGCCAGCTCCACTTCGGCCGGAAGCTTCAGCCAGCCGGCCGCGGGCGAAACGATGCCGGCGCGCGCGATGATTTGCGCTGCCGCCGCTTCGTTGAACACCGCGCCGTAATACCAGGCCGATCCTTTGCCGAACGCAAGGCGCGTCACCGCAGGCTTGCCTGCATAGTAGTCGTCGTTGTACGCGGCGACAACCTCGGCGCCGGACGATTCAGGCAGCAAAATATCGTTAAAGCCGTCCGCGGACGTTACGGCTTGCGGCACCGGGCCTTCCTCGCGCCACGTCATGCTCGTCGGCTTGCGGGTGCCTTTGATCATCGTAAATTCTTCGACCGTTATGCCAGCCAGCTTGGCGGCCGCTCCCGGAAACGGCCTCATGTAGCATTGCCCCCGCTCGTCCTTATAGCCCGTTCTGCAGCCGAAGACGATCGTGCCGCCTTCCTGGACGTAGCGCTCCAGCAACGCCGCCGTCGCGTCCGTCATGATGGCGGGATGCGGGTAGACGAGCAGCTTGTACCGTTTGAGCTGCTCCAGCGTCGTCGTGTCGCGCATATATAAGATATCGCTTGGAATATGGCGGCGCGTCAGCGCCTTGAACCAGGCTTTGCCGCTTTGCCAGGCGAACGGACCGTGCCATACGTCGTATTCGCCGTCCCATTCGTTGTCGTAGTCGCGAACAATGGCGACCTCGGCGGAATATCGGGTCGATACGACCCGCTCGCCGATCGCGGCCAGCTCCCGGCCGACCGTTCCCGCCTCCCGGAGGCGCCGATTGTCGCGGTTATGGTAATCGTTCAGGCCGTGCCAGTACATTTCATGGCCGAAGGTCGCCGTTCTCCACCGGAAATAAAGCACCATGTTGGCGCCGTGCGCGATGGACTGGTACGTCCACAGCCGCATCTGGCCCGGCTTTGGAGATGGCATATCCATCCGGTTCACCCAGCCGCCCGGCCCGCTTTGCTGCTCCATGACGCAAAATTGCGGCGAAATCGAGCGCACGACGCCGAGAGACTGGCTCCAGCCGCGGTCCGCCAGCGGGTTCTCCTCGTTCGGATCGAAATGGATAGTCGAAAATTGCGGGTAGGAATCGTAACTGAAAAAGTCGAGCAGCTCGTCCGTCATACGATGGTTGTCGAGATGGCCGAACAGGCCGTTTGTCGTCACCCAATGACGGGGCGCCAGCTCGCGGAGAATATCCGCTTGAAGCTTGGCGTATGAAATGACGCTGTCGGACACGAATCTTTTTTCGTCGAGCGCCAGATGCGGATTGGGCTGCTTGCCGGCCGGCGTCGGGCGCGACAGATGGACCTGCTCCCAGTCGGTATAGGTCTGGCTCCAGAATACGGTGCCCCAAGCCTCGTTCAGCGCTTGCAGCGAGCCGTATTTCCGCTGCAGCCATTCGCGGAAGGCGATATGGTCGGCTTCGGAATAAAATTCTCCGATCTCGCAGTTGAACTCGTTGTCGATCTGCCAGCCGACGACCGCGGGATGATCCTTGAAATGCTCGGCCATCTTCCGGACAATTATCGCGCTGAGCTCGCGGTATTTCGGGCTGCTGTAGTTGTAATGACGCCGCAGGCCGTGCCGGATCGTCACGCCGTCGTGCGTCGCGTTCAGCACTTCGGGATATTTGTGCGTCAGCCAGGCGGGCGGCGTAGCCGTCGGCGTGCCCATAATAACCTTCAATCCGTGCCGATGGGCCAGATCGAGCGCCCGGTCGAACAGCTCGAAGGAAAAGACGCCTTCCTCGGGTTCGAAGATCGCCCAAGCGAATTCCGCGACGCGTATGACCGATATGCCGAGCCCGCGCATCCGCTTGTAATCGTCCTCCCACATCGTTTCGGGCCAATGCTCGGGATAGTAGCAAACGCCCAGTGTCAGTTGGTTCAGTGCCGGAAAAGCCGACATCATCGATCCGCTCCTTTGGATTATGATATAATCTTGCTCTTGCTTAACATTATTTTTATTGTATTTGGGCTTTTTGTTCATGTATATAATAGAATCATGCGATTGGTAATACAATATTGCTGCTCTTGCCGGGCAGCGGAAGGAGTCGGCGATGAGACTGCACTATGTAGCGCCCAAGCCTTCGTACGGGGGCTACGTTTGTTATCCGGACATGTTCGGCAGATACGCCGGGCTTCCGCATCATGCTGAAAGGCGCGAATACGGCGCGTTGGAGGAATACAACCTGCATCTGGTGTTCGGCGGCAGCGGGTATGCGGACAATGCGGCCGGCGAGCGGATCGAGCTGCGCGGCGGCGACGGCTTTATATATCCTCGCCAAGCGTTCCAGCAATACGGCACCAGCCCGGGCGATCCGTGGGATGTCCGATGGATTCATTTCCGGACGGCTATGCCGCTTCCGATGCTGCGCGAGGCGGACGAATACGGAGGATGGTTCTTTACGTTCGGGGACCGGGAAGCCCTAGAGCGGCTGACGGGCGAAATGTACCGGTTGGCGGAGCCGTTCGAGACGGGCAGCGAGCCGCGGCTGTCCGCCCTGCTGTACGAAATACTAGCCTTGCTGTCCGCCCATGCCGTCAGGCTGGAGCATGCGCCGGCTTTGGAAAAAAGAAGCGCGCTGCGGCACGCGGCGGACGTCATTCGCAGCCGCTGCGGCGAGGATTGGAGCCTGGAGCGGATGGCGGAGCTGGCCGGGTACAGCCCGTATCACTTTGTCCGAATGTTCCGGGGCGCGATGGGGAAGACGCCGAACCGGTTTTTGACGGAATGCCGCATTACGCTGGGCAGGCAGCTGCTCGTCTCCTCGGAGATGAGCGTCAAGGAGATTGCCGGAAGCTGCGGATTTGCGCAAACCAGCTATTTCATCCGGCTGTTCCGCCGTTCGGAAGGCCAGTCGCCGGCAGCCTACCGGCGGCTGCACGGGCGCAATTAATATTCGGGTACGCGCTGACGCCGCTGCAAGGCCATGATTGCCGCCCCGTTGCCCTGTTGCCAGTTGGATTCGGTGAAAAATGATGCCCCCAAACGCGGGTTTTAATGCTATGATGGGGAGTGTTGAAAACGAGCGGACTTTGAAGAGGGGTATGGACAGCGATGTGGCTCATGTATGCGGTGTTGGCGGCCGTCGGATTTGGTTTGCGGGGTGTGTTCTACCATTGGATGAGCCAAAAGCCGGTTAACCGGAATTTGCTGCTGTGCGGAACGTTTGCGATGGGGGCGGTTCTGAATCTGGTCTGCGCCGTTGCGGCGCAGTCCGAATGGACGGCCGCCTGCTTGATCGGCGTTCAGATGGGACTGTTCTCGTTCAGCGCCAATGCAAGCATGTTCAAAGGATTTGCGGTAGGCAAAGCATCCCTCGTAGCGGTGCTGACGGCGCTTCCTTCGGTCGTCGTCGTGCTGGCCGCCTATTTGTTATGGAACGAGCAAGTGACCGGCATGCAGCTGGCCGCGTTTGCGGTCATTATAGCCGGCGTGCTGCTGGTCCGTTATTCCAGCGACCTGTCGCTGCGCAATTTGCAAGGGGCGCATTGGGGGCTGCTGGCTATGCTTCTGTTTGCGGCGAACGACCTGTCGGGCAAATGGTCGACGATTATGGAGGCGCCGCTTTTTCCGACGATGGTATGCATGTTCGTGACCGGAACGATCTGCTTCGGGTTATGGTGGCTGTCCGACTTGCGCAAGGAGCGCGCGACCGCCGCCGGCCTGTCCGTCAGCGAAACGTCGGCGGCCTCGGAAGCTCCCGCGGGAGAGCCGCTGAAGCGCAGGCCGGCCGGGCCATGGAGCCCGGGACGCACCTTCGCGGTCGGCATGGCGATCGGCACGACAAACGCCGTCGGCATGATGCTGATCGTCACCGCTTTCGAGCTGGGCAAAGCGGGGCTCGTTTCGGCCGTTGTCGCGCTGAACGTGCTCATCATTTTGTTTTATACCCGATTCGTCGTCAAGGAAAAGTTCAAGCCTACCGAGCTGGCCGGCATTGTCGTCGCCCTGGCCGGCATGATTCTGATGAGACTGTTTTAAAGTTTAAAATGAGAGAAAGAGGAAGATTTCGACTATGGGCATCTTTTTTCACATCCTGGTTACTAACGTATTACCCATGGGCATTCTGATCGCGCTGGGCATTGTGATGCAGAAGGCGTTTGCTCTCGACATCAAGACGCTTTCCAAGCTGAACTTCTATTTGTTTTCGCCTGCCATTATGTTTACCTTAATCTATGAAACCGACATTTCCGCCGGCATGATTGGCTGGGTGCTCCTGTTTCTGCTGCTGTTTATGGCGGCGCAATTTGCGATCGTCGAACCGGTGATTCGGCTTCGAAAGTATTCGCCCGGCATGAAGAGCGCGATGCGCAACAGCGTTCTGTTCTACAACAGCGCCAACTACGCTGTCCCGTTGAACCAGCTCGTCTTTGCGGGCAACCCGGTGACGATGGCCGTTCAAATTATCGTCATGATGGTGCAGTCGCTCGTGCCGAACACCTACGGCATCTACAGCGTCAACGCGCATAAGGCCGATATGAGGCAGGTATGGAAAACGATCGTCTCCATGCCCGTCATCTATGTCATTCCGCTCGCGTTTCTGCTGCGCGGCTTGGAGGTGCCTGTTCCGTCCTTTGCGGCGACTCCGATCGGCTATTTGTCGGACGCCTTTATCGGCACGGCGCTGCTGACGCTGGGGGTGCAATTGGGCAATATGGAATGGCGGATCAATCGGTCCCTGCTTGCCGACGTCACCCTTTCCGCGGTGCTGAGGCTGGTCGCCGGCCCGCTGCTGGCCTGGCTCATCGTCTCGCTGATGGGATTGGACAAGCTGACCTCCGCCGCCTTGATCGTATCGTCGGCCGTGCCGACCTCGCTCAGCAGCGTGCTGCTGGCGGTGGAATTCGACAACGAGAAGGAGTTTGCCTCCCAATCGGTGTTCGTTTCGACGCTCGTCAGCGTGCTGACCGTAACGGCTGTCATCTTTCTGCTAAGAATCGAACTGTAATCCGGCAGCCCCTTCCATTTATTTGTTCGAAAATTTACCGTCTCTACCGTTGCTCGTTTTCCACGGCAATGCTAGTATGGTAAAAAGAAGATACCAAATGGAGGGGCGTTCATTTTGCTGGAAGCAACGGAAGATATTATTGTTGCAAGCGCTTTAAAACGAACGTTCGGCCGAGGATCGAATGCGGTCAACGTTTTGAAGGGCGTCAATTTGTCGATTTCCGCCGGCAGGCTTGTCGCTTTTAAGGGCAGGTCCGGATCGGGGAAGACGACGCTGATCAACTTGCTTAGCGCGCTCGACCGGCCAAGCGAAGGCCAAGTCATGTTCGAAGGCGTCGACCTGACCGCCATCTCGAACAAGGAGCGCGACGAAATCCGGCGCAAGCGGATGGGACTCGTCTTTCAATCTTTTGCGCTCATCCCGCTTATGTCAGCCTACGAAAATATCGAGTTCGTGCTGAGGGTCGCCGGCATTCCCGCCAGAGAGCGGAAGGAGGCGGCTCTATTGGCGCTGGAGCAGGTCGGACTGACCTCGCGCATGCATCACAGGCCGTTCGAATTGTCGGGCGGAGAGCAGCAGCGTACCGCCATTGCGAGGGCGATCGCCCATAAGCCGCGGCTGCTGCTGGCTGACGAGCCGACGGCGGAGCTCGACAGCCGCACCGGCTTGCAAATTATGAAAGTGTTTCGCCAGCTCGTGGAATCGACCGGCATGACCATCGTCATGACGACGCACGATCCTGCCATTATGGAAATCGTCGATTATGTATATGAATTGGAGGATGGACACATTGTCAACCCGTCGTAGCCTTAGGAACAGCTTTTGGATGGCCATGGTTTGCATGCTGGCGCTGACCGGCTGCTCGCTCCTGCCCGCAGAAGAAGAAGGGCTGAAGCCGCCGCTCGTCAAGCCTCCGCAGCAGGAGTACAGCACCGTAGAAACGGTGAGAGGAGATATTTCCAAGGAGATTAGAGGCAATGGAGCGGTAGAGTCGTATTCGTCCGAAGCCGTTTTTTTTGAAGCGGCGGGGGGGCGCATCGAGGAAGTGCTGGTGAAGGCCGGCGATACGGTGAAGAAGGGCGACGTCCTTGTGCAGCTTGACGTAGGCAACATGGATATCGAGCTGAAGCAGCTGGAAATCAACTTGCTGCGGTCCAGAACGGCGCTCCGGACGGCGAAGCTGTCGGGAGACGAGGATGCTCTTCGGATCGCCCAGCTGCAATACGATATCGAGCAAATCAAATACGATCGGCTGGAGGAAGCTTTCCTGAGCCGGAGGCTCGTGGCGGGCATCGACGGCCAAGTGACGTTCGTCGCGGACTTGAAGGAAGGCGACGTGGTGGAGTCTTATCAGACGCTGGTCATGATCTCGGATCCGGCCAAGCTGCGCATCGCGTTCCAGGTAGAAAGCTCTCCCGACTTGTTTAATGTAGGCATCGGCTTCAAGGCGCTGCTCAAGATGGGCGACAAGGAGTTCGAAGGCAAGGTGACCCAGACGCCGTCGAGCGCGCCCGAAACGGTCGACGAAAGGCTGCGCGAACGGTATTCCCGCTTTATTTTCGTAGAATCGGATCAGCTGCCGGAGGAAGCGGAGCTTGGTACCCGCATCGATGTCCGCCTGCTGCTGGAGGAGCGCAAGGACGTGCTGATCATTCCCCGCAGCGGCTTGCGTTCGTATCTGGGAAGAACGTTCGTCCGCGTGCTGGAGGATGGCGACAAGGTGCGCGAGGTCGACGTGGAGCCGGGTCTTACCGGCACGACGCAAGTCGAAATCGTGAACGGTCTGAACGAAGGCGACCTGGTCGTGATGCCTTAATGGATAGTTGAAAGCGATTGCGCCGCTTGGCGGCGAAGCAATGCCCGGGAGGTTAATGGTTAATGGCCTTATTTATTATGATATTGCGCAAGATGGTGCAGAACAAATGGCTGGTCGCCAGCTTATTTGCCGGCATTGCCATATCCGTCGCGCTGGTCAGCAGCATTCCGATCTATTCGGAGGCGGTCATGTCGCGCATGATCAAGAAGGATTTGGAGCAGCTGCAGCTGGACAAAAACGTATATCCGGGAGCGTATGCCGTCCGTCTTTCGTTTATGAAGGAAACGCCGGAGCAGCGCAACGAGAAGTTTAACCGGCTTGAAGCGTTCATGCGCGAGCAAGGCGCTCCGGGCTTCCAGTTGCCGGTGCGCGAGCTGGTGACGGAGGTAGGCTCCAGAATGATGAAGATCCGGCCGGAGGACCAGCCGGATCAGCCCGCGAATACGCTCAAATCCGTATCGATTAAGGGCATAGCCGGACTGGAGGACCATATCACGCTGCTGGACGGGCGCATGCCGGCCGCTCAGCCGGTCGACGGCGTCTATGAAGTGCTGGTGACGCCGCAGGCGCTTGGCTACGTGAAGGCCGTGCTCGGCAAAGTGTATACCGTCGAGGACAACAGCGTGACCGAGACGATCAAGCTGAAGCCGGTCGGCACGTTCGAGAAGAAGGAGGACGACGATCCTTTCTTCCGCAACGCCAGCCTGGCCGATTTGCGGTCCGGGTTCATTATTCCGTACGAGCTGGCGAGGCAGCAGCTGTTTGAGGAATCCCGCCTGGACCCGGCGTATGTCAGCTGGCATACGGTGCTGGAATATAACGTCATCGAAATGCGTCATGTGGACGAATACTTGAACAATCACGACGCCATTCAAAAGGCGGCCTTGCGGCAGGCTCCGCAGTTCCAGCTTTCGTTCGAGGCAACGGCTTTAAATACGATTTCGACCTACGGCGAGCGGGCCCAGCGCCTGAGCACGTTGATTTGGGCGCTTAACGCTCCGGTGCTTCTTATGCTCGGCTTCTATATGTTCATGGTTTCGAACCTGATTGCCGGAAGACAAGCGAACGAAATTGCCGTCATTCGGAGCCGGGGTGCCGCCCGCTGGCAAATTATCGCTTCCTATATGGTGGAAGGGGCGTTGCTGTGCGGCGCGGCATTTGCGGTCGGCCCGCTGCTCGGAGCGATGCTGACCGAGGTTCTCGGCGCATCCAACGGGTTTCTCGAGTTTGTGCAGCGCGTCAGGCTGCCGGTCCGCATTACGGTCGAATCGTACCAATATGCGGCGATGGCCGCGGGCGCGTGCCTGGTCATCGTCATTATCCCGATCATTATGGCGACGAGGGTGTCGATCGTCAATCATAAGCAGCAGATGGCCCGGATGGGGAAGACGCCGCTCTGGCACAAAATGTTTCTGGACGTCATTACGCTGGCGCTGGCTTTTTACGGCCTGTATACGTTCAACAAACGAATGGACGATTTGCAGGCGCTCGGGTTGAACACGGAAGATTTGCATATCGATCCGCTGCAATTCGTCGTTCCCGCGCTCTTTATTATGGGAGCCGGGCTGCTCCTTCTGCGGCTGTATCCGTGGGTGCTGAGACTCGTTTATTTTATCGGCCGCAAATGGTGGTCGCCGTCCTTGTACGCCACGCTGATTCAGGTCAGCCGTTCGAGCAGCCAATACCAGTTTCTGATGATCTTCCTCGTCATGACCATCGCGACCGGCGTGTTCAGCGCTTCGGCGGCGCGCACGATCAACGACAACATCGAGGACCGGATTCGATACGCGAACGGAGCGGATGTCATCGCCAGCGCCAACTGGGTCAACGATGCGCCTCCGCCGAGCGGTCCGGGCGGATCCGGGCCGCCTGGAGGAGGCTCGCAGCAGGAGGGCAGACCTTCCCGCGTCAATTATTTGGAGCCGCCGTTCGATCCTTACAAGGAGCTTCCGGGCGTCGAGCATGCGGCCCGCGTCTTCACGAAATCGAACGTCGGGTTTTACGTGAATCAAAAGTCCGGCCAGGCGACGCTGATCGGCATCGACAGCGACGAGTTCGGCATGACGACCTGGTTCCGCGACGGCTTGCTCGATTATTCGCTGAACGAATATTTGAATTTGATGGCGGCCGACTCGAACGCGGTGCTCATCTCGCGCACGCTGGCGGATCAGCGTGACGTGAAAGCGGGCGACGTCATATGGATCGGCTGGGAGGATGTGCCGCAGCAGCCGTTCACCGTCTTCGGCATCATCGACTACTTCCCGACGTTCAATCCGAATCCGCCGACAGGCACCGTCGCAAACGCGAAGGCCGACAACGCGCCGATGCTGATCGTGGGCCATCTGCCGAAAATTCAGGTGCAGCTCGCGATCGAGCCTTACGACGTCTGGCTGAAGCTGGAGGAAGGCGCTGCGGTCGGGGAGCTGTACGAAGGTATCGAGGAAGCGAGCTTGAATATCCATCGCATCGTCAATACGCGGGACGAACTGATCCGGGCCAAAAACGATCCGTTTATCCTTGCGTTGAACGGCGTGTTGACGTTAGGCTTCGTCTTGTCCATTCTGGTCAGCTTCGCCGGATTTTTGCTGTACTGGATTTTGACGCTGCGGGGCCGGGCGCTGCAGAACGGCATATTGCGGGCGATCGGGCTTTCGCTCAAAAATTTGATCGCCATGCTCGTGTCGGAGCAGGCGCTTACCTCGGGAGTAGGCGTGCTGCTGGGCGTGCTGATCGGCAACGCGGCAAGCCGGCTTTATGTGCCGAGCCTGCAAATCGCGTTTAATCCAAGCAGCCTCGTTCCGCCGTTTTTCGTCAAGTTCGAGTCGCTGGATTTCTTGCGCATCTATTTGCTGGTCGGCATTATGCTGGCGGTCGGCTTGTGCATACTGGCTTATATGCTGTCCCGTCTCCGGGTACATCAGGCGCTCAAGCTGGGGGAGGACTAAAGGATGATCCATTGCGAAGGATTGGTCAAAATATACAAGACCGCCGATCTGGAAGTATTCGCCCTGCAAGGGCTGGATCTTCAGGTCGAGGCGGGAGAGCTGATGGCGATTATCGGCAACAGCGGCAGCGGCAAGTCGACCTTGCTCAATATGCTGGGCGGATTGGACCGTCCGACGGCGGGCAAGCTGATCGTCGACGGCAAGGATATGCTCAAATTCAAGGAGCGGGACCTGGTTCGCTACAAGCGGGAATCGGTCGGCTTCGTCTGGCAAAACAACGCGCGAAATCTCGTTCCTTATTTGACGGCGCTGGAAAACGTGGAGCTGCCCATTCTGCTGACGGGCCGACGCAAGCGGTGGCGGGCGAAGGAGCTGCTCGACGCGGTCGGGCTGAGCCACCGGCAGCACAACAAGCTGTATGAGCTGTCGGGCGGGGAGCAGCAGCGCGTCGCCATCGCGATCGCGCTGGCCAACCATCCGCGGCTGCTGCTGGCCGACGAGCCGACCGGCTCGGTCGACAGCAAGATGTCGAATCAGATATTGGATTTGTTCCGGGAGCTTAATCGCTCGATCGGCATTACGATCGTCATCGTAACGCATGATCCGGAGCTGGCCAAGAAGGTGGACCGGGTGGCGGCGATTCGCGACGGCAAGATTTCGTCGGAAATGCTTCGCGAACGCTCCTATCGGGAAGAGCTGGCCGAGCTGGAGCAGGAGGAAAGCAAACACGTCGAATACGCCATTCTCGACAAGGCCGGCAGGCTGCAGGTGCCGGCATCATACCTCGATTCCATCGGCGTAGGCAACAGCAACAAGCTGCGGGTGGAGCTGGACGAAGGCAAAATTATATTGCTGCCGCCGGAAACGGAAGAGGAAAAGCCGTAGTCCGCGCATTTGTTAGTACCGTTGAAAGGCTTAATTGCGCTGCCGCATCATCTTTTTTAAGAGAGCGGCTGCCGCGCAATTAAGCCTTTTTGTCGTAACGGTTCCGGGTTCTCGATCTTGCGGGTTGAAATTTTTGTTAGCATAACGAATAATAAAAAGTAACAAATGCCGAGGGAGCGGTGCGCTTGGGTACGTATCTGGGCAGCATGCGCATGAGCCGCAAGCTGTTTCTTGCTTTTGTTCTTCTTATCGCACTGCCGCTTTCATTTGTCGGATATATCACGTATACGAATTATTCCAGCTCCGTCGAAGAGCAGACGAAGGCCTATTCCGAGACGATGCAGGAAAATATGATGAACCGCATCGACGAATATATCGACGACATGGTCCGCCTTTCTTCGGTACCGTCTTATCAGGACGAAATTAAAGCGAATCTGATTCGTTCGAACCGCTATTACGAGCAGCGTATGAAAATCGGCGCCGACGAAAGGGAAAACTTTGACCTGCTCCTGTCCATTCAGCGGGGAATCGAGGACAATATCGCGTTTATCAATACGATCAAGAAGGGGGCCCATTCGGTTTACATCTTCGATCGGTACGGGAACGGCTATTATGCCAGTTCCGGCGGCAGCGTCCGCCAGAATTTGAAGATGAGCTATCTCGAATGGACGGAAAGCGTGGCGGACTCGAGCGGGGAAGCGCGTTTGCTCGGGACGCAAAAATATACGAGCAGCCTGCAAAGCGAAAAATACGCGTTTACGGTCGTGCGCAAAATTATCGACAAGTCGCTGAATCCGGTCGGCCTGATCGCCGTCGACGCAGGCATCGACGTCATCGAGGAGGGCGTGCGGGAGCTGGACAACGTCACGAAAGGGTCCTCGATTCTGATCGACGGCGAAGGCAACGTCATGTACGACAGCCACAAGCCTGAGCGGATCGCGACCAATATCGACGGGGACGAAGCGGTCGTCCGGGCCGCCGGTGTCAAAGGCAGCTTTTATCTGGAAACGGAAGGCGTCGGCAAGCTGTATATTTATACAACTTCCCCCAATACGGGCTGGAAAGTTATGACCGGCATTCCCGTGGATGAGCTTACGCGCGACGCCCGGGTTACTCGCAACGTGACGTTTGTCGCCACGCTTGTGGCGCTGCTGGTGGCGATGATTATATCGGTCATTATGTCTTATGCGCTCGCCAATCCGCTGCGTCGCATGATGAAGCTGATGAAGTCGGTGCAGGAGGGCGATTTCAGCGTTCAGTTCCAGGTCAAAAACCGGGACGAAGTCGGACAGTTAGGAACGCATTTCAACCGGATGATCGTGCGCATTGACCAGTTGATCCGCGATATTTACGAGATCGAAGCGAAGAAGCAGGAAGCCGAGCTGCAGGCGCTGCAGAACCAGATCAATCCGCATTTCATGTACAATACGCTGGAGTCGATCCGCATGACGGCGGAGCTGAACGACGACGCGGACGCGGCGGACATGATCGCCATATTGGGCAAGCTGCTCCGGTACGGAATCAGCGACCCGCACGAGCAAGTGACGCTGCGGGACGAAATCGACCACGTCAAAAACTATGTAGAGCTGCTGAACTACAGATATCCGGACCGCTTCCGCCTGGAGGTCGATATTCCCGGATCCGAAGCGGGCCGGCTTATGCGGCTGCCCGTCACGAAGCTGATCCTGCAGCCGATCGTCGAAAACGCCATTTATCACGGCATGGACGAAACGAAGCCGGCGATGCATATTTGCATCGGCGCGGAGAGGATCGGCGGCACGGTGGCGGTCCGGATCCGGGATGACGGCACCGGGATGGACGCCGAGACGCTGGACAAGCTGAACCAGTCGTTGTCGGGCGTTCTTCCGGCGGCGGAGCGGCCGAGCCGGGTCGGAGGCATCGGCTTGCGCAACGTAAACGAACGGATCAAGCTGCATTACGGCAGCGCGTACGGACTGAAGGCGAGCAGCGAGCAGGGCTCCGGGACGGAAATCGAGCTGCTGCTGCCGGAATGGAAAGGAGACGGAGGACGATGAGGAGAGCATGGGGACGAGCGGCCGCGGCGCTGCTGGCGCTCGCGCTGCTGACGGCGGCCGGCTGCGCGGATCGCGATCCGCCGCCGGCGAAGGAACCGAAGCCGAGCGCCGGAGTCGCCGATGGCGGCGATATGGTGCTGAAAGTGTTGACGAACCGGGTCGATCTGGTCGAAAACGGCGTATTCCGCCAATACGCCGAACGGTTTGCCGAGCTGCATCCCGGCGCGGAGGTTGAGTTTGAAGCGCTGCCGAGCTACGCCAACGATATTATGCTGCGCTTGTCGACGCGAAATTTGGGCGACGTGCTGCTTATCCCGAACAATATAAAAAACGACCGGCTGCCGGATTATTTCGAGCCGTTGGACGAGAGCCTGTTCGAGCATATGCGCTTCGACGATTTCAAAGCTCATAACGGCGTCAAATACGGCATTGCCACCGGAGCTTCGACGACAGGCATCGTCTACAACAAGAAGGCGTTCCGGAAGGCCGGCGTCTCTTCCGTTCCGACGACGCTGGAGCAGTTCTACGAAGCGTGCGCGAAGCTGAAAGCGGCCGGCATTACTCCGGTCTACCTCAATTCGGGCGCGCAGTGGCCGCTTATGATATGGGGAGAGGACTTGGTCAGCTTCATGACCGGCGATCCGGACTACTTGAACCGGATGGTCGAAACGGACGAGCCTTGGCAGATCGACAACACTTGGGGGCAGGCCATCTCCATCGTCCGCACGCTGATCGAGAAGGACTACGTGGAGGAAGACCTGATCCAAAATAATTGGGAAGCGTCCAAGCGCGAGCTGGCCGGCGGCGAGGCCGGCATGTATTTGATGGGCAACTGGGTCATTAACCAGATCGTCGCGGCCGGGGCCGATCCGGAAGACATCGGATTTTTCCCGTTTCCTTACGATAACGAAAGCAAGCGTTACGCGCCGCTCAGCCCGGACTGGTTCGTCGGCGTCAGCCGGTTCAGCGGCAACAAGGAGCTGGCGGCCGAATGGGTCGAATTTTTCGTCCGGCAATCGGGTTATGTGGACGACTCCGGATTTTTGCCGGTCGACGAACGCAAGGAGCCTGCGCTGCCTCATTTCAAGCAGTTTCTGTCGTTCAACCCGGTCATGGTCGAGAAGAAGGTGCCAAGCGACAAGCTGCTTGAAATATCGAACACGGCGCAAATCGCGCTCTGGTCGGGCGATTATATTTTGGAATGGATAACGGCGCCCGACCTGGCGGAAGTGTTCGAAACGTACAACAAACGATGGGCGGAAGCCCGCGACATTACGGAAAGCTAGGTGAACGCCGGATGGCCAACAAAATTACGATGCAGCAAATCGCCGATCGGCTTGGCGTATCCAAATTTGTCGTCTCCAAGGCGCTGTCGGGCAAGGACGGGGTGAGCGAGGCGACGCGGGAGCGCGTGCTGCAGGCGGCGTCCCAGCTCGGCTATTTTGCCCAAAAAAATGCGTATATGAAGTCGATCAAGCTGGAGCAGCTGCCGAAGGTGCCGGCCGACCGGCGCCAGTCGGCGCTCGTGCTGATGCCGAATATCCGGTTCCAGACGAAGGATTCGGTTTATTGGGGCCGAATCGTGGACGGTATATCGGCGCGGCTGGAGGAAAAGGGGCTGGGCATACTGATCGTCTCGGAGCAAAGCGTGGATCGTTTCGTTCATATTTTGAATCCGAACGGGCTGCTCGGGCTGATCGGCGTGGGCGAAATTACGGCTCCCCTGCTGCTTGAAACCCATCGGATCGGCTTGCCGATCGTGCTGGTGGACCATGAGGATGCGCTCATTCCTAGCGATACGCTGTTTGCGAACAATTACGAAAGCATGTACCGACTCGTCCAATATTTGATCGGGCTCGGCCATCGCAAGCTGGTGTTTGTCGGCGATACGAACTATTCCCGCAGCTTTCACGATCGCTATCTCGGCTTCCGAAGCGCGGTGGAGGAGCTGGAAGGGGCGCGCCGGCCGGGCGGCGGCGGCGGAGCGTCGGCTTTGGACGAGCTGCTGCTGCCGGTGCAGGGGCTGGAGCCCGCCCAATTCGAGGAAGCGATCGGGCAATGGGCCGACAAGAAGCGGAAGCAGAAGTCGCTGCCGACGGCGCTTGTATGCGCCAACGACGCGATCGCGATCGGAGCGGTGAAGGCGCTGCAGGCGCTCGGCCTGGACGTGCCGGGCGACATTTCGGTGTCGGGCTTCGACAACATCGCGGACGCCTCGGGCGTCAAGCCCGCGCTGACGACGGTGCATGTGCCGAAGGAGGCGCTCGGGCGGCGGGCCGTCGACCGGCTGCTGGAGCGGACGGAGCGGAAGGACGAGCCGAAGGAAAAAATATTGCTGGCGTGCGAGCTGCTGCTGCGCGGCAGCACGGCCGCGGCGCGGGGATAATCCCGCGCCGTATTTTTTTTCAGCCCCAACACGACAAACGCAACATGCCGCTGGGATTTTTCGTCACCAAAAGGGAAGAGAAATGGCTAATCGATTCTCTTGATCATTTTTCAGAGGGCAGGGTTGAACGTGATCTTCATCTTGCATTTATTGTTTCTAATGGCTATCCTATCGATCATTATTTTTAATGTTTACTATGCGATTCATTTTACGTACAACGAAAATACGGCATGGATAGATAAGCCTGTAACGGTCCACCTCATTTCTTCGTTGATCGTCATCCTTTTAGTACTGCTTTATTTTTCAGGGAAATATTTTTGAGGAGAAATAAATGAAATATATATAAGTTAAACTAGAGAATCACACGAAAAGCGGAATGAGGAAATCGAACGGGAGAAAACGGCAGTGTTCGCCTTTGCAGGGGGATGGTTACCGTTGTAAGGTTTATGGAAATCCAAGCATCCCTCTGCGAGAGCGATCGGAAGTCGATTCCTCATGCAGCTTGGCCATAAGTTGTGGTAATCATTAGTTCAACTTATACAGATGAATCCAATGAGACGAGCGGATGAATCCGATGTGTACCTGCAAAATAAACGGGGGAGTCCCAAAGTCATCGTCAATGACTAAGGGTCTCCCCGTCGTTCATTACGAACGGCCCATCAGCTTCAGGTTGCGTTCGATGAGCTCGAGGCGCTGCTGGACGCAGGCGTAAGAGCGGAGCGGATCCTCCGGCGTGTTCATGACGTAGTCGAGCAGCTGGTCGACGGTCGAGACGGCGACGTGGCATCGCGTATCCGAAGAAGCGTAATAGATGTACACTTTGCCGTTGTCGAGCGCGACGGCGCCGTTGCAAAATACGACGTTCGATACGTCGCCGACGCGTTCCTCGCCCTCCGGAGCAAGAAGATGGCCGCCGGGACGATGCGTCACCTTGTGAGGCTCCTTCAAGTCCGACAAAAACGCATACAGCACGTAGCGGAGGCCGGCGGCGGTATTGCGGACGCCGTGGGCGATATGGAGCCAGCCTTTGTCCGTCTTGATCGGGGCAGGTCCTTGGCCGTTCTTCACTTCTTTAATCGTATGATAATGACGCTCGTCGATAATGATTTCCTCGTCGATGACGGCTTGCTCGATGCTGTCGGATAACCCCCAGCCGATGCCGCCGCCGGAGCCGGTGTCGATAAAGCCGTCCTGCGGGCGCGTATAGAAGGCGTATTTGCCGTCGATAAATTCCGGATGAAGGACGACGTTGCGCTGCTGATTCGACTTCGTCTTCAAGTCGGCGAGCCGTTCCCACTGCTTCAAATCTTTGGTGCGGGCGATGCCGCATTGGGCGACGGCGCTGGACAGATCGCCCCTCGGCGCATCCGGGTCTTTGCGCTCGGTGCAGAACAGGCCGTAAATCCAGCCGTCCTCATGCTGCACGAGCCGCATGTCGTAGACGTTGACGTCCGGATCATCCGTTTCCGGCATGACGATCGGCCGGTCCCAGAAACGGAAGCCGTCGACGCCGGTATCGCTTTCGGCTACCGCAAAAAACGATTTGCGGTCGTGCCCTTCCACGCGGGCCACAAGGTAAAACTTGCCGTTCAAATGAATGGCCCCCGGGTTGAAGACGCAGTTGATGCCCAGACGCTCCATAAAATACGGATTCGTCCGCGGATCGAAATCGTACCGCCAGTGCAGCGGGGCATGCTCCGCGGTCAATACCGGATGCCGGTAGCGGGCAAATACGCCGTTGCCTGGCTCGACGGGTTCGTTGATGCGGGCAAGGAGCGATTGATGCCGCTCCGTCAGCCGTTCCTTTCGTTGTTCGAATATGCTCATATAAGATTCCTCCCGAATTGAATGAAATCTATGAAAGCTCCGACTTCAGCCGCTCCACCATTTCGAAGCAGGCGCGGCCGTTATGGTACGGACATTTCCAGGCGCTGACCTTTTGCTCATTCTCGCTTGGCGTACCGTCGCGGAGCACGCTCCAATGCCACTCTCCATGCTCCTTGTCGACGATAAAGTTTTCGATGAATTGCCAAGCTTTCGCGGCAGCCTCCCGGTAACGCGCCTCGCCCGTCAGCTGGTACGCGTTGTAGAAGCCGACGACCGCCTCCGCCTGCGGCCACCAATCCTTGTTCGTGTCGATCAGCCCGGACGGGCCGCCTTCGTTAAACAAGCCGCCGTCTTCGTCTGCGCCGTCGCGGAGCGCGGCTTCCGCCATCCGAACCGCGACGCGGTTTACGCGGTCCAGCAGCTCCTCGTCGCCCAGCACCTCGGCCGCTTCCGCGAGCAGCCAGCTGCCTTCGATATCGTGGCCGTAAGAGATGTGATCGGACAAGGGCGTCCAGTCCGGATCGAAAAACAGCACGAAACGTGCGGTGTCGCCGTCAACGATATGGCGAACCGTCACCTCGATCAGCTCCTTGAGCTTGCCGGAGAGCGGCTCGGACGGCCAGACGCGGTACAGGTTCGTGTACGCTTCCAGCACGTGGAGATGGGTATTCATCGACTTGGCGGCGTTCAAGTCCTTCTCGCTCAGGCTGTTGTCCTCCGTCGGCCCCCAGCCGCGGCTCAACGCTTCCCAATAGCCGCGATGCTCCTTGTCGTAACCGTAGCGCTCCAGCGTATGGAACAGTTCGATCGCCAGAGTCAAAGCCTGCTTGTCGCCCGTCGCCCTCGCATATTCGGAATAGGCGTAAATGGCGAAGGCTTGGCCGTAAATTTGTTTTTTGTCCGAGGCCGGACGTCCGGCGGCATCGACCGACCAATACAGTCCTCCGTGCTCGCGGTCGGCAAAGCGTTCGTTCAGATAGCGATAGGCCCGATCGGCCACCCGCTTGTACGACTCGTCTCCGTAGACGCGGTAAGCCGTCGCAAACGTCCACAAAATGCGGGTGTTGAGCACCAGGCTTTTGTCGGCGTTCGGGTCGATGCGCAAATCGCGGCTGATATAGCCGTAAAAGCCGCCGTTCGTCTCGTCTATCGCATGCTTCATCCAAAACGACAAAATGTTTTGCTTCAGCTCCCGCTCCAGCCGTTCGGTCCAGTCGGAAGCGGCAATGCCGGGAAAGATCGTATCCAATGACTGCGCCTCGCTTTCGTAAAGTATGGTTTCGATCGGTGCTGCCACTATGACTCGGCCAGCTTGCTCCGGTAGTAGCTGCCGACCGTCTTCTCGGCTTGCTTGCCGAACATGCAGTAATCGTCGTTGGCCGAAGCGGACGTTTCGTCGTACAGCCGGGCCGGCCAATCCCACAGCATGAAGCCGCCGACCCAATCCCGCTTGTCGCAAGCGGCGAACATCGCTTCGTAATATTGCCGCTGCGCTTCCTCGCTCGGCAAGCCCTGCAAGCCCCAGTCGTTCGGAATGGCGGGAGAGCCTTCGCGGCTCGGACATCCGGCTTCCATAAAGAAAAACGGCTTGCCGCGGCGCGCCACCACTTGCTCGATCCGGTCCAGCTGCCGCTCCCAATCGCCGATCGGATAATAGCCGCTGGAGGAAATAATGTCGACGGCGTCCCACCAGCCGACGTTGCCTTCCTGATATTTGTCGCAGTTATAGGTGATCGGCCCGGAATAAACGTTGCGCACCTCGGCAATCAGCTGCCGCCATTCGCGCTCGCGGCGGTCCGTCTGCACCATCTCGCAGCCGATGCAGAGCATCTCGCAGCCCGTCTCCTCGGCGATGCGCGCGTAATGCACGATAAAGTCCGTGTAAGAAGCGAACCAGTCGGACCACTTGGGCTCGCACGGCACGTCGATATCAAAAAAGTTGATGTGCGCCCGCCAAGTGCCGTTGGCGCAGTTGACGACGGGCTTCAATACGACCTTCAGCCCGAGCCGCTTGGCGTTGGCGATGGCGGAGCGCACCTCCTCGTCGGTCACGGTGGGCGCTTCTCCGTATTTGATTTCCGTAGCCTGCGGATGATCCTGCAGCGCTCCGAAGGCGATGGCCGTCCAGTTGACGCCAAGCCGCTGCGCCATCAGCTCCATGGAGCGGGAAGCCCGCTCGTCGGCCCAGGTGCCGCGAACGCCGGTCCAGCCCCATGTCATGCCGGCAATGTAGGATGAAGACATTTGCATCGCTGCTCCTTTCCATTCGCGTAAATTTGTTATGATAAAAATAACTAACGATATATAACAAGTAAACAACAATTTATGACCCATTGCAATAGGAACGGGCAAAAACGAAAAAACGGAAAAATGAGCCGGCTGAGGAAGCGAGAGTGGAAGCTCATTCGACAAAATCATTGAAAAAACAGTAATGATAACGATTTCAACGAATGTCATTACAAGACCAGAAATAACAGCACAAACCATTTTGATTGATGCGGTTATGAAGTACACTCACATTGAAAGCGGAAACAAACATTAAAAAATTGGGGGAATGAAACGTGAAAAAATCATTTTTGTTAGTGTTGTATGCAGTGATTATGCTAACGATGCTGGCGGCTTGTTCGGGCGGCGGCAGCGGAAGCGGGACCGGCAGCAAAGGCAACGGGGATGGCGGCGCGGGAACGGCAACGAACGACGGAGGCGGCGCGAAAGGAGCCGACATTAGTGGCGAAGTCGTCTTCCTGACGAATCGGACGGATATGATCGACAAGGAGTACGTCGACTACAAGAAGCGCTTCGAAGAGAAGTACCCGGGCGTCGACCTGAAGTTCGAGGCGATTACGGACTACGACGCCACGTTGAAGGTGCGCATGGCTTCCGGCTCGTTCCCGGACGTTGTGCTCGTTCCGACGATTCCGAACAACGAGCTTCCGGACTATTTCGCTCCTTTGGACGATATCGAGTTCAGCGACGACATCTATTTCAAGGATTTGAAAGCTCACGAAGGCAAAATGTACGGCGTGTCGTCCGGCGGATCGACGGTCGGCATCGTATACAACAAAAAGGCGTTCGAGCAGGCGGGAATTACGGACATTCCCAAGACGTACGACGAGTTTCTTGCGGCGGCTCAGAAGCTGAAGGACGCCGGCATCGTTCCGCTCGCTTCCAACTTCAAGGACAAATGGCCGCTTGACGCCTGGGTATTCGACGTGCCGACACTGGCGTCTCAAGCTTCGGACCATCAGAACAAACGGGCGGAAACGGACGCGCCTTACACGATGGACAACGCATACGGCCAATCGTGGAGCATTTTGCGCGAGCTGTACCAAAAAGGATACCTGGAGAAGGATGTCAACTCCACCAACTGGGAGCAATCCAAAAAAGACGTCGCATCCGGCAAATTCGCCATGTATTTGCTCGGCAACTGGGTCATCAACCAGGTTATCGAGAACGGCGCGGCATCCGAAGACATCGGTTTCTTCCCGTTCCCGGTCGACAATTCCGGCCAAGCGAAAGCTCCGCTCAACCCGGACTGGTTCTACGCCGTCAACAAGGAAGGCAACACGGCCGCAGCCAAAGCGTTTGTGCAATGGATGATCGAGGAATCCGGCTTTGACGACTTCGCGGGATTCATCCCGACCTTGAAGAGCAAGGAGCCGAAGCTGGCCCAGCTGGCCGAGTTCAACAGCTACGACCCGGCCTACTTCGAGCCGGCGCCTCCCGTCGACGCGGCTACGCAAATCCAGAACAAAGCGCAGATCGATCAGGCCGGAGTCGTGCAGGAATTCGTCCTCTCGTCCGATCCGCAGAAGGTGCTGGACAAAGTAAACGAGAAGTGGGCGAAAGCGAAAAAGGATTTGGGACTGTAATCGAATGATGACGGACGGCGCTGCCGGCAGGCGGCGTCTTCCGTCGTACCGGATGGAGATGAGAGAGGAGAGTGCCGTTATGCTGGGCAACATGAAGCTTCAAACTCAACGAAGGCTGATCTTGTTCGCTTTCGTTACCGTTCCGCTGCTGCTGCTCATGACATTTGCCTACTACCCGGCGATGGAGCTGGTGCGGCTCAGCTTTACGGATTGGAACGGCATCAGCGCGAATCAAACTTATATCGGCTGGGCCAATTATAAGGAAGTGTTTTCGAATCCGGATATTTTCGGCGTCTTCCGCAACAATGTCGCGTATTTCGTCGTGGGCATCGTGCAAAACATCGTCGCCCTTTATTTTGCCGTCATTCTGAACGGCAAGCTGAAGGGGCGCAATCTGTTCCGGCTGCTGCTGTTTTTGCCTTATATTTTGAACGGCGTCGCGGTCGCTTATTTGTTCGGATACGTATACGACACGACGAACGGATCCTTGAACTACGTTCTCGGTCAGCTCGGCTTCGGCAAGCTGGCGGAAACGAGCTGGCTCGGCACGTCGTCGATCGTCAATTATACGCTGGCTTCCGTCGGCTTTTGGCGGTTTATGGGCTTTAACATGGTTATTTATCTTGCGGCGCTCCAATCGATCCCGAACGATTTGTACGAAGCGGCTTCCATCGACGGCGCCAACGGCTGGCATAAGTTTATTTATATTACTCTGCCGAATATTTACAAAATTATCGAGCTCAATCTGTTCCTGACCGTCACCGGCGCGCTGGAAGTATTCGATCTTCCGTTCGTGCTGACGAAAGGCGGACCGGCCGGGGCGAGCGAAACGTTCGTGATGAAAATAATCGAGACCGCCTTCCAGTTCAACAATTACGGGCTTGCTTCCGCGATGAGCGTCGTCTTGTTGATCTTTGTTATAGTCGTCTTGTCCATTCAACGGTATTTGCTGAACCGAAAGGAGAGCTGAAGCGGATGCAACCAACGAATCGGGGCTGGAGCCTTCTGAAATATGCGAGCCTGCTTGCCGGCGTTCTCGCCGTCCTGTTCCCTCCATATATTATCGTCGTTAACGCGTTCAAGACATCGGAGGAGTTTTTTGCAAAGGCGGCCATCTCCCTTCCGGACAGCTTCCTTCATTTCGATAACTTCGTTCAAGCGTTCAACAAAGCGAATATGCCGACCGCGTTCGGCAACACGATCATTATTATCGGCACCACTCTCGTACTGAACATTCTGATCGGCTCGGCGTTCTGCTACGCGGTCGGCCGGTTTCAATTCAAGCTGAAGGGCGTGCTGGTCGGACTGTTTCTGTTCGCGACGATTATCCCGCAAATAACGACCCAGGTCGTCAACTACAAGACGATACAGGCGCTGGAGCTGACCAACCATTTAATGGGGCCCGTGCTGCTGTATGTCGGGGCGGACATTTTGCAAATCTACATCTACTTGCAGTTCATCCGCAACATCCCTTACGAGCTGGACGAAAGCGCGATGATCGAAGGCGCGTCCCTGTTTCGTATTTTCCGGTCGATCATCTTTCCGCTGCTCGGTCCGGCGACGGCTACGATCGTCATCCTGAAAACGATCAGCATCTACAACGACATGTTCGTGCCGTATTTGTATTTGCCGAGACCGGAGCACGTCGTCGTCTCGACGTCGCTCATGCGGTTCTTCAGCGTCAACAGCGGCGACTGGCAGATGATTTCGTCCGCCATCCTGATCATTATGATTCCGACGGCGATATTGTATCTGTTTCTGCAGAAGTATATTTTTGCCGGGGTGACAAGCGGGGCGGTAAAATAAACGTTGCGGCTTTCCCGGATATGGCGCACACTAGAACGGAAGCCAGGAGGGAACGGCAACATGAACATTATGATTGTGGACGACGAGGAACTGATCCGGCGCGGCCTTGAAAAAATATTGAAGCAAATGAATCTCGGCGTGGAAATCGTCGGCTCTTACGGCAACGGGATGGACGCGTGGGCGCATATAGCCAAGCTGGGCGACGGCGAGCTGGATGCGGTCATTACCGATATCAAGATGCCGGTCATGGACGGCTTGCGGCTTGTGGAGCATCTGCGCGGCAGGTCGATTCCGACCGTCGTGCTGAGCGGCTTCGGCGAATTTGAATATGCCCGTTCCGCGCTGCGGAGCGGCGTCGTGCTGGATTATTTGCTGAAGCCGGTCGACAAGAGCGCGCTGCAAGAGGTGCTGCACAAGCTGAAGTTAAGCCGCGGCGGAGCAGAAGGCGAGGACGGGGGGCCTGGTCTTGCGGAGGAGTCAGGCCATCCCGTCGTCGAGCAGATCAAGGCAATGCTGGAGCGGGAGTACGACAAGCCGTTCGACATGGAACGGATTTCGGAATCGGCCGGCATGAGCGCCAATTATTTGAGCCGGCTGTTCAAGCAGGAGACGGGGGAGACGATGACCGATTATTTGATCGGCATCCGGCTGCACAAGGCCCGGCAATTTATGAGCGATCATCCGAGCCTGAAAAACTATGAGATTGCCCAGTTGGTCGGCTACTCCGATCCGGTTTATTTTAACAAGCTGTTCAAGAAGGAAGTCGGCGTGACGCCGAAGGAATACCGTGCGGGCAAGCTGGGCTCGGGCAGGGACGATTAGGCGGAATGGCTAAATCGGATAGGAACTGAACAAGAAAGCCGGTTTACAATTCGGGCGGTTTAGGCTTAAGATATGGCGGAGAATAGAAGCTGCCCATACGGTAAAAAGGAAGGTGTCAGATGGCCGAAAGCTCAGCCAACATATCCGCCAACAAGGCCATGGAACTGGGAAATACGTTCGAGCGTGCCGCCGTCGACAAGGAGGCCGGACCGCTCCGTTTTTTGTTGTCGGTCTATCGCGGCAATTTCGTCAACTTGGCCGTTTCGATCTTGTTTCTGCTTGTCAAAAGCTTGCCGGTGTACGTGCTGCCGATCGTTACCGCCAATGTGATCAACATTGCGACGAATCCGGACCGGCACCCGGTCAGCGCGCTCTGGATCAACTTCGCGGTCGTGCTAGTCGTCATCTTGCAGAACATTCCGACCCATACGGCTTACGTCAGCTTTTTGAGCCGGGCGATCCGGCACGTGGAGGCCGGGCTGCGAAGCGCCCTTGTGCGCAAGCTGCAGCAGCTGTCGATCAATTCGCACCGCGAGCTGCCGTCGGGTACGCTGCAGTCGAAGGTGCTGCGCGACGTGGAAGCGATCGAAATGATGTCCAAGCAAATTATGATCGCGTTTGTGCCGGCGATTCTGAATATCGTCATCGCCTTTGCGATTACGCTGAACAGCAGCTGGTTAGTCTCTTTGTTCTTTGTGCTGACCGTGCCGATGTCGGTGCTTCTCGTCTCGTTGTTCAGGCGCCGCATTCGCAGCACGAACAAGGAGTTTCGGAAGGAGATCGAGCAGATGTCGTCCCGCGTATCGGAAATGGTCGACATGATTCCGGTGACGAAGGCGCACGGCCTGGAAAAGGTAGAGATCGCTAGGATCGATTCGACGCTGCGCAGCATTCAGGGGAAGGGACGCCGGCTCGATATTGTGGAAGCTTATTTCGGGGCGTCCAACTGGGTGTCCTTTCAGGTGTTTCAAGTGCTGTGCCTTCTGTTCACGGCTTATCTGGCTTATATGGGCCGCATTCCGGTCGGCGACGTCGTCATGTACCAGGGCTTTTTCGGCATGATATTGACTTCCGTCACCGGGCTGATCAACATTTATCCGCAAATCGCCAAAGGGTTCGAATCGGTTCATTCCATTCGCGAGGTGCTCGTCTCGACGGATGTGGAGGATCATAACGGGAAAATGAAGCTGGCGGACATTCGGGGCGAATTTTCGTTCCAGGACGTCGAATATGCTTATCCGGGCTCGGAGCATCATGTGCTGGAGCATGTGACGCTGGACGTGAAGGCGGGCGAATGCATCGCCTTTGTCGGAGCGTCGGGCGCAGGCAAATCGACGGTGCTTAATATGGTCATCGGCTTCCTGCATCCGACCGCCGGCCGCGTGCTGATGGACGGGCACGATATGAGGGAGCTGAACTTGCGTTCGTACCGGAAGCGGCTGGCGGTCGTGCCGCAGACGAATATTTTGTTTTCGGGCACGATCCGCGACAATATTACGTACGGACTGAAGGACATTACCGAGGAGCGGCTCGCGAAGGTTGTCGAGATGGCCAATTTGTCCGACTTCATCGATCAGCTGCCGAACGGGCTGGATACGAATGTCGGCGAACACGGAGGCAAGCTTTCGGGAGGCCAGCGGCAGCGGATCGCCATTGCGAGGGCGCTGATCCGCGATCCGAAAATTATTATTTTGGACGAGGCGACGTCGGCGCTGGACAACGAATCGGAGTTTCATGTGCAGAAGGCGATGCGGGAGCTGATCAAGGGAAGAACGACGTTTATCGTCGCGCACCGGCTGTCGACGATCCGGGACGCCGACCGCATCGTCGTCATGAAGCAAGGACGAATTGCGGAAGTCGGCACGTTCGACGAGCTGATGGCCCGCAAAGGGGAATTTTACAATTTGAAGCAGCTCCAGCTGTAAGTCCTGGAGTGCGACGAGCCGGCTGCTGGCAGCCGGCTCGTTTTTTTACATTGGCAGTTAACCTGCCTCCTACAGCTCCCACCATTTTAAGAAGAGAAAGGGATCGACGGCGCGATAGGTCGGCGTGCGCTTATAAATGCCGAAATGAAGATGAGACGTAAATTTGCCGCTTGTGCCTTCCGGCCCGTAGCCGGTGCTGCCGACATAGCCGATCAGCTTGCCGGCGGCGACAGTTGTCCCTTCCTTAATGCCTGCGGCGAATCGGGACAAGTGCGCGTAATAAAATTCGGTGTTGTCATCGACCCGGACGGTGATGCGCCAGCCGCCGTATTCGTTCCAGCCGGCTTTGACAACGGTGCCGTCCAGAACGCTGTAGACGGGCGTTCCTTCGGCGGCGAACAGATCGACGCCTTCATGGGAACGGGCGGCGGCGCCGTTCGGCGACCAATCGCGCGCTTCCGCATAATTGTTCGAATATGGCTGGTACGTGCCTTGGCCAAGCGGGAACGCACCGTTCAAATATGTACTCGGTTTCGTCGGGATGCGAAGCTCCTGCCCGGTCCAAATGACGTTCGGATTCGGAATTTGCGGATTGGCGGCAATCAGTTTGGCCAGCGGTATGCCGTAACGGGCCGCGATTTTCCACATCGTATCGCCGGACTGCACGAAGGCAGTCGAATAGTGGGCAGGATCCGGCACTTGCAGCTTCTGGCCGACCAAGAGCATATCGGAGCTCAGGCCGTTCATTTGTTTGAGTTGATCGGTCGTCACGCCGTGCTTTACGCCGATTTTCCATAAGGTGTCGTTCGGCTGCACGGTATAAGTTGCCGCATAGGCTGCGGCGGGTGTTGCGGCCATTAGAGCGGTTAAGGCGGAGATGCCGATGAGTCGTTTCAGGCTGCGTTTCATTGCCTCTCTTCCTTTCGATGTACAGAATGGTCATCATCTCCATTTTAATAGTGAAAGCGCTTTATGTTTAGGCGAAAATATTGCCAAATCCGGCGGACCGGATACGGAAGCCTGCCGGAAAGCCAGCGAAAAAGCCCCCTGACGGCGGCGATAGGCCGGGCAGGGGGCGATCATTAAAAAATATCGACTTCCGTTCGCTCTCGCAGAGGGATGCCTGAATGTTCGATTTCCTCATTCCGTTTGTTTCGTGTGATTCTCTAGTTCAACTTTTATAGTTTGGCGTCATGTTCCCGTCAGTTGGGATTGGCGGCGCGGATGTACAAACGGCTGGTCGATTCCCAGATTGCTCCCGGCTCCAGCCCGACGAGGCCGATATCCTCCGCGGGAAGATTTACGTTAGGCGCATTGACGAGGTTCAGCTGCGGCTCCGGACAGAAGAATCCCGGCGTCGCGCCGTTGTTCCATACCATCCACTGCTTGTAGGCCGTGCCTGCATCGTAGACGAGCGTTACGCCTTCGCGCGTATCCGTCAGCTCCATCATGTTGCGGCCGTTGCGCGTTTCGCTTGTGTAATGATTGTCGAGCGACGTCCAGAACGGAGATACGCCGGTCGTCCGCATCAGTTCTTCCTCCGGCGCGAGCGGCTGATGCTTGCCTGTCGGCAGCATTCTGTCGTTCAGCTCCCACCTCTTGCCCGCCGTCAAGGTGAACCGGTATTCCTCCGCCTTGCTGCCGGCGGCGAACGGCGCGTTGATGGCGGTATGGAAGGCGATCAGGCATGGCATCGCGTCGCTTCCCGTATTATGTACCGACACATGCTGCAGCAAGCCGGCGCCGCTCAGCGAATAGCGCAGGCGGATCGTAAAGTTGTGCGGGAGATACTGGTGAATCGGATGTCCTTCGCCGATCGAGATGCTCAGGACGACGTAGCTTTCCGTCTTGGTAACGCCGTAATCGTCGACTTGCCATTGCGCGGTATGGAAAAAGCCGTGCAAATGATTTCCCGTCCGTTCTTCATTTACCGGAAACGTATAGGTTTTGCCGTTCCAAGTAAACGTACCGTCTTCGTAACGGTTCGGCGGGAACAGAACAGGAATGCCGTAAATGCCGGGATTGGCCCGGAAATGATCCATTTGTCCCTCGGCCGGTTCTCTCAGTATCGCATAGCCGCGAGCCGTATCGCGAAATGCGATCAGATTGGCGCCCGCATCCGGGAGCGCCGCCGCTTCATAGCTGCCCCATTGCAGCCAGACCGCGCGTTCGTCTTGATAAGCCCGTTCAAAGGCTTGTCCTTGCACTGTCATTGCTTATACCTCCTGCTTCTTATGAGCATGATTACCTCTCCCTAGAATAACAGGGCCGGCCGTTACAAACAACCGCCTTCATTCATGGTCGATGAATGAAGGCGGTTGTTAACAGCTTATTTCGTCAGCTTCAAATCTTTGCTTTTGCTGCGCTGCAGGAACAGCTGCTCGATGACGTATTGCTTGCGCCGGTTGACCGGAAGCTGCTTCGTATCCGAAGGCCCCGACCCGAACGTCACGACCCCCTCGGAGATCGATTTGATCTTGTCGAGGTTGATATAACAGCTGGAGTTGAGCGGATAATAATTCGGCTTGTTCGTCAGGTCTTTAATTTCTTGGTCGGACAATTTTATTTTTCTGTTGTAGTTTTTGCCGTGGAAGCTGACCATTCCTTGAACGCCGATCTTGAAATAACAGATTTCGGCATCCAGGTCAAAGTCCTCGCAAAACGTCCGTTCGTTTAACGCCACAATCACCATTTCCTTTTCCCCCTTTAAGAAATGATTGCTCGTGATTTGATAGCGCTTACATTGTAACACATATTGCCGGCTCTGTGAAGAGGTCCGCCAAAAAAAGAGATTGTGCGGCGGATAGGCATGTGCTATTTTCAAATTATGCGCTTGGTTACAGATGGTTCGGATAAGAGTCCGGCCTGGCCGCGGCGGTGCGCAAAGGCCCGGTTGCCGGATAGAAAAACAGGGAAGAAGGTGCCGGTATGGCGAATGAACGGATCGGTTCCGCAGAAGGGAACGAGGTTTGGTTGTACGTAGGGTCTTACGGCGAGAAAGGCGAGGACACTATTCATGTATGTTCCATGGACGGGGAGACCGGACAACTGCGGATCGAACAGCAGCTGTCCGGGGTGGAGCAGGCGTCGTTTCTCGCCCTGCACCCGAACGGCCGCAAGCTTTATGCGGTAAAGGAAATTGCCGAGGAGAACGGAGTTCCGGGCGGAACGGTCGTCGCGCTTGACATCGACGCCCAAACGGGGCGGCTTGGAAAGGCGACGAGTCAAGCTTCCACCGGCGGAGCGCACCCGTGCTACGTCAGCGTCGACGCGGCAGGCCATGCGCTGTTCGCCGCCAATTATTCCGGAGGCTCCGTCGCATTATTTGCGCTTGATTCGGAGGGAGAGTTTGGAGAA
Organism: uncultured Paenibacillus sp.; assembly: GCA_937895345.1. Lineage (GTDB taxonomy): Bacteria > Bacillota > Bacilli > Paenibacillales > Paenibacillaceae > Pristimantibacillus. Next base: position 45,544 of record CALAWP010000011.1, on the reverse strand, counting down.
GCTGCCGCCTTCCGTCAGCATGCAGCCGCACCGGGCCCCGTCGCCGGCCGGCAAGAAGCCCCGCACGCCCATTGCATAGAGCCGCTGCCGGGCACGCCGTTCGTCTACGCGGCCGATCTGGGCATGGACGCCGTCGTCGCATACCGTGTCGACGCCGCTTCCGGCAAGCTGGAGCAGCATCAGATTTGCAAGCTTCATCCCGGAGCTGGGCCGCGGCATATCGTCTTTCATCCCGAATTGCCGGCGGCGTATGTCACGAACGAGCTGGACTCCACGGTCACGCGGCTTGCGGTCGACCGGGAGAACGGAACGCTTCGGGCCGGGAACACTTATTCCACCGTGCCCGCCGATTACGACGGCTACAACGATGCCGCGGATTTGCATCTGTCTCCTGACGGCCGTTACTTGTATACGTCCAACCGCGGCCATAACAGCATTGCGGTATTTGCGGTCGACGGCCGCACCGGAGAGCTGGAGCCCGTGCAGCATATCGGCTGCGGCGGCGAGCTTCCGCGCAACTTCGGCATTACGCCGGACGGACGGTATTTGCTGGCGGCCAACCAGCGGAGCGGTTCTATCGTCGTCTTCCGCAGGGACGCGGACACCGGCGCGTTGGCTCCGACGGGCGGCAGGCTGGAGCTTCCGTCGCCGGTTTGCATCCGTTTCCGTCGATGAAGCGCCGCTTGGCCTACTTTTATTATAACCGGGAGTGTTGAAAGGCAGGTTGATCTTACATCATGTCAAGCAATGCCATTGCAGGCCAACGGAGCGGAGCGCTTCGCTCGGCTACCGTCTATACGATCCTTATGGCCATCAGCTCGGTTCACCTGCTGAACGATTCCATGCAAGCCGTCGTGTCGGCTTTGTTTCCGGTTTTTGAGGAAACGTTGAAATTGTCCTACACGCAAGTAGGCTGGATCGCTTTTACGCTCAATATGACCTCATCGGTCATGCAGCCCGTCGTCGGCCTCTGGTCGGACAGAAGGCCGACGCCATGGATGCTGCCGGTCGGCATGCTGTGCAGCATGGCCGGCATGGCGGGGCTCGCGTTCGCCCCGAATTTCGCGCTGCTGCTGCTGTCCGTCGTTTTCGTCGGCCTCGGCTCGGCGGTGTTCCATCCGGAGGGGTCGCGCGTCGTTCATCTGGCCGCCGGCAACCGCCGCGCGTTTGCGCAGTCGATCTATCAGGTCGGCGGCAACTTCGGTCAAGCGCTGGCGCCGCTTATGACCATTTTCATTTTTATTCCGCTCGGACAGCGGGGAGCGGCCTGGGGGATGCTGCTTGCGGCGCTGGCGATCGCCATTTTGTTCAAGGTCGTGCCGTGGTACGCGTCCCGCCTGGCGGAGGAAGGCGGCAAGGTTCGGAAGAAGACCCCGTCTGCCGCTGGCCGCGCCCCGGCGCCTTATGCCGGCCGCATCGTCGCTTTTGCGCTGTCCATCCTGTTGATCGTCGTCTTTGCGCGTTCCTGGTATGCGGCGGCTATCGGCAACTTCTATCAATTTTACGCTAAAGAAACGTACGGCATTTCGATATCCGCCGCTCAAGTGCCGCTGTTTCTGTTTATGGCGGCCGGCGTTGCCGGCACGTTTCTGGGCGGCATCGCGGCCGACCGGATCGGACGGAAAAAAATGATGCTCATTTCCATCCTCGGCGCCGCTCCGTTCGCGCTGCTGCTGCCTCATCTGCCGCAGGCTTGGGTCTATCCGGTCATTGCCGTCATGGGCTTCATTTTGCAGTCCGGCTTCTCCGTCAGCGTCGTCTACGCCCAGGAGCTGATGCCGGGCAAGGTCGGCACGGCATCGGGCCTCATTACGGGTCTTGCCTTCGGCATGGGAGCGCTCGGCTCCGTCGTGCTGGGCAAGATCGCGGATGTGCAAGGGATGGCGTACGTCATGGTTATGGTCAGCGTGCTGCCGCTTCTCGGATTGCTCGCGATCATGCTGCCGAAGGATCGGCGCGAGGATCGGCATTAAAAATGTCGGGTTACAAATGTTGACAATTTACGCGCTCCAAGGTATCATTTAAACCAACGATGTATGTAAAAATGGAATAACGTTATCAGGCAAAGCGAAGCACGCTTGCTCTCTGTACAGACAGGGAGAAGCGTGCTTTTTTTCGTTTGTTTTGCGGGTTATCGTTGATCAGAAAAATGATTGGCAAGGAGTGTAAATCATGATACAACATAAACGTAATGGCATAATTGGAATTGTTTCACTTTTATTGCTGGCCCATATGGCGTTGGCTGCGGCCGGAGAAGCGAAGGAGGCCGGGGATCAAGCGGTCGTTCTGAAGAGTTACGAGCTGAAGGAAAACGCGGATTATGTCGAATTTGCGATCGAAGGGTACGGCGAGCCATTTCAAACCGTCATGACGCTTCCCGGCGGCAGCCAGGCGAAAGCCGGGCGAAGCCAGAAGCAGGCTTGTCCGAGCGGCACGTGCTTTCGGCAATATTTTGTCGTGAAGCCGGCGCCGAAGGGCGTCTATGCCTTCGAGATCAAAGCTTCGAAGCCCGCCTACTTCAATTTGCTCGTCGATATTCCGCCATTCGCCGATATAGCGAATCATTGGGCGAAGGACGCCATTACGGATATGGCGAAACAAGGAATCGTAAGCGGATACGGCAACGGCAAGTTCGGCCCCGGCGATCCCGTTACCGGCGAAGCGCTTATAAAGATGCTTGCCATGGCGCTTACGGAAGAACTGCCGAACGGGAAGCGCCAATGGACGAACGCCTTCCGTTGGAAAATGCTCGACGACAACCTTGGGCGCGAGTTGAGCTGGAAGGAATATGACTTTGCTTCGCCCGCCGGGCAGAGCTGGTCGGCTCCTTATTTAGCGGCTGCCAACGATTTGGGGATTGCTTCGCATTGGAATCAAGCGGATTGGGGTAAATCTTTCAAGCGCAAGGATGTCGCTTTGTTAGCGGCTGAACTGCTGCGGCTGGTGTCGGATGATCAGCCTAAGGAAAGCAATTATGCAGACACGGCCGGGCTGGAAGGAAAATATCGGGCGGCGATCAATTTGGTCAGCGACAATTCGATATTCGGAGGTTATCCGGACGGCACCTTCAAACCCGAAACAGCCGTTACGAGAGCCGAAGCGGTGAAGGTTTTGTCCCGGCTTACGGCGATGATAAAAAACTGATCCGAGGAGGAATACGGATATGAAACGATGGATAAACGGAATGGTTGTGCTGGCCCTCATAGTCGGGCTGACAGGAACGATTGGGGCGGATCGAACGGCTGCGGCCGAACCGTTGCCCTTTCCGGATATAGAAAAGCACTGGGCCAAAGATACGATTTTGGAGGCTTACAAGCGCGGTCTGGTGGATGGATACCCAGACGGCACATTCAAGCCGGACGCAGTCGTCAAAGCCGACGAGTTTATTGTCATGATGCTGAAGGTATTCTCGAAGACGACAAACGGGAAGACGGAGTTTGATCCTGAGTGGTTGGACGAGCTGTATATGTTCCAGCCACTCTATACGATGCGAATTGAGTCCAAAGTTAAGGAATTAAAATTCAATTTTATAAATGCAAGTTCTGGATATTGGGCAAAGCCTTACATTGATTTCTTGCAGGCGATTCCTTTTCTCAGTGATAATGATTCATTATTTCCCCAAAATAATTATGACCGTTATAAGAAACAAATTAAAAGGGAAGAAGCAAGCTATTTACTAGGTACATGGTATAAGCGGTATGAGGGAAGTATTGATGGGCTTTATGAGGATTTCATTATTAGAAACAGCGGCCTTAAAGATTTCAATTCGTTTTCAGAAGTAGCAGGAACAAACAGGGCAATGGTATTAATGTCTGGATTAATGAATGGTTATCCCAATAAATATTTTTATCCGCAGCGTTACGTTACGAGAGCCGAAGCATTAACAATGGTTTTGAGGCTTCGCGATAAGTCGCTTCGGAAACCATTTAAGCCTGATTTAACAGGACAATACTACATTGAGAAGAACGGTAACATAACATTGATAAGCGATAAATTCAAATACGATACTTATCACAAATTGATTGAACTTGGTGATAAACATGTGACAACGGGGTATTTAGATCCTTCTTATGTTCCTGCATTAAGTGTGTTTAACTCTCATGATGATTATGAGAAGTTTGTTTTCTATACGCGAATGGGTTACTTCGACCAGCGACCTTTGGCGGAAATTGGGGCAGGAGTTAGTAATGGAACCACTCGCGAAGTATTTGTAAGCTATTTACAATCTAAAAAACTAGAGCATAGCTCAAAATTTTTTGACGCTATCTTAGAACTTTATGCTGGTAACGGCAAAGGCTCTGAATTGAAAAAATTAATGGAAACTTATGAGAAAAAGGCTGGATCGACCGGAAAGGACATCCAATACTTTAAATTCAACGGGAAAGATTACAGGATGTATACCAGCGGCCAATACTACTTTCTCGTTATGAGATACTAAGAGAGGAGTAACCGTATGAAGCGAGTTTGGAAAAAAAGAATAGCCGTGCTGCTGACAGCTATTTTTTTGCTGTCTCCATTTGATTGGATTACGACAACCAATGTCGAAGCGGCTAGTCAAAAACCACCTTCTACCATTAACGGTTTTGCGAATAAATGCGGGTATAACCCTGTAGCAGACGGTCCAATTCCTTCGCATATACCGCCGTGTTCCGAGCCAAAGGACGGAAAAAGTTCGGGATATAAGTTTAATTCGGATATTTATTATCGCCAAACGTGGGTCATTAGCCGCGATCCCAATACAAACGCTGCCGTCAAAACAAGAGGGCAAAGGTACTTGATCGTATACGGTACACCGGACGACATTCCAGGTCATATTCAAGATTTCAAGTCCGGCTGGCAAGATGAAAATGCCAAGGTGTATCCAAACGAAGGACATTTTTCTGCTTATGACTTTAGAACAGGCGGTAATACACGCGGGGAGTATCGTTTCTTAGGTTATGATGAAACAGGATCGCTGTATCCAAACGACCATTTCATTCGAGACGACAGCACCAGTACGCCGCTTGAAAAGAAACACTGGGTTTTTCAGCCGTGGAAAGACTTGCCGGACAGTTATATTTATAAACCGGGTGGGCCGGGACCAGCCTATGGACAAGCTGAAAATGTTGTAGTTACTCTTTCGGATTTTGATAATATACTAGACAACATTGATCGATCTATGGAGTTTAATATATCACAGGGCGTTAAGTATAGTAATCGCTATTCAGTTTTACCCCGAAATGATGAAAACACCGATTTCCGCAACTACATGAACATCCCCCAAAACCCTACGGTGTGGGAACCGGGGATCGGCATGATGTATCATTACAGCTGGGTTTCTCATTCTTTATGGTATCAATCCTTTCCGTTATTGAAGCTTGAAGGACCGGAGAAAAGACAGCCTCCCGCAAGCTGCGTTGTCACTCCAGTTAAAGAGGGCGGGATACCGCTCGGGAAAGAACGGTATATCGATGTAGAAGTGAAGCTGGTCGGCACGCTTGAAGACGAAAAATATCATGACAACATCGTCATGGAGAATCGCTATTATACCCGCAAAGATATCGCCTCTTGGAAGCTGCATGTAACCGATAAGGAAACCAACAAGCTCATTACGTTGGATTCGAAGGTGAAAAGCGATGGCGTGATCATGAAAGACAATCAAGCGACGGGCATTTTCAAACTGCGGATCGACACGCAGAAAGTTACGGAAACCTCAGACGGAACCAAAGAATTTAAGACTACCGCCCGCGTCAATTTGTATAATGGCAATCATACAGATTCTAAACCATCGCAAGCGTCCGCCAACTGCGATCTTGTCATTCCCCTGGACGGCGACAAGGCCAGCATGAAAAGCGATTTTGCGGTAGCGCCGAGCGTCCAATTCCAGAAGAGAAGCGAGTTCGCAAGCAAGCAAGTGGGCTACCAGGATTTCTCGTACGGGAAGGATGCCGATTATTACGAGTTCGAGATTACGAATGCCGACGACGGCACCAAGGCGACGCGCACGTTCGATCCGGCCATTCCCGAAGTCAAAGCGCCGACGCCTGGCTATTTAGATCAAGCGGCCGTGGAAGCGTATCTCTATGACTTTATGAAATCAAAGTTTAGCGAAACGTCGAACCAAAGAGTTGTCAAGACGTTCCATATTAAACAAACGATCGTGGACAAGGACGTGACGACGAATAACAAGTCTACTGCAACGAAAACGATAGTCGTTGTTCAGAACGCCGCCGCTTTAACGTGCGAAATGCTGCCGTCGCCTCCCCAATATATTTCGCCGGAAGCCGATTGGCCGCTGAACTGGTATGATGTCGTTCCATTCCCCGTGACGGATGCACCGCCGGGCTATATCCCTAGCAAGAGCTGCGAAGAACCGGCTCGATATAACGATTTTGCAAAGCGTGTCTACATTGATGGGATTGAAATCGATGCGGAGCGTTTTTTTAGTGGGCAATTTATTTTTGGGGAGGACCGAATCGGCCTCCGGCAAGTGAAAACGACGTTTACCGCGCCGGATGGAACGGAATCGTTCAAAATTCAACATGTCGTCATCCACGAGTCCAAGCCGAGAGTATCGATCCGGCTGGAAGGCTTATACAAGCAGAACCGGACGATGCGCGCCTACGACCAGTCGGCGGCCAGCAACGATCAGTGGGTGGAGCAGAACGCCCCGCTGGAAATTACTTCGTTCAGCTACGTTGATCCGACCGACCCCGGCTTGAAATGCAGGGAAGGGTATTGCGAGTCGAACTTGTCCGAAAAAATGTTTATGTATAAAGAGACCGGCCGCTACAAGATCAGCATAGCCGCCAAACGCGTTATTCCTTACGGCAACGGCCAATCGATCACTCGGTATTCCGACCCTTATGTGGTCGAATATGAAATTATGCCCGATCATACGCCGGCCATCATCGCCCACGCTTACGCCAATCAGATCAGCCGCTTGGACGATCTGAAGCTCTTTTACGACGTGGTCAGCACGGACGGAGACTACATAGCGGAAAAGTCGCTGCGCGTCTATCACGACCGCGACAACGACGGCACCTTCGATACGCTCGTTTACGAAACGGACGGGGACGTCACGGCCATCCCGAAGATGGACAAGCTGGGGCAATACAAAATCGAAGCCTATGCGAAGGAAGGGACGGACGAGGAACGGCTGATGGAATTTATCGTCCCGGAGGACGATAAGGAAAAGACGATTGAAACGTACTTTTTTATCGATAATTTTGCTCCGGCCAGCACGATGTATATGGATATCCCGATCGAAATGCCGGATATGGACGTCTACTGGATGCTGGATTCGAATTTGAAGCAGGCGTCGACGGATTACATCCGAAACAACCGAGTTTCGATCACGAACGCTTTTACCCGGGCGAATATGCTGGCCAACCTCGATATATGGGATATGCGGACGTATACGTACACGCAATCGGCCAGCACGAGCAACCATACGGGCACATCCTATCCATCGTCGAGCATCTATTACAGCTCCAACGGTTACAGCGGGACGTTATCGTTAAGCAGCGCCTCCAACGCGCCGTTTTCCGTGGACGAGGGCAGATTTGTGACCGTAACCGATTCAAAGACGGCCAGCGACAGCTGCACCAATACGGTCAAAGCCCATTATACCGATGACGGAGAATATAAAAGCACTTCGACGACGGTCTGTCCATCTTCGAAATCGTATAACGACGGTAAATATAGAGGAACATTGGACCGCAAAGGAGAAAGCACCAACGACAGCTGTCCGCCGGATTTCGGCAGGCCGGGGTCGAGCTGCACCCGGACTTATCGAGCGACGTATTCCGGCACCGTATATTGGACGCGCGACGAGTGGGTTCCGCGGATGGTCGAATACGACAGCTGGACGGGCTTCTACAGCGGCACGATTTCCAAGAGCGTTCGCCAGCCGTACGACGCTTCGTTTATGCGGCCCGTCCCGAACAAATACGTCATTTATGTATCCGATAATAAAGCGTCGCAGCTGGCCGATTTGCAAAATGTGATGAGCAAACATGACGCCAAGCTGATCCTGGTCGGCCATTCCGAGTTCCAATCGCAAATCGGTCACGAGAAGTTTATCGCCAACGACAAGCCGATTGAAGATATCGTAGGCGAGGTGATCGCCTATATCTCCGAAAGCAATCCCGAGACGCCCAGAAGACTCATTCTGGTCGGGGAAGAGACGATTACGAGGACGGCTTATTTCGACTGGGAGGACGATCCGGTGCAGGAAGACCTGCTCCAAATCGTTCACGACCCTTATTATTACGACAATTCGGAAGGTTTCGGCCAATTCAACGGCCAAACGCTCGCATCCGAGAAGTTGAACGCCAACTGGCAGCCTTATCAATCGGCGGTCACGTTTCAGAAGCCGGGCAAATATATGCTGTTTCGCAAAACGAAGGATCGGCCGTCCGAAGATCCTAACTTTGAACATTATGCCTATTATTCGAACGAATCGGCAGTCGAAGTGCTAGTACACCGCAAACCGATTCCGGACGTATGGCTCGACTTCGACTATATGACGGATTCGAACCGGTATCGGACCACTTGGGTAGATATGAGCTACGACCTGGACCATAATGTGACGCGGGCGGCTACGGACCGCGGCATTCAGGCCCGGTCGATCAAGCTGACGAACCGGGGAACGGGGGAGGTGTATACCCGCATTCCGGAATCGGTCCCGCCGGGCACCTACCTGCTGGAATATATCGTTCAAGATATCGAAGGTGTCTGGTCCGATCCGCTGCAAAGGACGTACGTGCTTCCATCCGCCGTGCCGGTGCAAATGAAATCGAACCTGAAGACGGCTTACGATGGCTTTTCGCTAAACGGCGTTCCGGCCAGCGAAAGTCTGATCGCTTACGAATTGTGGACGCGTTATCCGTACGCCATCCAATTGCAGTTTGCGATGGGCAGCTACATTTCGCGCACGGTTCCCTATTATACGGGCGTGAAGACGGGCAACGACATCAGCTGGGCCGATGAAAGGTTTGTTATTCCGAATACGACGCCGGACGGCACGTATACGTTTACCGTGAGAGGCAACGGCTCGGTCGCGGGATCGACCGCCGCCCATACGTATACGGTTCGAGTCGCAACGCCGATTCGGCTGAGCGGAAGAATCGATGCCGTCGATTCGCCGGCTCAGCATCTCACTTCGCTGGTCGTCGGGGACAGCTATAAGCTGAAGGCGGACACGACCAAATATCCGGACGCCGCCGTAAACGGCAATGCGGTATCGGTGACGATGTTCAAGGGAACGGCATATCAACGAACGGTCAATTTGACTTCCGCAACGGTCCGGACAACGGGTTACGGTCTGAAGGATTGGTCCGCCGCGTTTACGGTCGGTCCAATGCCGGACGGCCGCTATACGTTCGAATGGAGGGCGAGAACGCCCAACGGGAATACGGAAACGGTCGCCCAAACGGTAGAAATCGTCAATAACCGCCCGCCGACGGCGGACTTCGACTGGTCGCCGCAGCCGGTGTATGAGGGAGATACGGTGGCGTTTTCCTCCAAGATCGACGACCAGGACGGCGATACGCTGACGGTCCAGTACGAATTAACCGCCCCTTCGGGCAGCCGGCACGTATTCGACTACGTCTTTAACCGCCCGTATCCGGCGACGGCTCCCGTCCATCGGATGACGGAGACGGGCGACTGGCGGATGAAGCTGACCGTCAGCGACGGCCGAGCGGCTCCCGTCATGGCGGAGAAGACGATACGGGTATATCCGTTGACCGTGTCGGGCGAAGTGAATCATACCGACCAATGGAATCGGCGCCGGATGGACTACAACTTGAAGCAAAGCGGCGACGCGGAAGCTCCTCGCGGCTACAACGTCTTCTGGGCGGGGGAGAAGTTTATGCTTGTCTCCAATACGACCGCAACCGAAACGGCGACGAAGGCGGAACGGGTGGAGGCGGTATTCGGGTCGAGGAGGCTGGAGTTGAAGAAGGCGGACGGAGCGGGCACGGCGTGGACGGGAGAACTGTGGGAGGAAGGCTTCGAGCAGGAGCTGAAGGACGGCCCGTACCGCTTTGTTTTCACGGCATACTACAATAACGGGACGGTCAAAACGACGGAGGTTGCGATTGAAATTAAAGGAACCGTATCGCAAATCGCGGGCGTTCATCGCGTGAAATAAAGCAAAAAAGCGGACACCTGTTCAGTGTCCGCTTTTGATTTTGTCCAAAAATTCCCGGATGGCATAATAGGAAGCTCCGCGTACGGCGGATTGCTCCTGCAGCTCCGCAAACAGAATTCGCATTCGTTCGCGATGATAGGAAAGCGTCCGCCGGTCGACCGTTTCCTGAATGGAGGGGAGCAGCCATTCCGCCGCTTTGCTCATCCGGTTGCCGATAATGACGACGTCGGGGTTGAATACGTTGACGATGTTGGCGATGCCGACTCCCAGATAGTCGCCGATGCCGCGAAACAGCTCCCGCACCGCTTCCTCTCCGTTCGCCGCCGCCTCCAGCAAATCTTCCAAACTGTCGTAGCCAAGCTCCGCGGCTTGCTCCAGCAGGGCGTTTTCCGAAGCGTACAGCTCCCAGCAGCCCCGGTTGCCGCAGCTGCACGGCTTGCCGTCGAATTGAATGGACAAGTGCCCCAGCTCGCCGGAAAATCCCGAAGTTCCTTTGAACAGCTCCTTGTTCAAAATAATGCCCGTTCCGATCCCGATGCCGGCGCTGACGTAAATCTGGTTGCGGATGCCTCGCCCGGCGCCGAATTTTTGCTCGCCCTGCGCGCCCGCATTGGCTTCGTTGTCGATCGTAACCGGCAGCTCGAAGCGCTGCTCCAGCGCCTTTTTCAGTTCCACCTGACGCCACTTCATATTGGGCGCAAACAGAATCGTGCCCTCGTCGTCGACGATGCCCGGCACGCCCACGCCGATGCCGACGACGCCGTACGGGCTGTCGGGCGCTCCCGCTGCAAGCTCCTCGATGCATGCCGTCAGCGCATCCAGATGAATGTCGCTGCTGGCGGCGCCTCGCTTAATCGCTTGATGGACGTCCTTCACCACGTTGCCGCCCAAGTCTGTCAATACGCCTTTCAAATAGTTGACGCCAAGGTCGATCCCGATCGCATAACCCGCCTGCTCGTTGAACAGGAGCATTAGCGGCTTGCGGCCGCCGCTCGATTCGCCCGGCCCGATCTCCAGCACGAGATGGCTGTCGATCAAGTCCTGCACGAGACTGGACACGGTAGCTTTGTTCAGGCCCGTCTTTTCGGAAATGCCCGCCCGCGACAGCGGCGCATGTTTGATGACGCATTCGAGGACAATAGAGGTGTTGATTTTTTTGATGAGAGCCAAGTCGCCCGTCGTTTTTGTTTTCAAATTCGGATGGCCTCCGTCTGCGTTCAAATGAGTTGAAAATAGTATAACACAATCTTAGTTTGTTTAATAGACAAACTAAGTTCGTTCGTGGTATTCTGTCATTAGCAACAGCCGCGTAAGCGCATTCCATTTATCCAAGATCCAAAGGAGGATATTGAAAACATGAGTTATTTCCAAGGCATCGACAAGATCCAATTCGAAGGCAAAGGCTCCAATAATCCGTTTGCGTTCAAGCATTACGATCCAAGCGCGGTCGTATTGGGCAAGACGATGGAGGAGCATCTTCGTTTCGCCGTCGCCTACTGGCATACGTTCAACGCGAACGGCACGGATCCGTTCGGCGTAGGCACGATGGTTCGCAGCTGGGACAAATACGACGGCCTGGACCGCTCCAAGGCGCGCGTAGAAGCGAACTTTGAATTTATGGAGAAGCTGAACATTCCGTTCTACTGCTTCCATGACGTCGACATTGCTCCTGAAGGCGAAACGCTGCAGGAAACGAACAAAAACCTGGACGTTATCGTTGCGATGCTGAAAGACTACATGAAGCAAACGGGCAAAAAGCTGCTCTGGAACACGGTCAACATGTTTTCGAATCCGCGTTACGTGCACGGCGCCGGCACGGCCGTCAACGCCAACGTATACGCTTACGCCGCGGCTCAACTGAAAAAAGGTCTTGAGGTCGGCAAGGAGCTGGGCGCCGAAAACTACGTATTCTGGGGCGGCCGCGAAGGCTACGAAACGCTGCTCAACACCGATATGGCGCTGGAGCTCGACAACCTGGCCCGCCTTTACCATATGGCGATCGAATATGCGAAGGAAATCGGCTTCGACGCGCAATTCCTGATCGAGCCTAAGCCAAAAGAGCCGACGAAGCATCAATACGACTTCGATGCGGCGACGACGATTTCGTTCCTGCAAAAATACGGCTTGAAGGATCATTTCAAGCTGAACCTGGAAGCGAACCATGCGACGCTGGCCGGCCATACGTTCGAGCACGAAATCCGCACGGCCGCCATCAACGGCATGCTGGGCTCGCTCGACGCGAACCAGGGCGATTTGCTGCTCGGCTGGGATACGGACGAATTCCCAACGGATCTGTACTCTACGACATTGACGATGTACGAGGTTGTCAAAGCGGGCGGCCTGGGCCGCGGCGGCGTCAACTTCGACGCCAAAGTACGCCGCGGTTCGTTCGAGATGGACGATCTCGTGCTGGCGCACATCGCGGGCATGGACAGCTTTGCATGGGGCTTGAAAGCCGCAGCCAAGCTGATCGAAGAAAAAATTCTCGACAGCATCGTGGAAGATCGTTACGCCACGTTCAAAGAAGGCATCGGCGCCGATATCGTGGCCGGCAAAGCGACGCTGAAATCGCTGGAGCAATACATTTTGACGAATCCGCCGATTGTCAACAAATCCGGCCGCCAAGAAAATATCCGCCTGAAGCTGAGCGAAGTTATTTTCAGCGTATAACGAGTACGACGATCCGCATGCCAATCTCGGCGTGCAAGAAGGCAACACGCGCAGCCTATGCGGGGACTGAACTCCCGCGTGCAAGAAGGCAACACACGCAACCTATGCGGGGACTGAACTCCGCGTGCAAGAAACATGCCGCGATCAGCATGCCACGGACATGCAGCGATCGCGGCATGCTTGGCATCTAAACAGGAGAGGGGCAGGCCAAAGCGATGAGTTATGTTGCAGGTATTGACTTGGGAACAAGCGCGGTCAAAGTGCTGCTTGTGGCCAAGGACGGCAAAGTGGCGGCGGAGGCGTCCCGCAGCTATCCGTTGTTTCACGAGCATTCCGGCTGGAGCGAACAGAGGCCGGACGATTGGGTAGACGCGACGCTGGAGGCTCTGGCCGAAGCGGCGGCGGCCGAAGGAATCGACGCTTCTCGAATTGAAGGCATCAGTTTTTCCGGCCAAATGCACGGCCTCGTGCTGCTGGACGATGCGGGCAATCCTGTGCGCAACGCGATCCTATGGAACGATACGCGCACGACGGAACAATGCCGCGAGATCGAACGGACGCTTGGCGACAAGCTGCTGTCGGTCACGCGCAATCCGGCGCTCGAAGGCTTCACGCTGCCCAAAATATTGTGGGTGCGCCAACATGAGCCGGAGCTGTTCGCGAAAGCGAAGCTGTTCCTGCTGCCGAAGGATTATGTGCGTTACCGGCTGACCGGACAGCTTCATATGGATTATTCCGATGCGGCCGGCACGCTGCTGCTGGATGTCGCCGGCAAAACGTGGAGCGGCGACGTGCTGCGCGCGTTCGATTTGCCAGACAGCTTCTGCCCTCCGCTTGTCGAGTCGCATGGGCTGACAGGCACGCTGCTGCCCGAGCTGGCGGCGAAAACGGGACTTGCGGCTTCCGTTAAAGTGTTTGCGGGCGGCGCCGACAACGCTTGCGGCGCCATCGGCGCGGGAATTTTGTCGGAAGGGCTGACGCTTTGCAGCATCGGCACCTCAGGCGTTATTTTGTCGTATGAAGAGGACCGCGAGAAGGATTACCGGGGCAAAGTGCATTTCTTCAACCATGGCAAGGAAAATGCGTTTTATGCGATGGGCGTCACGCTCGCCGCCGGCTACAGCCTGAGCTGGTTCAAAAATACGTTTGCGGCGGGCGAGTCGTTCGGCGAGCTGTTGGCAGGCGTAGGTGAAGTGTCGCCGGGCTCGAACGGGCTGCTGTTTACGCCTTATCTGGTCGGAGAACGTACGCCTCATGCCGATTCTACGATTCGGGCGAGCTTTATCGGCATCGACGGCTCGCATAAACGGGTTCATTTTGCCCGGGCGGTGATGGAAGGCATCACGTTCTCCTTGAACGAGTCCGTCGATATGTTCCGCAGCGCTGGCAAAACCGTCGACAAGATCGTCTCCATCGGAGGCGGCGCGCAAAATCCGGACTGGCTGCAAATGCAAGCCGATATTTTCAACGCCGAAGTCGTGTCGCTGGAGAACGAGCAAGGACCGGGTCTCGGCGCCGCGATGCTCGCCGCTTACGGCTGCGGCTGGTATGACAGCCTCGAAGCCTGCGCCGAGCGCTTCGTCAAGCATGCGGACAGCTACAAGCCGAATCCGGAAGCCGTCAAGCAATACGAAGCGATCTTCCGCGTCTACCAGCAAGTGTACGCCGCCACTCGCGGTTTGAACGAAGCGATCGCTCCGTTCAGGGGATAGACCGGATATCGTCAGGCCGATCGAAGCGATTGAACCGTTCCAGGGGCGGAAACCGTCGAAGCGAACGAACTGTTCCGGGGGTAGGCCGGATATCGTCAAGGGAACCGTTCCAGGCCCGCGCGGATCACAGAATATGCAGTTCCGTTGTGACGCAAGTTGAGTTATACTTTTATCAGTCGCCAGTTACGCGCAAAGCATGCGCCGATTGTCTCTCTGTGGAGGGATGGTCGGCGCTTTTTTGTTTCGCGGAGCTCGCACATTTCATTAGTTTGGAGGGATGCTGGATATGCCGAACTTCGATGTGGAGTTTAATGCTTTTTTGCTGGAACAAAAGAAAACGGCCAGGGGCCGGAGGCTGGAAATGCTGCAAAAGGATTTGACCGGCGAACGTAAAATGTTCAGCGAGGTGCTGTGGCCCGTATTTAAAAGCTTTCATGGATTCATTTTGGAGTATGAAATCGTCAATACGGGCGGATTTTCGATTTTTATCGATGCATTTTATGAACCGTTAGGGCTCGCATTCGAGAGCGAGGGTTATGCATACCATGCGGAAAACATCACGCGGGACCGCTTCAGCTTTGAAAGGAGCAGGGTGCGGACGATCGCCAGTCGCCGGTATGTTTACATTCCTTTCAGTTGGGACGAGCTCGATAAGAAAAAAGAAGCTTGCCAGGCTTCGGTTTACGAGTTGCTGGGGAAGTTTGGACAGAGGAGTGAGGGGGAGGAGTTCTCCTTGCATGAAAGAGAATTGCTGTTGCACGCGTTGCGGTTAAACCGCCCTTTTCGGCTGAAGGAAGTGAAAAGTTTTTTGAAGGCAGGCAGAGTAAACAGTATGAGAGTGCTCCAAAAGTTGGAAGAGAGAGGGCTGGTATTGCCTGACCAAACGTCTGGGCAGCGCCGGCATTTTTACGAAATTTCCAGGGATGCGGTGCAAGATCTGCTATATGGCACAAGGTTGTAAGGTTGAACGAGCGGAAAGGCAGCGCAGAGCGTTGCAAGTTCATGCGCGACTTAGAGGGAGCAGAATCGGCGGCGGAGGTCGATATAAGTTCATGCACGACCTTGGAGCGAGCAGAATCGGTAGCAGAGGGCGATGTAAGTTCGTGCGCGACCTTGGAGCGAGCAGAGTCGGCAGTGGAGGACGATGCAAGTTCATGCACGACCTTGGAGCGAGCAGAATCGGCAGCGGAGGACGATGTAAGTTCATGCACGACCTTAGAGCGTGTCAAACGGCTGGCGGAGGGCGATATAAGTTCATGCGCGACCTTAGAGCGAGCAGAGTCGGCAGTGGAGGACGATGCAAGTTCATGCGCGACCTTAGAGCGTGTCAAACGGCTGGCGGAGGACGATGTAAGTTCATGCACGACCTTAGAGCGAGCAGAATCGGTAGCAGAGGGCGAAGTAAGTTCATGCACGACCTTAGAGCGAGCAGAATCGGCAGCAGAGGGCGAAGTAAGTTTATACGCGACCTTAGAGCGTGCCAAACGGCTGGCGGAGGACGATGTAAGTTCATGCACGACCTTAGAGCGAGCAGAATCGGCAGCGGAGGACGATGTAAGTTCATGCGCGACCTTGGAGCGTGCCAAACGGCTGGCGGAGGACGATGTAAGTTCATGCGCGACCTTGGAGCGGCCAAACGGCTGGCGGAGGGCGAAGTAAGTTCGTGCACGACCTTAGAGCGAGCAGAATCGGCAGTGGAGGACGATGCAAGTTCATGCGCGACCTTAGAGCGAGCAGAATCGGCAGTGGAGGACGATGCAAGTTCATGCGCGACCTTAGAGCGAGCAGTATCGGCAGCGGAGGACGATGTAAGTTCATGCGCGACCTTGGAGCGTGCCAAACGGCTGGTGGAGGGCGATGTAAGTTCGTGCACGACCTTAGAGCGAGCAGAATCGGCAGTGGAGGACGATGCAAGTTCATGCGCGACCTTAGAGCGAGCAGAATCGGCAGTGGAGGACGATGCAAGTTCATGCGTGACCTTAGAGCGCGCCAAACGAACTTCGAGCGTCCAGGAAAAGCGGGCGGCCGGAGGATGGAAGCTTAATGGAGTAACTTTGCTCCAAAGTTGCCATCCTATACGGTAGGCGGCAAGCGAACGGGCGTGGAGGGGAAGGATCGTCCGCCCGGGCGCTTGCCGAACATCGCGCACCAAGAAAGGAAGAACGCAGATGTCCCAGCATGCAGCGATCATGTTCCAGTTTCAGGACGATAGAAGCGCGGCAATCGCTTACGATTTGCTGCAGGAGCTTGGCTACGATCCCGTTGGCCACGGCGAGAACCGGGTGCATATTCATGTAGACGGAAACGATCTGGCTTCTGCGCTTGAAATTGCGCAGGCGAACGGCGGGAAGCTGATGGAGCAGTCCGAGCTTCAGGAAGAGAGATTGACCAATACGGCCTACGAGTTGGATTCCATCCATATTCCGGCGCATGTTGTCAATGAAGATTGGATCGCCGCCCAGGAGGAGACGGAACTCGGACTGGCCAACCGGGACGAGGACGGCTACGACCCGGATTTGTTCGATCCTGACGCCAAATCTTACAGTTACTTTTCGGGCGATGTTCGTATCTAGTCTCGTCTCGAACACGGCCTTAGCCCGGCCCGAGCATTCGGATCGTGAGCGGTTCGGCTGCAACGGGGATCGTGAGGCAGCTTAGGCCGCACGACGTAGCATCATAGAGCAGGCTCGGGCCACATAACGGTGATCGTGAAGCAGCTCGTGCCGCACTGACGTAGCATCTAGCCACAGGCTCGGGCCGCATAACGGTGATCGTGAAGCAGCTCGTGCCGCACTGACGTAGCATCTAGCCACGGGCTCGGGCCGCATAACGGGGATCGTGAGGCAGTTCGTGCCGCACTGACGTAGCATCTAGCCACGGGCTCGGGCCGCATAACGGGGATCGTGAGGCAGCTCAGGCCGCACGACGTAGCATCATAGAGCAGGCTCGGGCCGCATAACGGGGATCGTGAGGCAGTTCGTGCCGCACTGACGTAGCAACAGAGAGCAAGCTCGGGCTGCATAACGGGATTCGTGAGACAGCCCGGGCCGCTCTGAATTAGCATCATAGAGCAGGCTCGGGCCGCATAATGGGATCTTGTAGCAGTCCGGGCTGCTTTGATGTAGCATCATAGAGCGGCCCGGGACGCTTAACGCAGGCTCTTAAAGTGAGCTCGAGTCGCTGTGACGGAGGCTCATCGAACGGTCCAGGACGCTTAACGGACGCCGGTCGTCGTTTCTGCGGCATGCTTGCCTGCGTTATAGCCCGTGGAGAACGCGGCAGTAATATTGTATCCCCCCGTATACCCATGGATGTCCAAAATTTCTCCGCAAAAATAGAGGCCGTCCATCAGCTTGGACTGCATCGACCTCGGATCGATTTCCTTTAGATTGACTCCGCCGCCGGTGACGAACGCTTCTTCGATCGACAGCGTGCCGTTCACCATCACCGTAAACGCTTTGGCGATTTGCATAAGCTCCATCCACTGTTGCTTCGGGATATGATCGTAGGTAATATCCTCCTTCAGCCCCGTCCGCTCCAGCAGCAAAGGCACCATTCGCTCCGGAAAGAACCCCTTTAAGACGTTTTTGATCGTTTTGCGGGACTCTTGCTTGCACAGTTCCATCGTATGGGCATACAGCTCGTCCGCCGACGTTCCCGGCTTCAAATCGATCCGGACGGCTACCTCGCCGCCTCCGTTCTTTTTTCTTTCCTTGACGACAAACTGGCTGCAGCGAAGGGCAATCGGTCCCGACATGCCGAAATGGGTAAAGATCATATCGCCCTCATGCCGGACGATTCGTTTCCCTTTGGCGTTCCAGACGGACATTTCCACACCGCGCAGCGACAATCCCTGCAATTCCTTCCGCACGATAAAAGGTTCCTTCGACGTCAGCGGCACTTCCGTCGGAAACAGCTCGACGATCGTATGGCCGGCTTCCTCGGCCCATGCGTAACCGTCGCCGGTAGAGCCGGTTTGAGGAACGGATTTGCCGCCGACGGCCACAATGACCGCATTGCTCGCAATCGTTTCGCCTGTCCGCAGCCGGACACCCGCCGCTCTTCCGTCCCGGTAAATGACCCGTTCGATCGGACTATTGACGCGGATTTCCGCGCCGAGCGAACGAACTTTGCCGACGAGCGCGTCCACGACCGTCTTGGCTTTGCCGCTGACGGGAAACATTCGTCCGTTGTCTTCCTCCTGCAGCTGGATGCCAAGCTCTTCGAAGAAAGCGACGATATGTTTATTGCTGAACGTCGCAAATGCGCTGTATAAATATTTTCCGTTTCCCGGAATGTTCTGGATCAGCTCGTCCAGTTCTTTGGCGTTGGTCACATTGCATCTTCCGCCGCCCGATATGCCGAGCTTGCGGCCCAATTTGTCGCCCTTGTCGAGCAGAAGCACCTTGGCGCCGTGCTCGCCGGCTGCCGCAGCGGCCATCAGTCCGGCCGATCCCGCACCTGCAACGATGACGTCATATTTCATGTTTGTTCACCTATTCGCTAAATTTGTCAACACCTAATAAATCTATATATGAATCTTTCCGCTTTCCAGTATAATGAATTTAATGAGGATTCTCCACCGGAAGGAGCGTTATCATGCAAAGGACGGAGTGGCAAACGAAAGGCGAAGCGCAGTCCAGCTTGTTTGTTCGCGAATGGCGGCCGGAGAGTGCCGGGGCGAAAGCCGTTGTCGTATTGGCGCACGGCATCGGAGAACATGGCGAAAGGTACGAGTTTGCGGCGGAGCGGATGACTCGCGCGAACTTGTTGGTAACCGCTTTCGACCATTATGGACACGGACGCTCGGAAGGAAAGCGAGGACATCTTCGCTCTCTCGATGCCGCTCTAAAAGATACGGAAACGGTTATTCTGGAGTCAGCTTCCAGACATCCGGAGCTGCCCGTATTTTTGTACGGCCACAGCATGGGAGGGAATATTGCGCTCAATTGCGCCATCAGACGAAAGCCGCCGATTCGGGGACTCATCGTGACCAGCCCGTGGCTCCGGCTTGCGTTCCAGCCTCCGGCGTGGAAAGAACGGGCGGGCAAAATGCTGGCGCCCTTATGGCCTTCCTTGTCCTTGTCCACCGGACTCGATCCGGCCGACTTGTACCGGACTGGCGGTCCGGAATCGCGGTCGGTGGTCGGCGACCCTTTATGCCATACGCGCATATCGCTGCGCACGTATACGGATCTTCAAGCAGCGGGCGAATGGGCGTTGCGGCATGCCGATCGGTTGGAAGTGCCGCTGCTGCTGATGCACGGCACGGCGGACCGGATTACGTCTTGGCATGCAAGCGAGCAGCTGGCCCGCCTACTGTCGGGCAAATGCGAATGGCGCGCATGGGAAGGCGGCTTGCACGAGCTGCACAACGATACGGAAGGATTAGAAACGATTGACTATATATCAGATTGGGTGAACAGACAGTTATAACGAATGTTTATCCTGGCAAGTAAGGGAGGCCTGTGATCCGTGCTCAAGGAATTATTGCTGCAATTTTTCCTTTCCGTATTGCCCGTATTCGCCTTCCTGTTGTGGCACGACAAAGAACGCGGCTGGAAAGGCGTCGAGCTGTTTATCGCAGCCGCAAGCGGTATATCCATCGTGCTGTGCATGCTTACTTCGTTAAGCCTGTACCAGTTCGACTTGGATTACAGGGTCGTGCCGTTGCTGATCGGGTCCTTGTACGGAGGCTTCCGGGCGATGCTGGCATTGTCCGTTTTGTACGCCGGTTTAAGAATTCCCGCGCTCGACAGCAACTGGGAAACGATCAGCTTTGTCGTTTTCTTGTTGCTGTTTATCGCCTTGTGGTCCGGTTTTATTCAAATGTTTCAGGCTTCCGGCCCGGAGCGGAAAGAACGGATAGGCGCCCTTTTGATGAGTTTGGTCTTAATCTATGCTTCGTTTTCTTTCGGCGGTTTTATGCAATATATCGGTGCGGAATGGACCGTCGAGCTGATCGCAGGCTCGCTGCTGGCGATTATGGGGCTGCTGTTGTCTACCTGGCTGTCCATTTTCATCATCGAAGGCATCAAGGAAAAGCAGTCGTTGTACGACAAAGTGCTGCAGCTGTCCGACCAGTACCGCAACGAGGTGGAAAAGCTTCAGCAATTCATCGACAAAGCGCCGTTAGCCGTCATGATCGTCGATCACAACGGCGTCATCACGAACGCGAACGAAGAATCGGTCAAGCTGCTTAATTTGAAGCAGGAATACGGCAGCGCCGATCGTCTGACGGATATCCATTACAAATCGGTGTTCCAATCCGCAGGCGGAGAAACGGGCATCAAATTGCTCCATGACGCCCTGAACGGACAAGTGACGATGATTAAGCCGAATTTGGAAAACAATAAAATGCTTCTGTACATATCCGTCGTCCTTCGCGATGTAACAAACGATCATATTTCCGGCGCCGCCCTTATTGCGCAGGACGTGACGGAGCTGAGCCAGCTTCGGAACGAGGTCGGGCGCATGGAACGATTAAGCCTGGTCGGACAAATGGCGGCCAGCATTACGCACGAGATTCGCAATCCGATGGCGGTCATTCGCGGATTCGTGCAGCTGATTCAGGAACGGAGCCCGCAAAGCCAGCATCAGTATTTTCGCATCATTATGGGCGAGCTGGACCGGGCGAACATGATCATCAGCGATTTTTTGTCGCTGGCGCAAAACCGGGAGCTGAATTTGGATCTGTCGTCGTTGAACGAAACGATCAACGACCTTATTCCGCTGATCGTCGCGGACGCCAATCTTCGCGGGCAATCGGTGGAGGTCGAACTTTGCGGGGAGCTTCCGCCCATTATGCTCAACGACCGCGAGATCAAGCAAATGCTGCTGAACCTGGCCCGCAACGGCATGGAGGCCATGGACGAAAAAGGCGTGCTGCGCATCAGCACCCATTGCGAAAACGGGACGGTCAGCATCCGGATTGCCGACGAAGGGGTGGGCATCTCGCAAGAGCAGATGAAGCAGCTGTTCGAGCCGTTTTATACGACAAAGACGCGCGGAACCGGATTGGGACTGCCGCTCTGCCTGAGCATCGCCGAACGTCACGGGGGGCGTATCGAAGTCGAGAGCGTCGAAGGGAAGGGAACGACTTTTGTTGTAACGTTTGACATATCCGCTCAAGCCGCGGAGCATACTAGCGCTTAGGAGAAGGCGGGGCCAGTCGGCCTGCGGCCTTTTGCATCCACGAGGAAAGGATGTGGCTGGAATGTCGCAGCAGCAAGCGGGAGAAGGCAGCTCGAAGGAGCAGCAGCGTCAGGAAGCGGGCAACGTCCGGGCCAAAGCGGCGGCGGACGAAACGTCCAGCGGATACGACAAAAAGCTGTCCGGGCCGAACCGTCCGTCCGTATAACCGGCGGGCGGGCAGAGGCTCGAACGGCACATGATTTACGTGGCCGGAGCGTCAAGCTCCGGTTGCTTTATTTTCGGAACGAACGTTATAATAGTAACTACAATGAAGCAATAAAGGAGTGTGTTACGATGTCTATGTCATTTGAGAGATATATGCTGGATATGGTGCAGCCGATGCGCGACGAGCTTACTCGCCTGGGCATTCAAGAGCTGCGTACGCCCGAAGAGGTAGAAGAGCATTTGCCGGGGGCTGCCGGAACGGCGCTTGTCGTCATCAACTCCGTATGCGGCTGCGCGGCGGGCCAATGCCGTCCCGGCGTGGCGCAAGCGTTGAACCACAGCAAGACGCCGGATCATTTGTTTACCGTATTTGCCGGCCAGGACAAGGAAGCGACGGCCAAAGCCCGCGAATATTTCGCGCCGTACCCGCCGTCGTCCCCTTCGATCGCCCTGATGAAGGACGGCGAGCTGGTCCATTTTATCGAACGTCACCAAATCGAGAACCGTTCCGCCGCGGAAATCGCCGCCGACTTGACGGAAGCGTTCGATAAATATTGCTAAGAGGCCCGCAACAGATGAGCTTGCAGCGGCAAATTATCGAACGGCTCGGCGTGAAGCCGGCGATCGATCCGGACGAGGAGATTCGCCGGCGGGTCGATTTTCTTAAACGGTATGTGATCGATTCGGGCACGACCGGCTTGCTCATTGCCATCAGCGGCGGAATTGACAGCGCCGTAGCCGCGGGGCTGTGCAAGCGCGCCACGGATGAGCTTGCCGCCGAGACGGGCAAGGCCTATATGACGCTCGGCGTCTTCCAGCCGTACGGCGAGCAGGCGGATATCGCGGACAGCTACGCGGTGGCGGAAGCTTTCGGCTTGAAATATACGGTCGAAACGAACATCGAGGATGCCGTGGACGAAATCGCGCTTGAAGTCGAGCACGGCTTCAAGAAGCTGGGCATGCCCCGCCACCTTAGCCGGGGCGGCAAAGGCAACGTAAAGGCCAGAACGCGCATGGTCATGCAATACGCCCTGGCGTTCGACTTGAATTTGCTCGTCGTGGGCACCGATCACGCTTCCGAAGCGCTGACCGGATTTTTCACCAAATGGGGTGACGGAGCGGTCGATATTACTCCGCTTTCCTCGCTGAACAAACGTCAAGTGCGGCAAATCGCCGCAACGCTGGGCGTCCCGCAAAGCGTGCTGGACAAAGCGCCAACGGCCGGCTTATGGGAAGGCCAGACGGACGAAGGCGAGCTGGGCATCTCGTACAGCGACAACAGCGATTATCTCGAAGGCAAGGAGATTGCGCCGGAAGTGCGGGAAAAGCTGGAGAAGCAGTATTTGAAGACGGAACATAAGCGATCGCCGATTCCCGGCATTTAATCGCCCTTATAAGAGATCGGCCGCCGAACTTCGCGTTCGGCGGCTTTTTTTTGCATTTATAAGAAAGTACAAGGCTCATCCTTTACCGGGCTGATAGGTTAACGCGAAACGTAAGCTGCGCCTCCAAAGGACGTCGTCAGCGCTTACGCTTGATTCGCATCGCGCGCGATGAAATGTCACAGTGGTTTCACAATTGCATAGCCCCTTCGAGTCATGCGCCCGGCTGTCCGGCACGGTTACAATGAGGTCATTCCCAAATTCGAGTGGAGGATGATGGACGATGAAATTACGGAAATCGATTGCCGGAGCTGCTATAGCCGCCGTGTTGGCGATAGGAGCGACGGTGCCGGCATCGGCGCATGACGGGTGGACGCAGACCAATACGCCGATCGCGGCGCCCGGCCAGACAACGTACGTGGAGCTGATGCTGGGCAACCATTCCAACGATCACAAAAGCTACAGAATCGCCGGGCAATGGAGTCCCGACACGACCAAAGTGTACGTGACGACTCCGGCAGGCGTGAAAGCT
Source organism: uncultured Paenibacillus sp. (assembly GCA_937895345.1). Lineage (GTDB taxonomy): Bacteria > Bacillota > Bacilli > Paenibacillales > Paenibacillaceae > Pristimantibacillus. The sequence continues at coordinate 21,751 of CALAWP010000011.1, read as the reverse complement.
GACATTACCGGCACCCGCTTTTACGCCGGGGAAAGCGCGACGGAAACGGAGCCGGCCGTCAACAACTATTTCGTCGCTTCGTTTAAATCCGCCGTGCCCGGCGCCTATATCGTATCAGCGGAAGGGGACAGCGTGTTCAAGCACGGGGAGACCGCCAGCCGGACGCTGCGAAGCGCCAAATCGTTTGCGGCGGTCGCCGATATTCCCGTGGCGTCGCGCGTCAAGGCGCTGCAAGGCTTTGCCCGGCAGGTCAGTCCCGACCGAGCGGAGCTGATCCCGCTGTTCAACCCCGCCGCCGTACATCCCGGACAGGAAATCGCCGTTCAGCTGCTGCTGAAAGGACAGCCGCTGGCCGATACGAGCGTGGACGTCATCCGGAGAAGCACTTCGGAAGCCGTCGAGCTGGTGACGGACAAGAACGGCGTCGTCAAGCTGGAGGCGGGAGCGGCCGACTATTATTTGGTCCGGGCCAAGCCGAGCGCGGCGGAAGGCAAGGAAGGCGAATACAGCGTCACGAATTACGAGGCGACCATGACCTTCACGGTGCAAAATGAAACGCCCGACCTTCCGGGCAGCCCGTCGAATGCGGCTCCTCTCCTTTACGTCAACGCCGATCTGTTCTTGACGGAAAGCAAGCTTGTCAGCGGCACGACTATGGTCGACGCGTCCTTCGTTCGCGAGCATATCGACCCGGAGTTTAAGGGAGAAGGCATGACGTCCTTGCGCGCGGCGGCGGAAGCGGCCGGGCTGAACGTGGAATATTTTCCGGCGGCAGGGGCTAATCGCGCGGCTGTCGCGGTCTACGCAAGGTAGCGGACGAGCTTGGCCATGAGGATGAAATTATGCGCCTTGAGCGCGATGCTGTTTCTAATCGGGGCGTGTTTGCCGGGATTCGTCTCGGCGCACGCCTATATTTATCAATCGGAGCCGCTGGCCAATGCCGAGCTGGAGCGGCCGCCCGCACGAATCAAGCTTGTATTTACGGAAAAAATCAACGTGAAAGTAAGCCAAATCACGGTAGAAAATACGGCAGACGGCAGCGAGGTGAAGGGCAAGCTGAGCCACGACGGCGACTTGACGCTGCTCTACGATTTGCCGGCTCTAGACGACGGCGTTTACAAAGTCGTATGGCAGGTGCTGTCGCTGGATACGCATGTGACGGACGGCTCGTTCAAGTTTGCGGTCGGCGTCAAGCTGGAGCAGGAGAAGCCGGACGAGACGGCGTCGCTGGACGGCGGCGCGAGCGCCGGCGGACGTCCGGGCGGCGACGGCGCTGGCAGCGGAAAGGCGGGCGATGAGGCCGGAGCCGGCCGTGAAGGCGGCGCCGGCGGCAAAGGCGACGGAAGCGGGAGCGCCGGCGGGCGTCCGGCCGGAGGCAACAGCGGCGAAGGAGGCTCATCGGCCGCCTCATCGCCAAAGCCCGCTTCGCCTCCCGCTTCGCCGTCCGCCGTCGAGAGCCCTTCGCCGGTTGCCGTTCAGCCGGCCGAGCCGAAGCCGTCGCCGCCGAGCGGACAAGACGGCGAAGAGGAATCGCCCGGCCGGACGGCTGCCGCCGACGACGATGAAACCGCGTCCGACGGCGGCTTGCGCAGCGACGAAGATGCCGCGGGGGAGGACGAAGCGAAAGGATCCGGCGGCAATACGGACGGCAGCGCCAACGATGACGGTCTGTCGGCGGCAGAGCCGGGCAATCCCGATGCCGATCCTGCCCCAGATAATCCCGGCACCGTTATCGGCGACGGCAGTAACGGATCGGCAGGCGCGGCTCCGTCCGGGCACGAGCATCATTCGCCGGGCGGTCACAGCGGAAGCGGGCAAGCCGGCAGAGAGCTGTCGGCCGTCTTGCTGCGCATCGCCGATGCGATAGCCGGCGCGGCGGTAGGCGCGTTGTTGTTCGTGCGGTACGGGCTATGGAGAAACGAAACGACGCCGCATCCGCCGGGCTTTTCGCTGCAGGCGGAACGTTACGTCATGGTCGGCGCGGCCTTGACCTGGGCCGTTACCGGCTGGACCAAAGTGGGCATGCTGATGGGCCAATTCGAAACGGTGTCGTTCGGGACGGTGCTGACCGACACGATGCTCGGTCAAATGAGCGTCATGCGCCCGGCGGCGGCGCTGCTGCTGACGGTGCTGTCGTTTGCGCCCGAGCGGGAGGCGAGTTGGGCGAATCCGCTCAAATATGCGGCCGCGGCGGCCGTCATCGCGACGTTCCCGCTGACCGGCCACGCCTATTCGGCCGTTGACAACGCCGCGGCGGCAATAGCGGCCCATACGGTTCATATGGGGGTTGCCTCCATATGGATCGGCGGGCTTACCGCCTTATGGCTGCTGGCCGGCATGAAGGAAAGCTTGCCCGCATTGAACCGCGTGGCGGCGAGATTTTCGTTTTGGGCTTTGCCCGGCATTTTCCTCGTTGCGATAAGCGGCATATGGCTGGCGGCGGGGCGGCTGAACGGTTGGAGCGAGCTTCTCGGCACCCGTTACGGCTTGCTGTTGACGGCCAAAGGCTCGCTGCTTGCGCTAATCGTTGCGCTGGGCGCCGTCCACCGGTTCGCGTTTATGCCGCGCATCGAAGCGGCCGTCCGCCGCGGCGGCGGCCAAGCCGGGGCCCAAGCGGACGAGGCGGCGGCGCGCGGCTTCAGCACGGGCTTGCGCATCGAGGTGGCGGCGGCCGCCGCTCTTATTGTCCTTGCGGGCTGGCTGGCTTCCACTTCGCCGCCGCATCGGGCGGCGGAGGCGGCAAGGGAGCCGTTCTACTGGCATGTCATGGGCGAGGATGCGCATATGACGCTCCGCATTCAAGACGCAGACAAAGGGAGCGGACAGCTCGTCAGGCTTTATGTCTGGCTGCCGGAGGGCCGCGGCGGCCCCGAAGATGTTGCCGTCATTATCCGGATGCCGGACGGCAGCGCGTCGGAGGTGCCGCTTGTACCGCAGGAGCTGGGCAAAGAACTTTACGAGTTTCCTGGTTTTACGAAATACGCATTTTACGCCGAAGGCGATTGGGTGGATGAGGAAGCTTATCGCAGCGGAGTCGCGACGGTGCATTTTGCCGATGCCGACGGGAGGCCGTTCGAATACGAACGGGAATTGGCTGCCGATTCTTGACTTGACGCGGACCTTCTGCTAATCTCTCCTTCATAGTAAAGGCGGTGCAGGGATGATTATCGGAATCGGGCATGATATGGCGGATATTCGCCGGGTGGCCGCCGTGCTGGACGGTCCGGCGGGCGAGCGCTTTATAGCGCGGATTATGACGTCCGGCGAGCGCAAGCTGGCGGAAAGCTACGGCGGGGCAAGGCTGCATCAGTTCGTGGCGGGACGGTTTGCCGCCAAGGAGGCGGTATCCAAGGCTTTTGGCTGCGGCATCGGCTCGGTGATGGGCTTTGCCGACATTGACATCGCCCGGGGAGACGGCGGCAAGCCGGCGTGCTCGTTGTCGGCGGAAGCGTGGGCGGCTTTGGGGCACGACCCCCGGGACGTTCGCGTGTGGGTCACCATTACGCACGAGAGGGAACTGGCTTCCGCATTTGCGGTGGCCGAACGAATATCGCCGTAACCTTTCGCCCATACTTGGAATAAATAGTGGAAAAAAGTATGGGGAAGGAGCGGTTGCATGCGCGAGCTGTACAGAAACGGCGGCAAAAGGCGTTTCAAGACCGGCCAGCAGGTCGTCTGCGACGGGCTGTATTCCGACGATTGGGGCGACGACCTGCTGCTGCTCCAAGGCGACATATTCCCTTCCAATCCGCAGATGGGACACACGCACTGGACGTTTGCGGGGCCTGTTTACCGGATGGCCGGCATGCCAAGACGCCATGACGGGTCCGCTTTAGACAATGAAAGCTTGAGACGCTTCTGATCGCGTCTCGAGCTTTTTTTCGTCGCGGCCGGGAGGGCCGGTTATTTTTTGGCCGCGAGCCATTGCGCGAGCCCTTCGATTTCTTCGCCCGTAAGCTTGCCTTCGTAGGCGGGCATGCTGCCGTCGGCTTCGCCGTAGCGGATCTGCCCGGCGATCTCCTCCGCGCTCAAACGAGCGCCGACATGCTGCAGATTCGTTTGCGCGCCGATTCTTCCTTGCAGCTCGCTGCCATGGCAGCTGACGCAGCGAGATTTGTAGACGGCGGCGATGTCGGAAGGAGCGTCCTGCAGCGCTTCTCCCTTGACGGGACGGGGGGCGTTCCCGCAGCCCGCCGTTGCGGTTATCGCTGCCATTGCCGCCAGCAAAGCCGCGTATATTCGGTATTTGCGGAAGCCGGTCATGATCAATGATCCTCCTTCAAGGTCTTTCGGCTTGATTCGACGGCCGTTCATAGGAAATTGCGGCAAAACTCTTTATAATAGAGTATAGGCATAGCAGACTTGCAATCGCAAGAGATGGAAAGGAACGAATTTATGAACATGCATCGTGCGGCGGCCGCCAAGACCGGACGCAAGGAAGCGCCGGCGGACGGCCGCAGCGGACAGGCCGCTTTTTTTAGCAAGGAACTACTGACATGGTACAAAGCGAACAAACGGGATTTGCCCTGGCGCGCCAACCGCGACCCTTACCGCGTATGGGTCTCGGAAATTATGCTGCAGCAAACCCGCGTCGATACGGTTATCCCGTATTACAACCGGTTTATGGATAAATTCCCGTCGGTGAAAGCTTTGGCGGAGGCGCCCGAGGAAGAAGTATTGAAATGCTGGGAAGGACTCGGGTATTATTCCCGGGCCAGAAATTTGCAAGCCGGCGCCCGCATGGTCATGGAGCTGCACGGCGGCGCGATTCCCGACGATACGGAGGCGGTTTCGAAGCTGAAGGGCGTCGGCCCTTATACGACGGGCGCCATTATGAGCATTGCGTTCGGCCGCCCGGAGCCGGCCGTCGACGGCAATGTGATGCGGGTGCTGTCCCGCTATTTTTGCCTGGAGGACGACATAGCCAAGCCTGCCACGCGCACTGGCATCGAGAAGCTGGCGAAATCTCTCATTCCGAAAGGCGAGGCGGGCGATTTCAACCAGGCGTTGATGGAGCTGGGAGCGCTCGTATGCACGCCGAAATCGCCGGGCTGCCTTCCTTGCCCCGTCATGGAGCAATGCGCCGGCCGTCTGGCGGGGAGGGAAGCGGAGCTGCCCGTCAAGACGAAGGCCAAGCCTCCCCGGGAAGAGCTGCGGGCGGCCGTCATCGTCCGCGGAAGCGGCGAGCTGGAAGGAAAGATTCTCGTGCGCCGGAGACCGGAGCAAGGGCTGCTGGCCGGCATGTGGGAGCTTCCGCATGTGCTTCTCGATGCCGGCAAGCGGGATTGGATGCGGGGCGAAGGTCCGATGGAAAACGGAGACGTTGCGGAGCGGCTGGGCCGGATGGTGCTGGAGGAGACGGGGCTGCTGGTCAGGCCCGCGGGCTGGCATTCGGACGCCGAACATATTTTCAGCCATATTCATTGGAAAATGAGAATTTTCGAAGCGGATTTGGGAGACGAAGAAGCGGCGGCTTTAGCAAGCTTTGCAAGCGGCGGCGATGATGACCCTGCAGATGCAGGGGGCGCAATTGCAAGGCGAACGGTTGCCGAAGCGGCGGCGGAACGCCGGGCGAATTACGCGGCGGCTGCCGCTTTCGGAAGCAATGGCAGTACGGATGAAGCGGGCGATTCCCGGAAGGCGCAGGACGGGCAGGCCGTATCCGGGTCGGAGCACTATCGTTGGATCGGCCCCGAAGATATGCAGACGCTGCCGTTTCCAAACTTGTTTGTTCGGCTGCTTCGCGATTATTGGATCTAAATTAGTTGAACTAGAGAATCACACGATACAAGCGGAACGAGGAAATCGAACTGGAGAAGCGGCAGTGTTTGCCTTTGCAGAGGGATGGTCACCAAATAAGGTTCATGGAAATCCAAGCAACCCTGCGAGAGCGATCGGAAGTTGATTCCTTATGGAGCTTGGCCTTAAGTCGTGAAAATCACTAGTTCAACTATAGAAGACAAGGGGGATGACCATGAGCGAAATGTTAGACAGGCTGCTTAAGCATAAAATCGTAGCGATATTAAGAGGGGTGGAAGACCGGTACGCCGACGACACGGCCAAGGCGCTGATCGGCGGCGGCATCCGGCTGATGGAAATTACGATGAATACGGACGGGGCCGCGCGCATGATCGACCGGTGGAGCTCCAGGTTTGCGGGCGAGGCGTGGATCGGAGCGGGCACGGTGACGGACAAGAAGCTGGCAGAGCAGGCCGCGGCGGCCGGAGCGCAGTTTCTGATCTCCCCGAATCTTGACGAGGAAGTGATCGCCTTCGGTCAAGAGAGGGGCATTTCCGTTTGGCCGGGCGTCATGACGCCTACGGAAATCGTAAGGGCTTTGAAGGCGGGGGCCGAAGCGGTGAAGCTGTTTCCGATGGCATCGCTCGGACTGGGTTATTTGAAGGAAATTCGGGGACCGCTCGACCGGGTGCCGATTATGGCGACGGGAGGGGTCGACCTCCACAACATTCGGGATTACTTCCAGGCCGGCGCCGACGCCGTCGGGATGGGCGGCAAGCTGGTCAATCTGGAATGGGCGAAGGAAGGGGACTTCCGCAAAATCGAGGAAAGGGCGCGGGCGTTTACGGATATCGTTCAGGCCGGCTGAACGGCGCAGCGCCCAAGCGGGGCCAGCATTCAAGCCGGAGTTCAACGAATACAGCGCTCGGAGGAAGGTGTCGAAATGCAAGCGGTATGGTGGATAGTAGGAATCATTGCAGCATTATCGTTTATCGGGCTTGCCCTATGGAGAATTGCCGTCATCAGCCAGAGGCCGCGCAAAATATCGAACGCGCCGACTCCGGATGCCGGGGACGCCGAATGGCGAACCGTAACGTTCAGCAGCGGCGGTGCGGCGCTCGAAGGCTGGCTGCTGCTGCCGAAGGACGGGAGCTGCGGGCGGAAGGAGCGGAGCTTGCCGCTTGTCATTGTCGCTCACGGCTGGGGCTCCAACCGGACCAGGGTATTGCGCTACGTTCGTCCCCTGTGCGAAGCGGGTTACGCCGTCATGGTGTATGACGCGCGGGGCCACGGCGACAGCGCCCCGTTCAAGGCGCCGTCCGCCTTTATGTTCCGCGACGATCTGCTGGCCGCGGCGGAGGCGGGCCGCCTGCTGCCGGAGATCGACCCCGAACGGCTGATGGTGCTCGGGCATTCGATCGGCGGCTTCGGAGCGCTGCTGGCTCTCGCCGAAGGGCTGAAGGCGAAAGCGGTCGTCACCGATTCGATGCCCGCGCAGTTCGAAACGATGATGAGGGTGGAGCTGAAGCGGAAGAAGCTGCCGATGTTTCCGCTCGGTTATTTGATTATGATGATCGTGCGGATCCGCTCGGGCGTCTCCAGGGAGCAGTTCCGCCGGGCGAACATCCCGGATATATTGCGCGCGCATGCCACCGCGGGAGCAGCGGCGCCGGATGAGGGACGGCCGCCGGACAACGAAGCGGAAGGCGGCTTGACGCCGGTGCTTATGATTCATTCCGACGGTGACGACTTTATTCCTCCGGACGATTTGCGCCGGCTGGCCGCCGAATTGCCGGAAGGGACCGTTCGGACGCTGTTCGTTTCGTCAAGGGGCCACAGCAGCTCGGAACAGGATCCGGCATTTTGGCGAGCCGTGCTCCCGTTTGCGGATCGTTACGTACGGAGAGGCGGGCCTTCCAGGCGGCCGGTCGCGCCGGAAGCCTAAAGCCGGTTATGGCAGCCGAGCCCCGGCGGTCCCGCGAGCACAAGCGGCATACGGCGAGAGACATGTTCGGACGTGAAGAGCATATGATGATAAGAAATGCAGAGCATGATCGAATGGCCAAGCCTGCCATCCGCGCGAGCGGATCGGCTTCGCCGACGGAAGGCAGCCGCGAACAGGGCGGCGGCAAGGAGGGTGTATGCGAAAGACGGTATGGGGACTGCTGCTGCTCGCGGCGATTGCGGCGGTCTTGTTCCGAAGCGAATGGAGCCGGAACGCGCTTCCGGCGCTCCAGGAGATGTGGAGGCTGGCCGCGTCGGACTTGCCGCTCTTGTCCGGCGGCGAGGAAGTCCAAGAGCCGGAAATCGTCGCGCCGGGCGAGACTGCCGCCGACGCCGCACGGCAATTCTCCGGCGAAGGCCGGGAAGCGAGTGCGTCCGGCCGTACAGGCGGCGATATGGCCGGCGAGACGGTTGGCGGCGATGGCAAGGGCAAGTTCGGCGAATTGGAGCGGCAGCTGGCGGAAGGATTTCAATCCCGCGCGGAACGGTTTACCGTATCTTATACGGGCGACCGCGAAGAGCTGTCGGACAATATGTCCGCCATTATCCGATCCGCCCTGCAACGCGACCATTACGTCGCTTATATTTTGGAATCGTACGTGTATACGATCCGCAGCCTCGGCAAAAAGTCGACGATTACCGTGGAAGCCAAGTTTCGCGAATCGGAGGAGCAGACCGCGGAAGTCGAGGCGAGGGTCGAGCAAACGCTGCAAGCGCTGCTTCGGCCGGGGATGAACGAGCACGAGAAAGTGAAGGCGATACACGACTGGATCGTGCTGAACGTCCAATACGATCAGTCGCTTGCTTATTATACGGCGCACGATGCGCTGTTCCGCGGCGAAGCGGTATGCCAAGGTTATGCGCTGCTCGGATACAAAATGCTGGAGAAGGCGGGCATTCCCGTCATCATTGCGGAAGGCGCCGTCGACACCGGAGAGCATGCCTGGAATATGGTGCGGCTGGACGGCCATTGGTATCACATGGACCTGACGTGGGACGATCCGGTAGGAGCTCCGGAGGACAGCGTCCGGTATACTTATTATTTAAAGACCGACCGGGAGCTTCGGGAAGATCATCAATGGACGAAGCCGTATCCCGCGGCCGACACCCGTTATGCCGATGCGCTGCGGCAATTGGAGAAGGAAGGCACCGAAGAGGAGCGGCGGGTATTCGGAAAGCTTAAAATAGCGCTCGGCCTTCATTGGCTTGAGCCGGAGCATACGCTGGACGGGGAACATGCGCTGCGGGAAGCGATCCGTGCGGCCGTCCGCGAGCGCGCCCGCCAACTGGAGTTCCGCTATACGGACGAAAGCGGATTTCCCGAAGCGTTGAAGGCCGCCTTCGCCGGCTTGAACGCCAGCGTCGGCTACAGGGCGAGCTACGAGCCGTACGGCACGGACGGATCGCTGCTGGTGCAGCTGCATATCGAATATTGACGAGCTTATTGTTCGGCTTCGGCCGCGCGGCTGCGGGCGGCCGTCATTTGCTGCCAGACGGAGCCGGCCGCTTCCTCGCCCCGCTCGATCCGCTCCAGGGCGATTCTGGCTTGAAGCTGGATTTCGAATTCGTTGTCCTGCGCCGCTTCCTTCAGCGCCTCGATCGCCGATTCGTCTCCCGCCTCGTACAGAAACCGCGCCGCCCGCCAGCGAACCAGCTTGTTTTTGTCCTTCAGCGCCTCGATCATCGGACCGATCGCATCGGGATCGCCCAAGTCGGACAACGTATCGCCGGCGGTGCGGCGGACGGAGCTCGAGGAATCCTTCAGCGCCTCGAACAGCAGCGGCAGCGCCTCCTTGGAGCGCAAGTCGCCCAGATAGACGACGGCCAGACGGCGGATGGACGCATTGTCGTCGCGGATCGCCTTCGCCAGCAGAGGCAGTCCTTCCGGCGCGCTGACGTAACGGTCCAGAGCGGCGTAGCGCACCTGCCAGTCGTCCGATTCGAAAGCTTTCTCCACCTGCTCCAGCGGCAGCGGCTCCGGCCGCAGCGGAGCGGGCGCGGCTTCCCCGCTTTCTCCCTCCGCTTTGGCCGTTTCCGCCAGCTCATCGAGCCGCTCCGGCGTATAGGCCGCATCCAGCTCGCGCACGATTTCCGCCGCAATCTCTTCCGGGTCGCCATAACGGACGCCGAATTCCTCAAGCTTGCGCTCCCGGATCATGGAGGAGCCGGCCGCTTTGCCGACCGCCTCTCCGAACTTGTCGGGCAGCGCCGAACGCACCTCGCCGCCGTCCATCCGGACGCGCACCTGAATCGGAATGCCGCGGTACATTTGCACGAACACCTGCGCCTCGCCAAAGCTCGACGCGATGCCTTGTCCGGCTTGCGCCTGCCCTTCCGCGCCTTGCAGCACTTGGCGCGCCTCGGCCAGAATGCCGGCCCAGTCCGCGCCCGGCTTGCGGTCCAGCGCGATAAAGTCGGCCGTGCGGAACAAGCCGCGCACGCCTTCGATTTGCAGCAGACGCTGCAGCGGCTCCGGCGCTCCGGCGGCCTCGCCCGGCTTGAACGTTTGTCTTTTGCCGCGCGGCAGCGTTTCGTCCACGTTCAGCTTCATGGAATTCGGGCTGGGCGTCGGTTCTATTGAAATAAGCTTCATATCGATGTCCTCCTTGTCAGAAGCGGATTCGTTAAATGGTTCGATGCCGTCACCGGCCGTTCTATCTTTACTATACCATGACCGGGACAGGCAATGACAACCGTGCGCTTGCTTGCGCCGGGCGTCGTTCTCCCGCCTGTCTGCGAACCTTCGGCTTCACGCCATTTGCAATCGGTACGTTACCCTTGGTACATTAAGGGTAGGGCATTTCGATGCCGCGTACAGAATCGTGCAGGGAGGGAAAGGCGTTTGCGGGTCAAAAGGTTTGCCAATCTGGATTCCGTCGAAAATCATACGTCGTATAAGCAATTCAAGCGATGGCGTCAGGAACGGATGCGAAAGCTGAAGCAAAAAGACTATTCCTATCGAGTTCCGAATGCACAGCCGGATCTCGAATTGCTGCGGAGCAACAGATCGCTGCCGACGATTACGTGGATCGGCCATTCGACTTTTCTGATTCAGCACAGCGGCCTTAATATTGTGACGGATCCCGTATGGTCGGGTCAAATGGCTTTTCAAAAGCGGCTGTCACCGCCGGGCATACCGATCGGGGACGTTCCGCCGGTCGATGTTGTATTAGTTTCGCATTCTCACTATGATCATCTTAGCATAAGTTCATTAAGAAGGCTGGCCGGAGACAAGGAACTGCTCGTTCCCGCGGGGCTGAAGGCGAAGCTGAGGCTGAAGGGCTTTGCCCGCGTAACGGAGCTGCATTGGTGGGAATCGGCGCAAATCCGGGGCGTTACGTTTACGTTCGTGCCGTCCCAGCATTGGACCAGACGCACGCCCTGGGATATGAACAGCTCCCATTGGGGCGGCTGGGTCATTGAGGCTTCGGGCAAGCCGGCGGCCGGAAGCGGCGGCGGCTTGCCGGGGGCCGGCTCCGCAACGCCGCGCGTACCGGAATCCGCAGCATTTTCGGAATCGTCTTCGCCCTCCGCTCCGGATCGGGACGCGAGGCCGACCGCCGGCCCTTCGCCGACGGTTTATTTTGCGGGGGACAGCGGTTATTTCCGGGGGTTCAAGGAGATCGGCCGCCGGTTCTCGATCGACGTGGCGCTTATGCCGATCGGGGCTTACGAGCCGGAATGGTTTATGAGCCCGCAGCACGTGACGCCGGAGGAAGCGCTGCAAGCGTTCCGGGATACGGGGGCCGGGCTGTTCGTTCCGATGCATTACGGTTCGTTCAAGCTGGCCGACGATACGCCCAAGGAGGCGCTGGACAGGCTGGAAGCGGAGCGGAGCCGGATCGGACTGGACCCTTCGAGAGTGGTCGTGCTGCCGCATGGGGAGACGTGGCGGCTTCATCATTAGAGGACAACTGGGCAGAAAAAAACGGCACAATTGCGGGTATCTGTTTTCGATAGACGATGATAGGCTTAAGAAGATGCAGCATAGACAGGCATCTTCAGCCTGAGAAGGACGGGAAGCGCCTGCCGTATATTTTAAACAAGAGGAGCAGACAGTCGATGAATTCAACCATTCGTACAGGCATCATCGGAGCGGGAGCGATCGGCAACGTCCATCTCGGGACGCTGGCCCGGGTGGAAGGGATCGAGGCGGCGGCGGTGACCGACGCTTATTTGCCGCTGGCGCAGCAGCGCGCGGAGGAGCACGGCATTTCGAAGGTGCACGACAACCCTCAGGCTTTGCTGGAGGACGAAACGATCGATGCGGTCATCGTGTGCGTGCCGAACCGGTTTCACGCCGACCTTGCGGTTCAGGCGCTGGAGAGCGGCAAGCATGTGCTGCTGGAGAAGCCGATGGCGATCCATTCGAAGGAAGCGCGCCGCATTGTCGACGCGGCCGGCCAATCCGGCAAAGTGCTGATGATGTCCCATCAAATGCGATGGAAAGGAATCAGCCGCGCGGTCAAGGCGATGATCGACAACGGCGAGGTCGGGCAGATCTACAACGCCAAGACCGGCTGGCTCCGCAAAAAAGGAATTCCGGGCTGGGGCTCCTGGTTTACCCGCATGGACGAGTCCGGCGGCGGCCCGCTTATCGACATCGGCGTCCATATGCTGGACTTGACCCTTTATTTGATGGGCAGTCCGAAGCCGGTGTCCGTATTCGGCTCCACCTACGCCGAGTTCGGTCCGAAGCGGGAAGGGATCGGCAACTGGGGAACGCCGAACTGGGACGGTTATTACGACGTCGAGGATTTGGCTTCCGCGCTTATCAAGCTGGACAACGGCGCCACCTTGTCGCTGGAGGTCAGCTGGGCGGCCCATGCGGCGGGCTTGCCGGAAGATCCGTTCGTTCATCTGATGGGCACTCGGGGCGGCGCGGCGATCGTCGGGGAAAAGGGCACCTACGTGACGCATCGCAGCAACGAGGTGGTGCAGGAGGACATCGCACCGCTCGAAGGCGACGAAGACCGCGTGCTGATGATCCGCCATTTCGCGGAATGCATCCGCGAAGGCAAGACGCCGATAACCTCGGGACTGTCGGGATATACGATCAACCGCATCCTGGACGCGATATACGAATCGTCCCGGACGGGAAGCGAGGTCAAGCTGAGCTGGGATTGACCCTCATCGAACGCTCATGGCCGAAGACGAACGATTCGGAATAGATGACTCTAACGGTACCAACAAAAGTTGGTACTATTTTTTTTGCCCGGATCCATTACGATGGTGGAAAGGAACGTATCGGGAAATCCCGAACGGCGGAGGAGATCGCGCATGAGAAAAAGTGTCGTTCTGATCGTGCTCGCGGCGTGCTGTCTGCTTCAATATGTCCGTACAAGCTCCGCGGATCAGGACCCGTATTTGATTACGGATTACAGCCGCCTTCATCCGGTCAAGGTGGAGCGGGTCGTCCAAGGGAGAGAGACAGAGCAGCTGTCGCGAATTATCCGCGAAGCCGGAGCGGAAGGGAAAACCGTCTCCATAGCCGGCCAGAGGCACAGCCAAGGCGGTCATACTTATTACAAGGACGGCATCGTGATCGATATGACGACGTTCAACAAAGTGCTCGGCGTTGACCCGGAGGCGAGGCTGGTCACGGTGCAGGCGGGCGCCGCCTGGGACGACGTTCAGCAAGCGGTCAACCCGCTGGGGTTGTCGGTGATGACGATGCAGTCGATTAATCCTTTTACCGTGGGCGGCTCCGTCAGCGTCAACGCTCACGGCCGGGATATCCGCAACGGGTCGATGATCGCAAGCGTGGAGTCGTTCAGGCTTCTGAACGCGAACGGCGAGCTGCTGAACGTGAGCAGAACGGAGCATGGCGAGCTGTTCCCTCTTGCGCTTGGCGGGTACGGTCTGTTTGGCGTGATTACGGATGTCACGCTCCGGCTGACGGCGGACGAAGCGTACCGGGAACAAACCGTCGTCATGCCGCTGGAGGAATACGCCGAATATTTTCAAAAAGAAGTGCTGACGAACGAGCAAATCAAAATGCACATCGGCCGCATTTCCATCGCGCCGGACAGTTATTTGCAGGAGGTGCTTGCCAAAAATTACGCAGCGGATCCCGCCGTGAGCCTTGACGAGCATAACCGGCTAACCGATCAGGACCGATGGGTCGCGCCCGGCAAGCTGCTGTTTCAATTGAACCGTTCGTTCGACTGGGGCAAGGAGCTGCAGTGGAACCTTCAGAAGCGGGTATTTGCCGGGCAATCCGGTCAAATCGTAAGCCGCAACAACGCGATGCGCGCCGCCTACGAATTTATGGAGTACGGGCAGCCCGGCTCAAACGATCAGCTTCAGGAATATTTTGTCCCCGTCGACCGGTTCGACAGCTTTGTGCGTAAGCTGGGCGATATCGTAAAGGAAGAAAAGCTTGGGCTGCTTAATATTACGATTCGCTATGTCAACCGGGATGAGGAAGCGGTATTGTCTTACGCCAAAGACGACATGCTCGCGCTCGTTTGTTTGTTTCACGCTCCGTTATCGCGGTCCGGACAACAAAGGATGGAGCAGGGGACGAGGCGGATCGTCGACGAAGCGATCGCGCATGACGGGTCGTATTATTTGCCTTACATCGCTTATCCGACCCGCGAGCAAATGAGGGAGGTTTATCCTCGCGCCGATTATTTTTTCGCCAAAAAGCGGGAATATGACCCGAACGGGGTATTTATGAACTATTTTTACGAAAATTACGGTTTGAATGGGGGCGCGGAGGAATGAGCATGCCATGGCTGATCCGCTTTCAGACAGTTACGACGCTGGCGTCCGGCACGATCTATCCGTATTATTTGCTTTTTCTTAAAAATCTCGGGAACAGCTATTCCAAGTACGGCTTGGCCTTCGCGGTATTTACGGTCAGTTCCGCCGCCGTTTCCCATTGGCTCGGAGCGCGGATCGATCAACGGGGCAAGGCGCTGCTGGCGCTAAGCTCGCTGGGCATGATGACGGCGATGCTTGTATTTCCCTGGACGGAGTCGTATGTGGCGGTGCTGGGCCTGCAGCTGCTGATGGGCGTCTGCAACGCCATGGCGAGAATGTCCGAGCGAGTGCTGCTTGCCGACCTTACCCGGCAGGGAAAGCGGGGGCCGCAGATGGCTTCTTTCCATTTCTGGACGACAGCGGGATCGGGATTTGCCGTATTGCTCGGAGGGGTGCTGATCGATTGGCTGACGATCGACGTATTGTTTTATGCCAGTGCGCTGCTATACGGCATCAGCGCTTTGTACGCATATAAGAAAATTTAAATATTCATCCTAGCCTGAGCTTACAGATCAACGCGAAACGCAAGCTGCGCCTCCCAATGACGGCGACAACCGTTTACGCTTCGTATGGCAAAAGCAAATCCCGCGATCGAGCGCAGGCATGATATAATGGGGGGACGGAACAGACGGGACAGGTCGATGGGAGGCGGAACCGTGACGATACGGCTGAGAGGCCATCATTTGCTATGCTTGCTTGGATACCGGGGCAAAGGATACTCGGAATCGTTTTGCGACAATATGACGGAGATCTATGAGCGGCTGCGGCTTCACCCCGAGACGGAGATCGAAATTGTGGAAGGACCGGATGACATTTGCCGCGCGTTTCCGTCCGATCAAATCTCCCATTGCATGAACGATTCGGTATTCCGGAAAGACGCCGCCATCGTTCGTCTTGCAGGGCTGGGCTTCGCGGCGGCTTCGAATGACGGCGGCTCGATACCGGCGGGGGAGGACGGCAGCGGAGCGGGCTTGCGCGTCGGAGACCGGGCCAGCTGGGCCGCGCTGTGCGAAGCGGTCAGAAGTCAGGTTCAACCGGAAGACGTTAAGACGATTTGCGCGGATTGCCGGTGGGAACCGTTCGGGCTTTGCAAGGAAGGAGTCGCCCATATGCGCGCCCAAGGCGATTTGCGTCCTCTCCCCGGCGCGGGCAACCCATAATGTATATTTGAAGCGCCGCCGCGAACGCGGAACGGGCGCCGGTCCGCTCATTCGCTTGCGACTGAGCGTTTTTTTATATGAATTTTGCAAAAGCAGGGAACTTGCCGCCGTTTTGTTTGTCTAATAGGGTGGAGGTGAACGGATGGATACGGATACGCATTACGCAACCTACGTGGATTCAATCGATAAGGCGGAGCTTGACGACTTGATGACGCAATACGGCGACGATGTGGTCCAGTTTGCTTACATGATGACGAGAAATCGCGAACGGGCCAAGGATATCGCCCAAGAAGCATTTATTAGAGCGTATACCGGGATTCATGCCTACCGGGGGCAATCGTCCATACGCACTTGGCTTCTGGCGATAACCCGCAATTTGGCGCTTAACGAGCTGAAATCGAGCTATTTGCGCCGTATGCTCCTGTTTGAGCGCGTTCGCTCGGCCGAACGGACGCCATCGGCGGAGGAAGCGTTTTTCGGACAACAGGCAGAGAAGAAAATTTGGGAGATTGTGATGGCGCTGCCGACCAAGCTGCGCGAAGCGCTGATGCTGCAGGTGCATTACGGCATGACCGTAGCGGAAATCGCGGATATGCTTCAAGTGTCGGAAGGAACGGTGAAGTCCAGGCTGTTCCGGGCGCGCCGGCAGGTGGAATCGAAATGGAGGGAGGATGGTTGCGATGACGAATAAACCGGGCTGGGAATATTACGCAAAGCGGAGCTTGCGCGGCCGGATTGCTTTTACCGATAACATGAAACGGGCGGTGCTGGCGGCGGCGGATCGTCCGGGGCGGAGAGGACGGCAATTGTTGAAGGCTTCGGCCGCGCTGTTATGCGTCGTTGCGGCGGTTGTCGCGTTCAATTTGTCCGATTTCGAAGGGCGGTTCGGGTCAAGCGATACGGAAGGCGTTCGGAAGGCGGCGTCGGGAGTCAGCCTGCCGATCGTCTACGACAAGGTGCCCGGAGCGGAGCCGTACGGCAGAGACACGGTCATCAGCCTTGACTCGCCCGTGCTGATCCACGGCTTGAGCGACAGGGTCAATTTTATCCGGGATAAGGCCGACCGGCAAATCGATGTAAGGCCTGTGGAGGAAATCGAGATTTTGGAAACAAAGCGCATTCCGGATTATGGATATTTGTACCACTATAAGTTGGCGGAAAGCGCGGAGCGGGGGCCGGAAACCAATCCGAATATAACATACACCGGTTTGACGGTGGACGGCTATACGCCTTCCGGCTACATCCACGATTTTGGCTATGGCAACCTTGTCGAGTCGGAAACCGGGCAAACTCGTCTGTTCGGCAAGGAAATGCTGAAGCTGACCATGAACGTCTGCTGGACCAACGGCTCTCCCTGCAATTGGTATCTGATCAAGGAAAACGGAGGATTATCGACGTATATGAGCGTCAGCGCCGACGTGTACGAGCGGGATTTGGACGGGGACGGCGTGGAGGAAGCGGTAGTCGTTGCGCCATTGTCCAATGAAATCTATTTGTTCCGCGAGGAAAACGACGAGATTTTGTGGGCAAGCGTCCGTCAAGCGGCAGGAGCAGACAAAGACGATAGGATCTCCTACGAGCCCGAAACCGGCTTGTTTCGCCTGACGCCGGCCGGCTCCGACGGGCAAGCTTCGGTTCAAACGTTCCGTCACGCCCAAGGCCGTTCCGCGTTTGAAGCAGTCGCGAAGCCATGATCTTTTGCCGTTTGAGGCAATCGGACGTTCGTTTCCGTTCATAGTATGCTATAATAGTTCGAGATTAACTGATTTTCTTAGCGAAGGACGGGATTGAACGATGATTAGCACAAGCGGCGTCACGCTTCGTTACGGCAAGCGTCCGCTGTTCGAAGACGTAAATATCAAGTTTACTCCGGGCAACTGCTACGGTTTGATCGGCGCGAACGGAGCGGGCAAGTCGACGTTTCTGAAAATATTGTCCGGCGAAATCGAGCCGAACTCCGGCGAAGTTCACATTACGCCGGGCGAACGGATGGCGGTTCTGAAGCAGAACCATTACGAATACGACGAGTTTTCGGTGCTCGAAACCGTTATTATGGGCCACAAGCGGCTGTATGAAGTGATGAAGGAGAAGGACGCGCTTTACGCGAAGGCGGACTTTACCGACGAGGACGGCATTCGCGCGGGTGAGCTGGAAGCGGAATTCGCCGATATGAACGGCTGGGAAGCGGAGTCGGAAGCGGCGGAGCTGCTGAACGGTCTTGGCATTACGACCGACCTGCACGAAAAAAAGATGGCGGAGCTAGGGGGCAACGAGAAGGTTCGCGTTTTGCTGGCGCAAGCGTTGTTCGGCACGCCGCAAATTTTGCTTCTTGACGAGCCTACCAACCATTTGGACATGGAATCGATCCGTTGGCTGGAAGACTTCCTGGCCAAATTCGAAGGCACCGTCATCGTAGTCAGCCATGACCGTCACTTCCTGAATACGGTATGTACGCATATCGCCGATATCGACTTCGGCAAAATTCAAATGTACGTGGGCAACTACGATTTCTGGTACGAGTCGAGCCAGCTTGCGCTGCAGCTGCAACGCTCCGAGAACAAGAAGAAGGAAGACAAGATTAAGGAGCTGCAGGCGTTTATCCAGCGGTTCAGCGCCAACAAATCGAAGTCGAAACAGGCAACTTCCCGGAAGAAGCTCCTCGACAAAATTACGCTGGACGACATTCGTCCGTCCAACCGGAAATATCCGTTTATCCAGTTCAAGGGCGAGCGCGAGGCCGGCAAGCAGCTGCTGCTGGTCGAAGGCTTGACCAAATCGATCGAGGGCGAGAAGCTGATCGACAATTTGACGATTACGATCAACAAAGGCGACAAGGTCGCTTTCGTCGGTCCGAACGGACTGCCGAAGACGACGCTGTTCCAAATTTTGACGGGCGAGATCGAAGCGGACGCCGGAACCTATTCCTGGGGCGTCACGACGACGCGCGCTTATTTCCCTAAAGACAACTCCAAATATTTTGACGGCGTCGATCTGAATCTGGTGGAATGGCTGCGCCAATATTCCAAAGATCCGGACGAAACGTTCCTGCGCGGGTTCCTGGGACGGATGCTGTTCTCCGGCGACGAAGCGATGAAGAAAGCAAGCGTGCTGTCCGGAGGCGAGAAGGTGCGTTGCATGCTGTCCAAAATGATGCTCGAAGGCGCCAACGTCTTCATTATGGATGAACCGACGAACCACTTGGATTTGGAGTCCATTACGGCGCTTAATAACGGTCTGATCGATACCGACTGCACCGTGCTGTTCACCTCGCATGACCATCAGTTCATCCAGACAATCGCCAACCGCATCGTCGAAATTACGCCGAACGGCGTGATCGACCGGATGATGACGTATGACGAATATCTTGAAAATAAAGACATTCAAGAGCTGAGAGAGCGGATGTACGCCGTTCAATAAAATGTTGGACGCCGTTTCGGGCTGCATGCCCGGAGCGGCGTTTTTTTGTGAACCTATACTCCTTTATAGCATTCCTCGGGCGGCGGCAGCCCGGTCTGCATCGCCGATCCGATCCGACAAGAGCGGATGTTGCCTGAGGCCCTCTTGCTTGGACCGAGCCAAGCTTGTTGCACCGGTGCATAAAAGTGCGCATATAGTCAACACTGTTTCTCTAGACCCACACGGTCCGCTTCGGGTATGATACGTAGAGAATTTGCTATGGATTGGCAGGAGGGTTTGAAACTGACTCAATACGAAGATATCAAGCAAGGGGAAAAGGGCGCCTGGGTCAGCATCAGCGCATATTTGGCTTTGTCCGCGCTCAAGCTGGGGACCGGTTACTGGTTTGCATCGGGCGCGCTGGTCGCCGACGGCTACAATAACTTGACCGACATCGTCGCTTCGGTTGCGGTGCTGATCGGGCTGCGCATTTCGCAAAAACCGCCGGACAAGGATCATCCGTACGGCCATTTTCGGGCGGAGACGATCGCCGCGCTGATCGCCTCATTTATTATGGCAAGCGTAGGCCTGCAAGTGCTGATTACGGCGGCGAGGTCGCTGTTTGAAGCCGATCGCGAAGCGCCGGGGCTCATTACGGCCTGGGTGGCGCTGTTTTCGGCCGTCGCCATGGGCGCCGTTTATTGGTACAACAGCAGGCTTGCCAAACGCATCAACAACCAGGCGCTGCTCGCCGCCGCCAAAGACAATTTGTCCGATGCGCTCGTCAGTATCGGAGCGGCCGTCGGCATTATCGGCTCGCAATTCGGCTTGCCCTGGCTCGATCCCGTGGCGGCGCTGGCGGTTGGCATCATCATCGTCAAGACGGCATGGGAGATCTTTTATTCCTGTACGCACGCCTTGACGGACGGCTTCGACGAGAAGGAACTGAGGACGCTGCGGGCGACGATCGCCAAGACGAAGGGCGTTCAATCGATCAAGGACATTAAAGCGAGAATTCACGGCAGCAACGTGCTGGTGGACGTCATTGTCGGCGTCGACCCCGGACTTTCCCTGATTGAAAGCCATAGAATTTGCGACGAGATCGAAACAAGAATGGGGCGCAAGCACAACATTATGAGCGTTCACGTACATGTCGAGCCGATGATGGAAACCGCCCAGAACCGGTTCGGCTCGTTGGAAGGCGCCGCGGAATCGGGCCATCCGGCTTTGGTAAATGAGACCAATGAAGGGGCC
The DNA here is from genome assembly GCA_937895345.1 of uncultured Paenibacillus sp. GTDB lineage: Bacteria > Bacillota > Bacilli > Paenibacillales > Paenibacillaceae > Pristimantibacillus. The sequence continues at coordinate 1,430 of CALAWP010000011.1, read as the reverse complement.
GGATCGAAAAAATGAGTCTAAAGTCCTGCAACCTTAATGAGAGGGCTTTAATGGCCCGTTTCATTTTCATCATTTTTCAAATCCAATGAACGGAACGAAATGGACGACTCCATTAGAATTATGAAAAGGCATCTTCCGCCGGAAGATGCCTTTTATTAATTTTCTCTCAGCAAATGGCGTAATTCCCAGCTCCCAGATGGCGGCCGGGCCTTTTAGGAGCCTGGGTCGATGCTCGTCCAATACAGCCGAACTACAATGTACTCAGCGCCGCTAAACCGGCACAGTTTACATCTACAAGAGGGAGGCGTATTCGATGAAATACACCATGAAGCACAAAATCGCAGCCGCAACGATCTCGGCAGCTCTGCTGTTCGGCCCGGTCGCCGCGATGCCTGCACCGTCGGCTTATGCCGCAACGCAATCGGCGGAGGTGCAGTGGGGAGTAAATATGCGGACGGCGCCGTCCACGTCCAGCAGCGTCATTCGCATGATCAAGAAAGGCGAAAAAGTTACGATCGTCGAAAAATCCGGGAGCTACTGGTACAAAATCAAAGACGCAAAAGGCAAAACCGGTTATATCTCATCTTCTTCGAAATATACGAAGCTCGTTTCCGGCACGTCCGGCTCGGGCTCGACGACGGGCTCCACAGGCAGCTCGAGCGGTTCGACTTCGCAAACGTCCAGCAACTCCACGGTCGAGAAGATTATTTCAACCGGCATGACCTACCTGGGCACGCCTTACGAGTTCGGCTCCAACCGGAACACGACCACGACATTCGACTGCTCCGACTTTGTGAAGCATATCTTCAATAAAGCCGCCGGCATCAAGCTTCCGGCCGACTCGCGTCAGCAAGGCGCGTATGTCAAAAACAAAGGCAACTATACGACCGATATCAGCAAGCTGAAGCGCGGCGATTTGATGTTCTTCATGTCGTATAAGGGCAGCAAGGCTTCCTCCTACAAAGGCGTCAACAAATCGAGCCAGCGCATTACGCATGTCGCCATCTACCTGGGAGACGGCAAAGTGCTGCACACGTACTCCAACGAAAGCGGCGGCGTAAGAACGAACAGCATTAACAACACGCACTGGGAATACCGCTTCCTGTTTGGCGGCAGCGCATTGTAATTGAACGGACAAGCAGTCAAAAGGTAAAAAGGCGCATGGCGCTCCGGCCGCAAGCCGGAGCGCCATGCGCTTCTTTTACATGTTGGAGAGAATACGAGGCTGGCGAAATCCGCTTTCTCACCCGTTGTTTACGCCCTGTTGTTGAACGCAGCGGATCTGGCCGATCAGCAGGGGGGGATTGCTCGAAAGATCGCTCAACCGCGCTGCTCGGCGTATCAGCAGGGTCGAAATGAACGATAAATCGTTCATCCGCGCTGCTCGGCGTATCAGCAGGGTCGAAATGAACGATAAATCGTTCATCCGC
>CALAWP010000010.1 GCA_937895345.1 uncultured Paenibacillus sp. | reverse complement strand
TACAGAAAACCGAGAATTCATATTGTATGTTAATTGGTCAGTCGTAGAAAAAAAACAGCCCCTCCATCTTCCGGTTCGCTTCCTCACTCTGCATGATAAAGGGACTATTTTTCGGCTAGTGGTTGACTGCCGTCATGTGAAGCTGCCCCTCGCGATGGGAGATTCGCGAACCGGAAAGCGTCCGTTTCGTCGTCAACCGGATGACGAGCCGCACGCTTCCAGCACCGTCCGGTAGACGGCTTCCCCGATCGCGCAGCCGATCGTCGTGGCCGAGCCGGCATAAGCGTGAACCGGACCTTGCTGGCTCAAGGCGACGGCCAAAGCGTCCGTCGTCGTGCCGGTCGCCTGCTCTCCGGTTTCCTTGTCCCGAATGCCCAGCTTCTGCAAGGCGGCCGATTTCGCTTCCGTGGCCGTAATGACCGCATTCACCATGGCCGACGGCGTCATTCCCCCGTCGATGAACAGCATCGTATTGATCGTGCCGGGCGTATAAGCGGCATAAGCATTACGGGGCAGCCCGGCTCTGGCGGCGTTGCCGGTCCCCGCCGTCGTGACGCATATGAGGCGAAAGCCGCCGCCCTGGCGTTCCTCGACCGAAGCCTGCGTCAATTCCGCCGCCGTAATAAAGCCGACCGTGCCGGAAGGATCGCACCCCCATTTCCCGCAATTGGCGACAAGGTCGCCGACGGGATCCGAGCAGTCGTAAGACAGCGGAACCCGCCAATTGACCATGCGGTCCGCCCGCGAAAATCCTCCCGGATGGACCGCGCTGCTAAGCACGTGCAGCTTGCCGGGCAGCAACGCTTCGATGCGGTCCTCCTTAAGCTCCAGCAGCAGTTCGGGCCACAGCCGCGAACGGTAGACGGTTCCTTCAAGAAACGGTTGCGTCATATGTCATCCTCCTCTTCTCTCAAGCCGGTCATGCGATAGATGCGCCCGATGTCCAAATGTTGTCTCGCGAGCCCGGCAAGCCTGCCGAACGCCGCTTCCCGCCGCTCCCGGAAGCGCAGCGCCGCTTCAACAGGCTCGAGCCCTTTGTCCGAACGAATGCCGTTGAGCCAATGCCTGCGAAAGTCGTCGTTATGAAAAATGCCGTGAATGAACGTCCCCCATACCCGTCCGTCCTCGGTGCATGCTCCTTCGGGGACGCCGGGCGCGCGATCGGTTCCGCTTCCGGTTCCGGTTACGGTACCGCTTCCGCCTTCCGGCGCGCTTTCGCCTCCGGTTCCGGTTCTGTTATCGCCTCTCGTCGCGCTTTCGCCTCCGAAAGAAGAGGCGCTCCCATCGTTTTGGGCCAAGCTTTTCTCCCAAATTCGAAACGGCTGCCGCTTCGGCTGATCGAGCCACCGAACCCGGCCCATATGAATCTCGTAGCCTTCCACCGGCAGCCCGGGCAGGCCAAGGCGGAGCCGCGCCATTCCTTGCACCCGCACCGTTCTTTTTTCCTCGGCGAACTCCGTCTCGAACGGAAACAGGCTCAGAGCAGCCATTTCGCGGACGTTCGATTCGGTTCTGTGAGGATCAAGCAATCTCGTTCCCATCATCTCGTAACCGCCGCATATGCCGGCAATCGTTCCGCCGCTTGCGGCATATTCCGCCAGCTTGGCCGCGAGCCCTTGCTTCCGCAGCCATGCCAAATCTTCCATCACGCTTTTGCTGCCAGGCACGATGACCGCGTCCGGCCGTCCCCACTGTTCGACATGCTCGACGTTCCGCAAGCGCACGTCGGATTCGAACCGCAGCGGATCCATATCGGTAAAGTTCGAAATGCGGGGCAGGCGCAGCACGGCGATATCCAGCATGTCCAGCGGCGTCGGTTCATAAGGTCCGGGCGGTTCGGGACCGTCCGAGCCGGCGCGCAGCGAAAGCGAATCTTCGTCCTCCAGCTCGAGACCCGGCATATACGGCATGACGCCGAGCACCGGCTTTCCCGTACGCCGTTCCAGCCAGTCCAGTCCGGGCTCGAGAAGCTTGATGTCGCCTCGGAACTTGTTAATGACAAAGCCTTTGACCCGGTCCCGTTCGTCGGGCTCCAGCAGCTCCAGCGTGCCGACAATGGACGCGAAGACGCCGCCTCTGTCGATATCCGCCACCAGAATGACCGGCGCGTCGGCCCAAGCGGCCATGCGCATGTTGACGATGTCGCGGTCCTTCAAGTTAATTTCCGCCGGGCTGCCCGCGCCTTCCAGCACCACGACGTCATGCGCCGCCCGCAGCCTCTCCAGCGACTCCTTCACAATCCGCTCCGCGGTCGGCAAATAATGCGTGCGATACTCTCTCGCCTCATACTCCCGCAGCGGCTTCCCGTGCACCACGACCTGCGAGGCCATCTCCTTCGTCGGCTTCAGCAGAATCGGGTTCATATCCGTCGTGGCCGCTACGCCGCAGGCGTCCGCCTGCATCGCCTGGGCCCGGCCGATTTCCTTGCCGTCCCAGGTCACATCCGAATTCAGCGACATATTTTGCGATTTGAACGGAGCGGTCCGGTAACCGTCCTCCGCAAAAATGCGGCAAAGCGCTGCCGTTATAAGGCTTTTGCCCACATCCGAAGCGGTGCCTTGCACCATGACGGTCGCCGCCCTCCGGTTTGGCCTGTTGTTAATCTCCGCTCCGCTTAACGGCGCGTTACCGAATGGCTCCTTCATCACCTGTCCCCCTTTAGATTGCGGATGGCGTCCTCCGCCCCCATCTTCGTCCCGGCGCCATGATCTCTTTCGCTTGACGGTGCGTCAACGGCTGGTTCCATCCTGCCCCTGATCGGCGGCCGCCGACAAACATTTCTGCAGGGCGGAAAGCATTGCCGCGTTCTGTTCCCTCAGCTTGACGGCCAGCCGGATATAGCGGCCGTCCAGTCCCGGAAAGCGGGAGGCGTCGCGGATAAGCACGCCTCTCCGTCCCATTTCGCGCTGCAGGCGGGTCGCGTCGAACGGCAAGCCGTCCGGCAGCCGAACGAGCAAATAATTGGCCGAGCCGTCGACCGGCTCCATGCCAAGCTCCCGCAGCCTGTACGCGAGCCATGGCCTCTCTTCGGCCAGCCACCGGATCGTCCGTTCGGCATATTCCGCATCGTCCAGCACGGCTTCCCCGATCGACTGGGCGAGCGAATTGACGCTCCATGGCACTTGAAGCTCCTTCATCCGGCCAATCGCTTCCGCAGAGCCGACCGCATATCCCAGCCGGATGCCGGGGATCGCGTAAAACTTCGTCATGGAGCGCAGCACGATCAGCCGCTCCGATGCGGCCGCCTCCGCGATCATCGACAGCTTCTCCCCGCCGGGCACAAAATCGAGAAACGCCTCGTCGAGCACGACGAAAGCTCCGCGGCTCAGCATAAGCCGGATATGCTCCGGATCGGCGAGCTTCCCCGTCGGATTGTTCGGCGATCCGACGATATACAGGTCAGCGCCGGACCGCTCAAGCGCATGACGGATCAACCCTTCGCCCAGCTCGAAGCCGTCGCCCGCTTCCAGCGGCAGGCCGTACACCTCGCAGCCCGCCTTCCGCACCGCATCCTCATATTCGGAAAATGACGGCCGCGCGAGCGCCGCAACGGCCGGCCGAACGGCGCGTACGGCCAAATCGATCAGCTCCGCGGCACCGTTGCCGACAAGGATGCGGTTATCCTCCACCCCGTGCAGCCGGGCGAGCTTCCTTCTCAGCTCTCTGACTGCGGGATCGGGATAAGCGTGAATCCGATCGGCGTAGGCGGTGAGCACGCTGCGAACCGATGACGGCGGGCCGAGCGGGTTCATGTTGGAGCTAAAGTCGAGAAAGCGCTCCTCCTCCAGCCCGTACGCCTCCGCCGCCGTTCTCAAATCACCGCCGTGCCCGTATTTTTCCAGCATCGACCTCACCTCTCCGTCTGTTCGTTTATCACAATGGCCGCAGGAGGCACATATTTGTTCTACATTCAGTCACACAAGACACTATTAGACTTCAGCGAAGTTTGTTTTATGTTTGCCAATCGCTCAAGCCGCCAATGGACTCCAATCGACATAGCTCTGCCTTACCGACCGACAAGCCGCTAATGGTCACCTGCAACACGACGTCTACGTTTGCCTGCCGGCGCCAGCCTGCTAACGGACACCAGCGACGCTTAAACGCGATATTTCACCATACTTTCGTTTTAACGGTCACCACAGACGTTTAGGAGCAAATTTGCAGAGCGAAGCCCCGATTTTAGCTGCGTAAGCATCTGTCATGTCCGTTAAACTCCCGCCATTGCTCGAATTCCGCTCTAAGCGTATCTCACGACCGTTACATTACCTAATCCGCGCATCGCCCAATCCAATATCCACGGTAAAGTTCATAGTCGAAACGTCTAAACTCATCAAACTAAACTCAGTAAACGCCTGTCAACCTGCCCAACCACGCAATCAGCAGCAAAGAGTACACTAATCTAGAAATCTCCTGCCTAATCCCGCTCCTCCTAAAGGTCACCAGCGACGCATAAACGCGATTACACTAATCTATAAATCTCCTTCTACCTAATCCCGGTCATCCTAATGGTCACCAGCGACGCTTAAACGCAATATTTCACCATTCTTTCGTTTTAACGGACACCACAGACGTTTAGGAGCAAATATGCAGAGCGAAAGCTCGCTTCCAGCTGCGTAAGCGTCTCTCATGTCCGTTAAACTCCCGCCACTACTCGAAATCCGCTCTAAGCGTATCTCCTGACCGTTACACCAGCCGTTACCTGCAAAAGCAGCATGTCAAAAAAGATGAAGCCAGGACACGGCGGCCAGCAGGATCGCGGCTTCGACGGCTTCGTTCATCGCGCCGTAGGTATCCCCTGTCAGGCCGCCCAACTTCCCGTTCAGCCGAATGGCCGTAAGACCGCCCGCCAGCAGCGTCACCAGTCCGGCCGACAGCGAGACGGTACTGGCCGCCCACAAGTTAATCCCGCTAATCATTAATGTCATAAATGAAATAACCAAGGCTGTCAGAAGAGACAGTGCGGCATTTCGTTTATTAACGCCATTAAACATCGCCCCGATCCCTTCTTCCCCTCTGGCCGGAGGCCAATAAGCGATGGCGGCGGCCATCCACGCTCGGCTCCAGCAAGCCGAAACGACCAGCAGTGCAAACAAAAGCCCGCGGCCGTCTTCCCGCACCGCATATTCGAGAAGCGACGCAAGCAGCGAAACCTTCAGCAGCAGAAGAAGGATCGCGGCAATGACGCCCATCGCCCCGACGCGGCTGTCCTTCATAATGTCGAGCATGCGCTCTCTCGACCGGTGGCTGAGCACGCCGTCCGCCGTGTCCATCCAGCCGTCCAGATGGAGTCCTCCGCTTAAGGCGATCCAAAGGGCAAGCAGCAGCACGGCCGCAGGCCATACTGGAACGGCGTAAGGGAGCAGCAGCGAAGCCAAGCCTGCAACTAGTCCGATCGCCAATCCCGCCGCCGGAAAATAAATGACGCTGCGCTTCAGCACTGCTGGCACGAACGGCACCTCCACGGGTACCGGAAATCTTGTCAGAAACTGCAGCGCCGCAATCAGCGCTTGCAGATGAAGCTTTAAGCCAGAACCAGCCATGCCGCCGTCACCCCCGCAAATACGATGATGCTGACCGTATAAAGCAATCGCACCGTCCTCCGAATATCTTCCTTGTCCAATGGCCGCAGCGGCCATCCCATGCGGGCCCGCTCGTGCACTTCGCCAAAATAGACGTTCCGGCCTCCGAGCTCGATGCCGAGCGCGCCTGCGGCCGCCGATTCCGGTATGCCGCCGTTCGGGCTCGGGTGCTTGGAAGCGAACGCCGCGATCGCTTTTGCGGCTCGTGCCGCTCTCATTTCCGGAAGGAGCGCCGCCGCCAGCACCATGAGCAGCCCCGTCAATCTGGCGGGAATATAGTTAAGCGCGTCGTCGATGCGGGCCGAGCACCAGCCGAACCGGATATACTTGTCGTTTTTGTAGCCGACCATCGAATCGAGCGTATTGGCCGCCCGGTACAGCATCGCCAAAGGAGCGCCTCCGATCAAGGCGAAAATTACCGGCGACATGAAGGCGTCCACCGTATTTTCCGATACCGTCTCCACTACGGCCCGCGCGGCTTCTCCCTCGTCGATGCGGCTCGTATCCCGGCTGACGATGTAGCCGGCATACTTGCGCGCCTCCTCCAATCGGCCTTGCGACAGGGGCTCATAAACTTGCATAGCCGCCGCCTTCAATCCTTTGACGGCGATGGTCGTCGAGATGAACCAGGCGGAAACCGCGTAGCCCGCCCAGCGGTGAACGGCATCCGCCGCCCAAACGACTGCCCACATCCCTAAGAAGCTGACCGCCAGCACGACGGCGGTCAGCGCAACGCCCAGCAGCCTTACGGTTCCCGGGCGGTCTTTCCGCCGTTCGGGCGCAAGCTTCTTCTCGAGACCGGCAATCAGCCTTCCGATCAAAATAACCGGATGTACGGGCCATCTCGGATCGCCGACGATCCAATCGATCGCGATCGCCGCGGCCGTCAGCAGCAGCAGCTCTTGAAACGAATACAATATCATAGCCCGTCCTCGAAACGGAATTCCAGCGCTTTCAGATCGATCGGAATGCCGGCCGTGACGAGAAATACGCGCTCGCAGATCCGGGCCAGCCGGGCATTCAGGCGGCCCGCCTCGTCCCGAAACTTGCGGCCGAGCGGGTAGCTGGGCACGATGCCGTCTCCGACCTCGTTCGTGACCATAATTAGCGGATGCGGATACCGTTCCGCCGCTTCCAGCAGTCGCTCGATTTCGCGCGTCAGCCGTTCCGCTCCGCCTTCCTCCTCCGTCCGGAGAAGCCAGTTGGTCAGCCACAACGTGACGCAGTCGAGCAGGACGACCGAACCCGAACGATCGGCAGCGGCGAGGCGGTCCAGTACTTCCGCGGCAAGGAGCGGTTCTTCGATCGTCGTCCACGCAAAGCTTTCCCGCGCCCGGTCCTCCCGGTGCCGCTTGATCCGTTCGGCCATTTCGCCGTCCAGCGCCTGGCATGTAGCGATATAGATTCCTTCGGTTCCCATCTTTCGAGCAAGCGCCTCGGCAAAACCGCTTTTGCCGCTTCTTGCGCCCCCCGTCACCAATATCGGCATCGTTTCATCCTCTTTCGTTATCCTTTGGATACGCCGGCGCTGTCGAAGGTCGCCATTTCCCGCATCAGCTTGAGCGAAGCGTCGATCAGATGGAAGGCCAGCACGGCGCCCGTCCCTTCCCCAAGACGCATATCCAGCTGCATAAGCGGAGTCAGTCCCATCGCATTCAGCAGCCGGACGTGGCCTTGCTCCTGAGACAGGTGAGACGCAATCATATACGGCCCCGCCCGTTCGGCCAGCTTGCAGGCCGCCAGTGCGGCCGCCGTCGAAATGTAACCGTCCAGAACGACGGGACGGCCGCGCGAAGCCGCTCCGATCATAAGGCCGGCCAGCGCCGCGATTTCCGCTCCCCCGACTTTGGCGAGCACATCGATCGGATCGTCCGGGTTCGGCCGGTTGACGGCCAGCGCCCGTTCGACAACGTTCACTTTATGAGCCAGCTGCTCGTTCCCGATGCCGGTTCCCCGCCCGACGGCTTCGCCGGGCGCGATCCCCGCCAGCGCCGCCGCAACGGCGGCGCTGGCGGTCGTATTGCCGATGCCCATCTCCCCGGCGGCCAACAGGGCGACGCCCCGATCCGCCAGATGCTGTGCCATCTCGATGCCGGCCGCGACGGCCTGAAGCGCTTCGCTGCGGCTCATCGCCGGCCCTTTGGCCATATTGGCCGTACCTCTGACCACTTTGCGGCCGACAAGCGACTCATGCTCCAGATCGGCGGCGACTCCGACGTCGACGCATACGACTTCCGCGCCCGCCTGGCGCGCCAGCACATTGACGGCTGCTCCGCCATTCAGGAAATTGAGCACCATCTGCGGAGTGACCTCCTGGGGAAAAGCGCTGACGCCCTCTTCGCAAACGCCGTGATCGCCGGCCATGATGACGACCGCTTTCCGCGACAAATCCGGCCACAGCTCGCCCGATATGCCCGCCAGCCGCCTCGCGAGCTCCTCCAGCTTGCCGAGGCTGCCCGGCGGCTTCGTCAACCGGTCGGAATGCAGCGCCGCCCGCGCGGCGGCTTCTTCGTCGAACGGCTTGATCGCGGCAATAGCGTCGTTAAGACTCGCTTCCGCATGCTCCATCATATTCATCTATACAGCCTCCTTCGGCGATATCGCCGTATCTATTCGATTACGATCGTTCACCCGGCAGCAGCATCACCTGCGGCGCGCCCGTTTCGGGATGCGGGATAACCGCCGGCGTCGTGCCGTACAACGTTCGCACCAGCTCCGGCGTCAGCACCTCCTGCGGAGATCCGAACGCGGCGTCTTTGCCGTCGTGCAAAGCCAGCAGCCGGTCGCAATACAGCGCCGCAAGATTGAGATCGTGCAGTACGGCGATCACCGTCAGCCCTTCCCGCCGCTGCCAGTCGCGAACCGTATCGAGCAATCCAAGCTGGTAGCCGATGTCCAAATATGTCGTCGGCTCGTCGAGCAGCAAAATGTCCGGCTGCTGCACCATCAGCTTGGCCAGCGCGGCGCGCTGCCGTTCCCCGCCGCTCAACTGATTCAGCCGCCTGTGCTGCAGCGCGGCAAGTCCCATCGCGTCCAGCGCATGCTCGATGATCGGACCGGAATCCTCCGTTTCTGCGCCCAGCCAGTTCCGATGCGGGAACCGGCCCATCTCGGCCACCTCCCGCACCGTAAAGCCGACCGGCGGCAATCCGCCCTGCTGCAGCACCGCCATCCGGCGCGCCAGCCTCTTGCGGGATATGGCCGTCACGGGACGTCCTTCCAGCAGCACTTCTCCGTCATCCGGCTTCCACGTTCCGGCCAGCAGCTGCAGCAGCGTCGTTTTGCCCGCGCCGTTCGGACCGATAATGCCGTAAAACTGTCCCGGGCGGAATTCGGCGGAAACGCCGTTCAGCACTTTCGTGCCGCGGACGGCATACGCAACTTCCTTCGCTTCGAGCGTCAAGCTTGTTCTCCCCCTTCGGTCTTCATCCGGCGATGAAGCAAATAGGCGAAAAACGGAGCCCCGATTAACGCCGTTACGACGCCCAGAGGCAGCTCCTTCGGACTCAGCGCGATGCGCGCCAGCGTATCCGACCACAGCATGAACATGCCGCCGCCAAATGCGGACAGAGGCAAAATCAGCCGGTAATCCGGACCGGCAATGAGACGGACCAAATGGGGCACGACGAGACCGACAAAACCGATCACGCCGGATACGGAAACGGCTGCGGCCGTCAGCAGCGTAGCCACGATCAGCACCGTCAGCTTCGTTCGCTCGACGTTGACGCCGAGATGGGCGGCATGCCGCTCGCCGAGCGCGAACAGGTTAAGCGTTTGCCCGAAGCAGATCAGAATCGGAAGGCCGATGCATAGAAACGGCAGGAGCATGTAGACGTGCTCCCAGCTTTTCATATTGAGCGAACCCATAATCCAGAACAAAATCTGGTTGACGACGCCTTGCGACATGGATACCATCAGCGAGACAAACGCTCCGAGAAAGGACTGAATAATAACGCCGGACAATATTAGTGTCTCGATCTGCATCGCGCCGTTGGAACGGGCGAGCCAGACGACGCCGAGCAGGGTGGCGATGCCGGTTCCAAACGCGACGATCGGAACGGTCCACAAACCGATTGCCATTTGCAAGCCGAACAAAATGATAAACGCGGCGCCGACCGAGCTGCCCGAAGCGACGCCGAGCGTATAAGGATCGGCCAGCGGATTGCGCAGCACGCCCTGGAAGCCAGCGCCTGCCAGCGCCAAACATGCGCCTACCAGAACGGCGAGCAGCACCCGGGACAGCCGGACCTGGGTGACGACGGCGATCTCCCCGGCCGTCCATTCCCCCGCTCCGGCATCGAGGCCGAACAGCTTATGCAGCATAATGCCCCATACGTCCAAAAAGGAAATGCCGGCCGTGCCGATCGACAGACTTCCCATAATAGAAACAGCAAGAAGGAGCATGGCTGCTCCTCCGTACATGATTAATTTGGCTTTCATCGTTTATTCGAAAAGCTCCGGATGAACGGCTTTGGCCATTTCAAGCAAGCCGTCCGCCAGCCGAGGACCTACGCGCACAAGCGGATCGTTCGTCACCTTCACCAGCCGGCCGTTTTTGACCGCGTCGATCGTTTCCCAGCCCGGCCGCTTCTCGATCGCCGCGACGATCGAGCTTTTTTCCTCGCCGTAATCGGGATAGATGATCACCTGCGGGTTTTGCTGCACGATTTCCTCTGCGTTGACTTCGAACCAGCCGCTTTGGCCGCCGGCCACATTGATGCCTCCGGCAATCGTCAGCAGCTCGTCCATAAATTCGCCGGAGCCGACCGTCCACCCTTCGGAAAATTCCAGGTACACTTTCCTTTTTTCCGCATCCTTCACGGCATCCTCGACCTGCTGCTTCACTTGCCTCATGCGGTCCGCGACTTCGGACGCTTCCGCCGGCATGTTGACGATTTTGCCGATTTCAACGATTTTGGCGATCACCTCATCGTACGTTTTCGGCGCGGTCGCGTAGACGTTCAAGTTCAGCTCGCGAAGCTTCGCCACGGCATCCCCGTTCATCGAGGAGGAAGCGAGCACCAAATCCGGATTCAATGCCGCGACGGCTTCAATGTTCGTCGCCATGTCGCCGACTTTGGCGATCGACGCCGCTTCTTCGGGATAGTTGCTGTGCTCGTCGACGCCGACGACCAGATGGCCCGCGCCGATCGCGAAAATCGTTTCCGTCTCGCTTGGCACCAGCGTCACAATCGACTGAGGCGCTTGCTCGAACGTGATTTGCGTGCCGGTCGCGTCGGTTACCGTCAGCGGATAGACCGGTTCGGCCGTCGCCTGCGCCTCCGACGTCGGTTCGACGGTCGCCGTTGGCGAGACGTTCCCGCTCTCGCCGCCCTTGCCCGCGTTTCCGCCGCCGCAAGCGGCAAGCAGCGCAAGCATCAAGACGAGAACCGCGCTCAGCCATTTTTTTGTTATCGATACATTCATCCCATTCATTCCAAGTTCCACCCCTGTATATTTTTATGAACACAAAAAAAAAGCATCCCCGAACCTGTGCCGGAAACGCCCCTGTAAGACCGCCGCAGCCGCAGCGATCCCGCTCTTCCAACACCTCCCTAAGTCCTCGTAGGTTTCGGCGTTCTCGCAATCAGGCAGGTCTCCTGGCTCGAATGAACGCCGCGGCGTCTTCCCAAGCCCGATGGCTCAGTGACGTGCTTGCCGCAGCGCCGGCCGCTCGAGTCCGTTAAACTCGTGCAGCCCATTCTTACAGTGGCGGGTCCGCGCCGGATTTGCACCGGCTTCCCTATTAAGCCTCAACGATTGAACCGCCATCGCTGGCGGAACGGCTGCTGACAGCCATCGTATCGGCACCTGATTGCCCCGATATGAAATTCAGTAGTAACTATACACCCGATCGGGCGGTTTGTCTATGACGAAATAGGCAATTGTTGCGAATTCGGCCCCGCCGGCTTCCGTCGGCGTCATAGGCCGGGCGCCGGCCGCATATGTAATAGGGCGCACCGCGCGCGACGAATTCACGGGAGGCGAACGCCTATGCACGAATTAGAGAGAGCCGATGAGAGCAACGTTCGCGCGGCCGCTTCCGGCCAACGGAGGAAGCTCCGCTCCTTCTGGGCGCTGGCCGCCATCGGCGGCGCCGCAGCAGCGGCGGCGGCGCTGTTCGCCGCCACCGGACCGGCTGACGCGGCCGATCCGGCTTCGACCGTCCACGCCTTCGAGCGGGGAACCGCCGATTGGACGATCGCCGCTTATCCTGCCTCCGTCCTGGAGGAAAATGAGTTCGTTATAACGCTTGCCCGGCCGGACGGCACGCCGATCGAGAACGCCGGACTCAGCGTCTTGCTCGAAATGCCGGGCATGTTGTGCGGCGACTACCCGTTCCGGTTAACGGAAACGGAACCCGGCACTTATGTCGGCCAAGGCGTCCCGTTAATGCCCGGCTTATGGAAAGCGACGCTGCGGGTGGAGCCCCCGGAAGGCGGAGAGGCTTTCAGCTTCTCGCGCACGTTAAAGGCCGTTTATTAACGATTCGCATGCGTCGGCCGGCCGCCGTCATGCAACGAAACACCGCGCGCCGAGAAGCAGCGCGCGGTGCGAATTTGCAAGCAATATACCGAATCGCTCAGGACGGGTTAAAAGCAAAGCTGCTCGTCACCTGCAGCGATCCGACGAATCTGTCCACTTCCGCCGCTCCCAAAAAGACGGAAAGACATTCTCGAAGCCCGTTGCGGTAAGTCGCCTCGGCCCGCGCGCGCAGCAAATTGATCCGATTGTTGTAAAAATCTTCGCGGCGGATATCGTTCAGACTGATGCGGGACAAAAAGTAGCTTCTAAAGTCCTGAACGCGGTTCTGAATGCAAAGCCTGACGCCCGGATTGGCGGCCAATACGCCCTCCTGAGCCGTAGGCACCGTCACAGACAAGCGCAGCACGGCCCTGCCGGCCCTGCTTTGTCTGCACGAATACGTGATCAGCCTGTTCTGGTACTGCAGACAGGTTCTGGCGATAGGCTCGCGCAGCGTGCATATTCTTTCCGTTCTGGCGCAGGTCGTTTGCCGGGAAAGCGAAGCGGCTCTGTCAAAAGCGACAAAGTCGAACGTGCGCGCCCGGATCCCAACTCTTCTTCTCGTCCTTCTTGAACGCGAAACGTAGCGTCTCACCGGCCTTCTGGATCGCGAAACGTAACGACGTACCGATTTTCTTCTCATACCGCAGCCTCCTGTCGCAATGATTTCTTGATACAAGCTATGCGACAAGGAGCCGGAGTGCTTGTGCATTTTTCCGGCAAGGCCGATAGAGAAGACGAATACCGTCACCACAGCCAAGGGCTGACGGACGGAACGATGCCGCTGGCCGCCAGGCCGCGCATGATGGACAGCACGCCGATCGCGATTGCCGAAACCGCGGCGGCTTGGCGCATGAACCGCCGCCATCGCTTGCCGGCAAATGCCGCGATCGAAGCGGCGGCGGCGAGCGCCGGCAGCGTCGCCAGGCCGAACAAGGCCATGACGGCCGCGCCGGCCGGCAACGAGCCGGACGCCGCGGCGTTCATGGCCATCGCGTAGGTCAAGCCGCAAGGCAAAAAGCCGAAGGCGGCTCCCGTCGCCAGCAGATGGGCCGTCTCGCCCCGCGTTGAGCCGGGCGCCGCGGCGGAAAGCCGCCGGTGCAGCGCGCCCGACAGCCGGCCCAGCAATGGAAGCTGAAACCTCCGCCACAGCCATAACAACACAAAGCAGCCTCCGACGATGGACGCCAGTCCCCTTATGCCGGCCAGCCGGCCCGCCATGTCGACGAAGGAGCCGGCGGCGCCCATGGCCGCGCCCAGCGTTGCATAGGACACGATGCGGCCGGCGTTGTACAGCAAGATAGAGCGAAGCGGCCGGGCCGGCGTCTGCAGCGTCACCGCCGTCACGATGCCGCCGCACATGCCGATGCAGTGCGGCGCGCTGAACAGGCCGGTCAGCATAATCAATCCGATCGACTGCAGCGTAAGCGTCATCGCGAATCCCCGCCGGCCGCCGAACGCAGCGAAGCTCTCAGCCGGAGCGCATTGCCGGCGACGGATACCGAGCTGAGCGCCATCGCCGTGCCGGCCATCCACGGCTGCAGCCAGCCGAGCATGGCGAACGGAATAATGGCGGCATTGTACAGCAAGGCAAAAGCGAGATTTTGACGGATGTTGCGGATTGTCAGCCGGCTGATCCGGATCGTTTCCGCGATGCCCGACAGCCCGGGATATAGAAGCGTAATATGCCCGGCGTCCAGCGCGGCGTCCGCTCCGCTTCCCATGGCAATTCCCGCGTCAGCCGCCGCCAGGGCCGGCGCATCGTTCCAGCCGTCGCCGGCCATCGCGACCCGCTTGCCTTTCCCCTTCAGCCTTTCAATCAGCTGCAGCTTGTCCTCGGGCAGCATCGAAGCGTGAACCTCGCGGATGCCGAGCGCCCGGGCGACGGCCGAAGCCGGGGCCGGATGGTCGCCGGTCGCGATGACGGGCGTCACCCCCAGCCGGCCAAGCGACGACAGCATGGCCGAAGCGCTCGGCTTAATGGCATCCGTGAAGCTGATCATCCCGACGCCGTTCCGATCCAGTGCGACATACAGCACCGTTTCTCCCATCCGCTCCCGCCATGCGGCCGCCAGCCGAACTTCTTTGTCCAGTTCGACGCCCAGCTCTTCCATGAACCGGGCGTTGCCGATCGCGGAGAAGCGTCCCTGCACATCCCCGATCGCTCCTTTTCCGGGAAAATATGCCGGGTTGGCGGCGGACGGCGGCGTTATCCCTTGCCGCTGCGCCTCTTTCCGGACGGCGGCCGCCAGCGGATGGGCGGAACCGTATTCCAAAGCCGCGGCCAGCCGCAGCAGCGACGCGGCGCCGATGCCGAAAGGCTTGACGGCGGCGACGCGCGGCGAGCCTTCCGTCAATGTGCCGGTTTTGTCAAACACGAACGTGTCAACGCTCGCCAGCTTCTCCACCGCTTCCGCTTCCTTTGCAATAATGCCTCTTCGGGCCAGCCGGCCCGAGGCGATCAGCAGCGAGATCGGCGCGGCAAGCCCGAGAGCGCAAGGGCACGCCGCCAGCAGCACCGCAATGGCGCAGGTGGCGGCGTGCCGCCAATCGCCCGGCTGGACGATGGCCGCCCACGCGACGAAGGTTGCAGCCGCTAAGATGAGCATTGCCGGGACGAACCAGGCCGCCGCGGCGTCCGCCTGTCTCTGCAGCGCCGATTTCGACCGCTCGCCTTGCTTGACCAGCTGGCGAATGCGGCTCAGCATGGCGGAGTGGCCGGCAGCGGTCGTCACCAGCGTCAGCGTGCCGTAATCGTTGCGCGTCCCCGCCCATGCTTTGTCGCCCGCCCGCTTCGGCACGGGCCGGCTCTCACCCGTCAGCAGCGCTTCGTCCGCCGCCGATTCGCCTTCGCTCACGATGCCGTCGACCGGAATGAGCTCGCCCGGACCGACAATGACGACGTCGCCTTCCCGCACGTATTCCGTCCGGACTTCCTCGACGCCGCCTTCCTTCGCTACCTTGGCCGTCGCGGCTTGAAGCTTGCCGAAGCCGTCCGAATCCTGTCTGGCCCGCAGCGACATCGTCGCTTCGATATATTTGCCGAGAAGCACGGCGGTCATGACGACGGCCGACGTTTCGAAGTAGACGGGAGCCCCGTGCAGCGCCTCCCCCGACCCAAAGAAAGCCCCTTCCCGAAATACGACGTAATGGCTGTACAAATAAGCGGCGCTCGTGCCGACGGCCACGAGCACATCCATATTGGCGCTTCTTTGTCTCAGCGCATAATAGGCGCCGAAATAAAACGGCATGCCGATCACAAACTGAATCGCCGTGGCAAGCGCGAGCTGCAGCCACGGCAGCTGCAGCCAATCCGGCAACCAGTCGAAGACGGGCGCAAGTCCGGGCATATGGCGCGCCATCCCCGCCAGCAGCGGCAGCGTCATCAGAACGGACGCCGCCAGTCTGAAGGCCAGCCGCCGCCTCTCCGACTCCAATCCTTCCCCCGCAGGTCCGCGAAATGCGGCCGAGAAGCCGAGCTGGCCCACCTTGCGTCGAATAAGATCCGGCGTCACCTTCTCCGGCTCCATTTGCACCCAGGCGGTCCGAAGCGGAAAGCTGACCGCCGCTTCCCGAACGCCGTCCATCTTGCCCAGCGCTCTCTCGATCCGGGACGCGCAAGCCGAGCAATGCATCCCTTCAATCATCAAGTCCAGTTCGGCCCATCCGCCCGAATGTCCCGATCCAGCCGCTCCGCCCATTCGCATCGTCCCCCGATTTCCGCACCCGGCAAGTCCGGGCCAGTACTTAATCCACTATATGAGCGGGAGCGGACATCCATGCCAGAGCGCAAAACAGAAAACGCTTACAACTCTAAGACCGAGGGAACGCGCAGCGTCCTCCCTTGCCGGTCCGCGGAATTCCCGGCACGGCTAAGCCAAGCTCTGCGCAATCCTGCCGGCCGTCGAAGCCGCCCCTTCAATCCCGCTCGTATATCGAGCCCGAACGGCTGGCAAACAGCTCCGAATAGACCTTTTCCGCATAAGAATCGGTCATGCCCGCGATATAATCGGCGGCCAGCCGTTCCCACGGCCATTCCGCCTGATGCCGGTTATAGCGCTCCACCCAGTCGCGCGGCAAAATGAGGCGTCCCGTATCGTAGTCCTGCAAGCTTTCCCACAGCCGGACCAGCATGTTTTCGCTTCGTTTCTGCAGTCGCTGCACGCGGAAATCTTTGATCATCGTCACCCAGGCCAGCTTTTTCAATATTTCCATCGTCCGCAGCATATCCATGTCCTCCGCGCCATCGCGGATGAAAGTCACCCGCTTCCAGCCCGTCTTCGGATCGTCGATGATGCCGACCTGGCTCGCGAAGCGGCTGACCCAGCGCGCCTTCATCTCCCGCATCGTACGCGACGTTTCCCTGCCGAATTGGCCGTACAACGTTTTCCATTGGCGGTAGTAGTCGGCCAGGACGGACGTCACCATCTCCTTTAAATTCGTTTGCTCCCAATGCACCGCGGCCATGCTCGCGGGATCGGACGTAATTTCGAGCACGACATTGTCGACCAGCCGGTCATCCTCGAACAAATCTTCGGTCATCGAAATTTTGCCCGCGCGAATGCCGTCTTCGATATCGTGAGTCGAATAGGCGATGTCGTCGCACAAATCCATCAGCTGCGCTTCCAGCGTTCTGCAGCCGTCCGGCATGCCCCATAAGCGGCGGAGATGCTCGATCGCCTTCCACTCCATCGGATAAACGCCCTTCATCCGTCCCGGCTCGCTCAAGTCGAACGGATATTTGTTGACCGCCAGCAGGACGGCCGCCGTCAAGTCCAGCCCTCTCTCGCTGCCGGCCCGCTTTTCCAGAAACATGAGAATGCGAAAGTTTTGGGCGTTGCCTTCGTACGGCAAACCATGCCTTTCGCGCAGCAGACGGTTCAGCACTTCCTCTCCCTTATGGCCGAACGGAGGATGACCGAGATCGTGGGCCAGCGACGCGCACTCCACCACCTCGGGGACAAGCATCAGGCCGGGATGGCCGCTGGCGGACAGAAACGGGTAAGTCTTGCCCAGCCTCCGGGCCACCTCGCGGGCGATCTGAGACACCTCCAGAGAATGCGTCAGCCGGGTCCTGTAATAATCGCCCGAACCGGCGCCGAACACCTGCGATTTGCCTTGAAGCCGCCGGAATGCCGGCGACTGGATCAGTCTGGCGTAATCTTTTTCATATTCGTCCCGGTCTTCGCTGAAGCCCGCATGGTCGGCGTCATGAAGTCTAAGCTTTCGTATTTTGCGTATATCCATCGGAACTCTCCCGTTCTTGTCGTAATCCAGAAGTCGATCGACGTCCAATCCTATCATAACCAATCCCGGTGCCAAAAGAAAAGCGGCGCCGGTCTGCCCCGGCGCCGCGCTCCTTAAGCCGTGCCGAACGTTACGCCGGAGCGCCGCAGCAGCTTCCGGTAGGCGATCGCAAGCCGATCGCATCGGAGATGGAGCTCCGCCTGCAGATCGAGCGGCAGCAGTTCGGGCTTTTGACTTTCCACGATGACGCGGTCCTGCTCGAGCAGCTTATCCTGAAAGGCGATAAAAGGCTCATCCGGCTCATCCAGCGCATAATTGCGCTCCATAACCATAAAGACCGCGCTTCGGCCTTCGCTTATCGGCAGCACAAACAAGTACAAATGAAACCGGTCCTCCGACCGGTCCAGACGCTTCGACAGCGATACGCTTACCGGATGGTAAACCTCGTACGTATAGGCAGCGACGACGCCCGCTCCGCGTCCGTCGGGGTCGGGCTGAAATACCTCGATTTCGTCCGTCTTGAGCGAGCCTCCGTCCTCATGGACGCGATAGTCGCCAATTTCCGCATGTCCGCTGTCTCCCAGCAGCCCTTCATGCACGTACATCAAATGCGAAATATCCAAAAAATTTTCCACGACCCGGGGCGCCGCGGCTTCCAGCTCGTACGGCCCCATCAACACCTGCCGGAAGCCTTCGCCAGGCCCATTCATTCCGACGTTCGGCTCCTCGGACGGCGGATTGCCGACGCATACCCAGACGAATCCGTGCGCTTCCCGGCAAGCGTAGGCCGGAGTGCGGGCTTTGAGCGGAATGGCGCTCCCTTCCGGCATCGACGGGATGCGGGTGCAGGCGCCGCAGCCGTCGTACGTCCAGCCGTGATAGGCGCATACAAGCTCGTCGCCCCGCACCTTCCCGAGCGAGAGAGGGACGCCTCGGTGAATGCATAAATCCTTCAAGGCGCGCGCCCCCGCGGACGTTCGAAACACGACGACCCTCTCGCCCAGCACCGTTGCGGAAACGGGACGGTCGGTTAAATCCTTCGATTGCAGCACGGGGTGCCATAAATGCAAAAGTACGGGATCGGTAACGGTCATGGCCGGCCTTCCTTTCTTTTGATGCGGATTTGCAGATTCTCGGATTTGCAGATGTGCGGCCTTACTGGCCTGTCGAGCCTTTGACGCCTTTAACAAAGTAATCCATGATCAAGATCTGTTCCTGCGCCAACGTCTCGCCCTCTGCCAGCCTAAGCTCGCCGTTCTGGTCGTAGATCGGACCGGTGAAGACGTCGAACGTCCCGTCGAGCATCTCCTTTTTTGTCGCTTCGACCGCTTCCTGCACGCCGGCGGGAACGTTCTTGCCGAACGGGGCAAGGCCGACCATTTCTTCCTTCATCCCGCCGTAATAGGAATGGGTATCCCAAGTGCCGTCGATGACGCTTTGCACGACGTCCACGTAATACGGGCCCCAGTTCAGCACGGGATTCGTAACGTAAGTATCGGGGGCGAACCGGTTCATGTCGGAGTCGTTGCCCATCCCCCATACTCCCCGCTCTGCGGCGGCCTGGATGCCGGCGGGCGAATCCTGATAGTTGGCCAGCACGTCGACCCCTTGATCCAGCAGCGTGACGGCCGCTTGTCTCTCGGTCGCGGGATCGAACCACGTATTGCTCCATACGACCGATACTTCCGCTTCCGGATTGACGCTTTGGGCGGCGAGGGTGAAGGCGTTGATCGTATAAATGACCTCCGGAATCGGGAACGCGCCGACATATCCGATTTTATTGTTTTCGGTCAGCATGCCGGCGGCCAATCCCGCCAAATAACCGGGTTCGTACCCTTTGCCCTGATAGGTGGCGAGGTTCGGAAGCGTCTTGTAGCCGGTGGCGTGCATAAATTTGACGTCCGGATATTTTTGGGCGGCGTTGTACATCGGATCCATATAGCCGAAGCTGGTGCCGAAGATGAGGTCGTGATCCTGCGCAAGCTCCTCGAACACGCGTTCCGCATCCGGCCCTTCCGGCACGTTCTCGATCACCGTCGCTTTTATGCCATACGCCTCCTCGACCGCGATCCGTCCTTTGTCGTGCTCGAACGTCCATCCGCCGTCGCCCGGCACGCCGATATAAACGAAAGCGACCTTGGGCAGCTCCTTCTTCTCATCCTGTTCCGCCGTGTTTCCGTTCCCCGCGCTCGCCGCGGGAGCCGGACTCGGCGACGGACTCGGCTCCGTTCTGGAAGCCTGCGAGCAGGCGGCGGCAAAGGTCAGCAGCAGGACAACAACGGCCAGCAACGATTTTTTCATACGGTTTCCCCTCTCCGAATGGTCTCTCTTGTTTTTGGTATAAGCTGCCGAACTCATCAAATGCTAAAGTCAACCTTGCATCGCATTTCCTCGGTTATCGCTGCCGGCCGCGGCCTTGATGGCGCGCATAATGCCGGCGTAGCCGGTGCAGCGGCACAAATTGCCCGCCAATCCTTCCATCATTTGTTCCGTCGTCGGCTTCGGCGTCCGGTCCAGCAGCGCTTTAACCGACAAGATCATGCCTGGGGTGCAATAGCCGCATTGAAACCCTCCTTCCTCGCAAAATGCCCGCTGTATCGGATGAAGCTCCTCGCCGGCCAATCCTTCGATCGTCGTGATGGCCGCCCCCTCGCATTGATAAGCCATGACGAGACAAGCGTTGACGGGCTTCCCGTTCATCAGTACGATGCATGCCCCGCATCGCCCCACCTCGCAGGACATCTTGACTCCGGTCAAATCTAGCTCCTTCCGCAGCAGATCGAGCAGCCTGGCTGCGGGATCGACGTCCAGTTCCTCCTTCTGGCCGTTGACGACGGCGCTCCACCGCTGCGCGCTCATACGCCCGCCTCCCTTTCGACAGCCGCGCCGGCAAACCGGACGATCAGCTCTTCCCTCCGGATCGGGAGCGTCTCGACTCGCTTGCCCGTCGCGCGGTAAACGGCTTCCGCAATGGCCGGCGCCAGCGCAACGGAGCCGATCTCCCCGACGCCGCGCGGTCCGTACGGATCGCCCTCCGGCAGCTCCTCGATCGCGTCGACCGTAAACGTCTCCGCCATGTCGCGAATCGTCGGGATGAGGTAGCCGTCCAAATTTTCGATGCGATACCGGCCTTCCTCCATTCGCGCGTCCTCCTGAAGCGCAAAACCTTGGGCCATGGAGCTCCCTCCTTCAATCTGTCCCAGATAGCCCATCGGATTGACGACGGGGCCTGCGGCTACCGCATGATGCTGGCCGAGCAGACGAACCGATCCGGTCAGCTCGTTCACTTCGACCTCGACGGCAACCGCCGTGGAAGTGTACAAATAATGTCCTCCCGTAACCGGATCGGGCGTGACGGGAAACTCGAACTTCGCGTCGAACGACAGCTCCGCCGCCGTTCCGCAAGCTTCCGCGAGCTCGCGGTAGCCGATCAGAGAACCTCCCCCGCCTTCGGCCGCCCATATTCCTCCGTTGCCGGTCGTTAGCCCGTCCGGCGGCCGGCCCGTCAGGTCCGAAGCCAGTTCCAGCAGCTTGGCTTTCAATTTCGGAGCGAGCTGCCGCAGCGCGAGATGCGCGACGGTCGTCGAGCGGGAAGCCGTGCTGGAGCCCGAATGAGGCGCAAGATCGGTATCGCCGATCACGATATGCAAGTCGTCGGGCCCGCAGCCGAACCACCCGGTCAACATCGCTTCCAGCGTTGCCAATATCCCCTGCCCAAACTCCTCGAAGCTGAACGCCGCTTCGATCTTTCCATCGGCATTCAGCGACAGCCGGCCGCCGCCGGGGTCGGGAATGCCGTAGCCAAGCCCCGAGCCGTGCATCGCCAGGGCCGCCCCGACTCCGCGTTTCAGCCAAGGCAAGCTCGCCGCCGCAGACGAGGCGCCGCGCTCCTTCCAAAGCGCGGAGGCCGCCACGCCTTCCCACGCCTGCCGCACCCCGTCCGTCGGCCATATGCGCTGTCCGAGCGGTCCCGGATCTTCCGGCTTGCGCAAGTTCCGCAGCCGAAACTCCCACGGATCGATGCCGGCCGCTTCGGCCAGCCGGTCCATCTGCCCTTCGACCGCGAAGATGACCTGATTGCCGCCGAAGCCGCGAAATTCCCCCGACACTCCGTTGTTCGTAAATACCGAGAACCCTTCGATATCGACATTCGGGATGCGGTAAGGGCCCGACGCATGTTCCGTTGCGAAGTTAAGCACGGGCGCTCCGAGCGTGCTGTATGCGCCGGTGTCGGCCACAATGCGGACTTGATGGGCGATCAGCCGTCCGGATGCGTCGGCTCCCGTCTTCATCGCCAGCTTCATCGGATGCCGCTTCAAGCCGGCGCGCACGGACTCTCTTCTGGAATTGTGCATCTTGACGGGCCGCCCGGTCTTTATGGCGAGCAGCGCTCCGTACGGCTGCACATTCAATTCGTCCTTGCCGCCGAACGACCCTCCGATCGGACTCGATACGATTCGGATGCGGTCTTCCGGAACGGCCAGAATGCGCGACAGCTGCATCCGATCCTTGTAGCCGTGCTGCGTCGCCGCCCGCACAGTCAGCCTGCCATCCGGCTCCGGGATAAACAGTCCGCCCTCCGTTTCCATGTAGGCGTGCATTTGGCGCGGGGTGCGGTACGTATGCTCGGCAATAAAGGCGCAGTTCGCAAATGCCGCGCCGGCATCTCCTTTCTTAAAGCTTGTGCGATGAAGAATGTTGCCGCCCGGATGAAGGCGGGGCGCATCCTCCCGCATGGCCGCTTCCGGTTCGGTAACGGCGGGAAGCGGCTCGAAATCCGCTTCGATAAGCGTCAGCGCGTATTCCGCCTCTTCCTCGCTTTCCGCCGCAACGGCCGCGATGGCATCGCCGACGTAGCGGACGCGGTCCGCGCACAGCACCGGCTGGTCCGGCGTGACGATGCCGAAGCCGTTCAGGCCGGGCACGTCCCGGTGCGTAATGACCGCCTTGACGCCCGGCGCCCGCTCTGCGCGCGACGTGCGGATGTCCAGCACGAGCGCATGCGGGAACGGGCTTCGCAGCACTTTGCCGTACAGCATGCCCGGCACGGACAAATCGGTCAAATAGCGCAGCTCGCCGGTCGTCTTCTCCGGCCCGTCCGGCCGCATGCGCCACCGGCTGCCGGCCGACAGTTTGTCTAGCCGCATCTTCAGCCCTCCTTATCGCTTCATCAGCTGCCATAGTCTGGCCGTGATCATATTGGCGGACGCCTCCTTGCGGTACGAGGCGTCCGCAAACCAATCCTCGGCCGCATCGTAACGCTCGCGGATCAAGCCGTGAACCAGCTCCAGCATGACTGCGCTCAGCCTGGCGCCGTTCAGCGCCGCTTCCGCTTCCGGGAGACGCGCCGGCAGCGCCGAACCGCCGCCGGAGGCCAGCCGGACGCCGGTCACCGTTCCGTCATCCGTTATCCGGCCGCATCCCGCCACGGTTACGACGGAAGGCGCAAACCCTTCCCTTCGTCCAAGCTTCTCGTAGAAGCGAAACGGCTCTCCTTGCGAGGCTTCGGCTGTCTCCTTCCGAAGCACCACCCGGCATAGGAGGTCGTCCGGCCGCCGGGCAGAATCTTCTGCATGCAGCCATCGCGCCAGCGTCTCGCTGCGCCAGCCGCCGTCCCGGTACACGATCAGCTCCGCGTCCAACGCCAGCAGCGCCGGCAGCGAATCGCCGGTCAGGCCTGCAATCTGCCCGCCAATCGTTGCGCGGTTGCGCACGGACGGCGCGGCAATGTGCGGGACCGCCTGTGCAAGAGCGGCCGCGACGCTTCCGAGCTGCTCGTCGTCTCCGCATTCCGCGAGCGTCGTCAGCGCGCCGATGCTGATCCCTCCCGCCGTGCGGCGTATCCCCCTCATTTCGCGAATGCTTTCCAAACCGATCAAATGCGCCGGCATCGGCCGCACTTCATTTTCCCACTGCGTCCGGAGCAGCGTTCCCCCGGAAACGTAGCAGGCCGTCTCTCCAAGCCGCCGTTTCAAAGTCCAGGCTTCCTCCGCGTTCTGCGGCTGCCATACTTGAGGCAGCTTCGGCAACGCAGGCAGGAAAGGTTGTTCCATAGCCATCGATTCCACCTCCGATTAGGCTGTAAAGTTTATGGCGCAAAAGCTGCAGGGAGCGCCTTCGTCCGCCGTCAAAACCGCTGTTCTCGAAAATATGGAAGGCCCAGCGACTGTGGCTCCGACGACAGCTTCCCCCGATTGCGCCAGCCGGCCGCCATCAGGACGGCGATCGTGACAATATAAGGCAGCATGTTGAGAAAATAAGACGGTATGCCGGTATCCATCACCTGAAGACGGAAGCCGAGGGCATCCAGGCCGCCGAACAAATAAGCTCCGAGCAGCGCAAGCAGCGGGTTCCAGCCTGCCAAAATGACGAGAGCGACGGCGATCCAGCCGCGTCCGGCCGTCATCCCTTCGATCCAGTTGGGCGAATAAGCCATAATGAGATAACAGCCCGCAAGCCCCATCAGCATGGAACCGGCCGTCACATGAACATATCGGCAAAGCGTTACGTTAATCCCCATCGCATCGGACGCGGCCGGATGGTCGCCGACCGCGCGCAAATGCAGGCCCCATGATGTTTTGTACATATAAGCGTACAGCGCCGCCGCGACGGCGATGCTCATCCAGACGAACAAATCGAGATTTCCGGCGATGCGGCCGACGAATGGAATCGGCTCCAGCCACGGCAAATGCAGCTTGGGCACTGCGACCGGCAGCGGCTGTCCCGCGACCGGCTTGCCGAGATAGGCGCTGAAGCCGGTGCCGAATAACGTAATCGCCAATCCGCATACCGTCTGGTTCGCCTTGAGCGTCACGCAGATGAAAGCATGCAGCAGGCCGGCGGCGCCCGCAGAGAGCAAGGAACCGAGCACGGCAGCCCATAAGCTGCCTGTCTTCAAAAACACGATGCAGGAGACGACCGCCCCGATCAGCATCGTCCCTTCCGTGCCGAGAAAGACGACGCCGGAACGCTCGCTCAGAATGCCGCCCAGCACCGCAAACAGCAGCGGCGTGCCGGCCGATATGGCGGCCAGGCTCAAATATACGTAAAAGTCCATCTTCATCGGCCCTCTCTTTCTTCGGACAGCCCTCTTTACCTATGGAGCGCGGAGGCGTCAACGTTTATTCGCCTTTTCGCCGAATTCTCAGCTTGCCGACCGTATCGCCGGCGATCAGGCAGATCAGTATCGCCCCTTGCAGCATGGACGACAGCGACGAAGGCAGGCCGAGCGACTGCACGCTGTAGCCGCCGACGATCAAGCCGCCCACGAATACGGAGGTCGGAATCATCGCCCACGGGTTCAGCTTGGCCAGCCAAGCGACAATAATGGCCGTATAGCCGTAGCCGGGCGATAGGCCGTACATGAGGCGATGGGCGACGCCCGAAACCTCGCTCATGCCGGCCAGCCCCGCCAGTCCGCCGCTGACGATCATGACGAGCGTCACATGGCGCTTGAAGCCGATGCCGCCTTGACGGGCCGCCAGCGGATTGGATCCAAGCAGCTTCATCTCGTACCCCCACCTCGTCTTGCTCAACGCAAACCAGAGTATCGCCGCGGCCGCCAGGGCGTACAGCAAGCCGTAATGAAGCCTTGTGCCTTGAAACGTCATCAGCTGCTGCTCGGGCGCAAAGACGGGCGTTCCGGGAAAATTAAACCCGTTCGGATCGCGCCAGGGACCGAAGACCAGATAGTCCAGCAGCAGCAGCGCCACATAGTTCAGCATAAGCGACGTGATCAGCTCGTTGACGTTAAAGTACGCCCGCGGCAGCGCGGTGAGCAGTCCCCAGACGGCGCCCGCCGCAATGCCTGCGGCCGTCATGACCGGAATGTACAGCGGACCGGGAAGTCCCGGCAAGTACACGGTCGCCGCCGTAGCCGCGATCGCCCCCGCAATGAGCTGTCCTTCCGCTCCGATGTTCCAAACCTTAATCCGGTAAGCGACCGCGACTCCGAGCCCGCAAAGCAGAAGCGGAATCGCCTTAACCAGCGTTTCGCTGATGCCGAAGGCGGATCCGAAGGCGCCCCGAGCCATCTTCATGTAAACAACCAGCGGATTCATGCCGTTCATCGCGATCAAGGCGGCGCACGCGAGCAGCGCGGCGGCGATGGAAGCGGGAGGCAGCCACCAGACCGCTTTGCCCATCGGATCGTATCGGATCTCATATCCCGGCTTCCGGCTTGCAGGGAAGCCTCGCGGCTTGGCGCGGCCCGCAGATTTCGCCGTCGTCTCCCGGCCCGTCATCCCGCCGCCTCCTTCCCGGCTTCCGCCAAGCCGGCCATCATGCGGCCGATCCGCTCCCTGTCCGCCTCACCCCGGCGCGCTTCTCCGATAATCGCGCCGTTGTACAGCACCAGGATCCGGTCGGACAACTGCAGCACTTCGTCGAGATCCTCCGAAATGAGAAGCACTCCGGCCGCTTCGTCGCGAAGTTCGAGCAGCTTGCGGTGTACGAACGCGGCCGCTCCCACGTCCAGCCCCTGCGCGGGATGAACGGCGATCAGCAGCTTTGGCCGCCGATCGATTTCGCGGGCCAGAAGAAGCTTTTGCTGATTGCCCCCGGACAGCTGCCGTACCGGAGCGGACAAGCCCGGCGTCCTTACGTCGAAGCTTCGCGCAAGCTCATCCGCCCATCGTTCCGTTAGCCGTTTGCGATACAGGCCGAAGCGAAACCGATCGTCGGTTCTGTAGCTTTTCAGCAGCAAATTGTCGACCAGCCCGAGACTGCCGGCCAATCCGGCGCCCATCCGGTCTTCCGGGACATGGGCGATGCCCTTGTCGATCCGGCTTCGTATACTTGCCCGCTCCATCCTCTCCCCTCTATACGTCATGCTGCCCCCCGACCATTCCCGAAGACCGGTCAGCGCTTCGGCCAGCTCCCGCTGACCGTTGCCGGCCACGCCGGCAACGCCGACGATCTCGCCTTCCCTTACCGCAAACCGGATGCCGCGCAGCGCAGCGCCTCCATGATCGGCCTGGACGGTCATGCCTTCCACCGCCAGCACGATTCCGCCGGGCTCCGCAGGCTCGGGAGCGTCGGCTCCCTCCGGCATCCGCCCCACCATCAGCTCGGCCAGCTCGCCGGCGCTCGTCTCTTCCCGCCGCCGAGCGGCGACGACGCGCCCCTTGCGCATGACCGAGATGCGGTCAGCCGCCTGCATAACCTCCTTCAGCTTATGGGTTGTCATCAGTATCGTTTTGCCGCTTTTCTTCAGCTCGGCGAGCGTACCGATCAGCGACTCCGCTTCTCCCGGAGTCAGCACCGAGGTCGGTTCGTCGAGCAATAAAATATCCGCACCTTTATAAAGCAGCTTAACGATCTCGACGCGTTGACGCTCCCCGACCGACAGCCGTCCGACCGGAATGTCGATGGGAAACGGAAGCCCGTATTGACGGCAGATCGCCTCGATTTCCTCTCGTTTGCCCGAACGCCACCGCTTGCCTCGCCACAGCTCCCGCTTCTCTCCGAGCACCATGTTGTCCAGCGCGGTCAGCGTCGGCACGAGCCGAAAATTTTGATGCACCATGCCGATCCCGAGCGCCTGCGCATCCTTGGGCGACCGGATTCGGGCCGGCTGCCCGTTCACTCGAATGTCGCCGCCGTCGGCCCGATAAATGCCCGCAAGAACACTCATGATCGTGCTTTTGCCGGCGCCGTTCTCGCCCAGCAAAGCATGAACTTCGCCTGCCCCGGCCGCAAAATCGACGCGGTCGGCGGCGGCTGTCTCTCCGAATCGCTTGACGATGCCGGACATTTCGACCGCATATCGGTTCATTTCCATCCCTCCGTCTGTCATATCGTTCGATCCGGCCTCAAGTTCGTTTGTTCGGCTGCGAACGTGGAGCCGAGCAGAGCCTCCAGATCGGCCTCCGTATCGATATCGGCCAGCTGCGCGGGATGGTCGGGAGTGAGCAGCCTCCCTGTCATGCCGACCCGGCCCAGAAGCTCCTTCGCTCCTTTGTCTCCTGTCAATCCGCCCAACGCATCGAGCAGCGGACGGGCGAGCAGCACAGGCGGAAGCAAAGCGCCGCCATCATGGTATCCCGCATAATCGATGCCGGGATCGCTTTCCCAGCAGCCGATCAGCCGGTCGACCATGACACGGTCGACCAGCGGCTGGTCCGCCAGCATCACGACCGCCGCCTTGGCCCCGCAGCGCTTGACGGCTTCCGCTCCGGCCCTGAGCGAATAAGACAGCCCTTTGGCCGCCTCGTCCGCCAACACCAGACGGCATTTGCCGTCGCCAGCCAACAACCGGTCCGGCAGCCAGTCCGGCTTATCCCTCTGCCGGGTGACGACGTAGATGCGGGACAGCCGGCTTCGGGCCGCTTGCTCCAGCGCCATGCCGCCGAGCTTGAGAGCCGCGCTAACCGGTATCGACAGCTTGGGCCGTCCCATCCGGCTGCTGCTGCCAGCGCCCAGGTAAATGCCCGCAATCGCGCTCCGGTTTCTCATCGCTGCACCTCCTTCGCCTGTGGGCGATTAATTCCGCTGCAATGCTGACGGCGATTTCGTCCGGACCGTCCGCGCCAATCGGAAGACCGACCGGATAATGGAGCCAGGACGGCTTGTCAATACCGGCCAGCATTCGTTCGGTTCTTGCGGCCGAACCCATAATGCCCAGGTACGTTGGCGCCGCGGCCATGGCCATCAGCGCGAATTCCCGGTCCCGTTGAAACTGATGGCTCATTACGACGACGTAATCGCCGCTCCCGATGTTCAGCAGAGGCATCAATTCGGCGGGAAATCCGGCCGCCGTCCGGGCTCCGGGAAACCGCTCCGGGCGGCAATACGCTTCCCGGAAGTCGGCCACGGTCACTCGAAACCCGGCGCTCGCCGCAAGCCGATGCACCGGAACGGCATCGTCCCCCGCTCCGAACAGCACCAGCCTCGGCTTCGGCTCCAGCCGCACCGCGAACTCCCCGGGCGATTGTCGTCCGGCCTCGACGGACGAGAGGGCGACCCGGTACGAATCCGGCGAAAGCCCATCCCGGAAATGGCGGATCAAATAGACCGTTTCCCCTTGCTCCAGCCATACGTCCGCTTGGGCCAGACAATCGAGAAGCTCGCCGCGCACCGGTTCCAGCAGCACCCGAATGAAGCCGCCGCAGCCTATTGCTTCTCCCCATGCCATATCGTCCGCGCGGCGCATATCGTATTCGACCAGCATCGAGCGGTCTTCGCGCAGCGCGGAAGGAACGAACGCGGCAATATCCGCCTCCAGACACCCGGGACTCAACGTACCGGAGGAGGCTCCCTCCAGACGAAGAAGCATCGCGGCTCCGCTCTTGCGGTAAGCATGCCCTTCCGTATGCAGAATGGTGGCCAGCACGCTGCCTTCGGGATTCCGGGCCGCCTCCTTGACGATATCCGCTTCAACCATCGCACCGCCCTCCTTTATCAATTGTCGCGCCGCCCTAATCCAGACGCTTCAGCAGCCGGGAGATGGACCGGTCGGCCTCCCGGAGCACCGTTCCTTTGTCCATCGTCAGCAGTCTCTTGCCGGCAACGACGACGGCGCCGTCGACGATAACGGTATCCACGTCGCCGGAGCCGGCGGCATATACAATTCGGGAGTAGGGGTCGGCCTCATAGGATGGATACGAGTGAAACTCGTTCAAATCCAGCATAATCAGATCGGCTTTTTTGCCGGGCTCGACGCTGCCGATTTCGTCGGACAGCCCCAGCACTTCGGCGCCGCCGATCGTGGCCATTCGCAGCGCCGACCGGGCGTTCATTGCGGTCGGACCGTGGGAAGCCTTCTGGATGAGGGCGGCCAGCCGCATCTCCCGAAACATATCGAGCGTATTGTTGCACGGCGCGCCGTCGGCGCCGAGGCCGACAGGCACGCCGCGGCCAAGCAAATCCGGCACGTCCGCAATTCCCGATGCAAGCTTCAGATTGGACCCGGGACAATGCGTAACCTTGACGCCGCGCTGACGGATAATTTCTTTCTCCTCTTCGTTCAGCCATACGCAGTGCGCCAGAATGAGATCGGGCGTGGCCAGGCCGAGGCGATCGAGATAGACGACGTTGCGCATGCCCCGCTCGCTTTCCACCAGAGCGATCTCGCTTCGGTTCTCGGATGCGTGAGTGTGCACCTTGACGCCGTATCGGCGCTGCAATGCCCCGACGCCGAGCAGAAGCTCCTCCGTGCAGGAGACGACGAACCGCGGGCTGAGCGCATAACCGATCCGTCCGCCGGCGGCGCCGTGCCAACGGTTCAGCAGCCGTTCGCTTTCCGCCAGGGAACGATCCGTGTCTTCGTGCAGCTCGGCCGGAACGCCGCCTCCGGCATCCATCATCACTTTGCCGGATATGGCCCGGATGCCGCTTGCTTCGATGGCCCGAAACGCCGATTCCGTGTGATGCACCGTCTCCATGTCCAATATCGTCGTCGTGCCGCCGCGCAGCAGCTCGCCGATGCCGAGCATGGCGGAATAATACACCGATTCCTCGTCGTGCGCCGCCTCCAGCGGCCAGATCCTTTTTTTCAGCCAGTCCAGCAGCTCCAGATCGTCCGCCCGTCCGCGAAACAACGTCTGGCATAAGTGGATGTGCGTCTGCACAAAGCCGGGCAGCAGCGTTTTTCCGGCCGCATGCACCGTTTCGTCCGCTTTCTCGTCAATCGATTCGGCGACTTGCGCGATGCGGCTCCCTTCGATCAGCACATCTCCGTTCAAGATCGTACCTTTCCCGTCCATCGTGACGATTTGCGCGCCTTTGATTACCGTCTTTTTCATGAAGACAACCCTCTCTTCTGGTCAAGCCTCGTAAGAGCGCAAAACGCGGCCTTCAGCTTCCCCGATAAGCGCTGAAGCCGCCCGGCGCTAACAGCAGCGGGATGTGGTAATGGCCGCCGGGCTCCGATACGGTAAACCGGACCGGAATCTCATCCCAGATGCCGTCGTAAGCGCGGCCTTGTCTCCGCCGATAATAGTCTCCCGCGCGAAACAGCAGCTCGTAGACGCCGGTCCGCAGCGGACCGCCTTCGGCAAGCGGCCTGCCCATGCGTCCATCGACTTCGGTCAACCCGGCGGACGACAGCTGCCGCCCGCCCGTTTCGTCGATGTAATACAGCTCGACGCGCAGCCCGGAAGCCGGCTTGCCGGTAGAGGTGTCCAGCGCGTGAGTCGTAATCTTCCCGCTCATCCGGCCTCCCTCTCTCCTGCGGCTTCCTTCGCTTCCATCGGAAGATCGTCGCGGGTGAGCGAGAACCCTTGGAACCCGTATGGCGGCCGCGGCTCGGTAAATACGCCGCCCATGCCGCCTGCCGTATCTTCCGTCACCGTCTCCCAGGTCCGATTATTCGTCTCGAACCAGACTTTGCCGAGCTGCGGGAACCGCTGCAAAATCCGGATACCGATCCGGTAAATCAGATGCTGAATCGAAGGCGAATGCTCCTCGTGAAATACAGTAACGGCGATATCTCTGACCTGCTCCGCAGCCGCGTATCGGCCGCGGTCCGCTTCGAAAGCGTCCCCGCAGTCTGCGTACGACCAGCCGATATTCAAAAAGATAAACAGGGGCCGGTCGTTCGTTTCCGGAAGCGTCGTATATTCGTCCCGGACGAAGCCGCTGAACCCGCTTCCTTTCACCTTAAGCAGCTTGATGCCCGCAATGCCTCCCGCGTGAGCCGCGACTTTTGTGCCGGCGGCGGAACGAACCGTTTCCACCATAGCCGTCGCCCCTTCGTTGCTGGAATACCGGAATACCAGCCCGCTGTTTTGCACGCCTCGCCCGCTCCCGACGGCCATTTCGTCGAACGTTACCGCCTCCGCGGACATTCGCGCCCCGCTCATTTGCGGATAAGTTTCGAGCAGCTTCGCTCCAAGAAACGCCAGCAGGCCGTCCGTCGTAGAGCCTTCGTACAGCGAGGCGTTGCGAAGAATGAAATTTTTCATTGAGTCCGTGGCGACGACCATGCTGTTGTCTCCTTCCGTGAAGGAAGGCAGAAACCGTTCTCCGCTGACCGCGACGGAAATATTCATGCCGGTGACGACATTGCCGCTGCCCGTGTAAGCCGATTCCGGAATCGGCTTGACCTCAAGCGGCTTTCCGTACGTCCGGAACAGCCACACATCTCCTTTACCGTAATATAAGGTCCGTTCTTCCCGCTTTGCTTGCATGCCGATCCCTCCTTTTATTCAGAGAGCTGCCGCAGCCTGAAGGCAGCGATCTTGCACACCTCATGGAGCGCCTGTTCCAGCTCTTCCTCGTACGAGCGTCCCATTCTGGATTGCATGGAATCCGCGATCAGCTCCGGCGACAGCCCGCGAACGGCCATAATAAACGGAAAGCCGAATCTTTCCCGATACTGCTTGTTCAGCTGCCGAAGAACGAACGCCTCGTCCCGTTCCAGGTCGGTCAGTCCCGCAGACGTCTGCTCGAAGACGGAATGATCCGTCATCGCGGTTCTTTCGCCAAGCTCGGGATGCGCCCGCAGCAGCTCGAGCTTGGAAGCTTCATCCGCCTCCAGCACGACCTCGCACATCGCTTCGAGCATATGCTCCGCCGACCGAAACGGCCTGCGGTGCCAAGCGGCCTTCGCAATCCACGGAGAGCTTTCGAACAACGCTCCGTAACGATCGGCAAATACGGACTGGTTCAACGCATTCGACGCCTCGATTTGATGCAGTGTGCCTAACTCCATAAGCGCTCCTCCTCGATTTCATGATTGGTGTTAGAATATATGACATGAATATCGGATTGAGACTATAATATGATGGTGCGAAAATTTTGTCATTGGTCATCTTGTCTAGAAATGTGAAGAGGCCTCATGCAAAATAGCTAACACCCTCTTTCCACCACCATTGAATTGCGGTATATTATTGTTATATATACTGACATACGAGAGGCGATTATGATGCAAATACGAGATTTGATGAGCATACCTGCCATGCAGCATTCGCGCATCGTAGCCGGCCGAGCGGGCTTGAACCGCACGGTTCATTC
The DNA here is from genome assembly GCA_937895345.1 of uncultured Paenibacillus sp. Taxonomy (GTDB): domain Bacteria; phylum Bacillota; class Bacilli; order Paenibacillales; family Paenibacillaceae; genus Pristimantibacillus. Next base: position 62,550 of record CALAWP010000010.1, on the reverse strand, counting down.
CGTCAATATGATGGATGCGCCCGATATTATGGACTTTCTGAAACCGAACGAGCTTTTGCTGACGACCGCTTACGCGATGAAGGATCAGCCGGAGCTGCTGGAGGCGCTGGTCAGACAGATGGCCGAATCCGGCTGCGCTGGACTGGCCGTAAAGACGAGGCGGTTTTTGGAGGAAATTCCGCAGCGGGCGATCGAAACGGCCAATGCGTACGGTTTTCCGCTGCTGGAGCTCTCCTTGGATTTTTCGTTGGGGGAAGTATTGAATCAGGCGTTGAGCCGCATATTGCAAAGCCGGAACGACGAGCTCAGTTACGCCCTGGAAACGCATCATGCCTTTTTTCATCTCATTCTGAACGGAGAAGGGCTGCAGGAAATCGTCGACAAGCTGTCCCAATTGATCGAGACGCCTGTGGCGGTATTGAGTCCGAAGCTGGAGCTGCTGACGTTCTCTTCCGCCAACAAACCGGACTTTTCCGCCATTAATAGATTGCTGGCTTCATGGCCGGGACATAAATCCGGTTTGACCGCGGGTCTCCGGCCCATTCCCGGAGAATCTGCTTCGGACGACGCGCAGCATGCGTTCGTTCAACCGATCCCGACGACGCAGCGTCAAGGCTACATCGTCGCTTTGTTTCGCGGGGCGGAAACGAAAACGATGCATTCGCTCGCCCTGGAGCAAGCGGCCAACGTGCTTGGTTTCGAGCTGCTGAAGGCGCAAGCGGTCAAAGACCGGGCGCGGCGGTTCAAGGCGGAATTTTTTGCGGAGCTCATTCAGGGGGAAATCGCGTCGGAACAGGAAATGATTCACCGGGGGAAGCAATACGGCTTGCAGCCGTGGGAATCGATGATTTGCATCGTAAGCGGCAAGGATGCGGAGCGGGCAGCGGAGGCGGCCTCGCAGGATTCTTTGGCTGAGGAGCGGAAAGCGAGAGAAACCGATCACTTGTACCATGTGCTGAAGCGGGAATACGCCCGCCTGAACGCGCCTTTCGTGCTGTTCACGCTCAAAAACAAGTTTATTTGCCTCATGTCCGCCAAGGAATGGCTTGGACAGGAGACGGAAGGCAAGCATCGTCTGGCGCAACGGCTGCTGGCCCTGTCGGAACGGCTGCTGGCGGAGGACGACGCCTCCCTTTCCTTCGGCATCAGCGCTCCGATCACGAAGCTGGCCGATATTCCTTCCGCCTATAAACAAGCTTCGGATGCGCTCCGGTTCGGGATCGGCCACAACAAGCAGCGGTTTGTGCAGTTTTACCATACGAAAGAATTTACGGATCTGCTCAAGCTCATTCCGATCGACGATCTGAATGAATTTGTGGAGGATACGTTCGAATCGTGGAGCGGCATCGAAGAAAACGAACAACGCGAGTGGCGCAGAACGCTGCGCGTCTTCTACGACAACCATTGCCATATCGGGGAGACGGCCAAGCAATTGTATATCCATCGCAATACCGTGTTGTACAGGCTGAACCGGATCGAACAGCTGACGGGCGCGCAGGTGCGCAATACGGCCGACAGCCTTCGCATCCGGATGGCGCTGATGATCAAGGAGCTGATCGATTAAGAGAGCCAATCCTTCAGCTCGGCCCGCATCCGTTCAATGAGCGCGGACTTTTCGGGTTCGGGCAAAAAGGCCGCCTCCGCCCCGTTCAGGGCGATCCGGCACAGCTCGCTGTCCGTAAACCCCAACCGGTCGCGCAGCACGGCGTATTCCTTCGTAATGTCCGTGTTCGATACGGTCAGATTATCGGTGTTGACCGTAACGAGAAAGCCTTGGTCATAATAGTCCCGCAGCGGATAACTGGACCAATCGGAAGCGGCCCGGGTCTGCATATTGCTGATCGGACACATTTCGAGAGGAATTCGCCGCTCCTTCACCAGTGCCGCAACGGCGGAATCCTCCCGCATGCGGACGCCGTGTCCGATTCTGACCGCGCCCAGCCGTTTCACGGCCGTTTCGACGCTGGACGCGCCGGCCGCTTCTCCCGCATGGATCGTGGCGGGCAATCCAAGCTCGCGCGCAAGCGCAAACACGCCTTCGTACAGCTCAGGCGGATAAGCGGCTTCCGCTCCCGCCAAATCGACGGCGACAAGCCCCTGCCCGTAATGACGGGCGGCCGCGTGCATCACTTCCCGGTTCTGCTCTTCGGAATGCCCGCGCAAGGCGATGGCGATGCAGCGTGCCGCAGTTCCGGTGGCGGCTTCCGCGCGCCGCAGTCCCGCAATGACATGGCGGATCGCTTCCTCCGCCGTCAAGCCGAGCTTCCTGTGAAGCTGAGGCGCGAACCGGACCTCGATATAGCGGCAATGATGGCGGGAAGCGTCCTCGACCAGCTCGAATGCCGTTCGTTCGAGCGCCTCCGCCGTATGCAGAAACTCTCCGACGAAATGAAACTTTTCCAAATATTCCGCCAGACTCTCGCATTGCTCCATCACTTTCATGTAAGGAGCCAGCTTGTCTGGCTCCCAGGCCGGCAACGAAGCGCCGCTCGACCTCGCCAGCTCGATCAGCGTTTCCGGACGTACGCTGCCGTCCAGATGGACGTGCAGGTCGACCTTCGGCATGGTGCGCAACTTATCGGCTGCCGTATGTTCCATCGTTCGTCCTCCCCGTGTCCTTTAGTTGACGGCTGTCGCCGCTTTCCGTTCGATTGAAGGTTCCGGCGCTATTCAGGCACCGTCCATTGCGGATTCCAGACCACTTCCCACACATGCCCGTCGGGATCCTGAAAATATCCGGCGTATCCGCCCCAGAACGTCTCGTGCGCCGGGACGGCGATCACGGCCCCGGCCTTCCGCGCCTGCTCCATCACCCGGTCTACTTCTTCCCTGCTCGCGACATTGTGGCCGATCGTTTTATCCGTCGCGCTTGGAGGCGAGAGCGGGAGCCCGGTATCGTGCGCAATGTCCTTCCTGCGCCAAAGCGCAAGCTTCAATCCTTCCTGCAAGTCAAAAAAAGCGACGGCTCCATGCTCGAATTCGGTGCCGACGATCCCTTCCGTAGAAAGTCCCAGACCGTCCCTGTAAAAGGCCGCCGATTTCTCCAAATCGTCAACGCCCAGCGTTAGAACCGAAATGCGCGGTTTCATCCGTCCATCCTCCTTCGTATGCCATGCAAAAAGCGGTGCAGCCAAAAATGCCGCCCCGCCTTCGGGCTGTCCGGCTTTTATTGGCCGTATTCGACCTCGCCCTTCCAAGCCAGCATGCCGTCGCTTACATTGACGACGTCAAACCCTTGCAGCGTCAAAAACTCGCATACTTTTCCGCTGCGCGCGCCGCTTCTGCAAATAAAGACGACTTCGCCTTCCTCCAGATGCACCTCGCCGGCCCGCGCCTGGAACTCCGACAACGGAATGCTCCGCGCCTCCTTGATATGTCCCGCATCCCATTCGTCCGGCTCCCGCACGTCGATCAAATTCAGCTTTTCTCCTTGCTCCAGACGTTCTTTCAGCTCAGCAGCCGTCATTTCGCGAAACATCGATCCATCACCTTTCCGATTTTGAATATACGACAATTCGTACTTCAAAATTTTAACGCGGCGGACAAGCAAAGTCCATAGAGACCCTTTTTCGCTATGGCTGCCGGTCGCCTTCGGAGTACAAAAAATAGATGCGGCCGTCCAGCTTTTTCAACGCCTGCGGCTCGACGATCTTATCGTCTACCGCAATCTTGGTTTCATGCGAGCCGGGAACAACGCCGCCCCATACCTCATAATTAACGATTGTCCCGTGTACCACGCTTCTGCCAAACGATTGAACCGTTCCGTAACCGTCTTCCGACCATGACGATGCAAAATGATGCTCAGCTTGATTTCCGATTCGGCAAAGCCATTTTTTTGCGAAAGGCCGGAAATCGTATAATTCGAGACATAAAACATCCGTATCCATAACACGAATAATAGCAGTACGCCTATACCCGCACAGGTTGCCCATAACGTTTTCTTTTTCAAGGGCCCACTTCCTTGTCCGTCATCGCTTCTTTTTGTTTTTGGCGGCCAGCAAACGGTTGATGGAATCGACGGCTTCGCGTTTGCCGCCTCCAGAGGAGTCCGCGTCGGACGGTTTCCGGCTGCGCTCCGTCGATGGTGCATGCCCATCCGCCGAAGCTCCCGGGCTGCCGTGCCGGGCGGCGGCGTCCGTATCCGGCTTGAGGTCCACGGCCCGGCCGTGACCGTCGGCTGACGTCTCCGCTGTTGCGGTTTCTCGCGGCAGCCGGCCGTCGTCCGGCGATTCCCGCCTTGCGGAAGACCGGACCCGCTCATTCTCCTGAATGCCGCGCGATTCTCCGCCTGCCGAGCCGGAGTCGTGCAGCCTTCTTTTCTGCTCCGCCCGCCGGTGCAGCCGGTGCAGTCGCTCCGAATGGGCCGCGGCAGCAGGGGAGGCTTCTCTGGAAACCGCCGCTCTATGCGTAAGACGGATAACTGGCGCCAGCAGCTTGGCCGAGATGGCGCGCCATGGGAGCGACAGACGACGAACGGCAATATCGAGCAGCCAGAGCAACAGGGCCGCCGCGAGCAGCGGCCGGGTCCAATCTTGCAGGACGCGCCGTTCCATCGGCGCGAACCGGAACGCGCCGGCCGGATCGCCGGGGTCCAGCACTCGGCCTTCCGTAACGGAAGCCAGCGCCTTCATCAGCTCGCCGCCGTCGCCGGACCCGATCCGGTATTCCGGCGAATACGGAATGACGACGCCCGCCGTTGCGCGGCCTTGAACGGCCGGACCTTCCTCCGTTTCGATCAGCGGTCCGATTTGAGCCAAATACGCGCCCGGCTCCGCCCGCTCCAGCTTGCCTTCGTAGTGTCCCGGCGCAATCGGCATCAAGGTGACGATCTCGCTGCGGCCGTCCTCGCCCTGCACGGCTGCCGCCAGTTTTCCTTGCGAATGCGCGGGATCGTCCGCTTCGGCATGCACCGTCAGCTTGGCGCCCGTTCCGGTCGTATTGGCTGTAACTCGATAAAGCGAGCTGTCGAATTGGGGAAACGTCCACTTGACCCATTCGGCAAAGACGGCCGGAAACGACGGCCAGCTCGTCCATGCCGGCGCCCAGCGGCCGCTCAAATCGCTCGTCCACGCTGCCGTCCGGCCGGAACCGTATGTCCAGCGGGCGAGCAGCGGATCGCCGTCCGGCGTCCACAACGCCACCTCTGCAAGCTCCTTGGCGGTGGAAGCGACATAAGCGTTGACGGCGGGAAGCCCGCCGGCCCACAGCGAATTCCAGCTGCCGGCGCTGCCGGCCGCGGGAACGAATTCGCCGTCCACAATGTACGTCCGCGACATAAGCACCGTTTCCCTGCTGAAGATGGCGGGCAGCGTGCTCTGATCCTGGGTGAAATAATATCGTCCCCCGGCTTGTTCCGCGAGCCGCTTCAGCAGCTGCCGGTCGGCATCCGCGCCGACGGCAACCGTCGACAAGGTCATTCGGTTGTCGTTCATCCCGTCCGTCAGCCGGTCGTAGCTGCCGCCGGCGGACTGGCCGTCCGTCAGCAGAATCATATGCTTGCGCTGGACGTCCATCTTCAGCAGAGCTTCGTAGCCTTCGCTGAGGGCTGGATAAATGTCGGTGCCGCCTTCCGCTTGAATGCCCCGGATCCGCTCCAGCACCTGCTCCCGATCGCCCAGATCGGTCGGTTCGACGACCCACCAAGGTGCGGAGTCGAACGCTACGACGCCAACGTTGTCCTCGTCGCGCAGCAGCTCGACCGTTCGCATGGCCGCTTCCTTCGCCAGCTCCAGCTTGCCGTCCGACATGCTGCCCGAACGGTCGATAACGAGCACGAGGCCGAGCGACGGCATTTGCTTTTTGCCCTGCAGCTCCATATAGACGGGCAGCGCCCGTTCGACCGGCGTCTTGAAATATCCGCCGAGTCCGAAGCTGTCGCTTCCTCCGGCCATAATCAGGCCGACGCCGAAATCGCCGACCGCCTTGCCCAGCCATTCCATCGGCCGCTCCGCGATTCGCGTTGCCGGAACGTTGTTTAGAATAATGCTGTCGTAGGCCGCATATTCCGCCAATTCCATCGACAGCGCTTCGGGCGCGATCGTCCGGTGCAGCATATAGGAAGCGGACAAAGCGGCTTCCAGATTGGCCGACGCCCCTTCCTCGCCTTCAACGATCAGCACCGTCGGCGGCCCGCTGACGCGGCTGAACGCATAAGCCTCGTTATTGTTCGGCTGTTCGTCGCCTTCGGCGTAAAGCTCCGTCCTGAACCGGTGGAAGCCGGGATCGAGTGCCAAGCTTTGCAGCCAAAACCGGTTTTCCCCGCGTTCCAGCTGAACTTGCGAGGCGGTCAGCGGTTTGTCGTCGGCGAACAGTCTCAGTTCGGCGGGCCCGGCAAACGTGCTTTGAACGGTAATTTCAAACGAAAACGATTCCCCCTGCTTCAACATGGAAGGCACCGATAACCGGTCGATGGATGCGTCCGGCTTGCCGGCTCCGGGGAGCAGGACAACATCGACGGCAATTCCTTCGTACTTCAGCAATCTCGCGCTCCGCCGGGCTTCGCCCGCGTTTTCCTCGCCGTCGGACAGCAAGACGATTCTTCCGCCGCCCCGCTCGCGCAGCAAGGCGGAAGCGAGCTGCAGTCCCTTGGCCAGATCGGTATACCCTTCATCCGGCTGCGTGCGGAAAACGACGCGGTCTCCGGAGGGCAGAGGCGCATCGGTCAAGCTGCGTTCGACGGCCGAATGCGAGGCCGAGGCAACGATGGCGGCGTAATCGATGTCCGCTTTGGAGGACCAGGCTCGGGCGATCCATTCCCCGGCCTCGCCGCCGCCCCCCATGCTGGCCGAGCGGTCGGCTACAAAGACGACGTTGCGCTGCTTGACCGCTTGAAACGGCGTCACCTGGGCCGCAACGGCGATCAACAACAGCAGAGTCAATGCCCTGACGGCAATCGCCGTACCTTTGCGCAAGCCGCTAAGGCGAGGCGTAAAGCGAATCATCACCCCGATCATCGCCAGCCACGGCAGCAGCAGCAAGAGCAGCCATGGATACTTGATTTCAATGCCCACGACGGTACACCTCCCATTCGGCGGCCATCACGAGCAGCAGCAATCCGGCGATCCATCCGGTTAAAGGCGCGGCATGCCCGGCATCGTTCCGTTCCGCCTCTACCTCATCGCCGGGCAGCGGAACGTCCGTTGTCCCCGCGGATCCGAGCGAAAGCCGATCCGAGCTCCGCTGCCACTCGGCGGGATCGGCCGTGACCGCCAAATAACGGCTGTTCAGCCGATTTCCCTCGCTATCTGCTTCCGTCAGCCGGTAAAGCCCGGGAACCGCCGGCGCTTCGTAGCTTTCGCCGGAGCCAAGCGGCAGCGGCATACGGTTTCCTTCCTGTCCGCTATCGTCCGGCCCTGCTTCAACCGGCTCCCACCAGGCGTTCGCCGCAGCGGCGTGCAAATTCGGCTCGATCGTCTGACCGGCAACGACCGTCCCCAAATGACCGGACGCGCCGCCGCTCAGCCAGTCCGCCGCTTGGACGGCCAGCACCGGAAATTCCGGACGCAGCGGCAAGTCGGAATCGTGCAGAGCGAATGTAAAGCGCAATCTGGGCATTCCCTTCTCGTCTCCGGCGATGATCGCCGGCAGCCCCCCATAGCTTATAATCGTTTCTCCCCATGCGGTTTCCGCCGGCTTCAGCGCGCGCAGCCGGGCGATATGCGTATCCTGAAACGTAATATAAGCCGTTACCGGATGATCTTTCACGGTGCTGCCGTGCGGCGAAACCGGCACTCGCCCGTTCTCATCGGCAGGATGATCGATAATCCACAGCGGCTTGCTTCCGAGCAGCGCAGACCAGCCTTCGTCCTCCAGCAGCCGTTCGTAGCTTCCGTCCGCAACGATCCAGGCAACGGCTCCCGCTTCCCTTTCCGCCGGCGCTTTCGCGTCCGGGGCGATGCGGACCGGACGGACTCCTGCGAGCAGCAGCGCCTTTTCCAAAAACAGGTTTCCCTCCGTCACGACCAGCACCTCGCGGTCCGCCGCCACGGAAGGAAACTGATAAGCCGTATCGTCGGCGGCAGCGCCATCGCGGTCGGATACAAGCCGGGCGACATAATAGTCGGCGGGAGGCAGTCCTTCCGCGGCGGCGCTTTGCCATTCGCCGGCCGGAACGTGCAATTCCAGCTCGCGGACGAGCCGCGGCGTCTCCCCTTCGTTCACCGCCCATACTTCAAGCGGCAGGGTGCGGTCCTCGGCGCCGTCGTTTCGGACGGTCACCGTGCCCCGCGCAAGCTCCCCGCCGCCGGGAGCGGCCTCGATCCCGAACGACAAGACGGCGGCATTGCCGGAGGAGGCTTCGCCGCCGGCCAGCTCCAGACGAGCCGGAGCCTGCAGCGGCAGAGCGCCGGCTTCTCCGGCATCCGGCCACCGACCGTCCGTATGCACGATCGTTTCTCCGCCACTATCACCGCGATGAAGCGAATCGGCGAAAGACAGCGCCGCGGCATTATCCGCGTAACCGTAATAAGGCGCGATCTCTCGAAGCGTTTCCTTCAGCTGCCGATAATCCGTCGAGCGGATAGCCAGCGCTTCGGGCACTCTTCCGTTAACCACGATCGAAACGGGGCGCTCTCCAGCTTGCTCGTCCAGCCAGCGGGCCGCTTCCTGGACGGCCAGCTGCAGCCGGGTCAAGCGCCCTCCGGCTTCCTCGCCGCTTTCTGTTGCTCCCGGCTCGTCCGGAGGATATGCCGACATACTCCACGACCTGTCGATCAGCAGCACGGCATGCCCGTCCGTTGCGGCCGGCTTGCCGACGACAGGCTCCATCAGGGCGAAGACGAGCAGGGCGGCGGCGAGCAGCTGGATCAGCATCAGGAGGCGGTTCCGCAGCTTCTGCCAAGGGCGGTTCGCCTCCTGTTCGCGCCATACGCGTTTCCATAACAAATGGCTGGACACTTCGGCATCCCGATAGTTGCGCTTTAACGCATACAGAAGAAGGATAGCCGGCAGCGCCGCGGCAAACCAGGCCGAAGCGGCAGACAGTAGTTGCACGTCATGTTCCTCCTTTCTCAGAGGTCGGTTGCGGATTGGCCGGCATGCGATCCGGCGCCCGCGTTATCGTCTTTGCCTTAGCGCATGCTGCCGGACCAGCCGGTCAAGCGCCTCCCGCACAGGCTTGCCCGTATCGAGCGTGACGCAGGCGGCGCCGCGCGCCGCGCAGGCTTGCCGAACTTGCTCCCGGAAAGTTCGAACCGCAAGCCTGTATTCGGATATCAGCCGTTCGGAGACGGCTACCTCCTTGCCCGTCCGCAGTTCGCTGTCGATCAGCTTCAGTTCGCCGCTTACCGGTGGTTCCAGCTCTTCCGGCGACAGCAGCTGCACCAGCACGACGTTTTGACCCGCCGCAGACAGCAGCAGCAGCGTTTCCTCCAGACCCTTCTCGAACAGAGCATCGGTGAACAGCCAGGCGCTTCCCGGGCGATTCGGCAGCGCTCCGGGCTGCCGGAACGGGAGCGACATATCGGAGTCGGCCGACTCCATGCCGTTAAGGACGCCGGCGCTTCCAGCCGGAACTGTATCGTTCCTTCCGCCGCTGCCGTCCGTACCCGGCTCAGCCGAAGCGTCTCCATAGCCGGCGGTTGGCGCGCCGTCCGCCAAATATTGAAACAGCCGGCCGGACGACCATCTTCCCCGCAGCGAAGGCAACCGGCCCGTCATTCCCGTTGGGCCGTAGAAGCGGACCGTAACTCGGTCCTCGCCGCACAGCGCCGCATAGCCGACGCATGCCGCCAGCCTTAAGGCGAACAGCAGCTTGCGGCCGTCTCCTTCTCCGAACGCGGCCATCGAACGGGATACGTCAATATACAGATGCGAATGCAGCTCCTGTTCGTCCCAGTACTGCCGGACATAAGCTTTGCGCGTACGCCCGAAGACGTTCCAATCGATTCTTCTCGTATCGTCGCCGTGCGCATAGGGCCGGTAATCGGCAAACTCCTGGGATCCTCCGAGCATGCTGGAACGCCGCTTGCCGGACGCTGCGCCTCTTACCCGGCCGCCGGAGGCGAGCTCCAGCCGCTCCGCTTGTTCGAGCAGTCCCGCTTCGGGAAACAGCAGCTTTATGGCGTCCGTCGGCTTGACGACCGGCGGCAAGCCACCCGGGGCCAACGAATCCCCGCTCATCGGCCGGCCTCGGCCGCATCGGCAACGGCGCCGACGATTTCATCGGTCGTCATGCCCATGGCTTGCGCCTCATAGTTTAAAATCAGCCGATGGCGCAGCACGGGCAGCGCCGCGACGCGCAGGTCGTTCCAGGACACATGAAGCCTGCCTGCGCACAGGGCGCGGGCTTTGCCGATGGCGACGAGCGCCTGAACGGCCCTCGGCCCTGCGCCGTAACGGACGTGCCGCTTCACCGGCTCGGGAGCCGACGGCTCCTTCGGATGCGTCATCATGACGACGCCGACAGCCAGCTCCAGCACGTCCTCGCCGACCAGAATCTGCTTGGCCAGTCGCTGCAGTCCGGCCAGGCCTTCGCCGTCCATAACCGTCTGGGCTTGCGGCAGGCTGGCGGAAGTCGTGCGCCGCACAATTTCTTTCAACTGTTCCCGGGTCGGATAATCGACGCCGATTTTCAGCAAAAAACGGTCCAGCTGAGCTTCGGGCAGCGGATACGTCCCTTCTTGCTCGATCGGATTTTGCGTCGCCAGCACAAAAAAGGGCTGCGGCAGACCGCGGGTTTCGCCGCCGGCCGTTACCGTGCCTTCCTGCATCGCTTCGAGCAGCGCGCTTTGCGTCTTGGGCGTCGCCCGGTTAATTTCATCCGCCAGTATGATATTCCCGAACAGCGGCCCCGGCTGAAACCGCTGCATGACGCCCCCTTGCGAACCGAAATCGATCAGCGTCGTCCCCGTAATGTCGGACGGCATCAAATCCGGCGTAAACTGAATGCGCGAAAATTTCAGCGAGACGGCATCCGCCACCGTGCGGACAAGCATCGTTTTCCCGAGTCCCGGAATCCCTTCCAGCAGCGCGTGCCCTCCCGCAATCATACACCACAGCAGCTGCTCGACCGTTTCCTCCTGGCCGACGATAACCTTGCCGATTTCCCGCTTCATGGCGGCAATCCGTTCTGCCGCCGTCTCCATCTGTTCTTTCAACTCCATCGCTTCGATCCTCCAGACGTCACTCGGGCTGTATTTCGTCAAAATACCGCTTCACCTTCTCCTGCATGCCGGCAGGCAGCTGGGAACGGCCGATCGACCGCTTGGCCTCCTCGGCGTATTCGCCGTATACTTCCTCGTACGGTCTGGTCGTGCCGTCGATCATGGGCGATTGCCCGCCCGTCTGCGTCTCGCCGCCGGATGCCGGCCCGCCGTCCCTCTGCACGTTGCCGGAGCCTTCCATCGTTCTTGGCGTCGTGACCAGCTTCCGGCTGCCGGTTCCCGTTCCCGCCCCGGAGCCTTGGCCATGAACGGCACCGGTTCCGCCAGCGCCGGTGCCGGATCCGGTTCCGCTGCCGTTTCCTCCTCCGCCGGCGCCTTCGCCGCCGCCCGCACCTTGTCCTTCGCTGCCCGTTCCGCCGGCTCCGGACCCTCCGCTGCCGGAAATGCCGGAATCGCCTTCGCTTGCACCCTCACCGGAGCCTGCCGCCCCGGAAGCTCCCGATTCGCCGCCGGAGCCGCCCTGTCCGCCCGTTCCGCCGCCGGTCGCGGTCCCTGAGCCCGCCGCTCCGGCTTCGGACAAGCCTGCAGGCGCCGGCAGCCCTTGCCGCGCCGCGAGCTGCCGTCCGGCTTCCGCCAGGCTGCCGGACATCTCGCGCGCGAGCCGCTCCAGCTCGCCTTGCGTCAGTGCGCGGGCGAGCGCTTCCTCCAGAGCGGCAAGGCCGTCGCCGTTCGGATCGGCCTCCGCCTCCCCTTCGCTTTCGGCGCGCACCTGCCGCGCCGCTTCCTTCAAAGCCGCCGCCAGCTCCTCGGCGGCGGCTTCCCGCGGCTGCTCGGCCGCGAGCCGCTCCAGCGCTTCCGCCAGCGATTCGCGCTCCTCCGGCGACAGCTCCTTCATGCGCGACCGCAAGTCGTCGATCGCGCTTCTCGCGGCCTCGGCGTCGCGGGCTTGCAGCGCCTCGCCGAGCGGCCGCAAATTCGGCTCGACCGCCATCGCCCTGGCGGCCGCCTCCAGACGCGACGCCGCCTGCGAAGCCGCTTCGGCGGCGCGCTCCAGCTCGCGAATGGCCGCTTCAAGCTCCTTCAGCGCTTCTTCGAAATTGACGTTCGGCGAAGACAGCGCCTCCCGCAGCGATACCAGCGGCTGCAGCAGCGCCTCCGCCTCTTCTCCGGACAAGCCTTCGCGCTTGGCCGCCTCGGCCATATGTTCCGCCTTCTCTTCCAGCTCCCCGATCGTTTCGGCCGCTTTCGCCTTCGCCTGGGCCCGCTCCTCCATCGGATTCGGCGCGATCAGCAGCGCGGCGATGACGACCCATGCCGACGCTCCCGCCATAACGGAGGTCCGCCAAGCCGGCCAGCCCGGCCAGGGGAGCTTCGTGCGAAGCCCCTCCGCAAACCGCCGAACGGCCGCTTCGGCGTCCATACGCTGCAGCTTGACGATTTCGGATTCGCGTTCCGCGCCTTCTCCCGCAGATCGGGCCAACCCGTCAAGCGCGGTCGTCACCGCATCTTCGGCTTCGAGCTTATCGACCGTTCTGGCCGCATCCCGCAGCGACTCCCGCCTTCGCCATCCAAGCGCCGCGCCGGCCGCCAAGCCCGCAGCCACGGCGCACCCAAACAGCGGCATCGCATGCGCCATCGGCCACAAGCGGCCGGCCGCCAATACGGCCGCGCCGGCAACGCTTCCGCCGGCAACACCGAGCGCCGCCTGCCGCAGCAGCCTGAACAGGACAAGCCGATTGCGCACGGGCGTCAACAGCCGCGTCAACGATGGTTCTTTCGCCATCCGTCTCCCTCCTTCGGATCAAGGCGCTCTGCCTTACTAACGCTGCCGCTCTTCCGGCCGTCAGGTCCGCGAATACATTGCCGGCTACGCCCGATGGCGCGGCCGCAAATTGCGCACCGCGATCCACAAGGCGAGCAAAGACAGACAGCCGTAAATGATCATGCTCTCCGCCCATAGCGGGATAAGCGGTCCATTGGCCGGTCCGCCGGTCCACCGGTTGACGGAAAATACGACGTCGTTGACGGACGGGTCCATGATGCTGTACATGCCGACCGCCGGATTCCAGGCCAGCACGTGGCCGACCCACGTATACGATATGGACTGTCCTTGGTAAGCCTGTTCGACGATCCCGATCAACACCATAAACAAGATGGCGGTGCCCGCAAACATAAACAGCGTCACGCCGTAAGTGACGATCACCGACACCATCGTCCGCCTTAGCAGCGTCGAAAACAGAACGCCGAAAGAGCCGAGCACAAACATCATAAACAAATCGTACAGAAATACAAGCGCCAGCTGGTTGGGGGATACGCCCCCGTACAAAAACATCATGCTGTATATCGGTAACGTGCTGACCACGATCAGCACCATGAAGCTCAGCGACGAAACCAGCTTGCTCAGCACGATCGTGGCCGAGCTTTGCTGCGTCGTGAGAAGCAGGTTCAGCGTCTGCTTCTCACGCTCGCCGCTAATGACTCCCGCCGTCAAGCCGGGCGCCATAAAGGCGATTAAGCCCAACTGCGCAAGACTGAGAAAATAAAACAGATACCGGCTCTCCTCGGGTCTGAACGATCCGCCCCTCCCGGCAAGCTCCTGCGTCAAATAAATGGCGCTGAGCGACATCAAGCCAAGGGCGAACAAATAAAAGAACAGCGTCCACATCGCGCGGGGAGAGCGCATGCGGAGCCTGAATTCCTTGTCCAGGACGGGATTGATCAGCCGGATTCGCCAGCCGTTTGCCTTTCCTTCCGCCGCTTGTCCTTTGGTCATGCCGATCCGCCCCCTCTCGTAATTTCCAGAAATACGTCCTCCAAATTCGTTTGGGCCTCGCTGAAGGATATAACCCGGTAACCAGCTTCCACAAGCGCATGCAGCAGGTCCGCCTGTTCGTCGTCTCCGCCTCCGAAGCCGATCTGCAGGCCGTTATCTTCGCGATGGACCCGGTCCACGCAAGGACGGTCGCGCAAAAACCGCTCCGCCTCGTCTTCTCTTCCCGCCAGACGAACATGCAGAAACCGGTTGACGCGCAAACGGCTCTGAATGTCGGCCACGTTGCCGACCGCCGCGATGCGGCCTTGCTCGATCACGCCGATTTCATCCACCATTTCGGCCAGCTCCGGCAAAATATGCGAAGAAATGATGATCGTCTTGCCCATTGACTTCAGTTCTTTCAAGATTTCCCTCATCTCGATGCGCGCCCGCGGATCGAGGCCGGAGGCCGGTTCGTCCAAAATAAGCAGCTCGGGATCGTGCACCAGGCAGCGCGCCAGGCAAAGACGCTGCTTCATGCCCCGCGACAGCGTATCGACGTAAGCGTCCGCTTTGTCCGACAGATTGACCAGCTCAAGCAAGCCGGGGATAAGCGCATCCCTGTCCTTTTTCGAAATGCCGTAGCTGGCGCCGTAAAAGTGCAAATACTCCACCGTCTTGAAGTGATCGTATACGCCGAAGAAATCCGGCATGTAGCCAATCAGCTTCCTGACTTCCTGCGGATGCTTCGTCACGTCGTACCCGCCTACCTTGGCGTAACCGGCGCTGGGCAGCAGCAGCGTCGCCAATATCGACATGGTCGTCGACTTGCCCGCTCCGTTCGGACCGACAAATCCGAACACCGTTCCTTTGCCTATGGTCAGGTCGATTCCCTTCAGCGCCTGGATGCTGCCGAATGTCCGTGCCAATCCGCGTATTTCGATCATAGGCACCTCGCCTTGAACCGTTTCCTCGCTCTCCGTTCCCGTAATTGGTATCGTCATGGCGCCAGTTTCTCTCCTTCCAGCTCGACCAGCGGAATTGCGGTTTCGGTTTCGATGCCGGCTTCCAGCCGAACGCGAATCGTTCCGCCTTCGGTCATATACGGCGTTGGATCGCCGAGATCGCCTTCGATCGGCTGCCATTCGCCGCTCCGATCATTCCAAATGGCGTACTTCAGATCCGATCCCGGATAACCGGGCGTTACTTGAACCTTGATCGCATCGTACGCAACGCCGAAGGCGTCCGGAGCCAAATAGTCCAGCACCAGTTCTCCGCCGCCGACTCTGATCTCACCGTTTCCGTACTGGTCAAACGTCTGCATCGTATTGGACGTGACGATCGGCTTCATCGCTCCGGCAGGGACGACGACACGGTTCTCATCCTGCGGAGCCGGCCCCAGTTCCTTCACCCACATGCGCAGCCGATCAGCCTTTACCTTGTTCCCGCCGACGAGATAACCGCTGTACCGGTCCTTGCTGAAGGCGACGATAGCAGGCCTGGAAGGCATAATCGATCCGTTGCTGCGATTGAAGTAAAGATCGGTCAAATTCCGTTCGCGGCTGTATTCGTCGTCCCGACGGTTAGCAGGATAAGGAAACATATGATGGCCGTAATTAAAATATTGACCCGCCATCGACGAAATGGACGGCAGCAAATCGACCGTTCCGGATTCTCCCCGTTTCAAGTCGCCGATCGGCTGGACCAGACCTCCGGACAGCAGCGAAACGTGCTGCAAATCCGCCGTCGTTTGATTCGTTACGACGATCCGCCAATCTCCGCCCTCTTCCTCGTAACGGACTTCCAGCATCCCCGTCTCCGACTCCGGCGCCAGGGATCGCTCCATCCACAGCTTGCGGGTCGACCAGTAGGACACCGACCGCCAGACGGCGGAGTTTCCGGCCTCGCCCAGCCTGACCTGATGATTGCCCGAAGCGTTCAGACCTCCGGAGCCCCCTCTTCCGACAACATTTCCGCCGGCATACAGCTTAAGCGGCAGCGGCCGGCCGTATTCGGCGGTGACGGTCCCCCCTGCCGGAACGAACAGTCCGGTCGCTCCGGACATGACCGCTTTGCCGTCTTTGGTCAATTCGATGATTTCAATCGTATGGGCGTTCATTACCCGCTTGTCGCCCGCGCCGATCAGGAAGATCACGGCGGCCATCGCCAGCGAAACGGCAGGAATCGCCCACCAGGCCCATTCCCTGCGGTCCAGCTTCGCCAGAACGATGTACAGCACCGGAGCGACCAGCAGCATATAGATGCCGAGCAACAGCATCAGCAGCATAAAGTTAGGCGGTTTGATCGACGGAAAATAATCGATCAGAGACCCGATATTCCAATAGATCTGGTCATGGAATTGAATGCCTCCGAGCTGCTGCAGCGGCGTCAGCGTGTTTTGCAGCAATCTTGCCCACAGCTGCGCGCTTCCTGCCCAGACCGACATCGGCTCCAGCGACGGATCGAAGGCGACATAGACGACTTCGCCCATGCCGTATTCCCGATTGGCCGCGAGCGGCACCCCTTGCTCGCTCCATTCAATACGCCCTTCCGTCAAACGGCCTTTGGAAATGGTGACAGGGAGATTGGCGGCGAGCTCGGTCCCGCCCGCAGCCGACAACGCTTCCGTGTCCGGTAGCTCCATCGTTCCTTCGACCGCGACGGGAGACAGTTCTGCAAACGCTTCCGCCGTTTTGCCGTAACCGGCCCCGCCGGACAAAATGAGCGTTCCGCCCTCGGCCGTCCAGTTCTGCACCGCCTCGACCCGGCTTGCGTCCCAGCCGGCCGTCGCCGTATCGTTCAAGACAAGCGCATCGAGCATATCCAGCATAATCGATTGCTTCGGCAGCTCCTCCGGCTTGATCGGTACGACGCTGATATTGTAGCCTTTCTGATTTAACGATGGCATAAAATTAAGCGTATCCGGATCTCGCGCCACAACGCCGATCATATAACCCGAAGACGCGCGGCCTTCCAAATAATCGGTCCCTTGTAAAGGAACGGACTTGCCCTTGCCGAACGATCCTTCAAAAAAACGGATCTTCGTCGAATCCTTATTCAGCTCCATGCCCGGAATCGCAAGCGGCAGCTCGACCGTCGATCCTCTCGGGAGCTCCGCAGGGATGACATAGTCGGTCGTCATTCCGTTCACCCATACGGACACCACCGCCTCGCCCGCCATATCCTTTCCGGTCTCGTTCGTCAGCGACAGCGTTACGGGAATCCATGCCGTTCCTTTATACAGTCCTTGAAACCCCGTCTTGGCATGAATGCGCAATCCGCCGTCCCCTTCGGCCTTCAAAGCAGCCGGAGGCGCGAGCACGGTTAGTACAAAAGCGGCAAGAAGCGCAGCCGCCGCGAAGCGACTGCGATCGATAAACGAAAATTTCACAACGCAGCTCCTCTCCAGCATCGTTTTGTCTATTTTACTATTAACGACTGCTAGAGGCAAAAAGTTGCTTGATTTGCCAGTTATTCTCTAATCTCGCCGTGGGTCTCGGGCAAACAATAATGGGCGAGCGACAGCGATGGCGGCATCGGCCGGCAACAAAACGAACGGTGACCGTTACTAACCGGTCACCGTTCGACTTCCTTCATTCTGACGGCGTGAAGCTTCTCCGCGCCTTCTTCCAGCTCAACCCTTACCCGCAGACCGAATTCACGGCCGTCATGGCGAACCCGCAACAAAAAACGTTCCTCCGGCCGTCCCGCTTCCGATTGAAATCTGCCTTCATATTTGTAATCGACGATAGATGCTCCCGCATACGCCTTAGCCGCTTCCTGCATCGCCGTCCGCCCCCACTCCGAATATCGCGGAGCCGACAGGACCGTCGTCGGGGATTCCAAAGCCGCCGCATCGGAACCGGCCAAGCCGATGATCAGCGCCACCGCCTTGACGATATTCCGCAGCATATGACCGCCTCCTCCTTATCTCGCAACGGATTGCTGCGGTTAGCTTGCCCGAACGAGACAAGAATAAGTCAACGATGGCGATAAGCCGGCAGTATTGCGAACTCTTTTGTTAAAGTTGTCATAATCGGTTTCCGTCCTAGCAGCAGCCGCATTTGCAAGAAGCTTTCGTCCGCGGTTCGATAAAAATAGCAAAATGTACGATACTCTTCATAAAACAAATTGAATAAAAAGAGGCGATTATCTCCTGGAAGATAACCGTCCCTTTTCTTAACCAAACCTTCCCCTATATACCGCTTTGCTGAAGTATCGTTACATGCGGCGCTTAAGCCTTCGCATGCTGACGAGCTTTTTTCCGGTTCAGGAACTCGTATACGACCGGCACGATGATGAGCGTCAGCAATGTCGAGCTCGTCAAGCCGCCGATAACGGTAATCGCCATCCCTTTGGAAATCAATCCGCCGGATTCGAAGCCGAGGGCGAGCGGCAGCAGCGCACCGACGGTTGCGATGGCCGTCATCAGAATCGGACGCAGTCGGGTCACGCCCGCTTCCAGCAGCGCTTCGCGCACCGACAGACCTTCCTTCTCCTTATGCAAGACGCGGTCGATCAGAACGATGGCGTTCGTGACGACGATGCCGATCAGCATAAGCGCTCCGATCATTGCCGTGGCGCTGATCGTTTCTCCCGCCAGGAACAAGCCGACCATGGCGCCGATAATCGTAAACGGCAGCGAGAACAGAATCGTAAACGGCGTCAGCGCGCCGCCGAACGTCAGCACGAGCACCAGATAGACGATGGCGACGGCCGCCAGCATGGCCAGACCGAGCTGCGTAAACGTTTCGTTGATTTGTTCCGTTACGCCGCCCATCTCAATGTCGATATTGTCGGGCAGCTCCATACCGTCGATCAGCTTTTGAACGTCGGTCGATACGGCGCCTACGTTCGAAGACGTCACTTCGGCGGTCACTTCCGCATAGACGCGGTCGGCGCGGCGCGTAATCGTATTCGGAGATTCGCCCTCCTCGATCGTTACGACGTCCTTGAGCGCCACCTCCATGCCCAGCGGGGACATCAGCGTCACGTTTTCCAAGTCGGCCTTGCCGGTAAAGACTCGTTCTTCCGTCTTCAAATAAATGTTGACGTCTTCCCCGTCGTTCTCCACCGTCGTCAGCACCGGACGTTCGCGCACCGGGCTGAGCGCCATCGCCACCTGGCCTGCGGTCAATCCGTATAGGCTCAGCTTCTCGCGGTCCGCCACGATCCGGTATTGATCGTACGTTTCGCTTAAGCTGGATTCGATTTTCGCCAAATTCCCGTTTTCTTGCAGCTTCGCCGTCAACTCTTCGACGACGGGCTGCAACGCCTTCATGTCGGGGCCGTACACGAGCAGAGACAGTCCGGAGCCTCCAAGCCCGCCGGTAAAGTCCTGCTGCTTCCATTCCCCTTGTCCGCCAAGCTCCTGCAGCAGCGGAATGATGGCCTCTTTCTCTTCGGCGAATCCGCCAAATTCTTTATCGTAATTCATATTGAACAACGCTTGCTTGGACGCACCCGGATTCATCGGGTTTTGTCCGCCGACGGCATACTGCACGACGCTCAGCCCTTCGCGCCCGATGAGCACCTTCTCGGCTTCCAGCGCCATCGCTTCAACTTGCTCGCGAGTCTCGCCCGGAGCCGGGTTGTAAGTGACGATCATCGACTTCTGCTCGTCTTCCGGCAGGAAGCTGACGCCGACCCACGGGAACAGGCCGCAGCTGCCGACCAGCAGCAGCAACGCCAGACCGAACGTCGCGAGCTTATGGTTCAGCGACCACTCCAGCACTTTCTTGTACAGCATCGCCAAGCGGCCCGGCTTGTCGTCATGCGCTTTGCCGCCCTTCAAGCCGTTGCGGAACATCATATGCGCCATCATCGGCACGACGGTAACGGCAACGACCAGCGACGCCGCCAGCGCAAAAACGATCGTGAGCGCAAACGGCATGAAGATTTGGCCGACCATGCCGGATACGAGACCCATCGGCAGGAATACGGCGACCGTTACGACGGTGGAAGACAAAATCGGAATGAACATTTCGCGAGTCGCTTCCACGATCAGCTCTTTGCCCTTCAGCTTTTCGCTCGACAGCGACATTCGCCTGTATACGTTCTCGATGACGACGATGGAATCGTCGATCACCCGTCCGATCGCAACCGTTATGGCGCCAAGCGTCATAATGTTGAGCGTGATGTCCATTTGCTTCAAGATGAGCAGCGCGATCAAGATAGACAACGGGATCGATACGACCGAAATGATGGTAGACCGAATATTGCGCAAGAACAGCAAGATGATCAGGACGGCCGCCAGCGCGCCGATGGCCGCTTTGCTGAGCATCGTATGGACGGATTCCTCGATCGGCTCGCCTTGGTCGAACGATACTTCCGCCACGAGACCTTTGTAATCCGCTTCGAGTTCCTTGATTTCCTTTTTTACCCGATTGACGACATCCACCGTGTTGGCTTCGGCCGCCTTCACGATGCTGACGCCGATGGAATCTTTGCCGTTCGTCCGGGATATCGATTCCGCCTTGTCGCTGATTGACAGCTCGGCGACGTCGCTCAGCTTGACGCCCGGCAACAGCTCCAGATTGTTCAGATCTTCCACCGTCGTTACGTTTCCGTCCACGACGATCGATTTCTCTTCATTGCCGAACTCGAAGATGCCCAGCGGAACGGACAAGGCCGAGGCGGAAATGATGCCCTTCACCGCGTCCTCGTTCAACCCGATCGCCGCCAGCGCGTCCTGGTCAAATGCGAGCTCGCCTTCCACGACGTTCTGACCGGAAATTTGCACGGAAGCGACGCCGTCAAGACCTTGAAGCTTAGGCAAAATGCTGTCGTTTACCTGCCGCGTCAGCTGCGGAAGCGTCAGCTCGTCGTTCGCCAAGCTGATCGAAATGACCGGGAACGCGTTGAGGCTGATCCGGGAGACGGAAGGGTCGTTCACGCCGTCCGGCAAGCTCAGCTGCCCCAGCGCCTCCTTGACTTCTTCCTCCGCCTTGTCCATATCGGTCTCGTATTTAAACTCCAGAACAACCGAAGAAGCGTTCTCGTACGAGGTCGACATGACCGTATTGACGCCGGACAAATTGCGGGTCCGCTGTTCAATCGGCTTCGTCACTTTCTCCATAACTTCTTCCGGCGCCGCGCCCGGATAAATGGTCGTAACGCTGACGATCGGAATCGTAATATCCGGGATCGTCTCCATCTTCATGCTCGTACCGGCTTGCAAGCCCGCGAACAGAACGATGACCGTCATGATCCACAGCGCAAACTTGTTGTTCAACGAGAAATTAATGATGCTTTTCAAATTGGCTCCACTCCTCGAAATCTGTTTCTATACTTTGAAACGGTAGCCGACGCCCCAAATCGTTTCGATATATTGGGGATTGGACGGATCGTGCTCGATCTTTTCCCGCAGCCTGCGGATGTGAACCGTCACCGTAGCCGAGTCGCCGTTGGAGTCGAGTCCCCAAACCCGCTCGAACAGCTCCTCCTTTTCGAATACCCGGTTCGGATGCGAGGCGAGCAGCAGCAGCAGCTCATATTCCTTGGAGGTTAACGC
This sequence comes from uncultured Paenibacillus sp., assembly GCA_937895345.1. Lineage (GTDB taxonomy): Bacteria > Bacillota > Bacilli > Paenibacillales > Paenibacillaceae > Pristimantibacillus. Next base: position 41,183 of record CALAWP010000010.1, on the reverse strand, counting down.
CGCTTCCTCGTCATGGATCGTCACCTTCCGCGAAGGCTTGTCGATCAGCAATCCGCGGATTTGAATCTGCTGTCCCCGCTCCGATTGGCCTTTGGTCAGCCGCTCGTAACGGGACAAATGCGCTTTGACGCGAGCCACCAGCTCGCTGGGACTGAACGGTTTCGTCATATAATCATCCGCTCCAAGCCCCAGGCCCCGAATTTTATCGATATCTTCCTTCTTGGACGTTACCATCAGCACGGGCACGTCGGAGACGCCCCGGATTTGACGGCATATTTCGAATCCGTCCATCTTCGGCAGCATCACGTCCAAAATAATGAGGTCGAAGCCGCCCTCCAGCGCAAGCTTCAGGCCGATATCGCCCCGTCCCTCCATACGAACGGCATATCCGTGACTCTCCAAATAATCTCGCTCCAGCTCGGCTATCGCCTTCTCATCCTCGATGATCAGGATGCTCTTCATGCTCGTTCACCGCCTTGCCGGCCATGGCCAGCGGAAGCTTCAGACAAAAACGCGCGCCGCCGTTCTCCGCATTTTCGGCCCATGCTTCACCGCCATGGCCTTCCATAATCTGCTTGACGATCGCCAGGCCGAGTCCGCTGCCGCCGGTTTCGGAATTGCGGGATTGCTCCGCGCGATAGAACCGGTCGAATATATAGGGCAGATCCTCGTTGTCGATTCCCGGGCCCGTGTCTTCGATTTCTACGATGGCCCAATGCGGTACCGTCTTGATGGTTACCTGAATCAACGGAGACCGCTCGCCGCTCCCGTCTCCCATATATTTGACGCTGTTGTTCAAAATATTGGTCAACACCCGGTTCAGCTTGTCGGTATCCGCCGCCGCCATGACCGGACCGCCGGAGCAAGGCTCGAATTGGAGCCGAATGCCCGACTTTTCCAGATCGAACCGCTGCTCGTCCATAAAATGTTCGACGTATCGGTTCAAATCGACGACCTTGAAATCGAAGGCCACCGTCTGCAAATCCAGCTTGGAAAACAAGAAAAGCTCATCAATCAGCTTGTCCATTTCTTCCGCCTTCCGATATATCGTTCCGATATAACGGCTGCGCTTCTCCTCCGTATTGGCGATCCCGTCCATAATCCCTTCCACATAGCCTTTGATGGCGGAGATCGGCGTCTTCAAATCGTGGGAAATATGGGACAGCAGCTGCTTCCGGTTCTCCTCGTACTGCAAGCTCTGATCGATCGATTGCTTCAGCCGGCCTCTCATCTCCTCGAACGCCGTGCTTAACTGGGCGACTTCGTTAATCCGGCCGTACCTGCCGACGGATCTGCGCAAGTCGACGGGCTGCGACAGATCGCCTTCCTTAATGCGGAGCGCCGCCGTTCGAAGCGATTGCAGCGGCTTAATTATGCTGCGGGAAACAAAATAAGTGAGCAGCAAGCTGGTCAAACAAATAAACACCAAACTGACGATCAGCACGATAGGATTCCATATCCAAGGAATGCTCTCCGCCCGGTTCAGCAGCACCGCCTTGCCATCCGCCCCGTCCGGGAACGTAAATTCGATCTCATGCACGTCATACCGGAACAGATTGAATTTCAGCTGTCTTGGCGGACTGTCAAGCGCGCTTTGCCAATCCTCTTCGGGCGACAGCTCTCTCAAGAACGGCGGCACTTCGGTCAGCTTGCCGTCCCGGGCCACCAGCAGTCCGGCCCATTGCTCCTCCAAACGGCGCTGAAGGTCGTCCATAAACGTCTCATTTTCCAGCTTTCCCGTATCCTCCCGGATGACATACGAGAGCTCGCCGTAGATGAGCGCCTGATTAAAGCTTTCGTTCCGGTGCTTTTCCGAAAACTCCCGCAAATCCTCCTTTCCGGCCAAATAAAAGATAAACAGCGCCAGCAGCATCATGAGCAGCACCGGCACGAAAGCCATCGCCAAGTATGACATGTACAGCTTGACCCGTATCGACACCTTTTCACGTCCCGCCTTTTGCCTTTATCCGTAACGAACTAATATTAGAGTAACGCTTACTTCTAAACGAAACCGAAATAAATAATTACAAAAGAATTACAAAATGCCGTTATTTCAACGTTCCGAATTCGTTGACCGGCCAGATGCGGAACACCGCCTTGCCTTCCAGGCTGCTCTTCGCCACCGGGCCGAACGAGCGGCTGTCCAGGCTGTTCTCCCGGTTGTCTCCCAACACAAACACTTGGCCGTCCGGCACCGTAAACGGCATCTGCACCGCTCCCGCGTACGTGCTGCCGTTGGCGTAAGGCTCGTCCAGCGGCTGTCCGTCGATATAGACGGCGCCGTCCTTCATGTCGACGGTTTCGCCGGGAAGGGCAATGACGCGTTTGACCAGCCTGTCCTTGTGCTCCGGTCCGTTAATGATAACGATATCCCCGCGCTTCGGATCGCTGAAGCGGTAGGACCATTTGTCCTCGATCAGACGCTGCCCTTCGGAGAGCGTGTGCTGCATGGACACGTTATGTACTTCCGTTTGCGCATACACGTAATTTTGCAGCAGCATAGCCGCCACGACCGCCAAGCCGAGCGACAAGCTCCATTCCCTCAATTCCTTGATCCATTTCTTTTCCTTTAATGCCGGTTTATTCGTTTCCATTTCTCTCACCTCTCCCCTCATACTACTCCAACGACGCAAGTTTTTCCAGGCGCCTTACCGTAATACGTATCGGCCCGGCCGAGGTTCCTTCGGTCCATGCGGATCGTCCGGGCTTCTGCAAGCAAAAAACCGCAGCTTTCAGCGCCATGAAGGCGATAAGAAGCTGCGGATGCCAAACTTTACAAAACCGTATATCCGGCCAGCAATGCGGCCAATCCGGTTGCCGCCGCGGCTGTCAGCCGCCAATCGCCGGCCCTCGGCTGCAGCCGGAAGCCGTAAACCGGCTTGCCGTCATGCATGCCGAAGCCTTTCGCCTCCAGCGCATCGGCCATCGATTCGGCCAGTCTCAGAATGGCGCGCAAATACGGCAGCAGCATGCTGCGAAGCAATCCGATCGGCATCGATCCGGGTGCGGACGCCGCCTTGCCCCGGGCATGGGCGAGCTTGGCAAATCTGGCCCATTCGCTCTGCAGCAACGGAATAAACCGGAACATGAGCGTAATGAACAGCGCGAACGATTGAATCGGCACCTTCAGCCGAGCGGTCCACCCGAACGTTTGCTGCAGCGATCGCTGCAATCTTAGCGGCGTCGTCATCGACAGAAGCGGAAAGCCGAGCGTCATGACGAGCATCAGCGTCCCCATCTTGACGACGACCGTTTCGGCCTTGTCCCATTGGAACGAAAGCGGTCCGAAAGACAGTCCTCCGAAGACGGCAAGCAAGACGGCCACGGCCGCAAACCCTCTCAACACCGGAAACCATGGCCGAATGGCGGTGCGGAACGGCACGGCGGCGGCCGCGGCGACGGCGGCGGCCCACACGGCCTGCTGAAGCGTGGAAGCCATCAGGATGCCGCCGGATAGCAGCAAATAGGACAAAATCAAATATCGCGGATCGTATTCGGCCGGCTGCAGCCTCGGTTTGACGGCTGAAGCCGGCGGCTTCGACGGCGAGGCGGAAGTTTGCGGCACCGGTGCGACCGGCTCTAGCATTCCGCCTCCCGAAACGGCGGCGCCGATTCCCGACGCCGCTTCGCCCCAATTGGATTGTCCTTCCGCTGCTGCGGCTCCCTGCAGCCGCAGGGCGATCCAATCGGCCAGCGCCGCGGGCTCCGCCCACAATCGCTCGTCATGCCCACGGCCGGCCGGCTCCTGCGGCAACCCCCATGCCCGCCGCAGCAGCATCTGCGCAAGCATCGCCTGCGGCGCGGCGGCCGACAGCCGCATCGCGGCTTCCACGGGCGACAAGGCGCTTGCCCGTCCGCCGTCGATAAGAATGACCCGGTCCGCCAGAGGAAGCAGCGCTTCCAGATCGTGCGTCGCCACAACGGCGCCGCCACCGCCGTCCTTATGCTCGGACAGCACTTGTCGAAGCCGGGCAACTCCATCGCAGTCCAATCCGGCTGTCGGCTCATCCAGAAGCAGCCAATCCGGCTCGCAGGCCAGCAAGCAGGCGATGGTCAGCTTCCGCTGCTGGCCGCCGCTCAATGTCCAGGGATCCCGATCCGTCAGCGAGACCGGCAAGCCCATCTTGCCGAGGGCCGACGACATCCGCCGCTCGGCCGCCGGACCGTCCAGCGAGTAAGGCCGAAGCGAATAGCGCAGCTCGTCCCGGACGGCAGGCGCAAACCATTGGGACTCGGAATGCTGCATGGCCAACCCCAGCTTCAGCGTCACGTTCCGGTTGGGCCTCCTCCTGCGGCCGCGGCTCGACCACAGCGGCTCGTTACCCAGCCTGACGTCCCCTTCCTTCAATGGACGAAGTCCGGCCATCGTTTCGAGCAGCGTCGATTTGCCGGCGCCGTTGCGTCCGATCAGAAGCGTGATCGTCCCCGGCTCGAAGGCGAGACTGATCTCTTTCAGCAGCAACGGCCGTTCCGGACTTCCGCCCGCGACCGTTACCCGCTCCAATCGCCATGGTTCAGCCATGTCCGGTCACCGCCTCCGCCAAGCCGGCCGCATCAAACGGAAGCCTGGACAGCGCAATTCCCCTCTGCTGCAATTCCCAGGCCACCCGAACGGCATAAGGCGCCGTCAGGCCAAGCTGCTCTCCTCGGCTCAAGCCGCCGGGCAGCGGTGCATCGGAACGGGCAAACAGCCCCTCGGCCGCGCCGTCGTAGGCGACGGCGCCGTCCGCCATGACGACCGTACGATCCGATGGTCTAAGCTCCTCCATCCTTTGCGTTGCCCATACTACGGCCATTCCGCCGGCATGGAGCGAACGCACCAGCTCAAGCACATCGTGCGAAGCAAGCGGATCGAGCATGGAGGTGGCTTCGTCCAGCAGGAGGACGGCGGGATGGGCTGCCAGGCATCCGGCGATTGCGGCCAGCTGCTTCTGGCCGCCGGAAAGCGTCTCCACGGGCTGCGACATTCGTTCGCCCAATCCAATGCGCCGCAAAGCGGCCTCCGCCCGGGGCACGATAAGTTCGGCCGGCAGCCCATGCTGCTCCAGCATCAGCACGGCGTCCTCCCAAGGCGTGGAGCCGACAAGACTTGCGTCGGGCTGCTGAAGCACGACCGGAACGGTACGCGGCGAGACGCCTCCCGCGCCATATCTTGCCGCTTCCCCGGCCGCCCCGTCTACCCGAAGGCCTGCGGCAAGCCTGATCAGCGTGCTTTTGCCGCTCCCGTTCGCCCCAACCAGGCTGACCCACTCCCCCTGCTTCAATTGAAAGTTGACGTTCCGAATTATTGGCGTTTCTCTCTTTCCGTGCGACGACAAAGGCGTAACGGTGACGTCCTTCAGCTCGATCAACATTTGCTCCTTCAAAAATGATTCACCAACCTCTTCCCAACGTTTGGCTTCTATGCTACAATGCGAATTGTTAACCTTATAACAATGATACATGGTTAACAATAACATTGCAATGATGCTAAAGGAGAGTCGTTACCGTGTCCATCCGCAACATCCGATCATTCGTATTTACCGCATTATTCGCCGCTTTGTTTATCGTATTGAGCATTCAGCAAATGAAACTGACGATTTCCGCGATCCCGATAACGGCGCAGACGTTCGGCATTATTTTGGCCGGCTTGTTTCTTAAGCCCAGATACGCGTTCGCCAGCATCGCCGCCGTAATCGTGCTGGCCGCCTTCGGATTGCCGCTGTTCGGCGGCAAAGGCGGCATTTCGGCGCTGCTGGGTCCTACGGGCGGTTTTATATTTGCTTTTCCGTTCGCCGCCATGCTCGTCAGCTGGTCGACGGACAAGCTGCTCGCCCGGCCGAACCTGACGGAAAATAAATGGATGCTGTTCGTTTCGTTTTTTGCTATTTTCGAGCTGTTCAGCTCTTTGCTGACCTATGCAGGCGGCGTGCCATGGCTGAAGTATAATCTGGACCTGAGCTGGGCCAAAGCGTTTGCGGGCGGCATGCTTCCATTTTTGCCGGGAGATGCGGTCAAATCGGCCATCGGCGCCGTCATTGCCGTAGCAATGCTCCCGAGCGTCATCCGATACAGGTCGTCCGATCAGCTGGATCATGGAGAGTCAACCCGCGAAATCGGCATTTGACGCCGCATGACTTGAAACAAACGGCCGCTCAACGTCTCGGCTTTATGCCGAAACGTTGAGCGGCCGTTATGCATCGCCGGTCTTTGATTTAATCGCTGCAAGTTTCCGGCTCCGGCGCCGAAGCGTTCTCCACGTTGATTTTCTCCGAAACGGTATCCCGAATGATCGTGACGACCAGCTGCAGCAAATAGTTGATGTCCGATTGGCTTTGCTGGAACTGCGCAACGATCGGAATGGCGTCCAGCTCATCCTGCAAAGCTTCCATTTCCTCTTCGATCTTGCGCACCATTTCCGGATTTTTGAACGTCGTTTCGAACGCGACGACTTCCTTCTGTTTTTTCTTAATCAGCTGAATAAGACTCTGCACTCGTTCGTTGGCGTTGATTTGCGCTTCCGCGCGGCGGTATTGCTGCACTTCTTCCGAATGATAAATGACATCCGCCAGTTCTTTCGCCTTCGCCATAATGGCGTCCTTCACTATCACATCCCGCGAATGAATCGAGACCATATTCGGATTGCTGCCTCCATGACCGCAAGAGCCGCCGTGCTCGTGCGCATGATCGTGCCCATGCTCCGCCTTCAATTGACTTTCTGCCATTTGCTCATCTCTCCTAATCGATATGCCTTCAGCTTACGGCTTCTTCCTTCGTCTCCACCGGCTCCGCTTTCAAATACCACGTCAGCACGTCCGTCACTTTCGCATGCACGAAACGGCCGATCCATTCCTTCGGTCCTTCCATATGAACCAGCTTGTTCGTTCTTGTCCGTCCGGACAGGATGCCGGCGTTTGTTTTGCTGACGCCTTCGATGAGCACTTCGACGACGGCGCCGCGCAGCTGTTCGTTTTTGTCGCGCGCAATTTCGGCCAACAGGTCGTTTAAGCGCTGCAGACGGCGTTTCTTCACTTCCGGCGGAACATTGTCCTCCATACCGGCCGCCGGCGTGCCTTCGCGCGGCGAATAAATGAACGTATAGGCGGAATCGAAGCCGACTTCCTTCACCAGCGTCATCGTATCTTCGAATTGCTCGTCCGTCTCTCCCGGAAATCCGACGATAATATCGGTCGTCAGCACGACGTCCGGAATCGCCCGCTTAATGCGCCCGACCAGGTCCATAAACTGCTCCCGCGAATATTTGCGGCTCATCCGCTTCAATATTTCCGTATTGCCCGATTGTACCGGCAAATGGATATGCTCGACCAGATTGCCGCGCTGCGCCAGCACCTCGATCAGATGATCGTCGAAATCGCGGGGATGGCTCGTCGTGAAACGAACGCGCGGAATATCGATCTTGGAAATATCGTGCATCAAGTCACCGAACCGGTATTCGATATCTTCGAAATCTTTGCCATACGCATTGACGTTCTGGCCGAGCAGCGTAATTTCCTTATACCCTTGACGGGCCAGCTCGCGCACTTCCGCTATGACGTCCTCCGGACGGCGGCTTCGCTCCTTGCCTCTCGTATAAGGCACGATGCAATACGTACAAAACTTGTCGCATCCGTACATAATGTTGACCCAGGCGCGCATGCCTTCGCGTTTTTTGGGCATGTTTTCAATGATGTCGCCTTCCTTGGACCATACTTCGACGACCATTTCTTTGCTGTAATAAGCCTCCTGCAGCAGCTGCGGGAGTCGGTGAATATTATGAGTGCCGAAGATGATATCGACGAACGCATGCTTCTGCAGGATACGCGCCACCACGGATTCCTCCTGGGACATGCATCCGCATACGCCGAGCAGCAAATCGGGCTTTTCCGTTTTCAACGCTTTCAAATGGCCGAGCTCGCCGAATACCTTGTCTTCCGCATTCTCGCGAATCGCGCAAGTATTCAGCAAGATGACGTCGGCCTTCGTCCGGTCTTCCGTCGCGGTATAGCCCATTTCCTCGAACATGCCCTTCATCACTTCGGTATCATGCTCGTTCATTTGGCAGCCGTACGTATAAATCAAGTAATGGCGCCCTTCGCCAAAGCGCTTCATCTCTTCCGCGATCGCGAAGTCGTAATGGACCTGGACGTCCTCTTTGCCCCGCTTCTTCTCTTCCCGGTACGAAGGCGCAGAATTGACCGTAACTTCCCTGCCGCTGATTCGGTAGGTCGTCTTGCCTTCCTCCTGCCTTACGACCTTCGCACTAGAGAAGTCGAAATATTTGGAATAGTCCTTTCCGCCCTTTTCCGATATCGGTCCGGACGGCCGTGTCTCCTTCTCCAAGATGCTCACATCCTTTGCCTGTATATATCAACCTTTGTCTTCGAGGATACCAGTTTTCGCAACCCAATGATGTATTATAGCATAAACCGGCCGGCGATATCCAATGTTCCTTCGGCAAGGGCGCCTCGTTGTGGAGGCTTCAGCGCCGGCTTCCGGCAAACAGAGGATCGACAAACGACAGTGCGAACTGCTCCTTCACCTGCTCCTTTGTCAACCCTCTCGCATGGGTGAGCTGACGAAACGTATGCGGCGACAAAAAAGCGATGTACGCGTCGGCGACATAGGACGGATCGACCTTCGGCGGCAGTAGTGGTTCCGCGTCGCGAATCAGGCTGCATAACGTCCCGTGGATATATTGGTAGGGCGGCGATTGATAAAATTCGAACCGGCTCAATTCGCTTTTTTGCTGCTGCGATTGAATGATGCCCAATATTTTCGTTTTGTCCTCGATCATATCGATCATCCGCTCCGCCACGCCTTTAATCCTCTCGCCCGGCGGATGGCCGGCCGTTTCTTCCAGGTAGACGTCGATGCGGCGGCGGAGATCGTCGAATTGATCTTGCAACAGAGCCATGCACAATTCCGCCTTGTTGGCATAACGCCGGTACAAGGTACCTTGCCCGATTCCGGCCGATTTGGCAATCTGATGCATGCTGACCGCTTCGACGCCGTACTCTCCGAACAGCCGAACCGCGGTATCCAGAATGGCCTTGCTCAGTTCTTCCTTCGATCTGCTGTTGTCCGGAACTGTCATCGCCTTCTCCTATCGTTAACGAAAATTATAATTGACTTTTGGCTTTGCCATCCCGTATGATGCTGAAGTGCGGACAATTGTCCGCAGTGATAACGTTGCCTATATTTTAGCCCCGGCATGGAATTAGGTCAACAATATCGGCCAAAATACTTAGAGAAGCGGGAGGAATCGACGATGACTGCACCTTCATCCGCCGGAGAAACGATAACGATCCGCAGCATTATGCTGCCGCTGGTCGCCATTATCGTCGGCATGTTTATGGTTATTTTGGACGGCACGGCCATGAACGTGGCGCTGAGCCAGTTTATGAAAGACTTCGGCGCCAGCTATACGCTCGTTCAATGGACGGTCACGGGGTATACGCTTGCGCAGGCGGCGGTCATTCCGCTCGCCGGATGGCTGTCCGACAAATTCGGGGCCAAGCGCATTTTTCTGTTTTCCATTATCATGTTCACGCTCGGCTCGGCCTTGTGCGCCGCCGCTTCGAACGTTGAGCAGCTGATCGCCTTCCGCGTCATTCAAGGACTCGGAGGAGGCATGGTCGCGCCGATTGCCATGGCGTTCACTTACCGGCTGAGCCCTCCCGGCAAGCAGGGCGCCGTTATGGGCATGATCGGCATTCCGATGCTGCTTGCGCCCGCGTCGGGGCCGATTTTGTCGGGATGGCTGGTCGACTACGCGACCTGGCATTGGATTTTTCTGATCAACTTGCCGATCGGCATCGCCGCTGTCATCATTGGGCTGCGGACGCTGCCGCAGCTGGAGCGGCAAACGGTTCCGGCGCTCGACTTTCTGGGGATGTTCTTCGCTCCGCTTGCGTTTGCCATGCTGGCGTACGGCATCAGCTCCGCGGGCGGAGAAGGCGGCGGCGGAAGCGGCTGGACGTCGACTCCGACGCTTGTCGGGCTTGGCGTCGGCGGCGTCGCGCTGATCGTCTTCATTATAGCCGAGCTGAACAGACGCAATCCTCTGCTGGAGCTGCGCGTCTTCAAGTCGAGCGACTTTACCCGCGGCATCGTGCTGCAATGGATCGTGCAAATCGCCTTGTTCGGCACGCTGTTCCTCATTCCGATGTTTTTGATTCAGGCCAAAGATTTTTCCGCGTTCAAGACGGGCCTCGTCCTCCTACCGCAAGCTTTGTCGGCGGGGATCTGCATGCCGATCAGCGGCAAGCTGTTCGATAAGCTTGGCGCAAGGCCGGTTGTCCTGGTCGGCTTGGCTCTGGTGACGACGGGCTCCTATCTGCTGTCCACCATGACCAGCGAAACGACGATTCTGCAAATTATGGTGCCGCTTGTCCTGCTGGGTGCCGGCATGGGCTTCTCCATGATGCCGCTCAATACGCATATTATTCAATCGGCTCCCCGCCACTTGGTCGGCCGTGTCACTTCGCTGACAGGCGCCGCGCAGCAAGTGATGAGCTCCTTCGCCATCGCGGGATTGTCGACGCTGCTTACGGATCGGATGAAGCATTACGCGGTGCAAAGTCCCGGTCCGGACATCCCGTATTTGTCGTTCGGCGACGCCTTCTTTACGTTGTCCTGCATCGGCGTTTTCGGATTGCTCGTAGCCCTGCTGCTGCGCAAACCAAAGACTCAGCCAGTCACGGAAAACGAGAACGGCAAGCCGGAAGTCGGCATGATGATGGGCCATTAGACCGGCCTCCATTGCAAACAGCAACAGGCTGCGACCGCAAGGCAACTTGCGGATCGCAGCCTGTTTTCCGTTTTTCGTCAATCGATAATTTCGGCGATCTCGCCGTTGCCGATGCCAGCGGCATTCGCTTCGTCCGTATCGATATGCATATCGAGCGCGAAGTCCGGCGATACGCGGGCGATGACGTTCTCGAATACGACGCCCCGTTCTCCGCCGGCCCGCACTCGAAGCTTCTGCTTGTCCGCTACGCCCAGCCGCTCCGCATCGCTCGTATGCATATGAATATGACGGGCGGCAACGATGACTCCCTCTTCAATCGTTACCTCTCCCGCGGGACCTTGGATCGTAATGCCGGCCGATCCGGCAATGTCGCCGGATTCGCGCACCGGCGGATGAATGCCCAGCGCAAACGCGTCGGTCCGCGACACTTCCAGCTGGGTTGCCTTGCGAACCGGTCCCAGGATGCGCACTTTGGCGAACGAGCCTTTTGGCCCGACGACTGCTACCGTTTCATTGGCGGCATATTGCCCCGGCTGCGACAGCGGCTTCAGCTCGGTCAGCTGATAGCCGGCTCCGAACAGCTTCTCTACATGCTCCTGCGTCAAATGAATATGTCTGGCGGAAACGCCAATCGGCACTTTTTTGTCCATCGACTCTTCTCTCCTATCCTGCGGTTGTCTTTCGGCGACTTATGTAATGCGGCCTTCGGGCCAAAGCGTAAACGGCTGACGCCGTCCTATGGCGGCGCCGAAGAAAAAAGAGCACGCGGCAATGTGCCGCATGCTCATCATAACATTTATTTGAATTCGGCGACAAGCTTCTCGAACTCGTCTTGGGAAAGCGTCAAATCCTGCTTGGACAGCGCCTCCGGCCGGAAGCCCGGCACCAGATCCTCATAAGCTTTGCGCGTTTTGTTCTGATAAATAAGACCCGTCAGCATGCCTTCCGTTTCCATAATTTTGTTCATGGCCATGACGCGGTCGGAAGGATCGTAATCCGGAAACTGGTCCAGGCTGACGATATGCTCCTTGAACCAGTCGTACGTATTAATTTTGTTGAAGGTGACGCAAGGACTGAACACGTTAATGAGCGAAAAGCCTTCGTGCCGGATCCCTTGCTCGATCAGACTGGTCAACCCCTTCAAATCGCTGGAGAACGATTGCGCCACGAACGTCGCGCCCGCGGACATTGCGATTTCGAGCGGTGAAAGCGTCGATTCGATCGATCCTTCCGGCGTCGACTTCGTCTTGAAGCCTTCCGCGCTTCGAGGCGAGGTCTGGCCTTTGGTCAAGCCGTAAATTTGGTTGTCCATGACGATGTAGGTGATGTTCAAGTTGCGGCGAATGGCGTGAACCGTATGGCCCATGCCGATCGCAAAGCCGTCGCCGTCGCCGCCGGACGCGATGACGGTCAACTCCCGGTTCGCCAGCTTCACGCCTTGCGCGATCGGCAAGGCGCGGCCGTGAATGCCGTGAAAGCCGTATGCGTTAATATAGCCGGAAATGCGGCCGGAGCAGCCGATGCCGGAAATGACGGCAAGGTTTTCCGGTTCCAGCCCGACGTTCGCCGCCGCGCGCTGAATGGCCGCCTGAATGGAGAAGTCGCCGCAGCCGGGACACCAGTTAGGCTTGACATTGTTACGGAATTCTTTAAATGTGGCCATTTTAGCTCAGCTCCTTGCAGGCTTTGTATACTTCGAGCGGCAAAAACGGATTACCGTCGTATTTCAGCAGGCTGCCGATCTTGTCGGCATAACCGGCGTGCATCTTGATGAGGCCGGCAAGCTGGGCCGTCGCGTTGTTTTCGATGACCAGCACCTTCTTTGCGCCCTCCAAATACGGCTTCAGCTGCTCCGCCGGGAACGGATGAATCTGACGAACCGTTATATGGTTCGTGGCCGTGCCGTCCTTCGCCAGCAGCTCGCGGGCCGCGTCGATCGTTCCGCCGGTCGATCCCATGCCGATGATGAGCAGATCCGATTCGGGCCGCTCGGCGTCGACTCGCAGTCCTTCGCGAATATAGAGCCCGTTCAGCTTGTTCAGCCGTTTGTCCATCATCTTGCGCCGGTTGTCGGCGCTTTCGGACGGACGTCCGATCTGGTCATGCTCAACGCCCGTAACGTGATGCAAGCCGCCCTTTTCGCCGGGCAGCACGCGGGGCGAGATGCCGTCCTCCGTCCATTCGTAACGCTTGAATTGCTCGTTCGGCTCCAGCGGAGGCGTATCCGACACCAGCTTGCCCCGCTTGATTTCGATGCGTCCGTAATCGAGCGGCTCGCAGGATTGCTTGCCGAGCGACAGCTGCAAGTCGGTCATGACGATGACGGGCACCTGGTATTCCTCGGACAAGTTGAACGCCTCGATCATATCGTAAAAGCAATCCTCAATCGACGCCGGCGCGATGACGATCTTTGGTATTTCGCCGTGCGTGCCGTACACCATCGCGTTCAAATCCGATTGCTCCTGCTTGGTAGGCAGTCCCGTCGACGGGCCGCCGCGCTGCGTATCCACGATGACGAGAGGCGTTTCGGTCATGCCGGCCAGACCGATCGCTTCCATCATAAGCGAAAGGCCGGGACCCGCTGATGCCGTCATCGTCCGCACACCGGCATAGTTGGCACCGATCGCCATCGTTGCCGCCGCGATCTCGTCTTCCGTCTGGACGACGGTACCGCCGAATTTCGGAAGCTTCTTGATCAAATATTCCATAATTTCCGAAGCCGGCGTAATCGGATAAGCGGACATCAGTCTGCAGCCCGCGGCGATGGCTCCCAGGCCGATCGCCTCGTTGCCGATCATAAACAGCTTCTGCTTGCCGTCGGCCTCTTCCAGCTTGAATTCGTCCAGCGGCCCGCCGGCGAGCTCCAACACATAATCGGCGCCCCGTTTGACGGCTTCGATATTGCTTTGCACGACGGCCGGTCCCTTGCGGCCGAATTCTTCTTCGACTGCCTTGTTGAACACCTCAAGCGGCAGCCCGAGCAGCGCCCAGGACGCGCCCGAAGCGACCATATTTTTCATCAGCGAGGTGCCGAGCTCCTCGGCGAGCTTCGTAATGGGCACGGCAAACAGCCTGGCGTCGATGCCGTCAGGCACGGTCGGTCCGAACTTCTCGTCCGCGACGATCACTCCGCCCGAACGAAGCTCATGCGCGTTCAAGTCGATGCTCTCCTGGTCGAAAGCGACCAGAATGTCCAAATCGTCGGATATGGCGCGGATCGGCTTCGTGCTGATCCGAATTTTATTGTTCGTATGGCCGCCCTTGATGCGCGACGAAAAGTGACGATACCCATATAGATAATAACCAAGCCGGTTAAGCGCCGTGGAAAAAATTCTGTCCGTACTTTCAACGCCTTCCCCTTGCTGACCGCCAATCTTCCAAGACAATTGACTAATCAAAACGTCATCTCCTCTTTTTTCTCGATCCTGCGAACGAATCGGCGGATCAAGCCATTAACAGCCATTATATAATAGAAAAGATAATAGTCACAACAATTTTATGACCGGAAGGCTCGTTTGGCAAGATGTAAACGCTTATCGAAAACATAGTTTGTTGCGATGGATTTCATACCGAAACGATATGATAGCCGTTCGGTCAGGCCGAAGGCAGCCGGCTTCTCAAAAAGCGGAGCGCATTGCCCCCGATTATCGCTTCCGTCAGCTCTTCGCCGTACCGCTTCATCATCGCTTCCCGCAGTCGGTACAGCTCGCCCGGGTGGGAAAGTCCGGCCGCATGGCGGTCGATGCCGTCGAAGTCGGAGCCCAGCATCAAATTCGCCGCGCCTCCCAACGCGCAGATATGGTCGACGTGACGGAGCAGATCGTCGATCGCCGCCTCCTCGCCGCTGGTGATGAACCACGGCACATACGTCAAGCCGATCATTCCGCCGCCGCCGATCAATGCCGCGATTTGGTCGTCGGTCAGGTTGCGGGGATGGCCGCAAATCTCTCTGGCGTTGGAATGCGAAGCGATCAACGGCTTCGGCGACAGCGAGATCAGCTCCCAAAATCCTCGCTCCGACAAATGCGATACATCCAGCAGCATGTCCAGCTTCAGCATCTCCTCAACAAGCCTCCTTCCTTCCGTCGTCAAGCCGCCGCCGCGAGGCTCCATGATGCCGTCCGCCGCCCAGTTCGCATGGTTCCAAGTCAAGCCCGCCGCCCGTACGCCAAGCCTGTGAAGCAAGCGCAGCGCGGGCAGGCTACCGTTCAGGCCGTCAACGCCTTCCAGCGACAGCATCGCCCCGATGCGGCCTTCGTTCAGGCACGCATCAAGCTCCTGCCGGTTGCGGACCGGCTGCATTCTGCCGCACGAAACTACTTTTTCATAAAATAGATCGATGCTTTCCAATATCGGTTCGATCCGGCCCGACAGCCGTGCCGGAATGTACACTGCAAATACCTGCAGCGCCGTCCCGGCCTCTTGCAGCCGTTCATACGTCACGTCCAGCGACGCCGCTCCCGGACCGCTGAATTCCGCCTCCCGGTCCTCCAACAGCTTGGACAGCACGTCGCAATGAAAATCGATCATTCGCATTTCCCATTCCTCCTATTCGATAAGGCGACAGCAAAAAACCTGTCTACAACGTAAACAGGCGAATAAGCGCAGCATCATGTTTAGCCTCGGCCGTCAGCCGGCCTTCTGGTGACGTTTAAGATTATCTCGGTTCCACGATCAATTTGATGGCCGTACGATCTTCGCCGTCGATGACGATATCGGTAAACGCCGGAATGCAAATGAGATCCACGCCGCTGGGAGCTACAAATCCGCGCGCAATGGCAACCGCTTTGATCGCTTGATTCAAGGCGCCGGCCCCGATCGCCTGCAATTCGGCGCCGCCGCGCTCGCGCAACACGCCGGCCAATGCGCCTGCCACGGAATTGGGATTGGACTTGGCTGATACCTTTAATACATCCATGAAAAGTACCTCCCCTGGAATGTTGGATGGATACCACTTTTAAATAGTATTCGAGAGAGGCAAAAAAATTCCTGCTTTTATTGACTCACTTCTCTAACTGTTCTGAATAGTCGGACTATTGTTGGCGGAATAACTGCTCTACATGAGCAGCCACTCGTCTTCCGTCAATCGGATCTTTTCGATCTTTGTCGCTTTTCCCGTCGTTTCGTCGATTTGCACATGCACGCCGTGCAAAAACCATTTGCCTTCATCTACGACAAAACGGGCCGGAAGCTGTGTCAAAAATTTGTGCATGACCGCGCTGCGCTCCATCCCGAGTACGCCTTCCCTCGAGCCGACCATGCCCGCATCCGTCAAATAAGCCGTTCCGTTTGGCAATATCGTATCGTCGTTCGTCTGCACATGCGTATGCGTACCGACGACCAGCGAAGCCCTTCCGTCCAAATGCCAGCCCATGGCGATTTTTTCGGATGTCGCTTCCGCGTGGAAATCGACCAGAATCGCTTTCGTTCGCTCTCGCGCCAGGTCGACCAGCTCATCCGCCTTGCGAAACGGACAATCGATGGGCGGCAGAAACGTTCGGCCTTGCAAATTGACGATCGCCAGCTGCTTGCCGTTCGCCTTAATGACGGCCATTCCTTGCCCCGGCGCACCCGGCGGGAAATTGGCCGGCCGGACGAGTCTCGGCTCTTCGTCGATCCAGCCGAAGATGTCTTTGTTGTCCCATGTATGGTTGCCCATCGTAATGCCGTGAATGCCCCACTCAAAAAACTCGGTGGCGATCGTCCGCGTTATGCCGCGTCCCGCCGCCGCGTTTTCTCCGTTGGCGATAATAATGTGGGGCTTGTATTTATCCTTAAGGGCGGGCAACACTCTCTTGACCGCAGCCCTGCCGACGTTACCTACGATATCGCCTATAAACAACACATTCATTGCTGCACGCTCCCTTTCGTTCCTTATGAACGAAGAAAAGTGGCTGACGATCAGCCACTTTTCCCCGATGCGTATTTCGTTCCATTACTTCGCGTATTCGACCGCGCGGGTCTCGCGAATAACCGTGACTTTAATATGTCCCGGATAGTCGAGCTCGCTTTCGATCTTCTTCGTAATGTCGCGAGCAAGACGGAAAGCTTCCGTGTCGTCGATCTTCTCCGGCTGCACCATGACGCGAACCTCGCGGCCGGCCTGGATAGCGTAAGACTTCTCGACGCCTTCGAACGATTCCGTAATGGCCTCGAGCTTCTCCAGACGTTTGATATACGTCTCGAGCGTCTCGCGGCGGGCACCCGGACGGGCTGCCGACAACGCGTCGGCCGCGCCTACGAGCATCGCGATAACGGATGTCGCTTCCGTATCGCCATGATGGGAAGCGATGCTGTTAATGACAACGGGGTGTTCCTTGTACTTCTTGGCCAGCTCCACGCCAATCTCGACATGGGAGCCTTCCACTTCATGATCCAGCGCCTTGCCGATATCGTGAAGCAGTCCCGCGCGCTTCGCAAGCGTAATGTCTTCTCCCAGCTCCGCCGCCATCAGCCCTGTCAAATAAGCGACTTCCATCGAATGCTTCAATACGTTCTGACCGTAGCTTGTCCGGTATTTCAACCGTCCGAGAATCTTGATCAGATCCGGATGCAATCCGTGCACGCCGACCTCGAAGGTCGCCTGTTCGCCGTATTCGCGAACCCGCTCGTCGATTTCCTTGCGAGATTTCTCAACCATTTCTTCAATGCGAGCCGGATGAATGCGTCCGTCCGCCACCAGCTTCTCCAAAGAAGTGCGGGCAATTTCCCGGCGAATCGGGTCAAAACCTGACAAAATGACCGCTTCCGGCGTATCGTCGATAATGAGATCGATACCGGTCAATGTTTCCAGCGCGCGGATATTGCGTCCCTCGCGACCGATGATGCGCCCTTTCATTTCCTCGTTAGGCAGCGTAACGACGGATACCGTCGTTTCGGCCACGTGGTCGGCGGCGCACCGCTGGATCGCCAGCGAGATAATGTCCCTTGCCCGCTTGTCGGCTTCTTCCTTCGCCTGCTGCTCAATCTCTTTGATCATTTGCGCAGTTTCGTGACGCACTTCCTGCTCGACGTTTGTCAAAATGATGCTTCTGGCGTCTTCCATCGTCAGGTTGGAAATACGCTCAAGTTCGCTGAGCTGCTGCTTGTAAATGGAATCGATCTGCTCTTGCGTTTCCTCGATTCTTTTCTCCTTGCTGGCTACAGTCTCTTCTTTGCGTTCTAGCGCTTCTATTTTTTTATCCAGCGACTCTTCCTTTTGAAGCAATCGTCTCTCCAGACGCTGTACCTCATTGCGCCGCTCACGAATGTCCTTCTCAGCTTCTGAACGGAGTCTGTGGACTTCGTCTTTCGCCTCAAGTACGGTTTCTTTTTTCTGTGCTTCCGCTTCCTTCTTCGCATTTTCGACGATTTGCAGAGCGGCTTGTTCAGCACTCGAAATTTTCGCCTCGGCAATCGACTTTCGAATAAAATAACCAATCCCAAAGAAAATTGCGCCAACAAGGATAAAGAGCAAGATCAAGAGCCAGATGTTCATCTCATCCATCTTGTTCACCTCCTTGCTGCATACACCAAGGCATCGCTTGGGATGTTATTTGGTTTTCAACCGGCTTTCATACCGTTTCGCATGTACCAATTTGCCGAAAAAAATCGTTTCGAATCAACTTTTGGAAGAAAAATCGATTCAAAAGAGTGAAGGAATACAAATTCATTTTATCTTTTTGCAAATTCAATTGTCAAGCCAATCGGTCCCATCCCCGCCCTCGATCGTTTCATCCGATTCCAGAGCGGCCGAGCGTACGGCTTCTCTTGCAATATCGGCCGGAAATCCTCTTCGCAGCAGGAAGGCGGTCAGCTTCATTCGGCGGGCGGCCGCGTCGCCTTTCAACGAGCGGCTTTTTTTGGCGGCCAGCTTGACGGCGGCCTCCAGCTCGTCTTCGCGGTCCAGCTCCGTCACCGCCTCGGAAGCGGCCGATTTCGATACGCCGCGCTGCCGCAGCTCCTGCTGAATCATTAAACGGCCCTTCATGCCGGTTCTGAGCCGGCTTTGGGCAAATTGCCGGGCATATTGTCTATCATCAACAAATCGCTCCGATTCTAAACGGTTCAGCGCGTATTCGATATGCTCTTCCTCAAATTGCTTGCCGGCCAAATATTGGCGGATTTGCTTGCCGGTTCGAGGCTTGGCGCCCAAATAGGCCGCCGCAGCCGCGTAGGCCCGGTAACGTTCGTCTTCGTTGCGGATTTCTTCCGTCAGCTCGGCCGACAGCACGCTTCCTTTCATCAGCCGATAGCGGACCAGCGTATCTTCATGCACCGACAACACCGGTTCTTCTCCGCCGTCGGACAGATGGTATCTGTTTTTTTCCTTCCGATCGCGTTTGACGGACAAAATCATCCATTCGCCGCCGTTGTTATCGGCATTCATCTCCACTTCTCCTTCCGTTCTAGGAACCGCCTGTAATAGTTAGTGTACGTACACCAGCTTCATGAGGAATCGACTTCCGATCGCTCTCGCAGAGGGATGCTTGGATTTCCTTGGACCTTCAATGGTAACCATCCCTCTGCAAAGGCGACCACTGCCGTTTCTACAGTTCGATTTCCTCATTCCGCTTGCGTCGTGCACTTCATAATCAAGCTGCAGGAGGAATCGACTTCCGATCGCTCTCGCAGAGGGATGCTTGGATTTCCTTGGACCTTCAATGGTAACCATCCCTCTGCAAAGGCGACCACTGCCGTTTCTACAGTTCGATTTCCTCATTCCGCTTGCGTCGTGCACTTCATAATCAAGCTGCAGGAGGAATCGACTTCCGATCGCTCTCGCAGAGGGATGCTTGGATTTAAGGCGAACACTATCGTCACTAACGATCGCCGCATATAAAAAAACAAACTTCGCCGCTCCGGTGAGAGGCGAAGTTGCCGGTGGATGACATGGCTTAAACTTACAACAAATCGTCGATCGATTCGTCTTCGTCGGAGCCGTCTGCGAACGTGCCCGGAATGCCGGGCGCCAGATTGCTGGCTTCGCGAATTTGTCTTTCGATTTGGCCCGAAATTTCCGGATGATCTTTCAAAAATTGCTTGGCGTTCTCCCGGCCTTGCCCCAGACGCTCGCCTTCGAAAGAAAACCATGCGCCGCTCTTCTGAACGATGTCCATCTCGACGCCGATATCGATAATGCTTCCTTCCTTGGAGATGCCTTCACCGTACATGATGTCAATCTCGGCTTGCTTGAACGGAGGCGCCACCTTGTTCTTCACGACCTTGATCCGCGTCCGGTTGCCGACCATGTCATTGCCCTGCTTCAACGTTTCAACGCGGCGCACATCTAGCCGAACGCTGGCGTAAAACTTCAGCGCCCGCCCGCCGGGAGTCGTCTCGGGGTTGCCGAACATGACGCCGACCTTCTCGCGAAGCTGGTTAATGAAGATCGCAATCGTCTTCGACTTCGAAATAGCTCCGGACAGCTTGCGCAAAGCTTGCGACATGAGACGAGCTTGCAAGCCGACATGGGAATCGCCCATGTCGCCTTCGATCTCCGCCTTCGGCACGAGCGCCGCAACGGAGTCTACGACGATAATGTCAACCGCGCCGCTGCGCACGAGCGCCTCGGCAATTTCCAGCGCCTGCTCGCCCGTATCCGGCTGTGACAGGAGCAGCTCGTCGATATCGACGCCGAGCTTGCTGGCGTAGAGCGGATCCAGCGCATGCTCCGCGTCGATGAAGGCGGCTTGTCCGCCGGCGCGCTGCACCTCGGCAATCGCATGCAATGCGACCGTCGTCTTGCCCGACGACTCCGGTCCGTATACCTCAATTACCCTGCCGCGGGGCAGCCCTCCGATGCCGAGAGCTATATCAAGAGCAAGCGAGCCGCTAGAAACGGTCTCCACCTGCATATGTGTAGATTCACCCAACTTCATAATGGAGCCCTTGCCGAATTGCTTCTCAATCTGGCGAAGAGCGTTGTCCAACGCTGCGCGACGATCCGACAACTCATTCACATCCTTCACGGTTTATAATGTTATGATACCTTTTTTCTCTTCCTTTGCCAACACTTTTTTTCGAACACACATTCGGTTTTTTTGGCGGGCGGCGAAGCCACCTCCTCCCCTTTGGCGAATGAAAACGCAAAAAACCGCAGCAAAGCGCGCTTCGCCACGGTTCTTCCGATAACTAAGTCTAATTATACAGCCTGTTCGGCCGCTTGGCAACCGTCCGTTACGGCTGCCCCGCCCGCAGCGTCTGCCACAGGCGGTACATAGCCGCTTTCACGGCTCTGAGGCGGACGGTGGAACGGTCGCCGCTCAGCGTGGCGGTATGGACGGCCGTCGGCTTGCCGCGCTGCGCTATGGCGAAATATACAAGCCCTACCGGCTTGCCCTCCGCTTCCGCCGGACCGGCGACGCCCGTCAAGGAAATGCCAAAATCCGCATCCGCCAGCTCCCTCACGTTCTCGGCCATCATGGCCGCCGTCGATTCGCTGATCGCGCCGGGCGCTCCCTCTCCCTCCAGCTGGGACATCGGAATGTTCAGTAACTTATGCTTCATCGCATTCGTATACGTCACGACCCCTCCGGCAAATTCGCCGCTGGCGCCCGGCACGCTCGTCATCATCTCGGCAAACAGGCCGCCGCTGATGCTTTCGGCGCTGGCCAGCCGCTGCTTGGCGCTGCGAAGCAGATCGACGATGACCGCCTCGATCGGCACGTCTTCCTGGGCGTACAGGTGTTCGCCTGCCCGCTCCCGGATGGCGGCCACGGCCGCGTCGATTTTGCGGTCGGCTTCTTCCTTCGTGCCTGCCTTGGTGGAGACCCGGACCGACACCTCGCCTTCCTTCGCGTACGGCGCCAGCGTCGGATCCTGCTGGTTCTCGATCAGATCGAACAGCTTCGCCTCCAGGTTGGATTCCCCAATGCCGGCGAATTTCAGCAGGCGGGAGTAGAGCGGCATCGCCTCGCCAACAACCGACCGCAGCCAATCCGCAGCCGGGCCTTCCAGCATTGTCTTCATCTCGCGCGGCGGCCCCGGGAGCAATACGTAATACGTGCCGTCGTGCTCAATCGCGTTGCCGACCGCAAGCCCGGCCGTATTTTCCAACGGAACGCTGCCCTCGATCATGTTCGCCTGCCGGCGGTTGCTCTCGACCATCGCCATCCCCCGGGAGCTGAACAACTGTTCGATCTTGTTCATGGAAGGATCGTGCAGCAGCAGGGGGCGGTTCAAATATTCGGCCAGCACGTCCTTCGTCAGGTCGTCCTGGGTAGGACCGAGACCTCCGGTAAACACCAGCAAGTCGGCCCGGCTCCGGCCGATCTCGATCGCTTGGCGAAGCCTTCCCGCATTATCGCCGACCACCGTTTGAAAATAAACGTCGATGCCAAGCTCCGCAAGCTTGACCGAAAGAGCCTGCGCATTGGTATTGACGATCTGACCCAACAGCAGTTCCGTTCCCACCGCAATAATTTCCGCTTTCATGAATAGTCCGCGCCTCCGTTCCGATTCGGTGTTCCATTGGGGCAAAAAGCACTCTTCCGACGCGTCGGAGGAGTGCTTGGCCCAAATTATTCGACAGGTATAATCGATTTGTTTTTGACAAAATAATCAATGCCGGAGTATACGGTTATAATTGCCGCCGCCCAGCTGGCAATAAGATCGAACGGAAAATCGATCAAAGCGAACGGGAAGTTGTTGATCAGGAGCGCGATGATCATCGTAATCTGAACCGCCGTTTTCCATTTGCCCCATTTGCTCGCCGCCATGACGGTGCCTTCGAGCAGGGCAACCTGCCTCAGTCCCGTTACGGCGAATTCCCGGCTAATAATGACGATGGCGATCAAAGCGTTGAGCTTGTCCATTTCCACCAGCGAGATGAGCACAGCCGCGACGAGCAGCTTATCCGCCAGAGGGTCCAGCAGCTTGCCCAAATTGGTAACGATTTTGTTTTTGCGGGCGAGGTAGCCGTCAAGCCCGTCTGTGCTCGCCGCAATGATAAAAATAAGCGCAGCCGCAATCTGATTGTACGTAATCGTATAATCGGAAAAGCTTACCGATCCCAAATTAAGCCTGGCCAGCAAAAAAAACATAATGACCGGCACCAAAAAAATCCGGGCGATCGTAATTTTGTTCGCCAAATTCACGCGATTCCCTCCCCGGACAGGTCGAACTCGTATGCGTGCGTGATACGAACCTTCTGGATGCTGCCGATTTCGGGACGGCAATTGGAAATGAACACTTCGCCGTCGATCTCGGGAGCGTCATACATCGACCTTCCGATATAGACGTCGCTTCTGCCGTCGTAACGCTCGACCAGCACGTCAATTTCCTGACCGATAAACCGGCTGGAATTGTCCCTTGACACGAGACGCTGAATTTCCATCAGCGTATTGACGCGGTATTCCTTCAAGTCGTCGGGCACATGATTGGGCAAGCGGACGGCAGGCGTGTCTTCCTCGCTGGAGTACGCGAAGACGCCCAGCCGATCGAACTTCATTTCCTTTACGAACTCGCACAGCCGCTCGAAGTCCTCTTCCGTCTCGCCCGGAAAACCGACGATCAGGCTGGTCCGCACCGCAACATTCGGAATTCTCTCGCGGATTTTCGCAATGAGCTCGCGGGCATCCCGCTGGCGTCCGGGTCGCCGCATCCGCTTCAAAATGATATCTTCGCTGTGCTGCAAAGGCATATCGATATATTTGCAAATTTTCGGATTGGCGGCGATCGTGTCGATCAGCTCGTCCGTAAAAAATCCGGGATACGCGTAATGAAGGCGCACCCACTCAATGCCGCTTACTTCGCTCACCCGATTCAGCAGCGTCGGCAGCATAAAGCCGTCGTACAGATCCGTCCCGTAATTGGTGGAGTCCTGCGCGATCAGACTGATCTCCTTGACGCCTTGCGCCGCCAAACCTTCCACCTCGGCGATAATCGACTCCATCGTGCGGCTTCTGAATTTGCCCCGCATGATCGGTATGCTGCAGAACGTGCAGGCGTTGTCGCAGCCTTCGGCGATTTTGACATAGGCCGTATATCGCGGCGTCGTCACGACGCGCGGAAGGTTCTGGTTATAATCGAATACGGGATTGCCCACCTTGATCGGTTTTTTGCCGCGCAGCGCCTCGTCCACAATATCGTTGATATGGTGAAAATCGCCCGTGCCGACGATGCCGTCGATCTCCGGCATTTCTTCCATCAGCTGCTGCTTGTAGCGCTGCGTCAGGCAGCCCGACACGATCAGCGCCTTCAGCCGGCCGGTCTGCTTCAGATCGGCCATATCCAATATCGTATTGACGGACTCTTCCTTCGCCGCGTCGATAAATCCGCAAGTATTGACAATGA
Source organism: uncultured Paenibacillus sp. (assembly GCA_937895345.1). Classification (GTDB taxonomy): domain Bacteria; phylum Bacillota; class Bacilli; order Paenibacillales; family Paenibacillaceae; genus Pristimantibacillus. The sequence continues at coordinate 17,179 of CALAWP010000010.1, read as the reverse complement.
TGACGGTCGCTTCTTCGGGCTGGTCGACGAGCTGGTAGCCTCGTCCCTGCACCAGCCCCGACATAATCTCGGAATCGACCAAGTTTTTTTCGCAACCGAGGGTTACAACCTTTATTCGTTCTGTCATTTCCGTTTGTTCCAATCCCTTCTATGCCCGCATTACCGGTAATTCGTAAATTGCAGCTCTACGGGAAGGTCCGCTTCCTTCAGCAGCGCAATTACTTTTTGCAGATCGTCCCTGCTCTTGCCCGTCACGCGGATTTGGTCGCCTTGAATCTGGCTTTTGACCTTCAGCTTCGAATCTCGAATCATAATATTGATTTTTTTGGCGGTATCCTGCTCGATGCCTTGCCGCAGCTTGATCTTTTGCCTGACGGTCCCGGATGACGCCGGCTCGATTTTGCCGTAATCCATATTGCGGGCCGGAACGCCTCGCTTCACCATTTTACCGATCAAAATGTCGATGACGTTTTTGAGCTTGTATTCGTCATCCGACACGATCAGCAGCTCCTCCTTCTCCAGCGTAATGCTGCTCTTGCTTCCTTTGAAATCGAACCGGGTCTGGATTTCACGCTCCGCCTGGTTGATCGCGTTGGCCAGTTCCTGCAAATCCACCTTGGAGACGATGTCAAATGAACTTTCCGAACTCATTACGTTCCTCCTTCTCCGCTAATTCCGTTCACGGTATAAAAAGTCAGCTTGCTCGCCTGTGCGGTGCGGCAAACTCGTTATGGCGCGGCGTTCGTGCCAGCGCCCTCTTCCGCGCCTTCGTCCGTCTCGTCAACCAGCGGCTGAAGCAGCAGCTTCTTCGAGCTGCTCCGGTCTCCGTCCGGCACTTGTACGCCGTTTACGCGAATGTCCGTGTAATCGGCCCGGCCGACGTTAATGTAGAGCGCTTCTGTCAGCTCGTAAGTCAGCACTTCGCCGTCCTCGGCATTGGCGTAATACAGCTTTTCCCCGTTGCTGCCTCCCTTGCGCACTTCAACCCAGTTGCGTCCGCCCGATACTTTGAGTTCGACCGTATGGACATAACCGGCGGGGCCGATATCGTATTTGTCGGCTTTGCCCGATTTGCTGTTAAACGTAACGGTCGCAGGAGGCGGAGTCGGTTCCGGCGTCGCCTGCGGCGCCGTCTCGGCCGGATCGGGCGAGCTGCCCGCGCCCGCTGTTGGAGGAGGCTCCGAGGCGTCGGTTATCGGCGTCCGGTTGTCCAGCTTATCCGCGTCGCCGTCTTCCTTGCTAAACGCATAATACCATAGCACCGCGATGATTAAAACGAGAAAACCCCACATCAGCACATTAAATCCGATCTTGCCGAACTTCTCCGATCCTGCGGACTTGACCCGGCGCGGCTTACGAACGGGCAGCGGCTCCTGCGCCGGCTCCGCCGGCGGAGAGGGGACTTCATGCTGATAGAGGCGGAGCACTTCGTCGGGATCCAGTCCGACGGCTTCCGAATAACTCTTGACGAAAGCGCGGACGTAAAAGTTGCCCGGCAGCACGCTGTGGTCTCCGGACTCGATGGCTTCCAAGTAACGTTTTCTGATTTTGGTCAATTCCTGAATATCATCAAGCGACAAGCCGCGCTGTGTTCTCGCATTGCGAAGCAATACGCCTAATTCAGACATGAATAGGCCTCCTTCCGTGAGTTATGGATCCTGGTTGGGTCAAAAATCGTCGGTGTAATTCGCGGTAAACGATTCGTACGAAATTTCTTCGTCCGGCGTATTGCGCAACTCCACGATGATATCGAAATGACTGTAGTCGTAGTGGGATTCCTTGACGAAAATGTCGGGATGCTCGATCACCTTCGTTGACGGCATGGCCATAATTTCCTGCAGCAGAGCATGATGTTTTTCGTTGGAACGGATCGTGCTTACAATCCCGTCGATAATAAAGATGTTGTTCGGCTGCATTTCCTCTTCGGACAGCTGGCTGCGCACCGTTTGTCTCAGCAAGGTCGACGAGACGAACGTCCATCTTTTGTTGGAGCAGACGCTCCCCGCAATGATCGATTCCGTCTTCCCTACGCGAGGCATTCCCCGCAAGCCGATAACCTGATTGCCTTCTCTCTTGAACACTTCTCCCAAAAAATCGACCAGCAAGCCGAGCTCGTCGCGCGTAAAGCGAAATGTCTTCCGGTCGTCGGAATCCCGCTCGATGTAACGCCCGTGCCGCACGGCCAATATATCGACGATCGTAGGCGTCCGAAGCTTGTTGACCGTTATATTGTCTACTTTTTGGAGCATTTTGCCCAGAAGCTCGATTTTGACGTCGTCGTCCGTTTGGAGCAGCATGCCCCTCGTGCGATCCTCGACGCCGTTGATCGTTATAATGTTCACTTCAAGCATGCCAAGCAGCGAAGCGATGTCGCCCAGCAAGCCGGGCCGGTTTTTATGTATCTTGTATTCCATGTACCACTGTTTCTTTTCCATGAGAGTTCACCGTCCAGGCTTCGCCATAACCGAACATTAAGTATAAACGATTATTGCGCGTTATTGTTAACCATAATTGTCTATTCTACAAATTTCGTCACAATCCTGCAAATCGTATAAAGACATCGCAGAAAAGCCTCCAGGGGGAGGCTTTTCTGCGCATGTACAGCCTTGCGGCGGCGGAACTAAAAACGGGGATCAGAGCTAGGTTCTGTCGACGAGCTTGACCATCAGATGCGCGATCGTCTTGCGCTCTCCTTCGTCGCCTACGTCCCACAGCTCCTTCAGCACCCGTTCCTCGTCATTTTTCGGATCGACCTTCTCGTCCAGGAAGGAGCCGATTTCGTATGCCAGATTGGCGATCGACTCTTCCGAAAGGCCCATGCGCTTGGCATGGGATACGCGGTCCGCCAAAAAATGTTTCCACGTTTCGAAATTGTTCAGGACAGTTGACATGCCTCTTCGCCTCCTCGGTCGGGTATGGAAATGATTCATCAACAGTCGTTAGTTTGGGCATATGGACGCGGAAATATTCCGCCGGACCCGTCAGGTCAGCCAGCCGCCGTTCGGACTGATGATCTGTCCCGTAATGTAGGAGGATTCCGGCAAAGCCAAAAAGTAAACGAGCGAGGCGATTTCCTCCGGAGAGGCAAACCGGCCTGCGGGTATTTCCTGTTGAAGCGCCGCCTTTTCATCCGCGTCGAATTTGTCCATCATGAGCGTATCGACCGCTCCCGGCGCCACGGCGTTTACGGTAACGCCGGAAGGAGCGAGCTCCTTCGCCAGAGCCTTCGTAAAAGCGTTCATGCCGCCCTTCGTCGTCGAGTACAGCACCTCGCACGAAGCGCCCGACAGCCCCCATACGGAAGAAACGTTAATGATTCTGCCGTAACGCTGGGCGATCATATGCGGCATGAACAGCTGCGAGCACAAAAACATGCCTTTCAAATTGACCGCCATAACATCGTCCCATTCCTGCTCCGTCACGTCCGACAGCAAGCCGTAATGGGAGATGCCGCCGTTGTTCACCAGAATGTCCGGCCGGATGCCCCGGCTCTCCAGCTTGTCGCGCATGCGCGACAGCTGCTCCTTGGAACGCAGGTCGGCGGTGATCGTCATAACGCTGGCGCCCATCGCCATGCACATGCGAGCCGTTTCGTTCGCTTTTTCGTGAGATTGCAAGTAATGCAAGACGATATTGACTCCCTCCGAAGCAAAGCGCTTGGCGATAGCCGCGCCGATGCCCCGGCTTCCCCCGGTGATCAATACCGTCGTTTCCTGCAGCGTCTTCATCCCTTCGGCCGTTCGACGATCGAAACGGCGAGCTGATTGAAATCGAAATGAGCCCTAAGCCGTTCATTGACCTGCTCCAGCGTGCAGCTTTCGTAACCGGCCAGCACGTCGAACATGTCGCTCTCCCTGAACCGGTAACGGGTAAATTCTCCTGCGATCGACTCCGGGGAGTTGAGCATTCGCAAGTAACTACCGATTTTTTTGCGTTTGGCCCGCATAAAGGCTTCCTCGGAGATTCCGCCTGCGATCAGCGCCTCCAAGGCCGAGCGGATTTCCGCCAGCAGCTTGTCGGGGTCCGGCGTATCGCCGCCGATAACGGAGAAGGCGTATCCGGGGCCGGAATTGTATTCATGACCGAACGAATCGGAAATGAGGCTTTGGTCGTACAGCTTCTGGTAAAGCGACGAGCTCGAGCCGATGACCGCCTCCAGCATGAGCTTGGACGCCGTTTCCTGCAACAGGGCGCTCTTCGCTTGGCCGGGTCCGTTCTTTTCCTTGAAGCCCATCATAAATTTCGGGAGCGAAACCGGCAGCTGAGCAACCCTCCTCGGCATTTTGACCGGGGCGGGCTCCTCTTCGAAAAACCGGTTAATGTCCCCTTGCGGCGCAAACGTCTTGCGTGCCTGGTTCGCTCGGACCAGGCGGAACACTTCCTCTGCGTCGACGCCGCCTACGACAAACAGCAGCATGTTCGTCGGATGATAAAACGTTTCATAGCAGCGGTACAGCGTTTCCTTGTCGATTTGCCGGATCGACTCCGGTGTTCCTGCAATGTCGATATGAACCGGATGCTTCTGGTAAAGGGCGTCGATGAGACCGAAATAGACGCGCCAATCGGCATTGTCGCGGTACATTTGAATTTCCTGCTCGATGATGCCCTTCTCCTTCTCGACGTTCGCATCGGTGAAATAAGGTCTCTGAACGAAGTCGATAAGCGTCTCCAGATTGGCGTGAATGTTTTCCGTTGCGGAAAACAGATAGACGGTGCGGTCGAACGTCGTATAGGCGTTAGCGGAAGCGCCGTTGGAAGCAAAGACGGCAAAGATGTCTCCTTCCGGCTCCTCGAACATTTTATGCTCCAAAAAATGCGCGATGCCGTCCGGCACTTTTGAGGGCACCTGAGAGCCTACCGCGAAATGGTTGTCAATGGAACCGTATTTGGTCGAGAAGGTGGCGTACGTTTTGTGAAACCCCTCCTTGGGCAGCACGATCACTTCCAGTCCGTTGTCCAGCACTTCCCGGAACAACGTTTCCTGTACTTGAGGATAGTCTAGCTTCTCCAAGCGTTATGCCTCCTTTCGGTCCCGCAAAAAGTAGATCGTATCGAGCTGAACGCCTTGCGCGACGGCGCGGATATGCTCCGGCGTCACGCCCTCCACCCGGCGAAGCAGCTCGTCGGCCGGCCGGAAATTGCCGGTCAGCACTCCATTGAAGTCGTAAGCGAGCATCTCATAGGCGGAATCCTGCATTTCGCGCAAATGATTCGAAATCATCGCCTTCGTCTGGCTCATCTCGAGTTCCGACAAGCGGCCTTCCCGCATGCTGTTCAACTGCTCCTTAATGATGTCGACGGCCCGCTCGTAATTGGCCACCTCAATTCCCGACTGGATCGTGCAAATGCCCTTATGGCCGTCCAGCCTTGATGCCGCGTAATAGGCAAGGCTGGCCTTTTCCCGCACGTTGATGAACAGCTTCGAGTGCGGATAGCCGCCCAATATGCCGTTATACATCAACGCGGCCGGATAAAGCTCGTCGTCGTATCCAACGCCCGTCCGCAAGCCCATGTTCAGCTTGCCTTGGCTGACGTCCATCTGATCTACGACGACCTTGACGTCCTTCACGTCCTTTTGTACGGACGGCTTGGCGTAAGCCGCCGGCTGCCCGTCGCCCAGCTTGAACGACCGTCCGACCAGCTCCGTTACTTCTTCGAGCGTCGTGTCGCCCACGACGTACAGGTCAAGCGCCGCTTCGTTCAGCCATTGGCCGTATTGGCCGTACAACGAGGAAGACGAAATGCCGTCGATCGCGTCAAGCTTACCCAGCGGATGAAGCCGATAAGGCTCGTCGGCGCACATCTCCTCGAGACACCGTTCGGCGGCATACCGGATCTTGTCGTTGACGATCGCCTCGAGCCGCTTGCGCAGCGTTAATTTTTCGGCGTCCACATATTTGCCTGCGAAGCCGGTGCCTTCCAGGAGCGGATCCGTCACTACTTCGCCCAAAAACGAGATGGAGGCTTCCAGCAGCGAAACGTCGGAAGCGACGAACCGGTCATTGATCACGTCCATCCGGAATTGCACGATTTGCGAATCGCCCCGCTTGTATACGTCGAACCCGAAGCCCGCCCCGTACAGATCGTCCAGCCTTTCGCGCACGGCGATCGTTTCCGGCGTCTTGGCGGTGCCTCTGCGAAGCACAAACGGAATAAGCGCGACCGGCGTTACGGACTCTTCGTTGAGCGGAAGGCCCGCAAACAGCGAGATCGCGAATGTCTTGAATCGTTTCGTTGGCAATACGTGCAGACGGATGCGCCGCACCTGGCCCCTTTGGAATAAGGACACGCGGATTGCTCCTTTCAATCTTGCCTTTTCATCATTTTAACCCATTGGAAATGGAAGAAGCAACCACTGCCCGCACGGCGGCGGCGGCTGCTTCCCCTTAGTTTTACATGCAGAAAATATGCTTGCCGATCGTCTTCACCTGCGGTCTCGTCCAAATCCAGGCCGAAGTTGCGGTGTCCGGGTTGAAGTAATACAAGCAGCCTCCGGTCGGATCCCACCCGTTAATCGCATCCATGACCGCTTCCTTCGCTCTTTCGTTCGGGGTCAGCCATATTTGGCCGTCCGCCACCGCCGTAAAGGCTCTCGGCTGAAAGATGACGCCGTATACGGTGTTCGGAAAGCTTTGCGATTTGACCCGGTTCAATATAACGGCCGCAACCGCAACCTGTCCCTCGTATGGCTCGCCGCGGGCTTCGCCGTAAACGGCGTTTGCCATAATTTGAATATCGTTATCCGACAATCCGAGCCGGTTGGATTGAGCCAAATTGCCGCCGCCTCCGCCTCCGCCGGAGCTTCCGGCAGCGCCTCCGCCCGCTCCGCCGGCGCCCTTAGAGCCGGGCTTCCAGCCCTTCGTCGCATCTACGAGCTTCTGCTTCGTCTTCGCCCCGACGACGCCGTCCGACTTCAAGCCGAATTTCCATTGGAACCAAGTGACCGCTCCTTTGGTTTTCGAGCCGAATATGCCGTCTATCTTGCCGTTGTAATAGCCCAGGTAGGTTAACCGGCCTTGCAGCTCGTAAACGTCGTCGCCGGAAGAACCGACCTTCAGCGTCGCGTTGCTGAACGTTTCGGCGGACGGTTCTCCGTACCCCTTCAGCAGCGAAAAGGAGCCGAACAGCAGCAAGACAATGATGACGGTTGCCGTGATCAATCGGTTTTTCATGTAGGGATCTGCCTTTCTCATCCAGGTTAGTCCGCTGTGGCCAGCGTTGCTTGACACTAGTATGAGAAAGAAGTCTCCACTCTATGCAAATGTTAGGGAATCGGCCTCAAGAACTCAGTTTGCCGGCTTGAAATTGCTCGAGTGTCATCAGCACCTCGCGCGGCTTGCTCCCTTCGTACGGGCCGATGATCGATTTGGCTTCGAGCTGGTCGATCAGCCTGGCCGCCCTCGTATACCCGATCCGGAGTCTTCTTTGGAGCAGGGAGACGGAAGCCTGCTTCGCTTCCACGACGATCTGGACCGCTTGGTCGAACAGCTCGTCCAGCGCCATATCGCCGTCATCCGCGTCGTCGTCCACTTCGGGGACAAGGTCCTCCTTGTATTCGGCCTCGCCCTGATCTCGCACGAACGTCACGAGCGCTTCCACCTCGGCATCGGACAAGAAGGCTCCCTGGACGCGCAGCGGCTTGGACATGCCGACAGGCAAGAACAACATATCGCCCCGGCCGAGCAGCTTTTCCGCCCCGGCCATGTCCAGTATCGTCCGGGAATCGACTTGGGACGATACGCCGAAGGCGATGCGGGAAGGAATGTTCGCCTTGATGACGCCCGTAATGACGTCGACGGACGGCCTCTGGGTCGCAATAATGAGATGAATGCCGGCCGCTCGTGCCATCTGGGCGAGCCGGGCAATGGAGTCCTCCACGTCGCCCGCGGCGACCATCATCAAATCCGCAAGCTCGTCCACGATCACGACGATATAAGGCAGCACTGCCGCCGGATTGTCGGCCATCAGCGCGTTGTAGCCTTCGATGTTCCGCGTGGCCGATTTCGAGAACAGCTCGTACCGTTTTTCCATCTCGACGACGATTTTTTTGAGCGCGAGCGAGGCCCGGCGCGGATCGGTGACAACCGGCGCCAGCAGATGCGGAATGCCGTTATATACGTTCAGCTCCACCATCTTCGGGTCGATCATAAGAAATTTCACTTCGTCCGGCTTCGCTTTATAAAGAATGCTTGTAATGATGCCGTTGATGCAAACCGACTTGCCGGAGCCCGTCGCCCCCGCGACGAGCAGATGCGGCATCCGCGCCAGGTTGCCGACGATGGATTGACCGGAAATATCGCGCCCGAAGGCGATCGACAGCTTGGACGGCGAGTTTTGGAAAGCGGGGGTCTCCATCACTTCCCTCATCGTCACGACGGATACTTCCGTATTCGGCACCTCGATGCCGATGGCCGACTTGCCGGGAATCGGCGCTTCCATCCGGATATCCTTGGCGGCCAGAGCGAGCGCGATATCGTCGGTCAGGCTGACGATCCGGCTCACCTTGACGCCGGTCGCCGGCTGCACCTCGTAACGCGTGACCGCAGGGCCTCTGACGACGTCGAGCACCTTCGCTCTTACCCCGAAGCTTTCCAGCGTCGCTTCCAGCTTCCGCCTGGAATCGTACATATCCGCGGCGTCCGATCCTTTGCTCAGCCCTACCGGCTTCTGGAGCAGCGTAAACGGCGGCATCTTGTACGGCTTGAGCGCTTCGGCCGCCGCCGCGGAGCCCGCCATCGGCCGGCGGGGATCGCCTGCGAGCGTTTGCTCCGAAATAAGCGCTTCGGATTCCAGCCTGGCGTCCGTTCCCGCCTCGGCTTCCGGCGCATCAAACAGAGCCGCGCCGTCGGATTCGACATCGTCGCCGGCGGCCAAATCCGGCTCATCCGGTTCGCCAAACGGCGGCGGCTCGGAAGCGTCGCCAAGGCCGTCCGGCCCGATCACGGATGCCGGTCCGCCGTCGCCGGGCTCCTCCCAAGGCGCCGTATCGTCCTCGCGGTCCGGCTCGCGAAGCCCCTCCGACGGCAGTTCGGCCGTTTCCGCCGAAATCTCAGCTTCTTCCCCCGACCTTTCCCATGGGCGCTCCATTTCGGCTTGCCACAGCGGTTTCGCGTCGGGTTCGTTATTCTCTCGGTCGACAAACCACTCTTCTCCCGGCTCGTGAGCCTGTTGTTCCGGCTCCTCCTGCTTCCATGCAAAAAACAGCGATTTTCGTTTTTTGGGCGCGGGCGGAACGTAACCGTCGTCATCGTCGATCGTTCCGGCATCGTCAACGTTCGCCGGCGCCGGACTTGCGGCCGCCGCCGACGTTTTGCGCGAGGCCCTCTTCTCCCATTTGGCGCTTAGCAGTCTGAACATATTGACGGCCCGCTTTACGACGAAGCGCAGCAGCTCCACGTATGATTTGCCGGTAATGAGCATGAGCGCAATCGCATACATGACAAAATTGACGATGAGAGCTCCGTAGTATCCGAACAAGGAAAACAGCATCGAATACATAAGCGCGCCCGCATATCCGCCGCTGATCGCCTTCTCGCGGATGGGCACTTGCTGCGAAGAGGAAGAAAGCAGCTCTCCCTGCAGCTGCTCGCCCAAGCTTCGAAGCACGATCGCCCCTGACATTTCTTCGCGGTCGAGCACCTCGAGCCGCTGATTGATTTCCGCTATGGAGCTGCTCAGCACAAGCGCGAGCAGCAATAGAAGAAGGCCTGTCCGACGGTTGGTCCAACCGCGCGGCCAAGCCCGCTTGACCATGACGTGCAAGCCGACGAATACGCCGACCAAAGCAAGCACGAAATAATATTTGCCGAGCGCCAGACCGAAGAGCCGGGACAGCGCCCGGCCGACCGCAGCTTCTCCGGACAGCGCGATGATGGATATCGTAATGAGCAGAATGCCGTAAACTTCATATTTCAGCGCGGCGCCGATCGATTTCTTTTTGCGTCTCTTTTTCGCCAATTCCGTCACCTCTGGTTTCCCATTATAGCATACTACCAGCTTCTGGGGCTATCGAGATGAGGCGAATCGGCAGGCGAAATTCAGGAGCGCCGGCTTGCGGCGCCGTCAAACGGAACGATCGTTCCCGGCGTCAGACCCGGATCCAAATAATCGTCAAGCTTGCAATCGAGCAGGCGGACGATGCGTCCCATGCCCGGCGCTACGGGAACGACCTGCATCCGGATGCCGCGGGCGGTAATCTCGACCGTTTCTTCCCGGTCATCGTCGTACCCTTGCAGCACGAGTTCCATCGGCATCATCGTATACAGCGTCATGCCATCACCCCTCCGGCCGGTATCGCGGCGGCCCTGCGCGCTTCGATCATGCCGTTAAGCTCCTTGATTGCGTCTCCGAGCCCGCCGACGGCGTCGATCAGACCGTGCTTGACCGCATCGATGCCGATGACGGTCGTCCCGATATCGCGCGTCAGCTCGCCCGTCTTGAACATCAAATCTTTGAACGTCTGCTCCGTCACGTTGGAATGGGCCGTAACGAAACGGACGACGCGCTCCTGCATTTTGTCCAAATATTCAAACGTTTGCGGAACGCCGATAACAAGCCCGTTCAGCCGGATCGGATGAATTGTCATCGTAGCGGTCTCGGCGATAAACGATTTGTTGCCGGCAACCGCGATCGGCACGCCGATCGAATGTCCGCCGCCCAGCACAATCGTGACGGAAGGTTTCGACAAGGATGCGATCATTTCCGCGATGGCCAGCCCCGCTTCCACGTCGCCTCCGACCGTGTTCAAAACGACCAGCACGCCTTCGATTTTTTGATTTTGCTCCGCGGCGACGAGCTGGGGAATGATGTGCTCGTATTTGGTCGTTTTGTTTTGCGGCGGGAGCACCAGATGTCCTTCAACCTGCCCGATAATCGTCATGCAAAAAATGTTGGATTCGGCCGGCGACGGCGGCAAGGCGGTTCCCAGCTGCTGAATGTTGTCTGCGATCGCGCTCCCTTTTCTTTTGTCGTCCGTGCCCGTCTCCGGTCCTCCCGGAAATTCGTTCATCCAGTCGTTTCTCATTCGGCATGTCCCCTTTGTCAATGTCGGCTTGTCATAGTATGGGGACGGAACGATTTTTTATGCGAATGGCGGCTAAGCGCAGCCGGACTAAAAACGACAAGCCGCATGCATCGTCCTGTTGTACGAAACATGCGGCATCATCCGTGATGGGTGGGTGATCTTAAACTTCCATTATAATCGGCAAAATCATCGGACGGCGGCGCGTTTGCTCATACAGGAAACGGCCCAGGGCATCCTTGACGTTCGTCTTCAGAGAAGCCCATTCGTTGACTTTGTCGTTCATCAGCTTGTTCAGCGTCGAGGTGACGATCCGGTTAGCCTCGTCCAGCAAGCCCTCGGATTCCCGGACGTATACGAAGCCGCGGGAAATAATGTCGGGACCGGACAAAATGGTGCCGTCCTGCTTGCTGAGCGTGACGACGACGACCAAAATGCCGTCCTGGGAAAGAAGCTTCCGATCGCGCAATACGATATTGCCGACGTCGCCGACGCCCAGACCGTCAATCAGCACGTTGCCGGCTTGCACTTTGGCGCCTTTGCGGGCGACGCCTCCTTGAAACTCCACCGTATCGCCGTTGTCGACGATAAAAATGTTTTCGCGGTCGATGCCGATCGATTCGCCCAGCTTGCCGTGCAGGCGGAGCATGCGGTATTCGCCGTGAATCGGAATAAAATATTTCGGTTTGATCAGATTCAGCATGAGCTTAAGCTCTTCCTGGCTGCCGTGGCCCGATACGTGAACGCCCGAAACCGATCCCGGTCCGTAAATGACGTTGGCTCCCAGCCGGAACAGCTCGTCGACGGTTCGTCCGACGTAACGTTCGTTGCCCGGGATCGGCGTCGCGGCAATGATCACCGTATCTCCCGGCAGGATGTCGACCTTGCGGTGCGTCGAGCGCGCCATGCGGGTAAGCGCGGACATCGGCTCGCCTTGGCTGCCCGTGCAAAGAATGACGACGCGGTCGGCGGCAAGCTTGTTCACCTCTTCGGGCTCGATCAGCATGCCTTCGGGGATGTTCAAATAACCAAGCTCGGATGCGATCGATACGACGTTGACCATGCTGCGGCCTACGACAGCAATTTTGCGGCGGGTTGCTATCGAAGCGTTAATAATTTGTTGAATGCGGTGCACGTTCGACGCGAATGTGGCGACGACTACGCGCTGCGTCGATTTGCGGAAGATGTCCTCCAGCTCGTCGCCCACCTTGCTCTCCGATGGCGTGTAACCCGGGCGTTCGGCGTTCGTGCTGTCCGAAAGCAAGGCGAGCACGCCCCGTTTGCCGATTTCGGCGATCCGCTGCAAATCGGCGAACTGATCGTTGACCGGCGTATGGTCGAACTTGAAGTCCCCCGTATGAACGACGATCCCTTCCGGCGTGTCGAGACATACGCCGACGGAATCGGGAATGCTGTGGTTCGTCTTGAAGAAGCTGGCGCGGATCGATCCGAGCTGAACCTCGGAATCCGCATTGATCAGAATCCGCTTCGTTTCGCCCAGCAGGCCGGCCTCTTTCAGCTTGCCTTCAATGAGGCCGAGCGTCAGCTTCGTGCCGTATACGGGAACGTTCAGATGCCGAAGCACATAAGGCAAGCCGCCGATGTGATCCTCGTGTCCGTGCGTAATGAGTATGCCGCGCACTTTGTCGCGGTTGTCGGTCAAATACGAAATATCCGGAATGACGATATCAATGCCCAGCATATCCTCTTCGGGAAACTTCAAGCCCGAGTCGACCACTACAATATCGTTATTGTATTGGATGACATACATATTTTTACCGATTTCGCCTACTCCGCCAAGTGCAAAAATAAGCAGCTTATCCTGGTTGTTCTTTTTTGACAAGTGAATCTATACCTCCCAATAATGGTTTTATTTTCCTGTTCCTTGCATAATGAATATCCTTTTTGCCCGCCGGAAGCCAGTCTGCTGCTGCAGCGGCCTTCCCAGCGCATGGCAATAGAAGACTTGTACAAGCCCAATCCTATTCGCCAGCCGCCAGATGCCGCTCTGGCGGTTGCACGATTTCATCCATCAATTTGCCGCACCCAGTCACTTGTGATCATTATACATGATGAAAAAGCTGGAATACAAGTGGAACCCGATTTTCTTCATGACAATAGGTTTCCCAAATAAAGAAAACCGATGCTGGATCAGCATCGGCTGCATGCGATAACGCGGCGAATTCCGGCCGGCAGGCGACACATTGAGCCTGCCGAGGCCGATCAGGCCAGCAGTTGGCGCAAAAATTCCGCTTCTTGATCGTTCACCGCTACGAGCGGCAGCCTTACGCCGCCGACGGGCAGTCCTTTGATCGAAAGCGCGTATTTGACGGCGACGGGATTCGGCACCGGATGAGGGCAATGGAACAGCCCTTTCAACACGGGATACAGCTTCCCGTGCCATTCGGCCGCCTTGGCCGCGTCTCCGTTCAAGTAATCGGCGATCATTTGTTTCATTTCCGCGCCGATCAAATGAGCCGCAACGCTGACGATGCCGTAAGCGCCGACGGAAAGCGCCGGAAGAGTCGCGGTGTCTTCGCCGCTGTACACCTTGAAGCCGGCGGGAGCTCCTTTGGCGATGAGTCCCAGCTGCTCCAGAGACGCGCAATCCTTGGTCGCGACGACATTCGGCAGCTCGGCCAGCCGAAGCGTCGTCTCCACCGAAATATTGACGCCCGTGCGCCCCTCGACATTGTAAAGCATAACCGGCAGAGATGTCGCTTCCGCCGCCGCCTTGAAATGCCGGTACAGCCCTTCCTGGGAAGGCTTGTTGTAGTAAGGCGCCACAAGCAATATGCCGTCAACGCCGCAAGCTTCCGCTTCCCGCGTCAGGCGTACCGTATGGGCCGTATTGTTGCTGCCCGTGCCGGCAATCACTTTGCAGCGTCCGGCGGCTTGCCGAACGACGAAACGGAACAGCTCCAGCTTCTCCTCGTCCGACAGCGTCGGCGATTCGCCGGTCGTTCCGGCTACGACGAGGCTGTCGTTCCGCTGAACCTCAATCAAATGATCGACGAGCTTAGCCGTCGTGTCCCAATCGATGCTGCCATCCTCGTGAAATGGCGTAACCATTGCCGTAATCAATCTTCCGAAATCCATTCCGACTCCTCCTGTAAGTCTCTATATAAGCCGGCTGCGAGTCAGACTTCAACTTATATAGCGAATAAATGAAAATGTCGATCATTGCTGCAGATGAAGATCAAATTTAGCGTGCAAGGCTTGAAGTGCGTCCGCCATATCTTCTTCGCGGACGAGTACCCATATCGTTGTGTTGGAATCCGCAGATTGGAGAATCGTGATGTTCCTCTCCGCCATTGCCTCTACGATTCCGGCCATCACGCCGGGCTGCCCGTTCATGCCGCCGCCGATTACCGAAATTTTGGCGCATCCGTGAAGCGCCTTCGGAACGAGGCCGGCGTTCCGAAGAAGTTCCAGGGCGCGGGACGCCTGCTCGTCAAATACGGTGAACACTGCGCCGCTGGGCGTCACATTAATGAAATCGACGCTGATCTGATGCCGGGCCATCGTCTGAAACACTTGAAGCTGCAGGTCGCTCCGGCTTTCCGCGGCAAACACCGAAATTTGCGTGACGCCGGGGGCATGGGCGATCCCCGTGACATGGCGGTCCTTCACCGTATAATCGCCGGCGCCGCGAACCGTATCCGAAACGAGCGTACCGGGATCGTCCGTGAACGTCGATCTGACTCGTACGGGGATGCGGGATTGCTGCGCAATCTCGACTGCCCTCGGATGAATGACTTTGGCTCCTTGTCTGGCCATATTGCAAATTTCTGCATACGTGACGAAAGAAAGCTGCTTCGCTTCCTTCACGTAACGCGGATCGGCCGTCAGAATGCCGCTGACATCAGTATATATGTCGACCATGTCGGCTTGCAGCGCCGCGCCCAGCGCCGTAGCCGTCGTGTCGCTCCCGCCTCTTCCCAGCGTCGTGACGTCGCCGTTCTCGGTCATTCCCTGAAATCCGGTAACGACCACCACGCGGCCCTCCTGGAGGAGCCGATGAATGCGGTCGGGACGAATGTGCTTGATTCGGGCTCCGCCGAATTGCTCGTCCGTCACGATGCCGGCGCCGGCGCCGTTCAGCGCCTCTGCGGGTATTCCTTTGGCGCGGAGCAGGCTGCACATCACCGCGGCGGAAATCGTTTCGCCGCATCCCTGCAGCATATCCAATTCCCGCGGCGGCAGGCTGTCTCCGTTATCTCGGATCAGGCCGAGAAGCGTGTCGGTCGCGTAAGGCTCGCCCTTGCGGCCCATGGCCGACACGACGACTACGACCGAGTAACCGGCCGTCCGCTCCCTTGCAATATGATGGATCACGCGTTCTCTCGCCGATTCGGTAGAAAGCGATGTTCCTCCGAACTTTTGAACCAGGATGCTCATCTTGTCAGCCCCCATGCCCGACCGAAAGATTGGAGCAGCGTGTTGCCAGGGAGTGATCATTGCGTTATCCGTTGCATCTGAATCCGGAGTCCGCCGCCCGTGTCTTGCCTTCGAGACGGGCGCGGCAGCCGGATTATGATAACATGAAGCTGTAGAATATTAGTGCGCCGTATTTCGGCTTCCGCTGCCTTTCCCCTTTCCGAATCGTGGAATTTATTGCCGTTCCACCAGCAGCGGCTGCAATTGCTTCCCATGAAGGGCGGCCTCGCAAGCCTCCAGGATCAAATCCATTCTGGCGACGAGCGAATTGGGCTTGTCGACCGGATTGTCCTGGCCGAACGGCACGAAATAAATATGTTTAGCCACTAGCAGCTTCGCGATATTAGCGGCGTTCAAACCGAGTCCGTCGTTCGTCGATATGGCCAGCACGACAGGACGGCTGTTGCGCATTTGCGCCTTGGCGGCCATCAGTACGGCGCTGTCGGTGATCGCGTTGGCCAAGCGGCTGGTCGTATTGCCCGTGCATGGCGCAATGACAAGCACATCCAGCAGCTTCGAAGGGCCTAGCGGCTCCGCCTGCACAATCGTAGAAATAATATCGTTGCCGGTTATGTCCTTCAGCTGCCGCTGCCATTCGGCGGCGGTGCCGAATCTCGTGTCGGTCGTCACCAGCGTGTTCGATGCGATCGGAATCACTTTGGCGCCGGCGTCCACAAACCGTTGAATCTGCGGCATGACTTCCGCAAACGTGCAGTGAGAGCCCGACAACGCGTAGCCTACCGTTATACCGTTCCAATTCATTTCCCATTCCCCCGCTTGTTCATGTCGTCCATAATCAACCCGCTCAAGCAATCCGCCATAATACGTCCAGCTGATTTGGGTGCGACGATACCGGGGAGTCCGGGCGCAAGCATCGCCTTAATGCCCCGCTTCTCGGCAAAGCGGAAATCGGTTCCGCCAGGCTTTGATGCGAGGTCGATAATGACGGCCCGCGATGGTAAATTTGCGATAATTTGCGCTGTGACTATCATAGTCGGAATTGTATTAAAAAGCAAGTCGATATTGCCTGCGTGATGCAGCAATGCTCCCGTGTAGAAGGGCTCGAATCCCATCTCGAAAGCTCTTGCGTAATGCTCCGAACGCCTCACTCCCACCTTGACCTTGGAGCCCAAGCCTTGTAGCGTCCTGGCCATCGTCATCCCCGTTCGTCCGAATCCGAGCACCATGGAAGACGACCCGTGGATCGTAATGTCGGTATGCTGAATGGCCATCATCAAAGCGCCTTCGGCCGTCGGAATCGAGTTGTATATGGCAACGTCGTCGCGGTCGAACAGCTCCACCAGCCTCAAGCCGCGCTGCTGGCACAATTCGCGCAAATACGGTTTGGCCATGCCCGTATAGACGGTGCAATGCTGCGGCAATGCGCCGATCTGGTTTTCCGTCAGCCTCATCTCGCGGTCGCTGAACACCGCCGGGACGAGCCCGTGATCGTCGGTGCCGACGGCCGGCAGCAGCAATGCGTCCGCTCCCTCGAACGGCGCCTCGTCAAAATCCGCATGCACGGCTCCGTCAAGCGGCGAATGCAGCCCCTCGAAGCCGCATACCGTCACGGTCGCGTCAAGCTCGCACAGCTTCCGGATCACTTCCAGCTGCCTCGCGTCTCCGCCGATCAACAGCGCTTGAACGCCTGTAAGCATTAAGCTTCACTCCTCGTATAGTATTTCTAGAACATAACTTCGAGTCATTTTCCAGCACCCG
>CALAWP010000009.1 GCA_937895345.1 uncultured Paenibacillus sp. | reverse complement strand
CCATGGATTGAGTCCTGGTTCTGCGATTTCGACGACTTTTTCACCACACTTCTAGAGGTAACGTAAGCGCGTGGGGCGACGGCTACGGCAATCGGGTGGACCGTTTCCTGGCCGCCATCGCTTATTTGGACGGCGTGAAGCCCAGCGTCGTCGTCACCCGCGGCTACTATACGCGATCCGTATTGGCCGCGTACGACGTGGTGGGCGGGGAGCTGGTGAATCGGTGGATATTCGATTCGGATGTCGCCGGCAGACAGTATGAAGGGCAAGGCAACCACGGATTAAGCGTGCTGGATGTCGACGGCGACGGCAAGGACGAAATGATGTTCGGGGCGCTCGCCATTGACGACGACGGCACCGTCTTGTACAGCACCGGTCTGGGCCACGGCGATGCGATGCATGCCGGCAAGCTCGATCCGAACCAGGACGGCTATCAGGTCATGAGCGTCCATGAGCATGCCGGAGCGCCATACGGGATCGAGATGCGCGATGCCGCAACCGGCGAAATTTTATGGGGTGAGTATACGGGCAGAGATACGGGACGCGGCATGTCGGCCGATATCGATCCGCGCTATCCCGGATACGAATCATGGGCCACCACGATTGTTGACGGGCAAGCGGTTCCGATCTCAAGCGGCTATGCGGCAAACGGGGAAGCAATTTACACTTCGAACGAAGCGCCGACAACCGCCAACTTTGCGATTTGGTGGGACGGAGACCTGCAGCGCGAGCTGTTCGACCACATCTGGGA
This sequence comes from uncultured Paenibacillus sp., assembly GCA_937895345.1. Taxonomy (GTDB): domain Bacteria; phylum Bacillota; class Bacilli; order Paenibacillales; family Paenibacillaceae; genus Pristimantibacillus. The sequence continues at coordinate 52,705 of CALAWP010000009.1, read as the reverse complement.
CAACAGTGCGGCCAAAGGAATTCCGGTCATTTACAAATGGGATTACGAAAACAAAAAGCTGGACGAGATTTTCAGGGCAACCGGCGCCTTGACCAACAATCATACGAAAGGAAATCCGGCGCTCCAGGCGGACCTGATCGGAGACTGGCGCGAGGAGCTGCTGCTGCGGAATGAAGACAGCACGGAATACAGGCTGTATACGACAACCATTCCGACGGATTACCGGATACCGACTCTCATGCAAGATCCAATCTATCGTTTGAGCGTTGCCTGGCAAAATGTGAGCTACAACCAGCCTCCTCACACGGGGTTTTATATCGGTGCGGAAGCGGCCGATTTCCCTAAGGCGAATATTGAGCTCACAGGCGGCGGCGAAGCGCCGCAGCCGGTTTATCACTTTGATTTCGGCACGGATGCTGCCGCCGGTACAACTCAAGTTCAGGATACCGTTTACACGGAAGCCGCGGGCTACGGATTTGAGGACGCAAGCGGCATTGCGGCAGAGACGAACAGCGTGACTTTGCCGGCAAACGCCAAGTTCGCCGTAGACCTGCCCAATGCCAATTATAAAGTAACGGTCAAGCTTGGCGCCGACGCGCGCGACTCGAGCGTCGGCATCAAATCCGAGCTCGTTCAGAAGCTGGCCGTGACCGGCGTCCAAGCGGGCGAACCGCTGACGTACAGCTACGACATCGCGCTCGTAGATGGTCAGCTTGAATTTTTGTTCTCCGGTTCAGCGATTGATGTGCGGGAAATCATCATTGCGAAATATCCGGAGAAGTCGCCCGGCGTCTCCAGGACGATCTACATGGCCGGCGATTCGACTATGCAGTCCTACAGCGAGATGCAGGCTCCGCAGCAAGGATGGGGCCAGCAATTCGGCCGTTATTTCTCAAATGGCGTTGTCGTCGACAATCATTCGATCGGGGGCAGAAGCAGCAAGTCGTTTATCGTCGACGGCCGGTTGGATACGGTTTTGCGCGAGATTAAGCCCGGCGACTATTTCTTCATCTCCTTTGGCCATAACGATGCCAGCATCGGAATTCCGGAACGTTACGCTTCTCCGGAAGATTATAAAAATTACCTGGCGCGTTATGTGAACGGCGCCAGACAACGCGGTGCGACGCCGGTGCTGCTTACGCCGGTAGGACGCCGGGATTTCAATCTCGTTACCCAGGAATTTAACGTCAGCTTCCCCGAATATGTGGCCGCCGCCAAGCAAGCGGCGGAGGAGCTAGACGTTGCGCTGATCGATTTAAGCCAGCTGAGCATTGCCCATTACAATAAGGTCGGTCAGGCCGCTACGGAGAAGCTGTTCCTGTACGCCTATCCGGGCCAATATCCGAAATATCCGAATGGCGTAAGCGACAATACGCACTTCAGCAGCTACGGCGCGAGAGTAATTGCCGGGTTGGTTGCGGATGCGGTCAAAGAGATGGGATTGGACATTTCGCCGTTCGTTATAAATCCGGACGAGGCCGAACCTGAGCCGGAGCCGGAAAACCCGCTTTTTGTTGAAGATTTCGAGGGTGATCCCGCCGCCGCCAAGTATGCGATGGTGAATGCCACCGGAATCGCGGGTCAAATGTCGGGAACGGTGGCAGAACAAGACGGAAACAAAGTGCTGTCGGTCGCCGGCTCCGGCTCCGGACATCGTTCGAAGGTATTCCGCCTGTTCGATGCGGTGGGCGGCGATATCGTCAACGTGGACTTTGACTGGCATCCGGGCAACGTCGGCGCGTTCCCGTCCGAAGGACACTTGTCGCTGCAGGATGCAAACGAGAATCTGATTCTGACCTTGTATACGACGAGCGGCGCGAACACGCCGATCGGTTATTTCCCGGGCTATTATCCGGCTGATTACGGCACGGGCAATACGGCGATTCCGGAGGGAGGAATCGCAACGAACATTGCGAAAAATCAATGGGTCCGTGTGAACGCGAAGATTAACTTTGCCGAGAAAAAGATCGATCTGACGTTGACCAGTCTGGCGGACGAAAGCGTCACGCAGACGATTGACGACATTCCGATGAGCGCCGGAACCGCTTATGCCGATAACGTAAGAGCGATGCGCTTCCTCGGCACGAGGAAAGGCGGAGGCGGTACGCTGAACTGGACGACGCAGATCGATAACGTACGGATTGAAGGCGTGACGCTTCTGCCTGCTTCCGCCGATCAGACCGCTTTGACAGCGCTGCATGAAGAGGCGAAGGCGCTCGATCTGTCGGCATATACGGAGCAGTCGAAAGCCGTCCTGAACAGGGCGCTGGCGGCCGCCGAGGCAATTATCGGCACCGACGCGACGCAGGACGAGGTCAACCATGCGTTCAATATGCTGACGGTTGCCATGGCGTCGCTGACCAGCGAGCCTCCTCAAGAGATCAGCGAATACCGCTTCGACTTCGGCTCCGGCAACGCCGCGGAAGGCTACACGAAGGTGGACGCCAAACGGGCGTACGTAGAAGGGAACGGTTATGGATTTGCCAATACCGCTCTTGTCGAAGACGTAAACCGCGCAACCGGGAATGCGCTTACGGAAGATTTCACCCGCGTAAACGGCACTTCTTTCCTGGTGGAAATGGAGCCGGCCAATTACCGCGTGACGATGACGGTCGGCGATGCGCAAGAAGCGTCCAACGTCGGCGTTGTGGTCGAGCAAATGAACAAATGGCCGATCGCGACCGTTCCATCGGGGCAATTCAAGGAAGTCACGTTCGACATCGCTTTGATCGACGGCGTTTTCAACTTTGAGTTTTCGGGCAACACGCCGAAGATCAACGCTTTGAAGCTTGAACGGCTTCCAGGCAACGGCGCTGGCGACAAACCGGTGATTTATTTGGCAAGCGACTCCACCGTGGCCAATTATGCGGAAGGTTACCGACCGCAGGCCGGCTGGGGCGAAACGCTGGGCAACTATTTTGATCTGGACAAAGTGAGCATAGAAAACCGGGCAATCGGCGGACTTAGCAGCAAAACCTTCCTGACCGGCGGACATCTGAACGACATCCTGCTCGGCATCAAGGAAGGGGATTATTTGTTCATGCAATGGTCCCATAACGATTCCACGCCTGTCCGTCCGGAACGTTATTTGACGCCGGAACAATTTAAAGTTTATCTGAAAGACTATATTAACGGCGCTCAGCAAAGAGGGGCGGTTCCGGTTCTCGTCACGCCGGTGAACAGGCGAGATTTCAACGGCGAAACGTTGAACAAGAGCTTCCCGGAATATGTGCAGGCGATGAAAGAAACGGCTCAAGAAACCGGAACTCTTCTGGTAGATCTGAACCAGGCCAGCTGGGAGCATTTCCAGGAGCTGGGGCCGGAAGGAACGAAAAATATATTCATGTGGGTTGACGGCAAAGAAGACAATACGCACTTGCAGATGAACGGCGCCATTGTCGTATCCGAAATGGTGGCAAGGCTTGTGAAGGAGCTGAACATTCCGCTCTCCGCTTTGGTCACGATTGAGGATCCGGAGGTTCCGCCGGGAGAGCATTGGGCGGCTGCATCCGTAACCGGACCGCCTAACGCCATTGCCGGACAATCGGTAGCGTTAAACGTCGGCGTCTCGAAAGTGTACAAAGGCTTTACGGCGATGGACGCGATCGTCCAGTACGACCCTTCGAAACTGGAATTCGACACGGTCGCCGGGGAGAACGGCGCGCTGGCGCTGGCGGAGAACGCCGTCGCGTCCGCCCGGGACCATCTGCACGTCGTCGCCACGGCCGTCCGGCCCGACACGGGCCAAATCCGGGTCATTCTGATCAGCGCGGGCGACAGTCATGCGGTGACGGGCAGCGGAGACCTGTTCGTCCTGCGGGGCAAGGTGAAGGCGGATGCCCCGCTTGGCAACGCGGGCACGACGCTGACGAAGTTCGAAGTGTCCCGCAACGGTACGGCGGGCATCGTCGACATCTCCGGAGCTTATCATTCGATCAGCATCGGTCAGACGCCTCCGGTCGAGGCGGACAAATCGGCCCTGATGCAGACGATCGCTGCCGCGCAGGCGCAGCTGGCGAAAGCGGTGGAAGGCAGCAAGATCGGCCAATACGAAGTCGGCTCGAAAGCCGCGCTGCAAGCGGCGATTGACGCGGCAGCGGCAGTCAACGGCAACGCTTGGGCGACGCAGGCGCAGGTCGATGCGGCAACCGCCGCGCTGAACGGAGCCATGCAGCAGTTCCTTGCCCGGTTTATCAGCCTGGCGGAAGGCCAAACGCAAATTACGATCCGCGACCTGTCCATCCTTGCGAACTACTTCGGCGTTACGTCGAACGATCCGAACTGGAGCGAAATCGCCAAAGCCGATCTGTTCGACGAAGGCGAGATCAACATTCGCGTGTTCGCCGCCGTCGCGCAAATGATCTTGACGGACTGGTAAACGAACGCTGAGCCATCATTCGAATTTTCTATATAAGTTGAACTAGAGAATCACACGAAACAAGCGGAATGAGGAAATCGAACGGGAGAAACGTTAGTGTTCGCCTTTGCAGAGGGATGGTAACCGTTACGGGTTCTAGGAAATCCAAGCATCCCTCTGCGAGAGCGATCGGAAGTCGATTCCTCATGCAGCTTGGCATAAGTAGTGATCATAATTAGTTCAACTTAAATAATACAGGAAGCTAAGAGGAAGGAAGAAGCGAAGTGGTCCATCACATGAACAAAGGACTCCTCTTGTTGACGGCGCTGCTGCTATGGTCGCTCGGGTCTGCCGGAACGGTGCGGGCGGCGGCCGCTGAACCGGAGTTCACCTTGAACGCGGTGAATCGGGGATCGAAAGTGATCGTCGAAGTGAAGGCCAAAGGGCTGGCCGATCTGTACGCCTATCAGTTCAACCTGCAGTACGAGCCCGGGAAGATGCGGTTTGTCGAGGCGGACAGCCCGATATCGGGGTTTACGATCGAACCGGTCGTCAAGGAAGGCGACATTCTGTTTGCGCATTCGAAGATAGGCAACGTCAAAGGCATGGATGGCCAAGCGGCGCTGGCCGCATTTACGTTTGAACGAACAGCGGGGGGCCAGGCCGCGTTTACGCTGCACCGGGTCAAATTGGTCGATTCCGAACTGGAGATGGCCGAGCTGGACACGACGGTTAAGATCGCCATCGCCTCCGGCCCGCCGTTTAAAGATATTGCCGGGCATTGGGCGGAGGCGTCCATTGTGCAAGCGAGCGGGATGGGCTGGGTAGCCGGTTACGAAGACGAGACGTTCCGTCCGCAGCAGCAGGTGACGCGGGCGGAGTTTGTCGCGATGATCGTCCGCGCCTTGGAGCTGCCGGTCCCGGCGGAGCCGGCGTTACCCTTTGCGGATCAAGACAATATTCCGAAGTGGGCGAGAGGATACGCGACCGCGGCGATGGAAGCCGGCATGATCGAAGGGTATGCCGACGGCACGTTCCAGGCCGGCCGGCTGATCTCGCGGGCCGAGATGGCGGCGGTCATCGTCCGGGCGCAAGGCATCGTGCCGGACCCGGACGCGAAGCCGGAATTTGCCGATGCGGATGATATTCCGAAGTGGGCGCAGCCTTCCATTGCCGCCGCCGTCGAGCGCGGATGGGTGAAGGGCGTCGGGAACCGCATGTTCGCACCGTTGAAGAACGCCACTCGCGCGGAGTCTGTCCATCTGATCGTTCAGATGATGCTTCCGCAGGCGGAACCGTCCTGAGCGCGAGCATAAAGTTAACTCTGCAATAAACGGATGATTTCGCTGTAGAACAGGCTGGCGATCAGCGTATGCCCGTCGGCATTCGGATGCACGGTGCCTTCCGGCAGATGTATCGACCGGTTGCCTTGCGTACATCCGAACAAATCCGCGCAAGGCACCCCCGTTTCCCGGCAGGCTTGCATGACGCCGAAAGCTTTGGTTTCGTTCTGTTCGGGCGTATAATACGTATTGTACGGGATGTTGGAGACGACAAGCTTCGTCTCCGGCATCAGCTCCCGGATTGTGTCGATGCCTTGCCGCATCGGGACGTAAGGGTCCTGGTCGTTCATGCCGGCGAGCCATAGAATCAGGTCGGGATTTCGGGGAACGGCAACGGCATCGAGCACGCTCGCGATTGTGCGAATGGGGGCGCCGGACAAGCCGTGCACGCTGACCGGCGCAAAGAGCATCTGCTGGAGCTTGCGCCCGAACAGCTGCTTCGGCCTGTCCGCCACGTTCGCGCCAAAGGTAATGGAATCGCCGATGCAGACGATTTGGCGGAAAGCGAGCGGCTTGGGCCGGACGAATGCGGCCAGTATATAATCGATATTGATGCGAGAAGCGGAGGAACGCGGATGTTTCCTGCCGCTTTTTTGTATGTCCACCGTATGAAAGCCGGGAGCCAGATCCATCGTCATTACGCAAACGCTGCCAGGGCTGCCCTTCCTGTCGTATAAGTCGACGAACCGTTCCCATTTGCCGTCCACCCAAACTTCGGCGATGCCGTACTGCGGCCCTGCGCAAGCATAAAGCTGCAAGGTGCTGCAATATCCTTCCCAACGCGCTGCGCAAGCGTCCGCAGCATCGCCGGATTCATGCCGGCAGCCGAGACTCGCCTTTTCATCCGGCCGCACCGTCCACTCTCCTTCGTAGCGCAAAGCCATATTTTCAATTTTGACAACAGTCACATCGGCTGCCTCCTCATCCAAGCATCGGGACGACCCAGACGGTCCAGCTTCCCTTGATTCGGGAAGCGTCCACGATCAAAAATCGCGAAATGTCTTGTAAGATGTAAGAAACGCTGTCGGTCACGCCCATCCGTTTCGCTTGTCCGCAAATTTCATCCAAATAAGGCCCGTCCTCGTTGGGCGCCCCCTGGATCGCGACGTCGATTTCGCAGCCGGGTCCCGATGCCAGCAAATAAATCCGGCACCTGGCATAACCGAGCATATCCATCGGATTGCTTCGCGCAGCGTTTGCGGTAGGCCTATATACATGCGCGGGCGGCGGCCCGGCTCGATCGAATGCGTTCATGTCCATATTGTCCTCCCCCTGTTGCCTTTATTGTATGACGGGCGGATAGGGCCGCCTATGAGACTTTTTTAATTCCGTTGCCCATTTTCAACTTCTTGCGGCGAAGCTATTGTAGGGAGACTTCGGATTCGTTACTGTATGGGCATCGGAGGGGAGGTCTTACACATTGGGGGTTGCGATGAAGGGACTTAAAATAAGCGACAGCGGCCGGCATCTCGCGCGCGAGGACGGAACTCCTTTTTTTTGGCTGGGAGACACGGCCTGGGAGCTGTTCCATAAATTGAACCGCGAAGATGCGCGGCATTATTTGACTTGCCGGGCCGGGCAAGGGTTCAACGTGGTGCAGGCGGTAGCTTTGGCGGAGTTCGAAGGGGTGACGACGGGCAATGCGTACGGCCGGCTGCCGTTTTTGCGGAATGCGGAAGGGCGCATCGATCCGACGCTGCCTGACGAGGGCGGGGACTATTCGTATTGGGATCATGTCGACGACGTCTTGGAAATGGCGGGGGCAATGGGCATTTATATCGCGCTCCTGCCGACCTGGGGCGATAAATACAATGCGCAGCATGGCAAAGGCCCGGAAATTTTTACGAAACAAAACGCTTATGAGTACGGCAAATGGCTGGGCAAGCGTTACCGGGACACGCCTCATCTGATCTGGGTCGTCGGAGGAGACCGGGTGCTGCAAACCCGGACACATTTCGAGATCGTAGACGCGATGGCCCGCGGTTTGAAGGAAGGCGACGGCGGCCGTCACCTGATCACCTTTCATCCAAGAGGCAATTCTTCTTCGTCTTATCACGTACACGGCGAGGATTGGCTGGACTTCAACATGATCCAATCCGGTCACGGCGAGATGGAGCCGGCGAATTACCGCATCATTGCGGCCGATTACGGTCTGACTCCCGTCAAGCCCGTGTTGGACGGGGAGCCATGCTACGAGGATATCCCCCGCGCTTTCAATACGCGCTTCGGTTATTTCGACGAGGCCGACGTGCGCCGCGCCGCTTATTATGCCGTGTTGTCCGGAGCCTGCGGCCATACGTACGGCCATCATTCCGTATGGTCGATGTGCGACGGCATGTACGATTCCGTCCAGATGAACGAGCCCGGCATCTTTTTTATTATGCATTGGAAAGACGCGCTGCACAGGCCTGGAGCGGGCCAGATGCGGTATGTGAAGGAGCTTTGGGAGCGGTGCCGCATGGAGGACAGCGAGCCGGACCAGCAGCTGATCGCGTCAAATTTTGCCGGATCGAACTATATGGCGGGATTACGAGGGAAGCGCGCCTCGTTGATCTATTGTCCGAACGGGCTGTACGCAGAGGTGAATATGGAGCGCGTCGGCGCAGCTTCGGTCCGGGCGGAATGGTTCAATCCGAGAGACGGCCGATATACGGAAGCGGGAATCTTTCCCGGCGAAGGAATTTGCAAATTTATATGCCCGTCCAGCGGCAGGGGCAACGATTGGGTGCTGGTGCTTACGAAGGAAGACTCCGCAGCCTAATGCCGATAAAAACGAAGATGAACGAGACAACAAACGAATCATAAAGGTGGAGTGGACGATGAGTTTGACGATCATGAGAAAAAAAGCCAGGGTTGGCGTAATTACGGTGGGACACGAGCCGTATTGGGGGCAATTCGAAGGACTGAAGGAAGAGCTGGAAGGGTATGGCCGGGAGTTTGAAGCGATGCTGAAGGAAAACGACGTCGAGGTCGTATCCGGCGGCTTTGTCGACAACGTGGACAAATCGTTTGCGGCGGCTTCGTATTTGAAGGCGCAGGACGTCGATTTTCTGTTTTGTTATTTGAGCACGTACGTCACCTCTTCTTCGGCGGCAACGGCCATTCTGAACTTGAACGTGCCGACGGTGCTCGTGGCGCTTCAGCCGCTCAAGCGGCTGGATTACCGGAAAACGACGACGTATATGCAGCTGGCGAACGATAATATATGCTCGCTTCCGGAAATTGGAGGCGTTCTCATTCGCGCGGGCAAGCCGGCGTCCGGCATGATCGTCGGCACGCTTTACGACGACCCGAGGGCCGTCTCGGAGCTGAAATCCTGGTGTCAGGTCGCCAATGCCCGCAAGGCGTTCAAGCAGGCGAAGATCGGTTATCTGGGACATACGTACGAAGGCATGTACGATATGAACTCGGATCCGACCGCCTTTACGGCAGCGTTCGGATCGCATGTGCAGATGCTGGAGATGTGCGATCTGGCGAAGCTTGTGAACGGAGTGTCGGACCGGGAAGTGAAGGAGAAGATCGAGGAGATTCAAAGCATCTTTACGATCGCCGATCCGTTTATCGATCCGGTGACCCGGCCGATCCGGCAGGAGGATCTGGAATGGTCCGCCAAGGTGGCGGTCGGGCTCGACAAGCTGGTGACGGAGTTCGGACTGACGGGCCTTGCCTATTACTACAAGGGGCTCGACAACAACGAATATGAACGGATCGGCTCGAATATGGTGCTCGGCAATTCCTTGCTGACCGGCAAAGGCATTCCGCTCGCGGGAGAAGCCGATCTGAAAACATGCGCGGCGATGCTCATTATGGACCGGCTGGAGGCGGGCGGCTCGTTCGCCGAGCTTCATCCGTGCGATTTCACGGACAATATCGTGCTCGTCGGACATGACGGTCCGCATAATATCAAAATTGCGAACGGCCGGCCGATCATTCGGGGACTCGACCTGTTCCACGGCAAAGCGGGCTCCGGCATCGGCGTCGAGTTCAGCATCAAGACGGGCCCCGTCACGCTGCTCGGCATCTCGCAGTCGGCCGACGGCCGCTACAAGATGATCGCGACGGAAGGCGAATCGATTCCGGGCGAAATTCCTCAAACCGGCAATACGAATACGCGATGCAGCTTCAACCGCTCCGTGGCGGAGTTTATCGAAAGCTGGTGCTCGGCGGGACCGACGCATCATTTCGCGCTGGGCGTAGGGCATGTGAACGCCAAAATCAAAAACGTCGCCAAAATTATGGGCATCGAACTGGAAATCGTCTAAGGGGGCTTCGGCAATGAGCAGCACAATGAACGGCGCATATGGGACAAAAACGTTGAAGCGGGCCACGCTGGAGATGAGTTTGAAGCCTTTCAAAAGCTTGGAGCCGTCGGCGATCGACGAAGTGTGCGGCGAAGCGCTTCGCGGGTGGAAGCCGCTGCTGGACATGGCGGAATCGGCTTCCATGCTGCTGTGGATATCCGACGGAAGCGAAATATTAACCTGGAACGGCAAGCTGGAAGACGATTTCGAATGGGCGAAATATATCGGCTTCGCCAACGAGCAATATTTCAGCCATATCCAGGATCAGGACAATCCCCGCATTGCCCGGACGTATACGGAGCATCCGGTTCATATGACGTACGGCGATTTGAAGCGCATCGTCGCTTCTTTCAAGCGTATCGCCCGCGAACGGTTCGGCGTGAAGCTGGAGGTCGGGGCTACGTTCGACGCCGGGCCGGAATTCGCCTATTCGGATTTCAAATACAAGAAGCATCCGGAAATCAACCGGGCCGAGCTCGGCGGCCGGTATGTCGCGCTGAAGGCCGATTATACCGTCGTCTGCACCTGGTCGAAGCTTAAGGCGGACGAAGCCTCTTATGCGGCCTACCCCGGCGGCATCCCGGAAGGGACGCCGTTCGGCGAGTTTCTCGGCAAGCAGTGCGCCAGCTTCTTGCCCGCGCTCGGGTTCGATTATATTTGGTTCTCGAACGGCTTTGCGCTTTCCTATTTTCCATGGACCTATCTTGGCGCCAACTACGACGGAACGAATCTCCCGCTGGCCGATCAAGCCGAGCTGTCCGCGAAGGTGATGTCCTTCTGGGATTTGTTCAAGCGGGAATGTCCGGACTATCGCGTGGAGATCAGAGGAACGAACTACGGGACGGGCATGGATCTGGCGAAGGATTATATCCCGATGCTGGAGCTTTACGACAAAAAGTATTTGGAATATCCGGCGCCGAACTCGCCTTGGGGCGCGCTCAACTTCGATTTCGGGCTGGAAATGACCGGCTACATGTCGAGAATTGCCGAGCTTCCCGGCGAAACGTATCCGTACCGCTTCTATCCGAACGACCCGTGGTTTTGGCAAAATCCGTGGTTCGATCTGTACGACAGAGAACCGCACGATATTTATTGCCCGCTATCCGTTGCCCGGTTGAACCGGAACGGGGAGACGGAAAGTCCGGGCGTCATCGAAATATTGACGATCGATACGGAGTACGGGGAGCTGAACGAGGATTGTCCGGCGGAAATCGTGCCGCATTTCAAGCGGGCGCTGGCCGACCGTCCCGACGGCCCGGGCATCCTGACGTGGCTGTACCCGTTCCGCGAGCTGCATGAGATGGCGGAGGCGTCGAGCGAACGGTCCGGGGCGGTGTTTTTCCATGACTGGTTCGTGCGCAATGCGATTAACGAAGGGCTGCCTTTGAACACGGTGATCGGAACGGACGTTTACTTCTCGATGAGCGCGGAAGCCCGGAGCAAGCTGAAGGAGACGATTCTGCTCGTTTCGACTTGCTGGCTGGAAGGCGGCAAGGCGAAAGCCGTCGCAAGCTATGTTCAGGCAGGCGGACGCGTGTTGCTGTACGGTCCCGTTCGCGACGGCAGCTTGCTTGAGCTGCTCGGACTGCGGAGCGAGGAGCCGCTTGAGGGCGAATTCGACTACCGGCTGTCGGGCGAGACCGACGAGCTGGAGCTCGAGGAGACGCGGGCGCGTAAGCTGCGGCACTACGGGAACATCGCCGACGGCGGCTTGTCGGAGGTTGCCGCAGACGGCGCGGAGGAGAGCGGCCGGATCGTCTGCGAAGCGCGGCAAGGCGGGCAGAGCCGGGTATTCGCGCTCAGCCGCTCGCTGCCGGAATGGAACGGCGGGCAAGCCGGCTGGGTGCGGGGATCGCTTCCGTTCGAGCCGGCCGGCGTCACTCATCTGCCGGTCCGCCAATCGGCCGAATGGGCCGACGCTTCGGGCGCCGTTCGCGCCGTGCTGCAGCAGTTCGGCTACACGATCGCGCAGCGCAAATATGCCCAAAGCTCCTCATCGGCGCTTATGTTCGTAAAACGGCATGACAACGCATATTTTTTCGTCGGGTGCAAGAAGGATACATCGGTGTCGTTCCGTCTGCGCTTCCCGGACGGAGAGCCGATCCTTACCGGGCAGACGGCGGTTGTCGGCACGGGGTATGCGTCGTATGCGCTTGACCGTACGTTTCATGACGAATGCCGGGTATTTGTCCGGCAAGAGCGTCAGTCGCAAGTGTGGTGCAGGGAAATGAGCGCGATACCGACCCGGAAGAAACAATCGGTGCGCCAGCTGGCGATCAGCGGCCTCGCGGACGCCGAGCTTACGGTGTATCCTCCTCTTGAAGCGCTGGAAGCGGGGGTGACGGAGCTCCGGGTCGAGCATCCGGACGGCGCTCCGATTCCTTATGAGCGGCAGGGCAGCAAGATCGTGGCCCGTTCGGTAAGCGGCAACGTCAGCGTTACTTGGTAACTATGAAGGATCAGGGGGATGAAGAGCGGATGAAATATCGTATTCAAATAACGAAAAGCGCGGTTGCCGCGGCACAAGGGCTCGGTTTTCGGCAACTGCTGAACCAGGTATGCTGCCCGACCTTCGGCCGGATCGGAGAAGAGAAGCTGGAGGAATTCGGCGCGATGTTCTTCCACCCGATGGAGAGGAGCGAGCTTGGCCGCATCACCGGCCTCTTCCGGGCAAGCTGCGCCATTCCGCCGTTTATCGTCAGCGATCTGGAATGCGGGCCCGGCAACATGATATTGGGAGCGACCAAGTTCCCTTATATGATGGGCCTGAGCCAGACGAATTCCGAGGAGCTCGCTTACGAAACGGGCCGAATTTCGGCGCTGGAAGCCGGGGAGCTGGGCTACAACTGGACGTTCTCGCCGGTGGCCGATCTGGCGGCGGACCCGGACAGCCCGGTGGTCGGCATGAGGAGTCCGGGAATGGACCCCGATCATGCCGTCAAGATCGCCGGCGCCTATATGGCCGGGTTGCAGGAAAACGGGATGATGGCGACGATCAAGCATTTTCCGGGAGACGGCTATACGACCTGGGATCAGCATCTGACGACACCGGTTATGCCCCTGGACAAGCAAGCCTGGTACGACGGTCCGGGGCGGGTGTTCCGAGACCTGATCGAGCGGGGCGCCATGGCGGTAATGCCGGGCCATATCGCGCTCCCGGCCTTCGACGAGCCGGACGAGCGGGGATTGTACCCGCCGGCGACGGTATCGAAGAGGCTGCTGATCGATTTGCTGCGCGGAGAGCTCGGATTCGACGGATTGATCGTGACCGACGCTATCGAGATGGGCGGCATCGTCGGTTATATGAATTATTACGACGCATGCGCGGCGGCGCTTGAGAGCGGCTGCGATATGCTCCTCTTTCCCCGTATGGACGAACGGTTTTACGCGGAAATGGAAAGGCGGGTGGAAGAAGGGGCGCTCACCCTGGCGACGCTGCGCGACCGGGCGGCCCGCATTATCGCGCTTAAGGAGCAGTTCGGCTTGTTCAACGGCGAAACGGAAGCGCCGAAGCCGCCGCTTGACCTGGCCGCGCACGAGGCGGCAGCCGTTCAAGTCGCGGAAAGAAGCATCACGGTGGTGCGCGACCGGCAAGGACTGGTCCCGTTTCCGATCCGCAAAGCGACGAAAGTGCTGCACACCGTCATTATGAACAACGCCGACCGGAACGAAGAACTGCTGGAGCGGATGAAGCAATCGCTGAGCCATTATTCCGATCATGTCGAGCAATGGATCGATCCCGGCCCGGACGCCTTGTATCAAGCCGCGGTCGAAGGCCGCTTCGACCTGATCGTCTGCTCGATCGGGAGCAGGCTCAGCTACGGACTGAATGTCGTCCGCCTGCACGATGAGGTGGCGCGCAATATGATGGGCGGCTGGACGAAGCTCGGCACCCCGGTCATATTCGTCGCTCATTTCCATCCGTTCGTCCATAAGGAATACGAAGCGTCGATCGATACGATCATTAACACGTACGGAGACATCGCTTGCACGGTTCCGCTGCTGGTACAGGGCATCGCGGGCGAAAGAACGCTGAACCGGAAGCTGTACGCCCACGATTAATATACGCCCGGCGGCATCGTCCGTCGGGCGATAACGTTGAACAGGAGGACGACAATGAAAAGGATAACGGAAATGCAATGGGAAGTCGGCTGGAGCGACGGCGTATGGGAAACGCCCGAGCGGTGGGTGAGCGCGTCGGTGCCGGGCGCGGTCCAGCTGGACTGGGCGCGCGCGGAGAAGTGGGGCGACTATGCCTACGCGGAAAATTGGAGGCAATATGAATGGATGGAAGACAAATATTGGACGTACCGATCGAAGCTGGACGCCCGGAACGTAAAGGAAGGCGAACGGCTTGTTTTCGTCTCGAAAGGGATCGACTACAGCTTTCATATCCGGGTGGACGGCGGCGTCGTGCTGTCGCAGGAGGGCATGTTCACCCCCGTCGAGCTGGACTTGACGGAACGGATCGGGAACAGAGACGAGATCGAGATCGAGATCGTCATCGAACCGGCGCCGAAGCTGGCGGGCGAGACGGGACGGTCGCAGGCGGCGCATTCGTGCAAGCCGGCCGTCAGCTACGGCTGGGATTGGCATCCCCGCTTAATCCCGCTTGGCATATGGGACGAAACGTATGCGGAAGTGCGGGACGCCGAGCATATCGTTTCCGCCGAAGTCCGGTACGAATTAAACGAACGGCTGGATGCCGCGTCTCTTCGGCTGGACGTCGGCCTGAATGCGGAGGTCGAGGACGGAGAGCTGGTCTGGACGTTATCGGATCCCGAAGGCGCCGTCGTGTTTGAGCAGACGCTGCCGTTCTCGGGGAGGACGGTGCAAGCCGAAGCGACGGTCGACCGCCCGCAATTGTGGTGGCCGCACGATCATGGCGGGCAGCCGCTGTATGCGTCCGAGGTGTATTTGTCGACGAAAGGAGGGCGCGCCGCCTATCCGGAGGCTCACCGCCAAAGAATCGGTTTTCGCAGGGCGAGGCTGGTGGTCCATGAGGGCGGCTGGAAGGAGCCTTCGCAGTTTCCGAAGAGCCGAAGCCTGCCTCCGATTACGATGGAGATCAACGGCAGAACGATCTTTTGCAAAGGAACGAACTGGGTGAACCCTTCGATCTTTCCCGGCACGATTACAGCGGCGCAGTACCAAAGCTTGCTGAACCTGGCGAAATCGGCAAATATGAACATTCTGCGCATATGGGGCGGCGGCATTGTGAACAAGGAGTCCTTCTTCGATCAATGCGACGAGATGGGGCTGTTGGTATGGCAGGAGTTTCCGCTGGCCTGCAATCTATACCCGGATACGCCCGAATATTTGCGCGTGCTCGACCAGGAGTCGAGATCGATTATCGTCCGGCTGCGCAAGCACGCTTCCGTCGTCATGTGGTGCGGGGGCAACGAATTGTTTAACGCCTGGTCGAAGATGACGGACCAGTCCTTGCCGCTGCGGCTGCTGAATGCGAATTGCTACGAGCTGGACCCGCTAACCCCGTTTCTGATGACGTCTCCCGTTGAAGGCATGGGACACGGCCATTACATGTTCCGATACCGGACGGGAGAAGATGTATTGGAAGCGATGCCGAAAGCGAGCAACACCGCTTATACCGAATTCGGCGTGCCATCCCCGTCTTCGGTCGAACAATTGAAAAGCTTCATTCCGGAGGAAGAGCTGTTTCCGCCGAGACCGGGAACGGCATGGGAGGATCATCATGCCTTCCATGCGCTGTCGCCGGAAATGTGGCTGATGCAGGATCAGCTGGACTATTATTTCGGACCTTACGAGACGCTGGAGCAAGCGGTGGAATACGGCCAGCTGCTGCAATCGGAAGGCTATAAGTGCATCTATGAAGAAGCGAGACGGCAGAAGCCGAAATGTTCCATGGCGCTGAACTGGTGCTACAACGAGGCGTGGCCGACGGCGGCCAACAACAGCATCGTCATGTGGCCCGACAAGCCCAAGCCGGCGTATTATGCGGTACAGGCGTCTTGCAGACCGGTGCTGGCAAGCGCGCGCATTCCGAAGTTCGTATGGCATGAAGGCGAATGGTTCGAGCCGGAGCTGTGGATGCTGAACGATAGTCCGGCCGACGTCCCGGAAGGGCGCGTAGAAGCGTATTTGACGATCGGATCGGGCGAGAGGACGCTGCTGCTCGCTTGGGAGTATGCGGCTATGCGGCCGAACGGAAACCGGCGCGGACCGACGGCCCGTTATTTGCTCCCCGCAGCCGACGGCGAGCGAATGACGCTCGAGCTGGCCGTCGCCGGCAAGCCGGAGCTGAATTCGTCGTATACGCTGCTGTACCGAGCCAGCGGCCGTCCGGCGCCGTCCGTGCGCCAGGCGCTGAATTTCAGCACGTAAACAGGTCAGGCCTGGGGGCGGCGATCGAACGATTGCCGTCCCCAATCGATTAATATCAGGCAAGAACCGCAAAAACGTCTTGTATCGAAGCGCTTACACTCCCATTTATAATGAAGAAGCAAAGGACAAATACAAGACGAAACGAGGGGAAGACAGTGAAACAGAAAAAGAAGGCTTTGGCCGCGGCGAGTCTGCTGCTGACGGCGGCGCTTGCGATGACGGCATGCTCGGGTTCCAATAACGGGGGAACGAACGCGCCTCCGTCCGGCGAGCCGGCGGGCCAGAACGGCGGTTCAACGTCAACGGTAACCGGCCCGCTGGACAAATACGATCCGCCGATCGAGGTGACGACCGTACGGGCGGTCAATCAGGCCTTTAAGTACGATGAAGGCAAATCGATCGACAATAACATCTGGACCGATATTTTCAAGGAGCAATACGGCATTCACGTCAAAAACCTGTGGGTGGTGGACGAGTCCCAATACCGTCAGAAGCTGAACATTTCGATCGCTTCCGGCGACATTCCGGATTTCATGGTCGTCAACAAGGAGGAGCTGCTGCGCCTCTCCGAGGAAGGGCAGCTTGAAGATTTGGGGCCGCTGCTGGAGCAGTACGGAAGCGACTACTTGAAGGAGCTGCTGAACCAGGATAACGGGACGGCGCTAAATGCGGCCACGTACGAGGGCAAGCTGCTGGGCATACCGCAAATGCAGGTGAACGGCGGCGTCAGCACGGCGGAGATGATCTACGTTCGGGCGGACTGGCTCAGAAACCTGAATTTGCCGGAGCCGAAAACGATCGACGACGTCATCAAGATCGCCACCGCCTTCGCAAAGGACGACCCCGATCAAAACAACAAAAACGATACGTACGGTCTGGGGCTGAACAAAGATTTGTTCCAGGCGCACGGCACGGTGAAAGGGTTTTTTAACGGATTTAACGCTTATCCGGACATGTGGCTGAAGGACGACAGCGGCAATCTGGTGTACGGCTCGATCCAGCCGGAGATGAAGACGGCGCTGGAGAAGCTGAGCGAGCTGTACAAGCAAGGCGTCATCGACCGGGAATTTACGGTGAAGGATTGGAATAAGATTGCCGAGGATGTGGCGGCGAACCGGCTTGGGCTGGCCTACGGCACCGTTTCCGACGGCGGTCATATCCACAAGGCGAACAAGGACAACAATCCCGACGCCGAATGGAAGGTTTATCCGATCGTATCGCCGGACGGAAGCGCGGTCCATCCGCAGCTGAGCGACACGGCCAACAACTTCTTTGTCGTGAAGAAGGGCGCGAAGCATCCGGAAGCGATGATTCAACTGGCCAACATCTATTTGGAGCATTATTATTTGACCAGCTACGCCCCGGAGCCGAACCCGTTCATTTCCAAGGCCAACGGCGTATTCCCGGGCAAGTACCATCCCGTTCTGATCGATCCGCTGAACGTCAATCTGGACGCGTTCCGCCAAGTGCAGGACGCGCTGGCCAAGCAGGACGGCAGCCAGCTGGGCTTCCCGGCCAGCGTTCACTACGACCGCTTGACCCAATACGCCGCCGGCGACAAAGAGATGTGGTTCTCCACGATCGTATTCGGCGCCGAAGGCTCTTACAGCGTCATCGATTATTACGACAACAACAATTTGGGCATCTATAACGCGTTCCAGGGAGCGGCCACGCCGACGATGTCCGAGAAGATGGCTTCCCTGAAGAAGTACCAGGACGAAACGTTTACGAAAATTATTATGGGCGAAGCGCCAATCTCCGATTTCGACAAGTTCGTCAACGAGTGGAAAAAGCTTGGCGGAGACCAGATTACGGCGGAAGTGAACGAAAGATCGTAATATGCCGCAGTTGCAGCGAGAAGGCGGCTGGCCGCCTTCTCCTCATTTTGCGCCGGAGGAGACTGCTATGATAAAAAATTGGCGGATGCAAATACCGTTACACCTGATGCTGATTCCGGGATTGGCCGCGATCTTGATCTTCAGCTATATCCCGATGGCGGGGGTCGTCATCGCCTTCCAGAAGTTTGTGCCGATCAAAGGCATATTCGGCTCCGAATGGATCGGGCTCGATCATTTTCGCTACATGGTTCAACTGCCCAATTTCTCGCAAATTTTGTGGAACACCGTCTTTATTGCCTCGATGAAAATCGTCGCGGGCATTATCGTGCCCGTCACCATCGCCTTGCTGCTGAACGAGATTCGCCGAGAAGGCTACAAGCGGATGATTCAGACGTTGATCTATTTGCCTTATTTTCTTTCTTGGGTTATTTTGAGCGGCATTCTGATCGATATTTTGTCCCCGAGCCGGGGCATCGTCAATCAGTTGATTCAGCTCCTTGGCTTCGACAGCATCTTTTTCCTCGGAAGCAACGACTGGTTTCCGTATACGCTGGTCATTTCCAACGAGTGGAAGGAATTCGGGTTCAGTACGATCGTTTATTTGGCGGCGCTGGCGGGCATCAATCCCGCCTTGTACGAGGCCGCTCTGGTCGACGGCGCCAGTCGGTGGAAGCAGACGGTTCATATTTCGTTGCCGGGCATGATGCCGATCATCGTTTTGATGGCGACGCTCAGCATCGGCAACATTATGAACGCCGGCTTTGAGCAAGTCTTTAATTTGTATGGTCCAGCCGTTTACGAAAGCGGCGACATTATAGATACGTTCGTTTACCGGATCGGCTTGGAAGAGGCGCAGTACGGCCTGGCTACGGCGGTCGGCCTGCTGAAATCGGTTGTGTCGCTGTTTCTGATCTCGGTTTCGTATTTTCTGGCGTACCGTTTCGCCAATTACCGTATTTTCTAAGGAGGTGTCCACATGAGCGGACATAAGTCGCCGGCCTATCGTATCTTCCAAGCGCTCAATTATGGCTTTCTTACCGCCCTGGCACTCCTGTGCGTGATGCCGTTGATTCATCTGTTCGCCGTTTCGTTCAGCTCCAACGCCGCGGCCACGGCCGGCGAAGTATTTCTTTGGCCCGTTGACTTTACGACCAAGTCCTATGAATTCGTGCTGACGGAATCGGCCTTCATGAAGGCGATGGGGGTTACGCTGCTGCGGGTGCTGCTCGGCGTATCGATCAATATGGCCATTACAATACTTGTCGCCTACCCGTTGTCGAAAGATACGAAGGCGTTGACCGGACGGACGGTCTACGTCTGGATCTTCGTCTTCACGATGCTGTTCAGCGGAGGCATCATTCCGATGTATATGACGATGCGTTTCCTCGGGCTGCTCGATACGATCTGGGTGCTCGTGCTGCATACGGCGGTACCGGTATTCAACATCGTCATTCTGCTCAATTTCTTCCGGAATTTGCCGAAGGAGCTGGAGGAAGCCGCCTTGATCGACGGGGCAGGTCATTGGCGCATCATGTGGGGCATCTTTGTCCCCTTGTCCGCCGCCTCGATCGCGACAGTAACGCTGTTCTCGATCGTTATGCATTGGAACGCCTGGTTCGACGGCATCCTGTTTATGAACTCGCCCGACCATTATCCGCTCCAAAGTTATCTGTATACGGTGGTCGTCGGCATTCAAGCGATTATTAACAGCTCGACCGACATGGATGTGCTGGCGATGGTGTCGGACCGCACCGCGCGGGCGGCTCAGCTTTTTGTCGGATCGATTCCGGTGCTTCTAGTCTATCCTTTCCTGCAGCGCCATTTTACGAAAGGGATTGTTCTGGGCAGCGTGAAGGAGTAGCATAGAGAGCAAACAACGGCTTCTTCTGCGCCAAAAGGAGAGAGGCATGCACAATTTTATGACGGGAAAACGATTTTCGATTTTCGGCAAGCTTGTGCTTGCCTTTCTGGTCGTGATGACGCCGTTATTTGCTTTGGGCGTGGCCATCAGCGACAGAGGGGCCGGAACCGTGGAAAAGGAAATTTCGAAGTCCTTGCAGCAGCAGGTCGGGTTTTATTTGCTGTCGCTGGAGACGGAAATCGACCGGATGAGCAATTTGCAGCGGGAATTTATGAACGACGAAGATTTGGATTCCTTATCGCTGATGGTGGAGCGAATGTCGCTGTACGAGCAGTTGTCCGCCGTGAAGCGGCTCCAGGCGAGGCTCCGCATGATCCAGGAGTCGAGCGCCTATATATCGGCTGCGTCCGCCTATATTCCGTCGATTCATCGCGTCGTGTCGTCGAACGGCGATATGCGCGAGCTGGATCAGGCGACGCTGGACCAAGTGAAGGAAAGCTCGCTCAGCTCGGAGCATCCTTTTATGGTTCAGGACGGGCGCATCT
Source organism: uncultured Paenibacillus sp. (assembly GCA_937895345.1). Classification (GTDB taxonomy): domain Bacteria; phylum Bacillota; class Bacilli; order Paenibacillales; family Paenibacillaceae; genus Pristimantibacillus. The sequence continues at coordinate 32,097 of CALAWP010000009.1, read as the reverse complement.
TCATCCGCGAGTTTTTTCCAAGTCCGTACAATTTGAACGTCCGAAATCCGAACTTTATTTTGGAGCTGGAAGTTTCCGTTCCCGAGCTGTACCGGTTCCTCGAGCAGCTTCCCGGCTACAATCACGGCGGCGCGGCGCTGGTTGGCGACGATGTCGTCATTGTCAGCGGGAAGCATGCCGAATCGTTCGGGCTGATTCAAGAGAAGCTGGGCGCGGAGGCGGGCCGGTGGCTTGCGGACGAAGGGAACGGCCGGCCGGGCGGCGAAGGCGCCCGGACCGCCTCGCTTGAGCGGAAGGACGGTAATTATTTAATTACGCATCAACACTCGCCCGCGCTCAATCTGCAGCTTATCGTCTATGTGCCGGAGAACGAGGTCATGGGACCTTTGGAGAAATACCGGACGTATCTTTGGGCGGCGCTGGCGGTTGCCGTCGTTGTCATCCCCGTCTTCGCCTACTGGATTTATCGCATCATCCACCGGCCGCTTCGCCGGCTGGTCGGCGCGTTCCGCAAGGTGGAGGCGGGCATGATGCAGGTGGAAATCCGGCACGAGAGCAACGACGAGTTTCGTTATTTGTACGACAAGTTCAATTATATGGTGGCGCATCTGAACAAACTGATCTACGAAGTGTACGAGCAGAAAATCCGGCTGCAGCAATCCGAGCTGAAGCAGCTGCAATCGCAGATCAATCCTCATTTTCTCTATAACAGCTTCTATCTCATTTACCGGATGACGAAAGCGCACGATATCGACAACGCGACCCGGTTCACCCGGTTTCTCGGCGACTATTACCAGTACATTACGCGCAACGGCAAGGAAGAGGTCCTGCTCGAGGAAGAAATACGCCACGTCCGGTCGTATATCGAAATCCAGTCAATCCGGTTCGGCGACCGGATCAGCGTCACGGTCGAGGATTTGCCGGAGGAGTTGAGCCGGCTGCAAGTTCCGCGCCTGATCCTGCAGCCGATCGCGGAGAATGCTTATCAGCACGGATTCGGCGGCGATACGGACGATTGCTTGCTTCGTATCGGTTACCGTTATGAGCGTACGCCGGAAGGAACGCCGGCCGCCGTTATTCTGATCGAAGACAACGGCATCGGGATGCCGGCGGAAACGCTGGAGGAGTGGCGGAAAAAGCTTGCCCGCGATTACCATGATACCGAAGTGACGGGCATGCTCAATGTGCACCGCAGACTGCGGCTGAAGTATGGCGATGCGGCGGGCTTGCGGCTCGAAAGCGCCGGCGAAGGATTGTCTGCGGCCGTTATCATCCCGCTGTCAGAGTCCGAGGGGGCGGAACCGGAACGATCGAAAGAATCGGGAGGAGAACCGTGATGATGAAATTGCTTATTGTAGACGATGAGCCGCTTGCCGTCAATTATTTGGTCGAAGCGCTCCTCGAGACTCCGAATCTGCAGTTTGACATAACGAAGGCTTATTCCGGCAAGGATGCGCTCGCGAAGCTGGGCGACGGCAAGGTCGACATTCTGTTGACGGACATCCGGATGCCCGGCATGAATGGGATGGAGCTCGCCGATGCCGTTCTCGAGCTTTGGCCGAGATGCAAAGTGATCTTTCTGACGGGCTACAACGACTTTGACTACGTGCAAACCGCGATGCGCAAGGGCAGCGTCGATTATGTTCTGAAGACGGAAGGGGACGGAGCGATCATTCAGGCGCTGGACAAAGCGGTCGCGGACATCGAAGCGGAGCTGAACGACAAGCAAATTATGCAGCGCGCGCGGCAGCAGGTGCATCTCGCCTTGCCGTCCCTTCGCCGCGACTATTTGATCGATTTTTTGCAAGGGGATGTCGACAGCTTGGCCGCCCGCAAGAGAAGGTTCGCGGAGCTGGACATCGACCTGGATCCCGAACGGCAAGTATTCGCCATGCTCGGCCGGATCGATTCATGGGGGTCGTTCGCCGCTCCCGCCGACCGCGTCCTGCTGTTCTACTCCATTCATAATATTGCGGAGGAATATTTCCGGTCGGACGTTCGCCATGTCTCGTTTCCATACGACCGTACGCGGACGGTATGGCTGCTGCAGCCGAAGCCGGGAGAAACGATGGAGACCGCCCGCAAGGCGCTCGACGTCTGCGCGGAGCGGATACAAAGCGCATGCAAACATATGCTGCGCATCCCGCTCTCGCTAGCCCTCTCGAAACGTCCCGTCAGCTGGGAGGAGGCGGGCGGGTTGCTGGAGCATCTAAAGCTGCAGCTTACGTTCTGCATGGCGGAAGGCGAAGAAGTGCTGATGACGGAATCGGCGGGACCCGATCCGGACGATTCGAAGCAATCGAGCAGCCTGCTGCTCGAAATCGGCCGGCTTCGTTCGAATATCCACAAGCTCGATCTGTTGGAGTCGTCCATGGATAACGGAAGAATGGACGAGTTCGAGGCGCTGTACGGGGATTTGTTCCGGGTAAGCGTCGGCTTGTTCGCGAGCGAGGAAGGCAAGTGGCTCGGGCTGGAGCTGTTCTCCCACATCTCGGCGTTTTTCTTGACGTACTTGAACAAAAGGAAGCTGATCGGCGAGCTGAAGGGCGAACTGCCGATCGAGCATATTTACGATCCGAATCAGCATGCGGGGCTGGAAGCGATGCTGACGTTTTTCGGAGAGCTTGGCAAGCGGATTGCGGAGCACAACGCCAAGCAGCGGAAGGAGCGCAGCCACGATATCGTCGACCGCGTGCACAGTTATATTCATCAGTTTTTGCACGAGGAGCTGTCCCTGACGAAGCTCGCGGAAATCGTTTATTTGAGCCCTCCATATCTGTCCCGCATGTACAAACAAATTACCGGCCAAGGGCTGCTGGAGTATATTAACGAAACGAGGATACAAAGAGGGAAGCTGCTGCTGAAGCAAACGGACAAAAAAATTCACGACATCGCCTCGGAGGTCGGCTTCGAGTACGCGCCGTATTTTACGAGGCTGTTCCGCAAAAAAACGGGCATGACGCCGCAGGAGTACCGGGAAAGCAGCAAAGGGATGGAGTCGTTATGAAGCGGCTTCGCCGGTTGACGAACGGCTTTGCGCGGCGATGTGCGGCAGGTTTACAAGCAACGGCCATCGAGATCGGCATACGGTATGCCGGTCTCGGTGGCCGTTGCTTGCGGCAGAAAGATAATAAGAAAAAGGGTGTTTGTTTATAACAGATTTTAATGTACATTTGTAACATATATAGCTATAATAATGTTGTAAAACAACATTATTTTGTTTAGGGAGAGTGAGCGCGTTGTCCATGAAGGCCCGATTGAATCGCATGTTCGCGGAGGATGGCAAATGTTTCGATGTTGCGATTGATCATGGTTTGTTTAACGAGTTTTCTTTTTTGGCAGGCATCGAGAACATGGAGTCGGCGATTGCGGCCGTAATTGAAGCCAACCCCGACTGCATCCAGCTGAGTATCGGCCAAGCCCGCATGTATCAACATATTCCCGGCCGGCATAAGCCAGGTCTTGTCCTGCGAACGGATGCCGCCAATATATACGGGTCAGAGCTTCCCTCTTTTCTGTTCAGCGAGGTTATCGACGAGGCGGTGGAGCATGCCGTAAGACTCGACGCGGTCGCGGTATGCGTCAATCTGCTGCTCCTGCCCGGACAGCCTGCGCTGCATCATCAATGCGTCCGGAACGTGTCGCGCCTGAAGGCGGAGTGCGAGCGCTACGGCATGCCGCTGATGGTTGAACCGCTCGTCATGCTTCCCAATGAGCGCAAGGGCGGTTATATGACGGACGGCGACATTCAACGAATCATGGCTCTGGTTCGCCAAGGCGTCGAGCTCGGGGCTGACGTCATTAAAGCCGATCCATGCGATGACGTCACGGAATACGGCCGCGTCATTGAAGCGGCGTCCGGCATCCCGGTTCTCGTGCGCGGCGGCGGGCGAGCTTCCGACGAGGAGATTATGCATCGCACGGCGGAACTGATGAAGCAGGGGGCGTCCGGCATCGTGTACGGCAGAAATGTGATCCAGCATCCGAATCCATCGGGCGTTACCAAGTCGCTGATGGCGATTGTTCATCATCAAGCATCCGCAGAGCAAGCTTTGACCATGTTGGGAGGTACGCCGTCGTGAACAGGAAAGTAATTCGGTTCGGGGTCATTGGCTGCGGCCTGATGGGCAAAGAATTCGCGAGCGCGGTTTCTCGCTGGTGCCATCTCGCCGACATGGGCGCACAGCCGGTCATTACGGCCGTGTGCGACGCCAGCCCGGCAGCCTTGCAATGGTTCACCGACCATGTGCCGAGCGTGAAGTACGCCTATGCGGATTATCGCGAGATGTTGAGCAATCCTGAGATCGAGGCGATTTATTGCGCCGTGCCGCATAACCTCCACGAGAGGATCTATATCGATATTATCGAATCGGGCAAGCATTTGCTGGGTGAGAAGCCGTTCGGCATCGATATCGAGGCGAACCGCGCGATTATGGAGGCCGTTAAGCGCAATCCCCATGTGCTGGTCCGCTGCTCCTCCGAGTTTCCTTTTTTCCCGGGGGCTTACCAGCTTGCGGAGTGGGTGCGGGAAGAAAGGTTCGGCAAGATCATACAAGTGGAAGCCGGCTTCTGGCATTCCAGCGACTTGGACAGGAACAAGCCTATAAATTGGAAACGGAAAATCGCAACGAACGGCGAATACGGCTGCATGGGAGATTTGGGCTTGCATGTGCTCCATCTTCCTTTGCGGTTCGGATGGCGTCCGAGCAACGTTCGCTCTCTCCTTAACAAAGTGTACGATCAAAGGCCCGACAGCCAAGGACGTATGACGGATTGTGAAACTTGGGACAATGCGACCCTGGCTTGCGAAGTGAACAGCGGCGAATCTGGCTCATTTCCGATGCTCTTATCGATGAAACGTATCGCTCCCGGCCATGCCAACACCTGGTTTTTAAGTATACAAGGCACGGACTTTTCGGCGGAGTTCAGCACCAAAGATCCGAAGAGAGTCGCTTCCATGCCCTACACATCCGGAGGAGCGCAAGCCTGGCATGTCGCCGACGTTCCTTACAAGTCGGCGTATGATACGATTACCGGCGGCATCTTCGAGTTTGGCTTTTCGGACTCGATTATGCAGATGTGGGCGGCGTTCTGCGATGAAATCGCGCACGGCAAAACCTCGCAGCCTCTTTATTGCGCGACGCCGGAGGAAGCAGCGGACAGTCATCTGGTGTTCACCGCGGCTCTGGAATCGAACCGGACAGGACGGACCGTAGCGCCGGCTTGGGGGGACTGACATGCCGGGCGCCGAGAAGCAGGTTATTGTAGCCGGGCATATTTGTCTGGATATTATTCCGGACCTTCGCCATACGAATGCCGGCATGACCGGGATGCTGCTGCCGGGCATGCTCGCGGAGGTCGGCCAGGCGGTTCTGGCGACGGGGGGAGTCGTGTCCAATACGGGCATTGCTCTCCACCGTCTGGGAACAGATGTCAAGCTGATGGGAAAGGTAGGGGCGGATCCGTTCGGAGAAGCCATTCTCGGCATTTTGCGCCGTCATGATGCCGGACTAAGCGAGGGGATGATTGTCGCTGAAGGAGAGCACAGTTCCTACTCTATCGTGATCAGTCCGCCGGGAATCGATCGAATATTTCTGCACCATACCGGCACGAACGATACGTTCACGAGCGCTGACGTTACCGCGGACGACCTGAACAATTGCGGTTTGCTTCATTTCGGGTATCCTCCCCTTATGAGACGGATGTACGCTTCGGGCGGCGATGAGCTCCGTCGGCTGTTCTAGGCCGCAAAGAATGCCGGCGCTGCGACGTCGCTTGACCTCGCCATGCCCGACGCTTCGAGCGAAGCCGGCCGCGCGGATTGGGCTTCCATCCTGTCGGCCGTTCTGCCCGACGTAGACATCTTTTTGCCCAGTTTCGAAGAATTGTTGTTTATGCTGGATAGGCCCTTGTATGATAAACTGCGGTCCAGCGGCGATTCCGGCGTGCTGCCGAAGGCGCACGGAGAGCTTCTCGGGCGATTGTCCGGACGTTTGCTCGATATGGGGGTCGCCATAGCGGTAATCAAACTGGGCGAACACGGATTGTATATGAGGACAACCGCCCGGCAGGACCGGTTGAGAGAAATGGGCTGCTGCAAGCCCGAATCGAAGGGCTGGCTGGGCAGGGAATTGTTGGCCCCTTGCTATAAGGCAGCTGCCGTCGGCACGACAGGGGCAGGAGACTGCACAATTGCCGGTTTTCTGCACGGCATGATCCGCGGGGGCGAGCCGCATCATGTTTTGAATGGCGCGGCCGCCGTCGGCGCGTGCAGCGTGGAGAGCGCGGATGCGACCAGCGGAGTGCCGGAATGGCCGGCCGTGGCTCGACGCATGAAGGCGGAGTGGGAGCGCATGCCGCATCGGCTGCGGCTCCCCGCATGGACTTGGAATCATAAGCTGCAACTGTGGATTGGACCGAATGATGGCGGAAGGAGAGAGACGGAATGAAACGCGAAGAGATGAGAAGAGCGAAGCAAGGAGCGGTCGGTCTTTTTGCAAAAGCCGGCATCAAGCTTACCCCGGAAGAGGAGGAAAAGATCGAAATCGCCGAGTTCGGCCTAAACGATTGGGACAGGCAAGGTCTTGCGATCGTCACCTATGTCAATACGGAGCGCTATTGCGCCAAAGAGCTTGTCCTTCTCCCCAATCAAACCTGCCCGGAGCACAGGCATCCGCCTGTAGGGGACGATCCGGGCAAGATGGAGACATTCCGGTGCCGGTACGGCACGGTCTATCTGTACGTGGAAGGGGAGCCTTCGGCCGGCCGGACCGCCGCATTGCCGCCGGGCAGCGAGGCAGGATACACGGTCTTTCGGGAAATCGTGCTGCGTCCCGGCGAGCAGTTTACGATTCCTCCCGGGATGCTGCATTGGTTCCAAGCCGGTGAGGAAGGCGCCGTCATCTCGGAGTTCTCCAGTACCAGCAGAGATGAGTTCGATTGCTTCACGGACAACCGGATCGTCCGCGTGCCTCCGGCCGAAGAAGACGACCGGCAGGCCGCAGCCGCGCCGGACGTCTAAGGCCATGACGTCAAAGTTGCGAAAACGAAAGAAAGAAGCTATGATCAACAACAATGAAGAACATTTCCAAAATCTCACGATAGGAGCCGATGAACGCCATGAGTCTTAACGCCAGGCAGCAGCAAATACTTGACCGCGTGCAGGCTCGGGGAGAGCTGAAAATAAGCGAACTCAAGCAGCTGTTCGACGTCACGGAGATGACGATCCGGCGTGATTTGGAGAAGCTGGAGCAACAAGGCAGCGTTCGCCGCACCTTCGGAGGCGTCGTCTGGATCGGCAAAGACGTCGCTCTTCAGGAACGGTCTGTCATCAGGATGGAAGAGAAAGCCCGAATCGGGGCTCAGGCGGCTAAGCTTATCCTTCCGGGACAGTCCATATTCATGGATGGAGGCACTACGACGCTGCAAATTGCAAGGAGCATAGAGCCGAATCTCGAAGTGACCGTCGTAACCAATGCGCTTAATGTGGCGCAGGAGCTGCAGCACAAAGGCATATCGGTCATCGTCGTCGGAGGTTGGCTTCGGAAGAGCACGAGTTCGATGGTAGGATCTATGGCAATGGAAATGATCTCCAGAATGGCCTTCGACCGCACCTTCCTGGGCGCTTCCGGATTGACGGGGGAGCATGGCTTCAGCAATACCAATATGGAAGAAGCGGAACTGAAAAGGCTTGCGGTCAAACAGTCGAAGGAAACGTACGTCGTGATGGACCACAGCAAATTCGGCAGCCGCTCGCTCTTCTCGTTTGCAAATCTCGATCAAGTGAATCATCTTATCACGAGCCGCTTGCCTTCCGGCGATTTGCTGGAAAGCTGCAGGCAAGCCGGCATTCAGCTTATACTGGCGGAACCGGATGGGCGGCAATAACCAGACGGAATACCCGGGCCGGCCTGGAGCAGGCGGCGAGAACGGACATCTGCTGCAGGCCGGCGGCTAATCCGACTCCCGTCAGCCGAAGCCTGCTGCAAACCGGTTAATAATGCGCAATGATCTTAATAAAGTGCTATATCTTCTTTTTTCGGAGCAGTCCTATACTTAGTATTAGCCCGAATCCAAAAGACGGAAAATCGATCGAAGCCATTGTTGTATACGCTTTCATGAATATTCCATATCCTTCTGACTGGAGGTATCGATTGTGTACAAGGTGATCATTGTGGAGGATGAGATGCTCGTACGGATGGGATTGCTCAATTCGGTCGATTGGGCCTCTTATCACATGGAGGTTGCAGCCGATTTGCCGGACGGGCTGGAAGCATGGGAATATTGCCTGAGAGAAGGATGCCCCGACCTGATCATTACGGATATCCGCATGCCGCAGATGGACGGGATGCAGCTGATCGAGAACGTTCGCCGCCGAAGCAAAGATACTCGAATCGTCGTGCTTACCTGTCTCGAGGAATTCGAGCTTGTACGAAAGGCGATGTCGCTTGGCGTGTCCAACTACATTCTTAAGCTTACGATGACCAAAGAAGAGATCGGTTCGGTGCTCGAAGGAATGAAGGCGGAGCTGGACTCCCGCCGCCGCGTTCAGCCGCCGGATCCCCGCGTGACGGTGAATCTGGAGCTGATCAAGGAGAAATATGTGATGGACTTTCTTTTTTACGGCATTTATTCCGTGGAGGAGTTCGAGAAATTCGCCGTGCAATGCGGGCTGCGGCTGTCGCCGGTGCGCATGGCGGTTTGTACGATGGAAGTGGACGGTTACGCCGCGCTTAAGGAGCGGTTCCACGACGAGCAAGGTCATTTGATCAAGATGACGCTGCTCAACATTTTGCAGGAGATTACGACGAATTACCGCGGAGAAGCCATTTATCTGGACGCGAGACACTACCTGCTCTTGTTCAGCTTCGAGGATCTCGTCTCCGAGCATGCGATCCGGCAGGAAATACAGGCGTGCACAAGCTCGATTCAGGATGCGATCCGCTCCTGCTACAACTCTACGGTGTCTTTTGGCATCAGCGGCGTGCAGAGCGGCTACAAGTCGCTGCGCAAGCTTTATTTCGAATCCGTTAGAGCGCTCGACAAAAAGTTTGCCGTCGGACCGGGCTTCTGCCACAGGCTTGAAGATCCTGTGGATTTCAGCGGCGCACTGCCGCTGGTGGAGAAGCTTCGCGCCGCCGCCGACCTTCGCCAGCTGCTCAGTCCCGCCAAGGAGAAGGAATTCGACGGGCATATCGAGCGGTTGACGGCGGCTTTGCCGGGCGGAAGGAAGCCGGTCCTGGTCGTGCTGTATCCGCTCGTTCAATGGGTCTGCACCGCCGTCTACGAGCATTCGGAAGGCGAGAAGGCGATGCTGCTGCAAATTACGGACGCCTTGGACCGATGTGATACCCTTCCCGAGCTGCTGGAACAGACAATCGGATTTATCGGCCGCGCCGTTGAACGGTCACGATCTTCGCTCCCCTTGAATATGGACATTTCCAAAGCGATTCAATATATCAAAACCCATTACGACCAGGACATTACTCTGCAGCAGGTGGCCGACCATGTGCATTTGAGCCTCGGATATTTGAGCAATCTGTTCAAGCGGGAGCTGGACATTACATTTGTGGAATATTTGACCCAATACCGGATCGAACGGGCGAAGGAGCTGCTGCTGCAAACCCGTCTAAAGTCGTACGACATCGCGGTGAAAGTAGGCTTTTCCCCGGAATATACGTATTTCAGCAAGGTGTTCAAGAAGCAGACCGGGCTTGGTCCGAACGAATACCGCAGAAAGGCGCTGGCAAGAGAAAGAGGCGGAGCATGAGAACGAAAGGGCGGTTTCGGCAGCTGGGAACGCAGCTGATTCTCTTTCATACGGCGATCAGTCTTTTGGTGCTTTTGGCCGCATCGTACTTCATTTATACGTTTATGCTGAACGTCTTCAAAGAAAGCAACGAGCGCCTGCTGCTCCAGCAATTTCAGCAGCTCGACCATCATGTGGACGGATTGCTGGGCGACGTCGACTCGTTATCCAAGCTGTTTCTGACGGATGCGAACGTGCAAGGGTTTCTCGGCTATACGCCGGAACGCGGGGAGAGCGAGTTTCTCGAATTGAAGAAATCTGTTCATTCGACGATTGAGACCTATGTGAGGAGCTACGATTTCATCGACTCGATCTATATCGTCGGGGAATCGTACGGCGCGGCAGGGGGAGACGACAATACGACGCTGGTCCATTGGACCAAAGACTGGCTGCGGGATTTTCTCGTTTCCGGCCTGTTTGTCGGCGCGCACCGCTCCTTCCCGGCCATGGTGGTCGAAGGCGGCATCCGCAAAGCCGCATACAACCCTTATTTAACGGATTCCGGCGACGGCACGGTCATCAGCCTGGCGCGGGGCATCCGGCCGCTCTACGAATCCATGACCAGCGCGGTGCTGATCATGAACGTAGACGAACGGTATTTGTCCTCCATCTATTCGGCCTCGGAGAGCGCCGCGGAAGGTTATATGTATATTGTAGACGAGCGGGGCGTCATCATTTCGAGCGATCGGCCGGAGGATATCGGGTCGCAGAGCGTCTATCATCCGTTTGCGGCAGGCGCGGACGATTACGGAAGCTTGGAGCTGGAGCGGGATGACGCATCCGTACAGGCCGTATATTATCGCTTAAGCGGCACGAACTGGTATATGATCAAGGAAATACCGCTCGGCATCTATTCGGAGCAGATCCGTTCGGCGCAGCTTTTTCTCGGGACCGTCATTTCCTCCAGCTTGATCGCTATGCTCGTCATCACCCATTTCTGGCTAAAGCGAATGGTCCGGCCGCTGCGCGTCCTGGCCCACAAGATGAAAGACATGAGCCGCGGGGAGCTGGGCATTACTTACGCCAAGATTCCGAACAATGAATTCGGCATGGTGATTCGGCGATTCAACGAAATGTCGCTCAGCATCGTCGAGCTGCTTCAAAAAAACAATGATATCCAGGAGCAGCGGCGGCAGCTGGAAATCGAGGCGCTGCAAAACCAGATCAATCCGCATTTTCTCTACAACACGCTTACCATGATTCGCTGGATGGCCGAAAGCTTCAAGGCGGAGCCGGTGGTGAACAGCGTGCTGGCGCTCGGGAATATGCTGCGGCCCGCCTTCGCGAGCAAGGAAGCCGTCTGCACCTTGCGGGACGAGCTGAGTTATCTTGAAAACTATATCAAAATCGTCAATTGGCGTTTCAATCATCTTGTCCGATTTACGATAAACGTAGAGGATAGCTGCCTGGATCTGATAATTCCGCGCTTTATATTGCAGCCGCTGGTCGAGAATGCCGTCGCTTCCGGCAAACAGAAGGAGGGAATCGATATCCGGGTTTGCGTGTCCGAGGAGGACGGCGATGCGATCATATCGGTCGTCGATTCGGGAGCCGGCATCTCACCGGAGCAGATGGAACGGCTGAACGAGCGGCTGCGCCGCGGAGACGAGCGCACCGGCTTGAAAGCAGACGGCCACGGCATCGGACTTTATAACGTAAACAAGCGGATCAAGCTGAATTACGGCGGGGAGCCGTACGGCGTAAGTCTGGCCGGGCGAGCCGAAGGCACGGAAGTAAGGGTGCGGCTTCCGAAGCAGATGTAAGTCCGGGGACGTTCGATGTCTTGCAAGTCAAGATCGCGCGCCGACAACTTCGAAGGAAAGGAAGGAGATCGGGATGAAAAGGCTGAAGTTCGCAGGCTTGCCGCTGCTAGTCGCCGTCGCGCTGCTGCTGTCGTCCTGCACGGGAAGCGGCCATCCTGCCGCGCAAACGCCGCAGCCCGCGGAGCGGGAGAACGCGCCGCACGGCATGGAGGAGGAGATCGTCACGCTCAAAGTGCTGATCATCGAGCAGAATGTCAAGTGGAACGAATTCCCCGGGCATGCGGTCGCAGAAGAAATCGAACGGAAGCTCGGAGTGCGTATCGAGTTCGTCACCGTCGACGAGGACGGCTTCAATATGCGTCTGGTCAGCGGGGATTTGCCGGATATCGTGCGAAGCGAGCCGTCCAAATACGGCAAGCAGCTGATCGAAGGCGGTCTGATCATCCCGATGGATTCGATGCTGGAGCCGTATGGGCAGGACATTGCGGCGAACATTCCGTCCGTGGTGGAATACAGCAGAAGCAAGTGGAGCGCGGGCCGCGGCCAGCTGTTTTTTTTGCCTCCGCAGGTGCAGCCGGAAGCAAGTCCCGAATATCCTCCTCTGACGATCGGCCCGACAATCCGGTGGGATTATTATAAGGAAATTGGCGCGCCGGAGTTTCATACGCCGGATGAGCTGCTCGACGTGCTGGAGCTGATCGTCAAGAAGTTTCCGGAGACGCCGGAAGGGTTGCCGACGTTCGGCGTCTCGATGTGGCAGGATTGGGGGTTGTGGCCGTATGTCGTTCCGTTTGCCTGGTATACGATGCAGGCCGGCGGGAACAGCGAGCTTATGGTTAGAACGCTGGGCGAGCCTCAATACGAAAATATTTTGACCGAAGAAGATTCCGCTTATTGGGTTGCGATGGATTTCTATTCTAAAGCTCAGCGCCGCGGATTGCTCGATCCCGACGCTCTGACGATGAAGCAGAAGGATTATATGGCCAAAGCGTCGGCGGGGCAGCTGGCGATCGGTCCGGCGATTTGGGCAATGGGAGATTTCAACTCGAAGCATGCAAAGGAGGGCAAAGGTTATATCGTCCTGCCTGCGGGCAAGCGGGCCTGGAGCGGAGGAGCGACGCCTTACGGCTGGTCGGGCAAAAGTTATGCGATCACCAGAGGATCGAAGCATCCCGAGAAGGCGATGCAGCTTCTGAATTACCTCTATTCCTACGAGGGAGTCCGAACGCTTTACAACGGAATCGAACGCGTTCACTGGGAATTCCGGGACGGAGTGCCGAAGATCAAGGACGAAACGTTCCAGCTGAAGCATGAAGGGGGGACGGACTGGGACGCCGCCGGGATCGCCATGGAATTGAACATGATCGGACTTGGCGGAAGCGTGCTGGATCCCGCGACCGGGACGCCGCTCGATTTGTTTCAAACGCCGGAAGCGCTGGTCAAGGGAGCCAGCGAGCTGGAGAAGGACTTCAGCCGGCATTATGGCGGCCTGCATCCGGGCGACGTGCTGCGAAAGTTTATCGAGGAAGGCAAGCTGGTCGATTCGAATACGGTTTGGGGGAGCGGCCCGGCGGACCAGACGGCCGATGAAGGCGAGGCGAAGCCGGAGAACAATGCGGGAGGGACGGACGAGATTCCCGCATCGATGCTGAAGATCGAAGCGCAGCTGAAGGAGCTGGCTTCCGGCTATGCGATCAAGCTCATTTACGCGAAGGACGACAAGGAGTTTCACCGGTTAAAGCAGGAAGCGCTCCGGAGGTTCAAGGAGGCCGGCGCGGATGAGTTTACGGCCTTTTATACCGGGAGCGGCAACGGCAATCGCGCGGAGCTGCCTTAGACGACAGGCTTGCGGTTCATGACAATTCAAGCATCCTTTGCGAAATCGGTCCAAGCGGGATCGGCGATAAGCCGGTCCTTTTTTATTTTTGGCGGACGGTTGCGGACTTGTCTGGAAGCGTTTTCGTAAAATATGGCAACCGGACGCAAAATGTTTCAACCTTCCGTTCCGGGGTTCATGAAAAACGTTCAAATTGTCCGCATATCGTTCATTCCGGCCGGCCGCTTTCGCATAATAAAAGAGCAACCATGTTTCGCTGAATTCGAAAGGACACGATCTTGAAGATGGGGGAGACGCGAAATGAAAAGCTGGAAAAGAATCGCCATGCTGCTGCTTGTATTTACTTTGACCTTCGCCTTGGCGGCGTGCAGCGGCGGCAGCGGAGGCAGCGGCGGCGACACGCAAACGACCGCTGAGCCGGAAAGCACACAGGGGAGCGAGGAAGGAAATAAGGAGGATGATCCGGTCGAAGAAGAAGATCCGATGGCCGATCTCGATCTCGGCGGGATGACGATCAAGTTCGCCGCATGGTGGGATGCCACGCCGCAGCCTACGACGCCGGAAAATCAGCAAATTATCGATAATATCGCGATGCTTGAAGAGAAGCATAACTTCAAGGTTCAATACGAAACGGTCAACTACGACCAGATTGCCAAGTCGTTTACCGACTCGACGCTGGCCGGCGATCCGTTCGCCCACTTCGTCCGGCTGGAGCGCCGCTGGTTCGTTCCGACCGCGGTGAACAAGGGGCTTGTGCTGCCGGTGAGCGACTACGTCGACGTGCGCAGCTCCGAAATGGCGTTCGGCGACGAAGCGGCCATCAACGGCGGATCGTTCAACGGCAAGGTGTACGGGATGGCCGCGGACGTTGGCGGCACGGGGTTGTACTACAATCGGGGCCTGTTGAACGAGCTTGGCCTGACCGACCCGCACGAATTGATCAAGCAGGGCGTCTGGACATGGGATACGTTCATGGACATGGCCAAGAAGGCTACGGTGGACAGCAATAACGACGGCACGCCGGACACTTGGGGCGTCGTAGCGAAGGATGAGGATTTGCTGGGCATCCTGGTCGCATCCAACGACAGCATGCTGGTCGATCTGGCCGAGGGCAAGGAGATGCTGTCGGATCCGAAGACGCAGGAGGCGTTCGAATTTTATCAAGCGCTGTTCACGAATAAGGTCATTCGCCCGAACGTGGAGTGGAGCGACTACATCAACTTCTATGCCGAAGGCAACGTGCTGTTCTTCCCCGGCGCGAACTGGGAAGCGGGCCGCGTGAAGGAGCAGCTGGCCGAGAAGGACTTCGGCTACGTGCCGTTCCCGATCGGACCGCAAGCCGACGACTTCCGCTCGTTCAACGCCCAGATGAATATGTGGGTCATGCCGAGCAATGTGGAAAATCCGGAAGAGCTGCTGTATATTTTCAAGAAAATCTACGACGTCGTCAGCACGGAGGAATTCCCGGGCCAGAACGGTTACGAGCTGCATTTCAATCACGAGGAAGACATTTTATCGGCGAAGCTGAACCGGGAAAACGTGCGGGTATTCGACCATAAAGCCGTGCCGAACTATCCGGATTTCGGCATTATGGACGATTTGAGAAAAAATAATGTGCCTCCGGCGACGGTTGTGGAAACGTACAAGGGACAGGTGCAAGCGGCGATCGACGAGTTGTTGGGCCAGTAAGGATATCGGGCATCATCCCCATCGCAGGATGGGGATGATCCCGTTTCGGCGTGACGGGAAATGGACGCAAGGGAGGCGGCGATGTTGTTGAAACGCTATACGGCGCGAATGCTGTACTACTTAATCGGCGCTTCGCTCCTAGGTTTGGGGTATATCGGGTTGAACGGCTCGGGGAACACCGTGACCATCCAGCCGCTGCCCAATCTGGAAGGGGCGGCGTCGTTCAAGGCGGACGGCTATTCGGGCTACCTGGCGGCTCACGCGGATGCGAAGAGGCCGCCTGTGGAATTGATCATCGAAGGCGAAGAATACAAGAAGGCGGACGGCGCGCCTCTTGAAATATGGGAAGGCTACGCGGGAGCGGACGGCGCTGCGGTGTTAACCGGCGAAAGCGGCTCCGTCGAGTGGACATTCCATGTGGAGCAGGCGGGGTTGTACAACATCGCCGTCCGCTATTATCCGATTGAGGGCAAGAGCTCGGAGATCGAGCGGGAGCTTCGGATCGATGGGGAAGTTCCTTTCAAAGGCGCCGACGCGCTCATCTTCGACAGGGTATGGGCCAACGAATTGGAGGAGTTCAAGCGGGACAACCGGGGCAACGAGCTCCGGCCAAGGCAGGTGGAAGCGCCCAGATGGCTGACGGCGCCGCTGCGGGACCAAGAAGGCTTTCATGCCGAGCCGTATCGATTTTATTTGTCGGAAGGTGAGCATGCGCTGACGCTTTCCTCGCTGCGGGAACCGATGCTGATCGATTATGTGAAGCTGTATCAAGAGCCGACGGTGCCTGCCTACTCCGAGGTGCAAGCGGAATACGAACGGCTGGGGCTTCAGCCGGCGAAGGACGCCTTCGTCAAGATTCAAGGCGAGCATGCGTACGCCAAGTCCTCGCCCATGCTGAGCCCGCAGACGGACCATACGAGCCCCGGCACCGAGCCTTACGACGCGGTTGAGATCCGAATGAATACGATCGGCGGCAACAACTGGCGTTTGCCGGGGCAATGGATCGCTTGGGAAGTCGAGGTGCCGGAGGACGGCTTGTACAAGGTTGCCTTCAAGGTGAAGCAAAATTTGCTGCGGGGCGTTTATTCCAACCGCAGGCTTACCATTGACGGGCAAGTGCCTTTCGCGGAGGCGGAGAACATTTCGTTCCGCTACGATTCGGATTGGCAAATGAGCGTGCTCGGCGACGAACGGGAGCCGTATTACGTGTATTTGACCAAAGGGAAGCACGAGATCAAGCTCGAAGTGCGCCTCGGCGATATGGCGGAACTGGTCAGCACGGTAGAATCAAGCGTGCTGGAGCTCAATGCGATGTACCGCAAAATATTGACGATCACCTCGGCGACGCCGGATCCGTTCCGCGATTACCGTCTGGAAGCGCGGATTCCGGAGATGACGGAGGTGTTCGAGCGGCAGAGCCGCATCCTGTATACGGTCAGCGCGATGCTGCAAGAGAAAACCGGGGAGAAGAGCGACAAGACCGCCGTACTGAACACGATGGCAATCCAGCTGAAGGAGATGGCGGAGCATCCCGAGACGGTGGCAAAGCGGCTCAAGCAATATTTGACGAACACCGGCGCGCTGGGCACGTGGGTATTGTCCGTGCGTGAAATGCCGCTGGAGGTGGACTACCTGGTCGTCGCTTCTCCTGAACGGGAGCTGCCGGAGGCGAGCGCGTCCTGGCGGGCGAAGGCCGTCCATGAGATCAGCTCTTATGTCTATTCGTATATGACGGATTACAATTCCATCGGCGATATTTCGGATGAAAGCAAAAGCGTAACCGTATGGATCGGAACGGGCCGCGATCAGGCGCAGGTGCTCAAGGCGATGATCGACGATACGTTTACGCCCGAGTCGAACATCGAGGTCAATTTGAAGCTGGTAAACATGGATGTGCTGCTGCCGGCGTCGCTCAGCGGCGAAGGACCGGACGTCGCCATGCAGATCGGCAACAATGTACCGGTCAACTACGGGATGCGGAACGCGGCCGCCGATCTGACGCAGTTCCCGGATTATGAAGAGGTGGCGAGCCGGTTCCGCGACAGCGCGCTCGTGCCGTACACGTTCAACGGCAGCGTGTATGCGCTTCCGGAGCAGCAAATCTTCAGCATGCTGTTTTACCGCAAGGACATTCTCGCGGAGATGGGGCTCGACGTGCCGGACACGTGGGACGATGTCTACAACATGATTCCCGAGCTGCAAAAAAAGCACATGCAGTTTGCGCTGCCGATTGAAGACCCGAACAATCCGACGGTCAGCCTGGCTCCCAATCCGGCCTATTCGATGCTCCTATATCAGCAAGACGGGGAATTTTACGAGGGCGAAGGATTGGCAAGCCGCTTCGACAGCGAAGTGGCGATGAACGCCTTCAAGCAATGGACGGAGTTCTACACCAGCTACAAATTCCCGGTACAGTTCGACTTTGCCAACCGGTTCCGCGTAGGCGAGATGCCGATCGGGATTGCAGATTATACGATGTACAACCTGCTCAGCGTATTTGCCCCGGAAATTCGCGGGCTGTGGGGATTTATGGTCGTCCCCGGCACGCCGCAGGAGGACGGGACGATCCGGCGCGACGCGGCGTCCGACGGGACGGCGGTGCTGATGCTGGAGGGCTCGCAGCGCAAGGAGGAAGCCTGGGCATTTATGAAGTGGTGGACGAGCAAAGAGACGCAGGTGCGCTTCGGCCGCGAGATGGAAGGGCTGATGGGCGCGGCGGCGCGTTATCCGACCGCGAACATCGAGGCGCTGAAGGAGCTGCCTTGGCCGGTCGAGGATTACCGCAGACTCGAGGAGCAATGGACCTATGTCCGCGGAATTCCGGAGGTGCCCGGCGGATACTTTACGGGCCGCCATCTGAACAACGCTTTCCGGACGGTCGTCAATGAGGGGCGCAATCCGCGCGAAACGTTGTACGATTACGTGCTCAAGATCAACCAAGAAATCGATGTGAAGCGCAAAGAATTCAATCTTTCCGACTGAAGGGGGTGAGCCGATTGCCGGCAACCAGCCATATTGAACCGACCGCCAGACCCCTGGAAACGCCTAATCCGGAACGCAGGAGCAAATCGAAGCTTCGGGAGCTGAAAAGGAGCGCCGTCCGGCACAAGCATGCCTATGTGCTGATGTCGCCTTTTATGCTGCTGTTCGGGCTGTTCACCGTATTGCCCGTAATTTTGTCCTTGATCATCAGCTTTACTTACTTCAACATGCTCGAATTTCCCCGCTGGGTCGGATGGGACAATTACAGCCGCCTGTTTCTGAAGGATGACATCTTCCTGATCGCGGTCAAAAATTTCTGTTCGCCGCGATTACCGGGCCGCTCAGCTACCTGGCCTGCTTTGTCTTCGCCTGGGTCATCAACGAGCTGTCGCCGCGGATCCGGGCGCTGATGACCCTGGTCTTTTACGCGCCGTCGATCTCGGGCAATGTGTTTTTTATTTGGCTCATTATTTTCTCGGGGGACAGCTACGGCTACGCCAACGGCTTCCTGATGAAGATCGGGCTTATCCTTGAGCCGATCATATGGCTGCAGGATCAGCGCTATGTGTTGTGGATCGTCATTTTTGTCCAGCTGTGGCTCAGTCTGGGCACGGGCTTCCTCGCTTTTATCGCCGGCTTGCAGTCGATCGACCGGACGCTGTTCGAAGCCGGAGCCGTGGACGGGGTTCGCAATCGCTGGCAGGAGCTGTGGTATATAACGCTGCCGTCTATGCGGCCGCAGCTGCTGTTCGGCGCGGTCATCCAGATTACGACCTCGTTCGCGGTGGCCGAAGTATCGACGGCGATTGCCGGCTTCCCCAGCGTCAACTACGCGGCGCATACGATCGTCACGCATTTGCTCGACTACGGGACGATCCGTTTCGAAATGGGGTACGCGTCGGCGATCGCGACCGTGCTGTTTATGATCATGGTCGGGTCCAATCTGATTATTCAAAAACTGTTGCGGAAGGTGGGCGAGTAGACGGATGGGCAAAGCGATATCGTTGCGACGCGAAAACAAGATCAACCGCTCGCTGCTCGGCGACCTCACGTTGTTTTTGATGCTGGGAATATTCGGGGCCTTTATGGCGCTGCCGCTCGTCTTTGTCATCAGCAACGCCTTCAAGCCGCTTGACGAGCTGTTCCTGTTCCCGCCGAGGTTCTTCGTCAGCAACCCGACCTTGTTGAACTTCTCGGACTTGTTTCATCTGATGGCAAGCTCGTGGGTGCCGTTCTCGAGATACGTCTCGAATACGGTATTCATTACGCTTGTCGGCACGGTCGGACACGTCATCTTCGCCTCGGCGGCGGCTTATCCGCTGGCCAAGATGCGGTTCCCCGGCTCCCGGATTCTGTTCACGGTAGTCGTGCTGTCGCTAATGTTCTCTCCGAAGGTGACGGCGATTCCGAACTATATGATCATGTCGTGGCTCGGCTGGATCGATTCGTTCTCCGCGATCATTATTCCGGCCTTCGCTTCCTCGCTGGGGCTGTACCTGATGAAGCAGTTCATGGAGCAGATTCCCGACGCGCTGCTCGAGGCGGCCAAGATCGACGGGGCCAGCGAATACCGCATCTTCTGGCAAATTGTAATGCCCCTCGTCAAGCCGGCTTGGCTGACGCTCATGATCCTGCTGTTCCAGATGCTTTGGGGCACGGACGGGGGCAATTTCATCTACAGCGAGCAATTGAAGACGATGAACTACGCCTTAGGCCAGATTGTCCAGGGCGGGATCGCCCGTGCCGGCGCGGGTGCGGCCGTAGGACTCCTTCTGTTGTCCGTGCCGATTACGCTGTTCGTGGTGACGCAGAGCAAAATTATCGAGACGATGGCGTCCTCCGGGATGAAGGATTAGGGGGGCGTATGAGATGAAACGTTATTTCATGGCATGTATACTCGCAGTCGTATTACTGACTTCCTTCGAGGTGCCGGGGGCACGGGCCGAGGGGCCGTATGCGGGCTATAACTACTCTTATTGGGGAGAGCCGGTGCCCTCTCCGCTCGCTTACGTTCCCAAACGCGCCATTACCGGCGAGCAGTTGGGTATCGGAGGGTTCAAAAATCCGCAGGATGTGTTTGTCGCCGGCGACGGGTACGTTTATATTCTCGATTCGGGGAACGGCCGAATTGTCGTGCTCGATCCCGAGCTGTCGTTCGCAAGACAGTTTCAAGGCTTCGTCAGAGACGGGAAGCGGGAAAGCTTCAACAAGCCGCAAGGGCTGTTCGTCACGAATGAAGGAGCCATATATGTAGCGGATACGGAAAACGGAAGGGTGGTCGAGCTCGATGCGGAGGGCCGGTTCGTACGCGAGATCGGGGCGCCCGAAGCGGACGTGCTGAGCGAAGGCTTCCGGTATTTCCCGCAGAAGATCGCGCTGGATAAGGCCAAACGCATTTATGTCGCCGGGCGCGGGGTGTTCGACGGCATCATTCAGTTCAGCGCCGGCGGCGAGTTTGAGACCTTCCTCGGGGCGAACCGCGTCCGTTTCAATCCGGTCGACTATTTCTGGAAAAGCATTTCCACTAAGGAACAAAGAGCGCAGATGATACAGTTCGTCCCGATCGAATACAACAACTTCGACATCGACGACACCGGGTTCATCTATGCGACCAGCGCCGGCGAGCGCTCGGATGCGCCGATCAAACGATTGAACCCGAGCGGACAGGAAGTGCTGCGGCGCCAAGGTTATTTTCCGATTACGGGGGAACTCGCTTATCCGCCGGCAGGGGAACAGGCCGGCCCGTCCCAGTTTATCGACGTCGATGTGTCCGGCAACGGGATGTACAGCGTGCTCGACGGCAAGCGCGGCCGGGTGTTTACGTACGATGAGGACGGCAACCTGCTATACATCTACGGACTGCTTGGCAATCAGGTGGGCACGTTTAAAAAACCGGTGGCCATCGAGCACGCGGGCGGCCGCCCGCTTGTGCTGGACGGGGCGCTCAACCAGCTGACGGTATTCGCCCCGACCCGGTTCGGCACGCTGATCAATGAGGCGGCGGCGTTCCACTATATCGGGGACGAGGCTCGATCGGCCGAAAGATGGCAGGAGGTCGTCCGGCTCAATGCCAATTATGAAATCGCTTATATCGGCATCGGCAAAGCTCTTCTCCGTCAAGGGGAGAACAAGGAAGCGGCCCGATATTTCGAGCTGGGGATGAGCCGGGAATATTATTCCAAGGCGTTTCAGCGATATCGGCAGGAGGTGCTGGAGCGGCATTTCGGCGCTATCATGATCGGACTGCTTGCCGCCGCGGCGGCGGCCGCAGCCGTCTGGACAGCGGCGAAGCGACGGCGCCGCAGGTCGGGGAACGGACAGTATGTCCGCGAGCGCGGCCCGATTGCCTTTATCTTTCATATTATCTTTCATCCGTTCGACGGCTTCTGGGAGCTGAAGTATGAAGGCAAGGCCAGAATGTCCATTGCGATGGCGATTCTGCTGCTTGTCGTTGCGGTGATGGCGCTGCAGGCGCAATACGCCGGCTTTGTCGTCAATCACAACAACCCGCTGTGGCTGAACAGCCTCGACCAGGTGCAATACGTGCTTCTTCCTTTCTTTTTATGGTGCGTCGCCAACTGGTCGCTCACGACGTTGATGGACGGGGAAGGGAAGTTCAAGGAGATAGTGATTGCCGCGGCGTATGCCTTGACTCCGATCTTGCTTATCTATGTGCCGACGACGATCTGGAGCAATTTCATGACGGTGGAGGAGAGCGCTTTCTATTACTTGCTCAATTCGATCGCGATGGTCTGGTTCCTTTTCCTGTTCTTCGTCGGTACGATGACCATTCATCAATATAGCGTCGTCAAGACGGTCGTCACGATCTTCCTCACGATTCTTGCGATGGGCTTCATCATTTTCCTGGCTATGCTCTTCTTTAGCCTGATGCAGCAAATTTACTCATTTGTCCATACGATCTATACCGAGTTTGTCTACAGGACCTAGAGGGGGTGACAACCGAGATGAGAACAACAAGGATGACCTGGCTGGTCGTTGCGGCCGTTTGCGCTGCATGTCTGACGGCGTACGCCGCGAGCCGGTCGGGCGCCGGATTGGACGGCAGGACGGCCGCAGCCTTGCTCGAGCTTCGCAGCGAAGAGGCGGCGGTCATTCCGCAGGAAGCGGCCGCATCCATGCCCGCCGAACCGGTCGAGGGGATGGAAGGCGTCGCGGCGAGCGACCAGCTTGCTTTATATATCGACAAGACGACGGCGGAAATCGCCGTGCGTGATCTGGCGAGCGGGCGTTTGTGGTATTCCAATCCTCCGGACCGCGAGCAGGACCCGCTGGCGACAGGCATTAACAAAGAGAAGCTGTCCGCGCAAATGTCCATTGTCTATGAAAATCATACGCTGCAAGCGTACAGCATGAATTCCTATTCGGACAGCGTCAAGCACGGTCAAGTCGAATACGATTCGATTCCGAACGGCATTAAAGTCACGTATACGTTCGGCAAAGCCGAAGGCGGATTCGACGCGCTTCCCAAGGCGATGAGCGCGGAGCGCTACGAGCAACTCATTCTGGCCAAAGCCGAAGAGGAATACGGACGTTACTTGACGCGGGCCTATAAGCTGAATGCGGAGACCGGCGTCTATGAACGAATCGATATAGCGCTGTCGGGCATCGTTCTCGAGCGGGTTCAGGCGGCTTTCAAGCACGCGGGTTATACGGCCGAGGACCTCGCGGCGGACAATGAAGAGAACGGCGGCCCCGATGCCTCCGAAGAGCGAAAGGTGTTCAAGGCTTCGATCGAGTATATCGTCGACGGACCGGAGCTCATCGTGCGGGTGCCGACGGCGGAGATCGAATATCCGGCTTCTTTTCCGATTACGCAGGTGACGGTCCTGGACTACTTCGGCGCCGGCGGAGCGCAGGACGAGGGCTACATGCTCGTTCCGGACGGATCCGGAAGCCTGATCCGCTTCAACAACGGCAAGGTGGACAGCGACGCCTTTTTCAAGCCGGTCTACGGCGCGAACGAGGTCAAAGTGCAGCGCACCAAGTCTACTTACGACCAATCGGCGAGGCTGCCGGTATTCGGAATGAGAAATAACGGCCAGGCTTTCTTCGCCATGATCGAACAGGGCGATGCCGTGGCCACCATTCGCGCGGACATCGGGGGCAAAGTGCATTCCTACAACTATGTGTATCCGCAGTTCGAGCTGCTCGCCCAGGATTACATTCAGATCAACGCGTCCGCGAAGGCGGGCCAGGTCGCCATTTCTTCTAACGTGCAGATCCCGGTCTATCAGCCGGAAAGGATGAGCACGGACTTCACGATCCGCTACGCTTTCCTGAGCGGCGAAGAGGCGGGCTATGCCGGGATGGCCCGCTACTATCAGCAGCGACTGGTCCGGCAGGGCGTGCTTGACAAGCTGGAGCGGCAGGAGGAATTGCCGTTTTTCCTGGAACTGGCGGGCAATATTCCGAAGCGCCAATCGTTCCTGGGCGTTCCTTACGAAGACTTGCAGCCTTTGACGACGTTCGAGCAAGCGCAGGAAATAATCGAAGCGATTAAGGAAGGCGGCGTGCATGCGATCAAGCTCCGCTACCTCGGCTGGTTCAACGGCGGCGTCAACCATGACCTCCCGGTGAAAGTAAAGCCGGACGACGAGCTCGGCGGCCGTAAAGGGCTGGAGAAGCTGGCGGCCTACGCCAGGCAGGAAGGCATCGCGCTGTATCCGGACGCAGCTCTGACTTACGCGTTTCCGGACTCGCGGGGCTTCAGTCCGTCCAAGCATGCCGCCCGCTATCTGACCAAGAAGCCGGCGCTCATCTACCCGTACAATCCGGCTACGTTCCGGCGCGACCCCGAGCTGCTTTACGCTCCGTATTATGTGCTGTCGACCCGGCTGCTGCCGGAGGTCGTCGGCAAGTTCGTCCAATCGTACCGAGGATACGAGCTGGGCGGCGTCTCGCTGAGGGAGCTGGGCGACGTGTTGAATGCAGACTTCCGCAGGGGACAAGAAATCGACCGCGCGCAAGCGAAGCGGATCGTCCAGCAGCAGCTTGGCGTCCTGGCGGAAGCGCCGCTGGATCTTATGGCGACGGGTGGCAACGCTTATATTTTGCCGTATGTCGACCAGATCGTCGACATCCCAATGTCGGACAGCCGGCATCATATTACGGATGAAAGCGTGCCCTTCTACCAGATGGTCCTTCACGGTTATGTGGACTACGCCGGGCAGCCGATGAATCTTGCCTCCAGCGCCGATCCGCGCCTGGCGCTGCTGCAAGCGCTGGAGACGGGGGCGAATATGTACGTGACGTGGTCGTACGCGCCTTCTTCCGAGGTGAAGGAAACGGGATTCGACCATCTCTACTCCATTCATTATGCGGATTGGCTGGAACAGGCGGCCGGCATGTACCTGGAGCTGAACGAGGCAATCGGCGATGTCCGTCACGAGGCCATAGTCGATCATCGCAGGCTGTCGGATGATGTTGTTCAGGTCACGTATGAGGGCGGCAAGCGGGTCATTGTGAACTATGGCGCTCGCGAGGCCAAGGTTGAAGGCTTGACGATTAAAGGCAGAGACTATGCCGTGGTTGGTGAGAGCCCATGAGAAAATTATCGTTCGAACAAAAAAAACGAAGGCTGGGCATGGTGTTTCTGCTGCCGTGGTTGATCGGATTCGCTCTTTTTTTCCTGGCTCCGCTGCTGCAATCGCTGAGCTTCGGCTTTCACGAGCTGGTGCCTACCCGGGAAGGATATGAGCTGCACTTCAAGGGCTTGGAGAACTTCAGCAAGGCCGTATACGTCCATCCGTTGTTCAATCAATATTTAAGCAACTCGGTAGGCCATATGGTTGTGAACGTACCGCTCATCATCTTTTTCAGCTTGTTCGCCGCCACCTTGCTTAACCAGCGGTTTCTCGGCCGTTCGGCCGTTCGGGCAATCTTCTTTTTGCCGGTCATTCTGGCTTCGGGCGTTATCGTCACCATTCAGGAAGCGAGCTTCATGAGCCAGTTTATGAATCAGAGCACGGCGAACGGAGTAGTGGAAGGCGCAGGCAATATGCTCCGCGGCATCGAGTTAGAGAACATGCTGCTCCATTCCGGGGTGAGTCCGTTGATCGTCGAATATTTGACGGATGCGGTCAACCGGATCTATGAGATCGTCAGCAAATCCGGCGTTCAGATTCTGATCTTCCTGGCTGGGCTTCAGTCAATTTCGCCTTCGCTGTACGAAGCGTCCAGGATCGAAGGGGCAACGGGCTACGAAGCGTTCTGGAAAATTACGTTCCCGATGATCAGCCCGCTCATTATGACCAATGTTATTTATACGATTATCGATTCGTTCAGCCACAACGCCGTGACGAAGCTTATCTCCGACGTCGCCTTTATCAATCTCGACTTCGGACTGAGCTCGGCCATGTCCTGGATTTACTTCGGGACGATCGCCTTGATTCTTGCGGTCAGCTCGTACATCATTTCCAAAAATGTATTCTACAACGAATAGCAAGGGAGGCGAACGAAGATGGACCGGTTTCAGCTATCACCCCTTTGGTCGCTGGACGCCTGGAAGAAACGGCTGTGGATCGTTATTCGCGCGGCTCTGCTGATCGGGCTGTCGTTCATTATTCTGTATCCGATTCTGGTGCGGATATCCACGGCGTTCAAGCATCGAGCGGACATTTATGACCCGCTTGTCGTTTGGTTGCCGAGAACGTTTACCTGGGATAACTTTCGAGTCGCCATGCAGATCATGGACTACGTGCCGACGTTGTCCAAGACGCTGCTGCTGGTCAGCCTGACGACCGTGCTGCAGGTCGTTTCCTGCGCGCTTGCGGGGTACGCCTTCGCCAAGCTGCGGTTCAGGGGAAGCGGGCTCCTGTTTGCCGCGGTCATCCTGACCATTCTGGTGCCGCCGCAGACCATTATGCTGCCGCTGTACCTGAATTTCAAAAATTTTGACCTGTTGGGGCTGTATTCGCTCTTTACGGGGGACGGCATGCCGCTGCTCAATTCCTGGTGGCCGTTCATTCTCACTGCCGCCACCGCCAACTCTCTGAAGTCCGGGCTGTATATCTTCATCTTCCGCCAGTTTTTCCGCGGACTGCCCAAAGAAATCGAGGAGGCGTCTTTCGTAGACGGCGCGGGCGTCTTCCGGACGTTCTATGCGATCATGATGCCGAACGCCATTCCGGCGGCCGTGACGGTGCTCTTGTTCGCCTTCGTCTGGATGTGGAACGACAGCTTGTTTACAAGCATTTATATGCCCAGCGGACAGATCATGTCTTCGGAGCTTACCCAGCTGCCGAACAATGTGAAGGTCTATTTGGAGACGGAGGGATTCGAGCCGTTTTATGCGTCCATGCTGTCGGATACCGGCGTGCTGCTGGCCATTATTCCGCTCATTATTTTGTATCTCGTATTTCAGCGTTATTTTGTGGAGAGCATCGAGCGTTCGGGATTGGTCGGCTAAGCCGGTAAATATATCTTTTAGTGAAGGGAGATTATCCATATGCAACTGACGGTTAAGCAAAAACTGCATTTGGCGGAATTCGGTTATGTGAAGCTGGAAGGTGTCGTGCCGCAGGTGATGGTGGAAGAAGCCAGACGTTCGATCAACCGCGCCTTGGATCCGGGGCATGCGAGCCCGAAGGAGGAGCTGCAGCGATTGCAGCGGTCCGAAGAAATTGTGGGCTTGTATCATAAGACGCCGGCTGCGGAGCTCGCCGGCTCGGTTGTCGACGCTTCGAAGCTGCAGCCGATTACGAGCGCCCAGATTGCGCTGCGGATGCCCCTTTCGCAAGATCGGATTCGCAGGCTGCAGCCGCATCTCGACGGCATGTATTTTCCGGGCAATGGCGTGAAGGAAGGCACGATCGGCAATTTCACCCTTCTCATGGGCATCTTGCTGAGCGATTTGCCGGAAACCGATGCGGGGAATTTCACCGTATGGCCGGGCACCCATCTTCAATGCGCCGATTACTTCCGGAAGCACGGCGCCGAGTCGCTGCTGGAAGGCATGCCGAAGATCGACTGGCCGGAGCCGGTTCAGATAACGGGCAAGGAGGGAGATGTCATCCTGGCTCATTATTTGCTCGGCCATTCGGCCGGTCACAATGACTCGCCGAATATTCGCTACGCGGCCTTCTTCCGCCTGATCGACAGGCGCATCAAGGAGGAGAGGTGGCAGGATTCGATGATCGATTTGTGGATGCACTGGCCGGGCATGCAGCAGTATGTGCGCTAAGCGGTGATCCGATGGAGCTGACGGCAGCAAAAGGATGGGCGCTCGGCCGCAGAGTGCGGCGCGAGCCGAGGCTGGAGCCGGAACCCGTGCCCGGGACGGGGACAGGGGCGCCGGTGCTGAAGACGCTGTATGAACGACCTTATTTGTTCCAGCTGGCGGAAGCCGGCAATTGGGATGAAATGGAGAAAAGAATTCGGACGGTTTTTCAGGAGCTGTCGCACTATGCCTATTCGGCGGAGCATCGGATGGAAGTGTATGCCGTGTTCTACGGCGCGTTCAGCCACTCCGCGCACCTGAGCGGGAGACTGCTGTTCGACGTGCTGGGAGAGGAGCATTCGCCCGGACTCCGGCTTCATCTTTCCGTCGAGCAGCTGCAGCGGTGGGTGCAGCATGCTGCGCGGCTGCTGAAGGAGGCGCCGGACCGCGATCAGGAACGTTGCTGGGACGAGATCGTTCGTCAGGTACAGACCTACGTACAGCGGCATTTGAGCGAGGACGTATCGCTGCAGACGCTTGCCGACCGGGTCTACCTGCATCCGGTCTATCTGTCGAAGCTGTATCGGGCGCG
The DNA here is from genome assembly GCA_937895345.1 of uncultured Paenibacillus sp. GTDB lineage: Bacteria > Bacillota > Bacilli > Paenibacillales > Paenibacillaceae > Pristimantibacillus. The sequence goes on along the minus strand of CALAWP010000009.1, from coordinate 4,248 downwards.
GACGGGAGAGCGCCTCATCGACTATATTGTCCGGATCAAGATGGAGCATGCCGCCGAGCAGCTCGTGCGAAGGCGCTCGTGCAAAATCTATGAAGCCGCCAGAATGGTAGGTTATTACAGCTCCTCGTACTTCTGCAAAACGTTCAAAAATCATTTTGGCGTCACGCCGGCGGAATATCGCAAACGTCAAAACAGCATGCCCTGAGCGGGCATGCTGTTTTTTTGGGGCTGCTTATTCCGGCGCTGCGTTCCACTCCTCGATCAAGCTTTCCGCTATGCCGGTCAGCGCCGCTTTGGCCTCATTCGTCACAAATTTGGCGTTATCCGGCTTTTCAAGCAGCTTTACGTAACGGTCCAGATGATGCGCGGCTTTGCCGGGATCGCCTTTGTCCAGATGATGCTTCGCAATTTTCAACGCTTGCGTCAGCTGATTGAGCAGAGGCCCGTTCAGCTCGCCCGTTTCGGCGTATCGATCCATTTGCCGCTCAAGGACGCGGACGCTGATCTCGGGAGCTTGCGCCGCCGTCGTAAAGCTGAACACGGAGCCTGCTTGTGTCGATCCGTTCGCGTTATGGGCAATCACTGTCCAATAATATGTCGTTTGGCTCTTCAATCCGCCGACCGTATAGGTCGTATCCGTTATCGTCGCCTTCGCCTGCGCGTTGAGCAGTCCCGGATTGTCCGCAAGGATGACGGTATAAGCGTCCGCGCCGTGAGGAGCGAATGTCCGGTCCGCGACGATCTGCGTCCAGTCCAGCGTTGCGCTGCTGCCTTCTATGGTCGAGTTGCCGGCGGGAGACATGAGGGCAAACGGCCCCGGCGCCGCTCCGAAAATGTCGATATGGGCGACGTCTACATTGTTGAAGGCGACCGGGCTGTTGTTGTAGATTTCCAGAACATGCGTCCCTGCCTCGACGTAGCCGAGACTGCCGGTATAATCCTCCCAGGCGCCGGTCAGGTGATGAGCCGCGCCGGGCACATTCGGACCGCCCAGCTTCAATTGGAACGACGGCGCTTCTCCTTCACCGTATGCGCGCACGGTGTATTGATACGTTCCCGACGCAGGGAAGTGTACGGTCCATTTGCCGGAGCCGGTGCGCCAAATTTTGCCCCAGCCTTCGGGAGTATCGGCGGCATTGCCGGGGATATCGGCTGCGGCCTTCCGTTCCTGAATAACGTCGGCATATTGGCCCAAATAACGGGCGGCGGGCAGCGTCTCGGGAGCGGCGGCCGTCGTGAAGGAGAAGATTTCGTCCGCGTCCGTCGATCCGTTCCCGTTCGTCGCGGTTACGCTCCAATAATACGTCTTGCCGTATTGCAGATTGTTGACCAGCTGCGAAGTCGCTTGAGCGGTGCCCTGATAAATCGGGTCGGTCAGGGCGGCATTGTCCGCAACCGTGACGATATATGGCCCGGAGCCGAAGGGAGCGTACTCCTTCCCGTCGATCGACTGCCTCCAGTCCAGCATCACGTTCGACGAAGCGATTGACGCTCCGTTCGCCGGCGAATGAAGGCTGAACGATCCCGGCGCCGGACCGTAAATATCCATATGGGCCAATCCGATATTGTTTCCGGGAACCGAGGCGGTATTTTGAATCGTAACGGTATGCGTTCCTTCTGTCAAAGTGCCCAGGCTTCCTTCGTAGTCCGTCCATGCTCCGGCCGCGCCCCAGGCGGCGTCCGGAACCGGCTGCCCGTCGACGAGCACGCGGAAGGAAGCGTTCGGTCCTTCGCCGTAGACGCGGATTGCAAACGGATAAGATTGGGTCTCCGGGACGTTAACGGTCCAAGAGGCGGCGCCTGTCGCCCATATTTTCCCCCAACCGCTTGGCGTGTCGGCCGCGCTGCCCGGGTAATCTCCGGCCTCTTTGCGTTCGTTCGCCCCCTCCGCATACTGCCCAGCGAATCGCACCATTTCTGCCGGCTCCTCCGGCGTCGTGAAACGAAAGACGCTCCCGGAAGGCGTCAAGCCGTTCGCATTGCCCGCAAACACTTGCCAATAATAAGTCGTTTCGTAGTCGAGCTGAAGAGGGAAGGTCGTTCCGTCGGCCCGTTTGGTCAAGATCGGATTCGTAAGCGACGGGTTGTCCGCGACGACTACCGTGAAATCGTCGGCGCCGTGCGGAGCATAGGGCTTGCCGTCGGCATACTGCGTCCAATCAAGCGTAACGGAATCAGAATCGACGAGCTCATCGTCCAAAGGAGACGTCAGCTCGAACGGACCGGGCGCCGCGCCGAAAATGTCCAGGTGAGCAACGTCAATGTTATTGCCCGGCGATTCGCTGTTGTTATGGATCGTGACGACATGAGTGCCGGCCGTAATCGTGCCCAGAGGGAGGGCGTAATCGTTCCAAGCGGCGCCCGGCGCCGCTGACGCTCCGGACACGGCTTGTCCGTCCAGCTTGACCTGGAAGGAAGGGGCCGGTCCTTCTCCGTACGTCCGAACCGACAGCTGATAGGCGCCCGTCTCCGGAAAGTGAACCGTCCAGCTTGCCGAGCCAGTCGCCCAAATTTTGCCGAAGCCGTCCGGTGTAAGCGTCTGGCTGCCCGGATAATCGCCGGCGGCTTTACGTTCGTTCATGCCGTCCGCATATTGGCCGAGGTAACGGGCCGGAGCCGGGACTTCCGGCTTCGCCGTCAGTTCGATCATCGTTACCGAGTGCGCCGGGAACGTTCGGGTAAATTGCTGTGACACGCCGATCAGCGCGTTGCCTTCAATCTCCGGCAGCGTGCCGTCTGCCGCGACTTGCACGCCGTTAATGTTCGCGCCGGTCAACGCACCGACGGATGGCGCGTTCAGCACCCAGGATCGAGCGGTCGCCTGCGGGTTGAAGCCGGTCAGATCGATCGTGGCGTCCAAAGCGTGGGTCTGGTGCTTGTTCACGACCATCAGATAAAGCTTATCGTCGGCGCCCGCCCGCTTGCTCGCCCAGATCGTAAAGTTCTGGTTGTCGCTGGAGCTGGAGGACAGAAGCTGATCGCCAAAGTACCGTTTGATCAGCGGATAGACATAATAAGAGGGTCGGATCTCCTTGTCCATGTTCATGAGCGAATACGTTTGATTGCCTTGAAGCAGAAATTGCGTGACATAGTCGATCTTGTGATAAGCGAGCCTAGGGAGAACGTCTGCGAGCCAGACCGCTCCGGCATGGGAATCCGCGATGCCTTCTCCGTGGGAGGTCACTTGACCGAGCTCCGTCAGGCCAAGCAGCGCGCCCGGCGCGTAGGTGTCGCGGTAATGAACCAAATTATGCTCCGGCGTCGTCTCGGTAAATTTGGGAATCCAATTGATATACGAAGGCTGCCAGTTGTTGCCCTCGTACTTGAGCAGATTGTCGATGCTCGGGTAAGCGGACGAGGCCGGGTTGGTCTGGTTGCCCGCCAGCGGATACCAATGGACCGAAATGGCATCCAGCTGCCGGTTCTGCGCCTGCATCTCCATCAAGATCGGCTGGACCCACGTCGGCAGCAAGCTGCTGCCGTTGGCCGGGCCTACGATTATAATCGACGGATCGACCGCTTTCATCGCATCGGCGTATTCGACGATCCGCTGCGCGTACTCTGCCGGCGTTACTTTGAAGCCTTCTTCGAAATACTCCGGTTCGTTGCCGATTTCCCAATACTTGATGTTGTAGCCTTTCTCGATGTTCGCATAACGAACCATGTCCGCCGCCATCTCTTTATCGTTGATCCGGGCGTTAACCGTCACCATCGCTTCGGCGCCGACCTCGTCAAGCATGGCCATATAACTGTCGAACATGTCGGCCGTCAGCGTCTTGATGTAAGGGGCGGGACCCTGATACCATTCATAGGAATTGGTGCGGTCCCAATAGATGGTATCCGCTTCGTGTCCGGCCGGAAAGCGGACCAGGCTGATTCCGGCTTCCTTGATCAGATTGACGTAACGTTCGGAGCGCTGGCTGTAAGGGTGAAATTCGCTGCTTGTCCATAACCCGATATTGGTGCCGCGCATTTCCTTGTTCATCGGCGCGACGACCGTGCCGGCATCCACCGTCAGCGTGACGGCGGCGGAAGCCTCCTGCGCCCGGGCCATGCCGGGATAACCGCTCATCACTGCAATAGCGGCCAAGCACAACCAGACGAGCGCTCGCTTCATTGTTTTCGTAAACATCAAATCCCTCCTGTGCGTGGTATACAGGATGATTCCTCTCGCTCTCTCTCTATTAATTCAAGTTGTTTACTGCCACATTGGTTGGCGGAGAAATCCTGGATTTTCGTCACTTCATC
>CALAWP010000008.1 GCA_937895345.1 uncultured Paenibacillus sp. | reverse complement strand
TTATATATTCTTATACCTGTGATTTCGGCACCATTAGCGATTGTCAGGTTCGTTACAGTTACAACGAGAATTGTAACGAACGTCAGCGAGCTTATTCGCACTCAAATGGCCGATTTACAAGGCTAACGAACGTCAGTGAGCTTATTTGCCCCAATCTGGCTGATTCTAGTCCGAAATCAGGATAATAGCATTGCTAAGGTTCGTTACATATTCAAACCCGCGATTTCGGCGCGATTAGCGATCGTCAGGCTCGTTACAGTTACAACGAGAATCGTAACGAACATCAGCGAGCTTATTCGCACTCAAATGGCCGATTTACAACGCTAACGAACGTCAGTGAGCTTATTTGCCCCAATCTGGCTGATTCTAGTCCGAAATCAGGATAATAGCATTGCTAAGGTTCGTTACATATTCAAACCCGCGATTTCGGCGCGATTAGCGATCGTCAGGTTCGTTACATATCCACAACCGCGATTTCGGCGCGATTAGCGATCGTCAGATTCGTTATGTCCCCAAACCCGTGATTTCAGTTCGATTAGCGATCGTCAGGTTCGACAGACTCCTTAACGCCGTCAATGTTCAACAATCGCATGCAGCACCTTCGACCCCGGGTGAAAAAAGATCAGCAGCTGTCCCATATCCCCAAACATCAAGATGTCGTCCCGCCCTTTGTCCTTGCCGACGACGGGGATCGTCACATCCGACCGAATGGAGCATACAAACCGCATCCGTTCGTTGGTGACCGGACATCGGGGCACGCTCGGACATTGGTACCACATCGGCACGCCGCCGAGCAGCGCATTTTCATTCTCAAACGCCTGCGCATCCAGCCGGCTTTCGCTCCTGTATCGAACTTTGGCGAATTCGATTTGCACGTCTTGAAGATCGGGGTCGGCCCAATCGTCCGAAACGGTTATGGGCTCGATCATCTTCGGCCGGTCAGGGTCGCGATAATCCAAATATACACCGTGGTTGGCTTCGAACAAAGGGAATATCACATGCATCCGCTCGATGCCCGTCCATTGCAGCATCGGATCGGTACCGTCCAGCGTGCCGATATATTGAAACCGGGAGCATAACCGGCTATCCGCGGGCAGAACCAGCTCCTCCGGGGGCTTGCCCCCGATCGAATGCGTCCCTCGCTCGTCCTTGACCAGCAAAAACACCTTACGGTCTTCCCAATGATCCAGCGGCAGAGCAATCTGTTCCGCGACTTGCCTAGCTTCGTCCCCCCGATGCTGGATGACGGCGGCGGTCATGCGGTCGCTTATTTTTAACTCGAGCGCCAATTGAATCTGCTTAAAAAATTCGAATCCTTCCCGATCGACCCCATGCGTCGTCAAATAGTCCGCGACATATTCCTTCTGTTCCCAATATACTTCCCATCCGCCCAAATACCTTGTACGGTTTGGCTGAACGCTCATTGGCAACCCCTCTTTCCCCTATGCCGGATTCGTTGCGCTAACAGTTTTATGTCAATTATACCAAATGCCAGACGACAATATTGATAAAAAAAGACGCTCACTCCCCGATCCCGTCTGCTATGATGAACGTAAGTCAACACAAGCCGCGCGGGTCGAACGGCGGAGTAAACATCGGATCCCTTGAAGATTGGAGGACTGCCTGTCATGGAAACGGTCCAGCGCGCGATCGATTACGTGGAGGAGCGTTTGGCCGAGGCGCTGGAGCTGGAGGAAATCGGCCGGGCGGCCGCCATGTCGGTGCCGAACCTGTACCGGTTGTTTTACGCGATGACGGGTCACCCGATCAAAGAATACATACGGAAGCGAAGAACGAGCGAAGCGGCGATGATGCTGAGGCTGACGGACCTGTCCGCCAAAGAAATCGGGTTTCGATGCGGCTTCGATACTTACCAGACCTTCGTCAAGACGTTCCGGCGCATCGCGGGCATGACGCCCGGCCAATATCGACAGGCGGACGCCATCTACAGCTTCGAGCGGATTCGGCTTCATGAACGAATGGCCTACTGCGAAGAGCGGGCCGTGTACGAACGGTATCCGGACGTCAAAGTGATCCGTCTTCCTCCGCTGTCAGGCGTCGGATACCTGCATACGGCCGAGCGGGAAGAAGGGCTCGAGGAAGAGGCATGCCGCCGATTCCAGGCCTTGCTGGCCGGCAGCGGGCTCGACCCCAGCCGCATGCGGCTGTTCGGCTGGAATGTCGAACCGACGGCAGCCTTGACGGGCGCGGCATCGTTTGCCTATCAAATGATGGCCGTCGGTCCGGCGCCAGCCGGTTCACAGCCGCGGAGCTTCAAAGAAGCCGCCGAGCATGCCGCGTTGCGGCCGATTGCCATAGAGGGCGGAGCTTATGCGACGGCCTGGACTTCCGTAGAGTCGGGCCAAGTCATCCAGAGAGCCTGGAACCGGCTCGTATCGGAATGGCTGCCGCTAAGCTCGTTCGAGCTGGGAGATCACGGTTTCCTGGAGGAATACCAGCAATGGAACGGACGCATCGCCCGCATGAAGCTGTACCTTCCGGTCCGCAAATCGAAACAAACGGACGCCATACACATCGTGCGTCGGGAGCCGGTCCGGGTGATCACCTTCCGCGCGGAAGGCGACGACGGCGGTACGCGCGCCGACGAAGCCGCCATGCGCTGGCTTCGGCTCCATGACTCGTTCGCAGATTCGCCCCACCGTTTCGAGGTCTTTATGAGCAACAATCTGGGAATGACGTTTGAAGGCCGCTCCGGTTATGAAATCCATCTTTCGCTTCCGGCAGACTCGATTCCTTTCGGGGAGAAGGATGGGCATGCCGGCCAATTGGAGGGGGGCTTGTACGCCTGCTTGCAGACCCGCGCCTTCGGCGCCATGACCGGCGTGCTGGAAAGGATTTACCGCTGGCTCGGCGAATCTATCGAATATGAGGCGGCCCCGGACCGCCAGTGGTATACCCGATACTTGCCGGAGGAGCCGGCGGCGGAACGGAGCATCGCATCGTTGGAACGGCAAGTCGTCGCCGAAACCTATGTCCCGATCGTACCGCGAATACCGAACCGGAAGGATGAATGACAAATGAACGAAGGATCCGCTCGCAAACCGTTGCCGGAAGGCTACAAGCCGGCCATCATTCCACAAACGTTGAAAATGATCCAAGGAGGCAAAGCCATGAACGAACAGCCGTTGAACAACGATAACGCATTGCAGGCCAGTCCCGTCAAAAACAAGGTTGGAACCATTTTCGTACCCGTCAAGGACATCGAGAAGTCGCGCAGCTGGTATTGCCGGGTGCTGGGGTTGAACGAAGAGGAATGCTCGATCATGAACGGACACCTGTGCCCGCTCCCTATGGAAGGAACCGGCCTTATTCTCGATACGATGCCGATGTGGGGAGGCGATGCGCCGGAAGGCGCACCGGCCATTGAAACGCCGGCCTTTATGCTTATGACGGACGACTTGGAAGGATCGCTGGACTTCATGAAGCGGCTAGGCGTCGAGCTCGTGACGGAAATCGAACATAACCACTGGTTTGTCGCCAAAGATCCGGACGGCAACAAGCTGATGATCTGCCGCGAATAGCGGCGACGGTAACGAACGGGGACAGGCGCGGGGCGCTTTGTCTCCCCTTCGCTTTACTCTGCGGCTGAAGCTGTCCGATACATCTATATTTATTTGATCGTACACCGCATGACCTGATCCGAAATCTTTTTTGGCCAAATCAAATGTAACTTTGGCGACGACCGATGCACCGTGTAGGCGTAAAAAGCTGTAAGAACGAATCACCGTATCGATATCGCTGATGTTCATCCGGAGAGGAGGTGCATGATGGACCGAAAAAGAGTATTTACGAAATCGCCTTGGGAGCCAATCGTAGGTTATTGCCGTGCCGTTCGCATCGGAGACAGAATTGATGTTTCGGGAACGACTGCGATGAAAGACGGCGTAGTTGCCGGCGAAGGAAACCCCTACGAACAAACCATATTTATTTTGCAGACGATCGAGAAGGCGCTTAACGAATTAGGAGCCGATTTGACTCAGGTCGTCCGCACAAGAATGTATGTAACGGATATATCGAAGTGGGAACAGGTCGGCAAGGCGCACGGCGAATTTTTTAAAGATATTCAACCCGTCACTACAATGGTCGAGGTAAAAGCGCTTATTGACCCACGACTGCTGGTTGAAATTGAAGCCGAAGCCGTAGGCAGGTAGATGTTTACCGCTTCAAGCATCCTGCGTTTTCGCTTGCGCCAGCACCGACGCCACAAATGCGGCAACCCCGTCGTCGTCGTTGCCGGCCGCCACCCGCGTCGCCAGCTCCAGCAGCGCCGGGTGGGCGCCGGCAACGGCTACGCGTTCTCCCGCTTCCCGGAACATGCCGATATCGTTCAGATTGTCTCCGAACACCGTCACTTCCTTCGGCTCGCAGCCGACCAGCTCCGCCCATTTGCGCAGAGCGGCTCCCTTGTTCGCCTCCCGATGGCTGAATTCCAAAAAATAATGATCCGCAATATACGAATCCTTTATCAGTTCGATGTGCAGTCCGGCATCGGCGAACCGCTCCTCAACCAGCGTCTTCAGCGGCCGCAGCTCCTCCAGCCTGCCGATATAGGTCAACATCAGCGTCCGCCATCGTTCGGGACAGCTCAGCCGCCCGGCTTCGGCTTCCGCAAACCTCGGATCGCCCGGACGGCTTTCGCGGAACGCGATATCCCCTTCCCGGACAAGCGGCTCATGCAGCACCCGCTCCCGGTCATGCGCATCCAGCGCAAACAGCAGCGGAACGAGGCCACGCTCTCTGCCGGTATCGATTATATCGTTGGCGGCATCCGACGTCAGCCATGCGCCGCCGATCACCTCGTCCGTCACAGGATCGAACAGCATCGCTCCGTTATACAGCGCGATTGGATATTTCCATGGAATCGTCCCGACAACTCTCTGGGAACTCATATAACTCCGCGCCGTTGCATAACTGATAATAACCCCTTCCTCCAGCGCTTGCCGGATCACACTGCTCGTATATTCGGACAAAGCCGCATCCGACCGAAGCAGCGTCCCGTCCAAGTCGGTCAACATAAAGCGGCGCTTCTCTGCCATCATAGACAGCCTCCCTAATCAGCAATATTGATGTTTCAAACCATAATCCGCATTAGTAATGACTTTTTCGAGATTCGCCATCTCGCTAACGGACATCAGAGAAGCTTAGAGCGCTAAACTGGCAATTGATTTATTCTAACGGACACGAGTGCACCTTAGGCGACAATTCGAGCATTCAAATCGACATTTGACAGCTTTAAGCTTCGCTCATGACCGTTATAGAAATGGGAGCCCGCTTTCAACTCGCTAAGCTGCACCTATGACCGTTACAGTCGGGAACCCGCTTTCTGCCCGCTAAGCTGCACCTATGACCGTTAGAGCCAATCCCATCTCCGATGTTTGACTATCTTTGACTTTTGCAAAACAATCCGTTATGATAAGTATACGATTCACCAAAGAATCCAACCATTCATAATATCCACACATGGGTAAGGAGGATGACTGATATGAATTTCGTGCCAATGGTCATTGAGCAGACGAACCGCGGCGAGCGTTCCTACGATATTTATTCCCGCTTGCTGAAGGATCGCATTATTTTTCTGGGTTCCGGCGTCAACGATGTCGTAGCCAACTCCATCATTGCCCAAATGCTGTTCCTGGCGGCGGAAGATCCGGATAAGGATATTTCCCTCTACATCAACAGCCCGGGCGGCTCGATTACGGCCGGCATGGCGATTTACGATACGATGCAATACATCAAGCCCGACGTGTCCACGATTTGCGTAGGCATGGCGGCTTCGATGGGCGCGTTCCTGCTGGCGGCCGGAGCCAAAGGCAAACGTTATGCGCTCCCCAACAGCGAAGTGATGATTCACCAGCCGCTCGGCGGCGCGGAAGGCCAGGCATCCGACATCGAAATCCGGGCCCGCCGCATCCTGAAGATGCGCGACAAGCTGAACCGGATTTTGGCGGACCGCACCGGTCAGCCGCTCAGCCGCATCGAGCAGGACACCGACCGCGACTACTTCATGAGCGCGGAAGAAGCCCAAGCTTACGGTCTGGTCGACAAGGTCATCGAAAAGATCGGCTGACCTTTACGGCGCAACCAAACGTCAGCGCTGCGATTCTCCCCAGAATCGCGGCTGCTGGCGTTTTTTTATTGCCGTCATACGCCTTCCGCCGGCCCAAAGTGATTTTTGTCACTTCCGGCCGCTTCGCGTCGTGATAACCTTGCATTACGAAACGCAAGCGGCGGCATCGCGGCCAACCTGCGGCGGAAGTGAACTCTGATGGAAACCGAATCGTTAAAGCTGGTCGAAGGCTTGGCGCTCAAGAAGCTCCGCATTTACCGGCAGAGCGCGCTGCGATACGGAGCGAGATCGATGCTGGCAAGCATGTTTATCGGCTTTGGCGTCATCGTGGCGTTCAAGACGGGCAGCTTCTTTTACCTGGAGCACTCCCCGCTCACCTATCCGATGGCGGCGATCACGTTCGGCGCGGCGATCATTCTGATCAGCTACGGGGGCGGCGACCTGTTTACCGGCGATACGTTTTATTACAGCTACGCTTCGTTCCGGCGCCTCATGTCGTGGACCGACACCGTCCGGCTATGGCTGCTCAGCTACGGCGGCAACATTCTGGGCGCGTGCGCCTTCGCCTTCATGATCTGGACGACCGGCCTGTTCTCCGATCCGAAGGTGAACGGCTTTCTGCTCGAGGTCGTGGACAAAAAACTGCATACGCCGACGCTGCAGCTGTTTTTTCGCGGCATCCTGTGCAATTGGCTCGTTTGCCTCGCCTTTTTTATCCCAATGTCCATGAAGAGCGACGGGGCCAAAATGTTCGCCATGATGCTGTTCGTCTTCTGCTTCTTTATTTCCGGCTACGAGCACAGCGTCGCCAATATGTGCACCTTCGCGATTGCGCTTGTCCTCGATCCCGGCACGGTTACGCTGAACGGCATTTTGCATAATTTGATCCCCGTTACATTGGGCAATCTGCTCGGCGGCAGCCTGCTGATGGCCTGGATGTACCATTACGTCAACAAACCATTTCAAGACGAATAGGAGAATCCGTTTATGAAAAAATCGAGGATTGTCGTCATCGGAACGGGAGCCGTCGGCTCCACTACCGCCTACACGCTGCTGCTCCGCAACCGTATGGACGAACTGGTGCTTATCGACGCCAATGCCGGCAAGGCGGCCGGCGATGCCCTGGACATGAACCACGGCATGCCGTTTCTCGGCGGGGCCAAAGTATGGGCGGGCACCTACGCCGATTGCGCCGGCGCCGATATCATCATCATTGCCGCCGGCGCGGCGCAAAAGCCGGGCGAGTCGCGCGTCGATCTGCTGAAGCGCAACGCGTCGATCTTCGATAACATCGTCGAGAGCATTCTGCCCTACAATCAGGACGGCATTCTGCTCATCGCATCCAATCCCGTCGATATTATGAGTTATATCGCCTGGCGCAAATCCGGCTGGCCGGTTAACCGGGTTATCGGCTCCGGCACGCTGCTCGACAGCGCGCGTTTCCGCTATCTGATCGGCCAGAAGCTCCGTATCGATCCGCGCAGCGTTCACGCGCATATCGTCGGCGAGCACGGCGATTCCGAACTGCCGCTCTGGAGCTTGGCCAATATCGCCGGCACCGAGCTGCAATTGACGGAGGAGGACAAGGACGATATTTTCCGCAATACGAGGGACGCCGCCTACCAGATCATCGAAGCCAAAGGCGCCACTTACTACGCCATCGCCCTGGCGCTCGACCGGATCTGCACCGCCATTCTAAAGGATGAAGGTGCCGTGCTGAACGTCTCGACTTTGCTGAACGGCTACGGCGGCATATCGGACGTCTATCTGGGCATCCCTTGCGTCGTGGACCGGAGCGGAGTCAGAGAGGCGATGCGGCTGGATATGACGGAGGAAGAGCAAACGCTCCTTCGGAAATCGGCCGACAAGCTGAAAGGGCTCATCGCCGATCTGGAGAGAGAAGCTTAAGGTCTGCGGCCGGCCCCGCCTGCTGCGTACCCCCATATAACAAGGATAAGCCCGGTATAGGACAACTCCTGTACCGGGCTTACGATTGCGCGCAGAGCCTTACGGCTCTGCCTTCGCTTCGGGCAAACCAACTTATCGTTAACAGCTGCCACAGCCGTTATTTCAGAGGATATAAGGCTTCTGCCATTGTAACGAAACTGAGAGCCGCTATTTACTCCATATGGGGCAAAAATCTTCATGGGGGACCGTAAATAAGAGCGCTCATTTCCGTTAATATTTACCAGGGGCAAAACAAAGGCCTGTGCTGGCGTTACAATTGTCCCGAAGACAGGGTTCCCGGCACAAGTTCCGTTCGAGCTTCGTCGCATGACCGGAACCGATTGCGGCCTGCACATCGGGATCGGGACAGCCGGCAACATCGGGGATGATAACGGCAGCTTAAGGCTGCCGCCACGCCGATACTCCCGATCGCGGTTCGAACAGCCGGCGTCGGGCGCAGGCCGGCTGAGCAGCCGGGCGTTCCGACCGCTTATTGGTTCTCGAGCTCTTCCTTGCTGACAAGCGCGACTAAAGCGTTTACAGCCTGCTCCGCGTCCGATCCGTCAGCGCTTATGGAAATTTCTGTACCCGAGCTGATCGCGAGGCTCATAATGCCCATGATCGACTTGGCATTCACTTTCTTATCGTCTTTCTCGACAAATACCTCGGAGGAAAATTTATTCGCTTCTTGAACGAATAACGCTGCAGGTCTTGCGTGAAGCCCCGTTTTCAAACGAACGACAACCGGAAGCCTTGTCATGGAATCATACCCCCTATATTTAATAAATCATTGGCATCAAAAGGTGAAAAAATTCATTCACATCTTATTATATCATTTTCCATTCCCAAGCACTAGGTCAAAGTTGCGCCGTTGCGGATTTTTTCGGCCAATTCGTCGATTTTGCGAAGCCGGTGATTGACGCCCGATTTGCTCACTTTTCCCTTCAGCATTTCGCCGACCTCGGTCAGATTGGAGTCGGGATGCTGCAGGCGCACCTCGGCCACTTCCCTCAGCTTATCCGGCAAATTTTCCAAGCCGACTTCCTTCTGGAGCAGCTTGATATTGTCAATCTGGCGGACGGCCGCCCCGATCGTCTTGTTCAGGTTGGCGGTTTCGCAATTAACGATGCGGTTGACGGAATTGCGCATGTCGCGCATGATCCGCACGTCCTCGAACTTGAACAGCGCTTGATGGGCGCCGATAATGTTCAGCAGCTCGATAATTTTTTCGCCTTCCTTGATGTAGAAAATAAACCCCTTTTTCCGCTCGATGCATCTGGCGTTCAAGCCGAACTTGTTGGCCAGCTCGACCAGAGCGCCGCAATGCTCCTCGTACATCGACGCGATCTCGAGATGGTAGGAGGAGCCTTCCGGATTGTTGACCGATCCGCCGGCCAGAAACGCGCCGCGCAAATAAGATCGCTTGCAGCAAGGCTTGCGGATAATCTCCTTGTCGATGCCGCCGTTGAACATAAAGCCTTCGGAGACGATGCGAAGCTCCGCCAGCACCTCCTGCACCCGGTTCGGCATGCGAACGATGTAGACGTTATTTTTTTTGAGCCGCATTTTTTTGCGCACCAGCAGCTCGACGTGAACGTCGAAATGCTTTTTGATCAGGGAATAAATCCTTCTGGCAATAGCGGCATTTTCCGTCGAGATGTCCAGAACGACTTTGCGGTTGGACAGGCTGACCGAACCGTTCATTCTTATAAGCGCCGCCAGCTCGGCTCGCTCGCAGCAGCTTTCGGTTTCTACCATGGTCAGTTCCTTTTTGGTCTGCGCCGCAAACGACATTACCGCTCACCTCTTTCGCAACATCCAGTTCTCCACGAGCTTGTAGATATGATGGCTCAGCCGCTCCGCGTCATGCCGCAAAAACGTGCGGAACAGCACCAGCCGGTCGGCAATGACCTTGTAGCCCCGCCTGGTCACTTCATCGATATCCAGATGGACCGCCTTAGCCCCCATTTCGGCATATTGGCTTTCCACTTGCGGAGGAATTTCTCCGTTATTTACAATGACATAATCGAATAAATGATGCCCGATATGATCATAAATCGCGTCCAAATGACGGCTGACCGTATAATTATCCGTCTCGCCCGGCTGCGTCATCACATTGCAGACGAACAGCTTCACCGCGTCCGATTCCACGATCGCTTGCGCCAGCTTCGGCACGATCAGGTTGGGCATGATGCTCGTATACAAGCTGCCCGGCCCGATCAGAATGGCATCCGCGGTCTCCAGCGCCTCCACGGCCTCCGGCAGCGGCTCCACGTCATTCGGCTCCAGGAATACCCGCTTGATCGCTCTTCCCGCCTTCGGGATCATCGACTCGCCCGTAACGATCGTGCCGTCCTCCATCTCCGCCTTCAGCACGATGGCCCGGTCGGCGGCCGGAAGCACGCGGCCGCGCACGGCCAGCACCCGGCTGAGCTGCCGAATGCCGGAGACGAAATCTCCGGAAATATCGGTCATGGCGGCAAGCATCAGATTGCCCAGGCTGTGGCCGGCGAGGCCGGTTCCGTTGTTGAAGCGGTACTGGAGCACCTCGGTCAAGAGCGGCTCCGCGTCGGCGAGCGCCATCAGCACGTTGCGGATGTCGCCCGGCGGCGGCATTTGCAGCTCGCTGCGAAGCACGCCGGAGCTGCCGCCGTCGTCGGCTACGGTCACGATGGCCGTAATATCGAGCGGCTTCTCCTTCAATCCGCGCAGCATGACGGACAATCCCGTCCCGCCGCCGATGACGACAATTTTGGGACGCCGGACTATTTTCTGTATCGTCTGCATGCTCTCCCCCCGTTAATGCTTATCGCGCTCCGAATCGCGGTGGCTGACCCGCACGCGCTCGGTGTCGCTGCTGCCCAGCATGCGGCCCAAATATTCCGCTATGGCCACGGAACGATGCTTGCCTCCCGTGCAGCCGATGCCGATAACAACCTGGCTTTTGCCTTCCTTGCGATACATCGGGATGAGAAACTGCAGCATATCGAGCAGCTTGCTCAGGAACTGCTGGGTTTCCGGCCATTTCATCACATAGTCGTACACATCCGGATGCTGGCCCGTGTTCGGCCTCAAGCTCTCGACATAATGAGGATTCGGAAGAAAGCGGACATCGTAAATCAGGTCGGCGTCGATCGGAATGCCGTATTTGAACCCGAACGATGTGACGTTGATCGAAAGCGAGCTTTGGTCGACATTCGTAAAATGCGAAATAATTCGTTCCTTCAGATGAATAGGCTTCAGCTTGCTCGTGTCGATGACCAGCGATGCCGAACCCTTCAAATCCTCGAGCATTCTCCGTTCGTAAAGAATGCCTTCGAGCGGCAAGCCGTCGGGCGCCAGCGGATGGCGGCGGCGGCTTTCCTTGTAGCGCTGCACCAGCACCTCGTCCGTCGCGTCCAAAAACAGGATCTCACAGCTTATCGTATGATGGTTGCGGATATAAGTTAACGATTCCGACAATGCGGTAAAAAATTCTCTGCCGCGCAGGTCGATGACAAGCGCGACCTTGCCGATCTTGCCGTTGGACTGCTCGATAAGTTCCGCGAATTTCGGGATGAGCACCGGAGGCAGGTTGTCGACGCAAAAAAATCCGAGGTCCTCCAGGCTTTGAACCGCAATGGTCTTGCCTGCTCCCGACATGCCGGTTATAATGACTAGCTTCGCCAACGTTGCCGTCGTCTCCATGCTCCCGTCCCCTCGCTATCCTCGTAAAATAAGACCTGCCGCTCCTACGACGCCGGCGTCGTTGCCCAGCGTAGCCGGTACGATGCGCACGCCTTCCTTCGCCTGCTCCTGCGTATATTTCTCGAATACTTCCCGTATCTGGTCGAACAGGAAATCTCCCGCCTTGGACACGCCCCCGCCGATAATAAAATATTGCGGGTTCAGGATAATCGCGATCATCGCCATCGACTTGCCCAAATAATACGCCGCGCGGCTGACGATGCGGGATGCGACTTCGTCGCCCGCCTTGGCCGCGTCGATCACGTCTTTGGCCATGATGCTGTCGACGTCCAGCGTCGCCAGCGACGTGCGGTCTCCCCGCTTGACCGCGTCCTTGGCCATCCGGATAATGCCCGTCGCGGAGGATACCGATTCCAGGCAGCCCATCTTGCCGCAGCCGCATTGAATGGCCTCCAGATCGGGCACGATCGCGATATGGCCCAGCTCGCCGGCCATGCTGTTATAGCCTTCCACAATTTTGCCGTCTATAATGATGCCTCCGCCTACGCCGGTGCCGAGCGTATAACATACGCAATGGCTGACTCCGCGTCCCGCGCCCGCCCAAGCTTCGCCCAGAGCGGCGACGTTGGCGTCGTTGTTGATTTTGATCGTCTTCTGAAGCTCCCGCTCCAGAAACCCTTTCAGGTCCGCGTTGCGGATGCCGAGATTTGCGGAATATTTCACAAAGCCGGTCGGAATATCGAGGAAGCCTGCGATGCCGACGCCTACCCCGCCGACCTGCTCCCAATCGTAAGGTGATTCCTCCACAATCGCTCTCGCGTATTTCGCAATATTATGAAGGATAACGTCCGTTCCTTTACTCGTTTCCGTCGGCCCTTCATAGGTTTGGAGCAATGCGCCTTCCGCGTCGCAAATGCCTACCTTAATGGTTGTCCCGCCGACATCCACTCCAACGTAAATTTTTTCAGACATCCATGGCCACCTCGTTCATAAAGTTAAAGTTCCCTGTACCCACTATAAGCGTTGTTTCTGCTTCGGTCAAGCGCGCGGGCGGAGCCCTGAGGCCTTGCGCGGCAAGACATTTCGCGCCCACGAAGAAGGCTGCACCCGCTTGGCCTGTTGCCCCCGGGTACAGCCTATAGCGTCTATCGATTCAAGCGTACGGCAACCTTTGCACGCGGCAGCCGCAGGCCGCTTTACAACGATTGGCTCCAGTCCTGCGTGATATGACCGTCCAAAAATTTCTCGCAATCGAGCGCCGCCATGCAGCCGCTGCCCGCCGCCGTAATCGCCTGGCGGTATTTGTTGTCCTGCACGTCGCCGCAAGCAAACACGCCGGGAACGTTCGTTTCGGAGCTGCCCGGCTTCACCTTGATGTAGCCGTGTTCGTCCGTCTCGATCTGGCCGTTCAAAAATTTCGTATTCGGTGTATGGCCGATCGCTACGAAAATGCCGTCCGCCTCGATCACTTCTTCCTCGCCCGTCTCGTTGTTGCGCACTTTGAGCCCCGTTACGCCCATCCCCGTCGCAATCACTTCAAGCGGCGTACGGTTCAGGCTCCAGCTGATCTTTTCGTTGTCCCGCGCGCGGTCCTGCATAATCTTGGATGCCCGCAATTCTTCGCGGCGATGGACCAGCTTGACGTTCGAGGCGAACCGGGTCAGGAAGTTCGCTTCCTCCATGGCGGAATCGCCGCCGCCGACCACGACAATTTTTTTGCCGCGGAAGAAAAAGCCGTCGCAAGTGGCGCAGGTGCTCACGCCTTTGCCGACATTGTCCTTCTCTCCGGGAATGCCCAAATATTTGGCGGACGCCCCGGTCGATATGATCAGCGTCTCGCCGACCAGCTCGCCGTGTCCCTCCACCTGCAGCTTGAACGGCCGCTCCGACAGGTCCACGCTGTTGACCCAGCCCGTCATGAACTTCGCGCCGAAGCGCTCCGCCTGCTTCCGCATATTGTCCATCAGCTCGGGACCCATGATGCCTTCAGGGAAACCCGGGAAGTTCTCCACTTCGGTCGTCGTCGTCAGCTGCCCGCCCGGTTCGGGTCCTTCGATAATAAGAGGGTTCATGTTGGCGCGCGCCAAGTAGATCGCCGCCGTCAGTCCGGCCGGGCCGGTACCGATAATAATGGATTTGTACATTGCCGTCACCTCGTCAGCTTGCTAATCTTCTGTCGTTTCCTGCCGAAAAAAGACAGAGTTGATCGATTTCATTTTGTCCTTGATGCCGCAAACGCCGTCGATCATCCGCACATACTTGCTGACCGTCGATATCGACGTCCCGTAGCGGACCGACACTTCATGGTACGAAATGGCGCGCCGGTGCATCTTCGCCGTCAAATATTCCAAAGCGGCCGCCCAGCCGTCCGGCTTTCCAAGCCTCGGCACTTCGGGATAGACGCGCGATAGAAATTCTACCCATAACGTCATCATATCATGCTGCTGCACCAGGTCGTAATGCTTGGTCATCCGGCTGATCGCCGTCTGGGCCACCGCCTCCCATTTGTCGTCCCACACGGGCAGCTTCGTCGGAAGCTGATTCGGCTCGACGACGGACGGTTTCCCTTCCAGCAGCACCTTCAAAGGCCCCTGCACGCCGATGCTTCGGAGCACGAAGACGGCGATTTTTTTCAAATAGTCGTCTTCATCCGGCTCCAGCAAAAACGACATCAGCGCTTCCTTCACCTCGTTGTCGGCAATCATGCCGAAGGCTTGGATGACCTGAAGCTTCGTATGCGTATCGCCGTGGCGAAGCGCCCAGAAGAAGGAGGACCGAACGAGCGGATCCCGCTTCAAATGGTCGGGGATGCCGGCGTCGGACTTTTCCCACAACCTGAACTGTTCTTCGAACGGCAAATGGTAGTGGTAGCTGATCGCCGGCGACCCTTGGCCGCTCTTCAGCAGCTCCAGCTGCTCCATGTAATAGCGCGGCACCGCGGAGCCCGGATCGCGCTTCATCGCGCTCCGCCACAGCCGCTCCGCCTCCTGAAGCCTGCCGATATTGCAAGCGGCCGCCGCCGCGTAGTGGTACAGGCACGGATCGCTCTGAATGTCGCCTTCCTTCAGCAATCGGGTAAAGTGGCGGTAGGCGTCCTCATGCCGTCCCAGGATGCCCATCGTCGTAGCCAGCTTGAATGCATGCTCCTGATGGAACGGAACGGTCTTGGACAGCATCGAGACGAGCGGCTTCAGGCTCTCCTCGTCCCCTTTGTGCTGGTAAAAGATCGCCAGGTTGCACAGGGCATGCAAGTTGCCCTCTTCGAGCTTCAGCACTTCGCCGATCGTTTCCATCGCCTTGTCGAACAATCCCATATAATAATAGGCGAGCGCCAGGTTGTTGCGGGCCGCGAGAAACTCCGGCTGCTGCCGCACGATGTCCTCCAAGATGCGGACGGCTTCGGCAAACTTGCCTTCCTCCAGCAGCATGCGGGCCTGGTCGTGCTCCACCATGCCTTCGCGGGATTTGATATTGGTCAGCTTCACGGGACGCTCCAGCTCGTAGTGAAGCAGCTCCATCATTTCCTCCGCTTCGTCCAAATACTGGCCGTCCTCGTCCTCCTGCAAATATTGCTTCAGCGAACGCTCAGCCGCCTCGTACATTTCCATATTCGCATAGTTGTTCGCCATGTAGAAATGGCATTCCGTCATGGACGGATCAAGCTCCTCCACGATCCAGCCCAATATTTTGTTCGATTCCTCGTATTGTCCCATCTCGGACATAATACCGGCCATATTGCAGTGATTGACCGGATTGTCCGGTTCGTATTCCACGGCCCTTCGAAAATATTTCAGTGCCTTGTCATAGTGGAACCGGTCCAGCGAGCGGACGGCGCGCTCGAAAAAAAACGTCGCGTCCCATTGGATAGATATGATCTTGCGTTGCTCCGCCGCCGCGGCGTTGCCCTCTTTCCCTGTCATGGGCAAGGCACCTCCTCTTTTGTACGACTCCATAACCGTTATATTTCCGTTCCGCTCGCGGGATCGATCTCCCGCTCCAGAGCTTTGTTATCGATTATACCACACCCCGCGCCGCTCCACACAAAAAGAAATGCGGGAGAACAGCGGGGCCGCCCTGCCTGGGCCGCCCTTCCGTCCTCCCGCGATGCCTATTGTACGGCTATACGCCTTTGTTTTTGAACAGTACGCTGATGGAGCCGCCGTCCAGAATGATCCGGGTCGCTTCCGCCAGCAGCGGGGCGACGGACAGCACCTTGAAACGATCCGGCGCAGCGCCCGGCAGCATGATCGTGTCGGTCACGATAACTTCCTTTATATTCGGATGGTCCAAACGCTCAATGGCGGAACCCGAGAACAGCGGATGCGTCGCGCATACGTACACATCTTCCGCTCCGCGCTCCTTCAAGCTCTGCACGACGTTGACGATGGTCGAGCCCGTATCGATCAAGTCTTCGATAATGATCGGGGTTTGGCCTTCCACGTCGCCAATGACGTGCGTAATGGAGGATTCGTTGTGCGCAGGGCGTTTCTTGATCATGATGGCAAAAGAAGTGTCCAGGTAGTTGGCCAGCTTTTCCGCCGTGGACGCTCTTCCCGCATCCGGAGATACGACAACCGGGTTTTTGATGTTTTTGGAGCGCAGGTAATCGCTGATCAAGTCAAGCGCCGTCATATGGTCAACCGGAATGTTAAAGAAGCCCTGGATCGCCGGAGCATGCAGATCGATCGTCAATACGCGGGTCGCTCCCACCGTCGTCAGCACATCCGCCAGCATCTTGGCCGAAATCGGCTCCCTTGGGGCAGCCTTTCGCTCTTGGCGGGCATAACCGTAGTACGGCATAATAATGTTGATCGTTCGCGCCGAAGCTCGCTTCGCCGCATCGATCATCACAAGCAGCTCGACGAAATGCTCGTTGATGGGATGGGAAAACGATTGAACGAGAAACACGTCGCAATTCCGAATCGTCTCTTCATAATGGACGTAAATCTCGCCGCTTTTGAAGCGGGACAGCTTGATGGCTCCAAGCTCCATTCCGAGCTCCTCGCTGATTCGCTGAGCCAATACCGGATTGGACGAGCCCGAAAAGATACGCACCTTGTCGCTTAACATGATACCCTCCTGAGCGTTTCAAACAAATGAAATTAACAATTCAATCACAAATCTTACTCGTCCTATTATACATCGAAAATTGGAGATTTCAAAAAATCAATGTAACGAAATTTCGACAAAGTTCGCAATTCTATCTCATTTTGTTCGTCGTGGGCTTGCCATGCCGGTTCTTCAGCTCGGCCATTATCTCGTCCAGCGGCAAACCGCGCTCGCGCAGCAGCACCATCAGATGGAAGATCAAATCGCCGGCTTCGCTTCTCAGCTCGTCGTTGTCCCCGTTTTTGGCGGCGATAATGACCTCGGCCGATTCCTCGCCCACCTTTTTCAAAATTTTGTCCACGCCCTTCTCGAACAAGTACGTCGTGTACGTGCCTTCGGGACGCTCCGCATGCCGCTGGGCAATGACGCTCTCGAGCGCGCCCAGAATGGCGAAACGGTTTGAGCCGTCTTCGGCGTCGCCGTTCAAGCTGCCGTCAGCAGCCGCTTCGGCATCGGCGCCTGTCCGGCCGGCCGAAGCCGAAGCGCCGAGAGCATTATAGAAGCAGCTGTAACGACCTGTGTGGCATGCCGGTCCTTGCTGTTCGACGCGCACCAGCACCGTATCCCCGTCGCAGTCGTACGACATCGAAACGATTCGCTGCTTGTGGCCGCTCGTCGCTCCTTTGTTCCACAGCTCGCCGCGCGAACGGCTCCAGAACCACGTATAACCGCTCTCCAGAGAACGTTTCAGCGACTCCTCGTTCATGTAAGCCAGCATCAGCACCTCTTTGCTTTGCGCATCCTGCACGATGGCCGGCACCAGCCCGTTCGCATCCCATTTGATGCCGCCAATATCCGCTTCCGTCATCTGACCTCGACTCCTTTCCGCCTTAAATCCTCTTTCACTTCGCCGATCGTCATCTCTTTATAGTGGAAGATGGTCGCGGCCAGCGCCGCATCGGCTTTCGCCTCGTCGAACACCTCGCTGAAATGCTCGATGCGCCCCGCGCCGCCGGAAGCGATGACCGGTATGCCGACCGACTCCGATACCGCCTTCGTCAGTCGAATGTCGAAGCCGTCCTTCGTGCCGTCCGCATCCATGCTCGTGAGCAGCAGTTCTCCCGCGCCAAGCCGCTCCGCCTCGCGCGCCCATTCCAGCGCCCGGATGCCGGAAGGCTGCCGCCCGCCGTGCGTGTACACTTCCCACTCTCCCCATTCGGGATTGTATTTCGCGTCGATGGCCACCACAATGCACTGCGCGCCAAAGCGGCGCGAGCCTTCCGACACAAGCGCCGGGTTGCGGACCGCCGCCGTATTGATGCCGATCTTGTCCGCGCCCGCCCGCAGCAGCCGCTTCATGTCGTCGACATGGGAAATGCCGCCCCCGACGGTGAACGGGATCGTAATTTCGCCCGCCGTCCGTTTGACCACCTCGATCATGGTCGCCCGGCCTTCCACCGATGCCGATATATCCAAAAACACGAGCTCGTCGGCCCCTTCGCGGTCATATGTCGCCGCCAGCTCGACCGGATCGCCCGCATCCCGCAGATTGACGAAGTTAACGCCCTTAACGACCCGTCCGTCCTTCACGTCCAGACACGGAATAATGCGTTTCGCCAGCATGTCTCCCTCTCCTTCCTCTCGCCGCGCCTTTCGCGCCGGCTTATGTTCCTTCCGCCGCACCTTTCGTGCCGGCCTATATTCCATCCGCCGCACCTTTTACGCCGGCCTATGTCCTTCCGCCGCACCTGAGCGCGCCGCCGCTCAACCGGATCCTCGGCCGGTGCCTGCTGCGCTGTAAGTCACTTTTTCAGCCTTACAGCCCGAGATCGGCACCATGCCAACGCTGTAAGTCACTTTTTCAGCCTTACAAGCCCACCACTCGGCACCATTCCGAAGCTTACTCTTTCGGCTCCGCCAACCGCAAGAAGTTGCGCAGCAGCGCCATGCCGAGCTCGCCGCTCTTTTCCGGGTGGAACTGCATCCCGAACACGTTGCCCCGTCCGACGATCGCCGTTACGTCCCCGTTGTAATCCGTCGTCGCCAGCAGATCGGCGGCCGTCTCCGGCTTCGCGTGGTACGAGTGGACGAAGTAAACGTGCCCCTCCTCCAACCCTTGAAAGAGCGGGCTGTCCTTCTGCAGAAACTTCAGCTTGTTCCAGCCCATATGCGGCACCTTAAAGCCGCCGCTGAAGCGGATCACCTTGCCGGGCAGCAAGCCGAGCCCCTCGTGCGAGCCGTATTCCTCGCTCTCCCCGAACAACAGCTGCATGCCGAGACAAATGCCCAGCAGCGGCTTGCCGGATGCCGCTACATATTTCGTTACGTCGTCCAGCTTCGTTTCGCGCAGGTTGGCCATCGCGTCGCCGAAGGCGCCCACCCCCGGCAAAATCGCGCCGTCCGCCTCCACGATCGTCTGCGGATCGGCCGTTATGACAGCCTCATGGCCCAAACGTTCCACCGCTTTGCTTACGCTGTGCAAATTGCCCATGCCGTAATCGATGATGGCGATCATGCTACAGCACTCCCTTCGTCGAAGGCACTCCTTGCACGCGGGGATCGATGCTCGTCGCTTCGTCCAGCGCCCGGCCGAGCGCTTTGAACACCGCTTCGATCATATGATGCGTATTGTGGCCGTAGTGGACGATGACGTGCAGCGTAATGCGCGACTCCAGCGCCAGCTTCCACAGAAACTCATGAACCATCTCCGTCGAAAAGCTGCCCACCTGGGTGGACGGGTATTCCGCACGGTATTCAAAATGCGGCCGATTGCTAATGTCGACCACGACCTGAGCCAGCGCTTCATCCATCGGAACGAAGACGCTCGCGTAACGTTTGATCCCTTTTTTGTCCCCGAGCGCTTCGCGCAGCGTCTGACCGAGGCAAATGCCGATATCCTCCACCGTATGATGGTCGTCGATTTCAATATCGCCTTTGGCGTCCACATGCAAATCGAATTGCCCGTGCTTGGCGAACAGATCGAGCATATGGTTGAGAAAAGGAACGTCCGTATCCAGCTTCGTCTCCCCGGTGCCGTCCACTCCGAAAGTCAATGTAATATCCGTTTCGTTCGTCTTGCGCGCGACCGACGCCTTGCGCACCGCTTGCTCTGCCATGATTGATTACCCCTTCTTTCCGCATGGTTGCTTTATACCGCTTAACTTTACCTGCTATGAAGTTTGCTCCGCGAGCAAGCCGGCGTCTCGCGCTGTTACGAGCCGGCTCCTCGCGCTGTAACGATGCAATGGACCGCTGTGCTCCGCCCTTTCAGAGACAGCCGCTCGCGCGGCATGGCGCCTACGAAGCCGGGAGCCCCTTACGCCTCCCGTTCTTTGCGCAGCCGAATCTCGATCGCGCGGGCGTGTCCTTCCAGCCCTTCGTGACGGGCGAGCGTCATAATTTTGTCCCCGTTCGCCATCAGAGCTTCCTTGCTGTAATAGATTAGACTCGATTTTTTCATAAAATCGTCCACGTTCACCGGCGACGAAAACCGCGCCGTGCCGTTCGTCGGGATAATATGGTTCGGTCCCGCAAAATAGTCGCCAACCGGCTCCGAGCTGTACGGCCCGAGGAATATCGCGCCCGCGTTGCGGATAAACCCGAGCAGTCGCATCGGATCTTCCGTCAGCACCTCCAGATGCTCCGGCGCCAGCTTGTTGACGACGTCGATGCCTTCCTCCAGCGAATCGACCAGCAGCGCGGCGCCGTAGTTGTCGATCGAGCTGCGCGCGATCGCCTCTCGCGGAAGCTCCTTCAGCTGGCGCTCCACCTCTGCGGCGACCGCTTGGGCGAGGCGCTCCGAAGGCGTCACCAGAATGGAAGACGCCATCTCGTCGTGCTCCGCCTGCGACAGCAGGTCGGCCGCAATGTAGGCGGCATCGGCGCCGTCGTCTGCCAGCACGACGATTTCGCTCGGTCCGGCGATGCTGTCGATATCGACGGCGCCGAAGACGGCGCGCTTCGCCAGCGCCACGTAGATGTTGCCCGGTCCGCATATTTTGTCGACCGGGGCGATCGTTTCCGTGCCGTAAGCCAGCGCGGCAATCGCCTGCGCTCCTCCGACCCGGTACAGCTCGCGCACGCCGGCTTCGGCCGCCGCAACGAGAATGTACGGGTCGATCCCTTCCTTGCCGCCGGTTGCCGGCGGCGTCACCATGACGATCTCCGGCACGCCGGCCACCTGCGCCGGAATGACGTTCATCAGCACGGACGAAGGGTACGCCGCTTTGCCGCCGGGCACGTATACGCCGACGCGCTGAAGCGGCCGCATGATCTGCCCCAGCATCGTCCCGTCCGGCTGCACGTCCATCCACGAGTTGCGCATTTGCTTCTCGTGGAAAGCGCGAATATTGGCGGCGGCCTCGCGGATCGCCTCCAGAAACGCGGCGTCGACTTCCCCGTACGCCGCCTCGATTTCCGCCTGCGTCACGCGCAGCGACGAGGCGTCCAGCTTCACCCCGTCGTGCCGCTCCGTATACCGCAGCAAGGCCGCGTCTCCTTCCGCCTTGACGTCCGCGACGATCGTCAGGGCCGATTCATTTTGCTCCGGCGTTCCGTATTCCACCTCGCGCTTCAATCCGAACTGCTCCGCTCGCATCACTCGCATGCGCTCCGCCCCTTTCGTTCATTTCCGTCCGGCCAACCGGCCGTCGCTCCATATATTCACAACCGCCTGCTCCACAAACCAATTCGTATGGCCGCGGTCCACCTGGCGGTTCTGCGCCTATCTATACATCCTCGTTCTTCGCTTATCCTCACATCCGCATTTCGCGCTTATCCTTACAACCGCGCCGCAAGCGTCGCCTGCAGCCTGTCGCACAGGCTTTGAATGCTGTCGTTTTTCATCCGGTAGCTGACCCGGTTCGCGATCAGACGGCTCGTAATGCCGAAGATTTGCTCCTGCTCCACAAGACCGTTCTCCCGCAGCGTCTGGCCCGTCTCCACCATGTCGACGATCCGGTCGGCCAGCCCGATAAGGGGCGCAAGCTCGATGGAGCCGTTCAGCTTGATCACTTCTACCTGCTGTCCTTGCTCACGGAAATACGCCGACGCCACGTTCGGATATTTGGTCGCCACGCGCGGATGAATCGTCGGCTTCCAGTCCGGCAGGCCGATGACCGACATCCGGCATTTGGCGATGCCGAGATCCAGCAGCTCGTAGACGTCCTTATCCTCCTCCATCAGCACGTCCTTGCCGACGATGCCGATATCCGCTACGCCGTATTCCACGTACGTCGGAACGTCGACGGGTTTGGCCATTATAAACTCCATCCGTGCTTCGGGCACCTCGATAATAAGCTTTCGCGTATCGTCAAAATCGCTCGGGATCGGCAGTCCGGCATCCCGGAACAGCTTCGAGGCTTGCTTATATATGCGGCCCTTCGGCATCGCGACCTTCAATATGTCCGCAGGTTGTCCGTTCATCGTCCGCCGTCTCCTTTCCCCGTTGCGCCCTCGTACAAGCTGAGCGACGCAAATGTCATTCCTTTGTAGGCGAACGGCCCTTTCGGCAAGCCGTTCTGCACCAGCTTGCGCAACGCATCGTCCAAGCGGGCGGTAACAGCTGCCTCGCCTCGGGCGCGCAGCGCTCCGGCCGCCGCAAGGGCTTCGGCTCTGCCCGCCTCGTCGTAGGCGATAAGCGTACGCGCGACCGCATCGTCCGCATCGGCGCCGAGCAGCTCCAGGATGCGGGTCGTCTTCAGCGCAAATCCCGTCGCGGGGGCCGGCCGGCCGAACTGGGCCAGCAGGTTGTCGTAGCGGCCGCCGCTGACGACCGGAAAACCGAGGTCCGCGGCGTAACCTTCAAAGGTCATGCCGGTATAATAAGAGAAGTCGCCGATCATCGTCAGATCGATCAGCACATGCTCGTTCACGCCGTAAGCCTTCAGCACTTCCCATATCTCGCACAAGTGACGGATCGATTCCCTTGCGGTCTGGTCCGTGCTGAGTGCCATCGCCTGATCGCAAATTTCTCCGCCGCCACGCAGCCGGAGAATGCCTTCCAGCTCGTGTTGCACCGGCTCCTCCAGCTGCAAGCGGCCAAGCTGCTCCCGGTAACCGACATAGTCGCGGCCCAGCAAGCAGGACTTGAGCAGCTCCTGCTCCTCGATTCGTCCGGGCAGCGCTTCATCCAGCAAGCCGTTCAGAAAGCCGACGTGGCCGATCGCAATCCTGAACCGCTCGACGCCGGCAGCCTTCAAGGAAGCAATCGCGAGCGCCACGACCTCCGCATCCGCCTCGGCGGACGAATCGCCTACCAGCTCGACGCCGGTCTGGAAAAACTCCGCTTCGCGACCCGCTTCCTCCTCGATGGAGCGAAATACGTTGGCGTGATACGACAAGCGCACCGGAAACTCCGCCTCCTTGAGCAGAGACGATACGACCCGGGCAATCGGTCCCGTTATGTCCGAACGCAGCACCAGCGTCGTGCCCCGGTTGTTCAGCAGCTTATACAGCTTATGGTCGGACGTCGAGCTGGCCACGCCGACCGTATCGTAATATTCCATGGTTGGAGTTATAATTTGCTCGTAGCCCCAGCCTTGCATGCAGTCCAGCACGTTCCGCTCGATATGTCTCAGCTTGCGGACCGCGTCGGGCAAATAATCCTTCAAGCCAATCGGCTTTTCGAACACCTTCGGTTTCGACATTTCGGTTTCACCACATTTACTTTATTATATTAAAGCGACACCGTACTACCATGTTACCATACTATCAAAGTAAAGAAAATAATAGCATGAAACCCTCTCTTCGTCAAGGCGTCGGATGACCTTCCTATAAAGACAAAACCTCTATCGAAGCCGATCCGTTTGTGAGCGGCCGCAAATAGAGGTTCATGTATCTTATAAAGACTGCGACGGTTCGCGGTCGCGTTCCGTTTCCCGCCGTTCGATCGTCCTTATCGGATTGCCCCCGACAAAGGCGTAAGCCGGCACGTCCTTATGAACGACCGAGCCTGCGGCGACGACGGCATGATCGCCGATCGTCACGCCGGGCAATATCGTCGTGTTGGCGCCAATCATGACATGATCGCCGATGACGACGTCGCCCAGCCTGTATTCCTTGATCAAATACTCGTGCGTCAAGATCGTTGTGTTATAGCCGATGACAGTATCGCGCCCGACCGTTATCCGCTCGGGAAAAAACACGTCTACCATCACCATCAGCGCAAACGCGGCATGCTCGCCTACCTTCATGCCCAGCAAACGGCGGTACATCCAGTTTTTCAGCGGAAGCGACGGACAATACCGCGCAAGCTGAATCACGATGAAATTGCGCACCGCTTTAACCCGGCTGACCGTAGAGTACACTTGCCAGAGCGCGTTGGGCCCCTCAACGGGATAACGCTCAACGTTTCTCACTCGCTCCCAGCTCCAATCCGGCGAACGCGTACAGCTCCCTCATATCGTCGATCACCCAGGAGGCTCCGGCGTCTCTCAGCACCTGGGCGCCCTTCAGCGACCAGGATACGCCAACTCCGGCCACGCCCGCCGCCGCCGCCGACTGCATGTCCACCACGCTGTCGCCCACCATAATGGCGTCGGCGGGATCGGCCTTCAGCAGCGCAAGCCCCTGGAGAACCGGCTCCGGATGAGGCTTGGGATGCTCGACATCGTCAATCGTCACGATCGCGTCCACAAATTTATCGATTCCGACAAACTTCAAGCCGCGCTCCGTCGTCATTCTCATCTTCGTCGTGACGACCCCGATCGCGACGCCTTCCTTATGCAGCCGCTCCAGCACCTCGTTGACGTAAGCAAAAGGGCGGACCAATTCGTCATGCAAACGAAGATTCACTTCCCGGTAGGCGCTCACCAGATGCGTCACGTCGTCCAAGCCCGAAAACAGCTTCATCTGGTCCGTCAGCGGCTGACCCATGCTCGGAATGATGTGCTCCCGCCCGAAGTCTTCCGGCACCGTCCCCTTCAGCGCCTCCAAAAATGAGCGGATAATCAATTCATTCGTATCCAATATAGTGCCGTCCAAATCGAACAGCATCGTACGTATTTGTCGATTCATTGCAGCCATTTCCTCCTGTACGACCGGTTGTCCGATTTAATTTCCGTCCCGCTGCTGCGGTTCCTCGCCGCCGCGGCCGGCCTTTTCTTCGTCACTCTCTTCATCGTTGCCGCGGTCTTGCCCGCGATCCTCCATGTTGCCGGCCTGCCCCGCCGCAACGGTCTCCGGACGGCTGCTTACGATCGGATCGGCATAACGCACCGATGCCCTGCCGGTGATGCGGCGAACGATTACGAACGCAAGAGAAGCCAGGATGAGCGCCAGCGCCAGCAGTTGGGAGATGCGGATGTTGCCGTAGGCCGGATCCAGATAGCCGGGCGTGAATACCAGCTTCATCGGCGACCATAAGCCGTTAATGAACGACGCCAGCCACTGCGGTCCGATAAACGCGAGGCTGTCGATGCGCAGCGCCTCGATAAAAAACCGCCCGATCGAATACCATATGAAATAAGATGCCATCAGTTCGCCGGCACGAAGAAACTTTTGACGCCGCAGCACGAACAAAATAGCCAAACCGACCAGGCTCCAGAGCGATTCGTACAGAAACGCCGGGTGGCGGAATGCGCCTTCCGGATAAGCC
Source organism: uncultured Paenibacillus sp. (assembly GCA_937895345.1). Taxonomy (GTDB): domain Bacteria; phylum Bacillota; class Bacilli; order Paenibacillales; family Paenibacillaceae; genus Pristimantibacillus. The sequence continues at coordinate 7,879 of CALAWP010000008.1, read as the reverse complement.
GCGTCGACGATAAACATTTGCTCCACGATAAAGTTCGGAATATGGAGCGTGTTCCGCAGAAACTCTTCCGAAACAGGCGCGCCGTAGGCTTCCTGATTCATGAAATTGCCCCAGCGCCCGATCATTTGGCCCGCAAGGAGCGACGGCACGCAAATGTCGACGATGCGCAAAAAGTTGTATCCTTTGGCACGGGCATAGATGAATCCGCACACAAACGCGCCGATGATGGCGCCGTAGATGGCGATGCCGCCTTCCCATATTTTAAATACATCCCACAGGTTGTCCTTATAATCTTCCCATTTGAAAGCGACATAATAAATTCTCGCCCCGATAATGGCCGATGGAGCTCCGAACAGGAGCAGATCCATAAAGAACTCCGACTTGATGCCGAAGCGCTTGCCTTCCCGGACGGCCAGCAGCAGCCCGACAAGCGCCGCCGCGCCCAGAATGACGCCGTACCAGCGCACGGACAGCGTGCCGATCGTAAAGATGACCGGATTAATTTCTAACATCTGCATATTAATTTTCTTCTCCTCTGCACATTAATCTTGCCGCATTCACAGCTTCGCATCGCTTCCTCGTTCCGCCGGTCTACGGTGCAGATCTTCGGTTCCCGGCTGAAGGAACAAGGTCCTTCGTCCGTCAATCGTAATCGTCGATATCGTCGGCGATCGTCTCCGTCAGCTTGTTCGTAAACTGCAGGGCAGCGTTGTAGCCCATTCGCTTCAGCCTGAAGTTCATCGCGGCAACTTCGATAATGACCGCCAGGTTGCGGCCCGGACGCACCGGAATCGTCACCAGCGGAACGTCCGTGTCGATAATGCGCGTCGTTTCCTCATCCAGTCCAAGTCGGTCGTATTGTTTGTCTTGCTGCCAATTTTCCAGCTTGATGACCAGTCCGATCCGCTTCTGCGTGCGCACGGCGCCCGCTCCGAACAGCGTCATCACATTGATGATGCCAAGCCCCCTGATTTCCAGCAAATGACGAATCAGCTCCGGTGCGGTGCCGTGCAGCTGGCCGTCGGACGTTTGCCGGATTTCGACCGCATCGTCCGCCACAAGCCGATGGCCGCGCTTGACCAGCTCCAGCGCCGTTTCGCTTTTGCCAATGCCGCTGCCTCCCGTAATGAGCATGCCGACGCCGTATACGTCGACCAATACCCCGTGAATCGTCGCCGTAGGCGCCAGTTTCCGCTCCAGAAAGTCGGTAATCCGGCTGGACAAGATCGTCGTGGCCACGCCGCTTCTCAGGACGGGAATGTTCTTCTCGTTGGACTGCTCGATCAATTCCTTCGGAGCTTCCAGGCTGCGGGTCAAAATAATGCATGGCGTGCTCTCGTCGTCGCACAGCCTGATCATGCGATTGCGGCGTTCCTCGCTGTCGAGCATGTTCAGGAACGATATTTCGGTGCGGCCCAGCAGCTGAACCCGCTCTTTCGGATGGTAATGGAAATACCCGGCCATTTCCAGGCCGGGACGATAGAGGTCGTCGACGGTTATCACACGTTTAAGTCCGTCTTCGCCGGCTACGATTTCCAATTGAAACTGCCGGACCAGCTCGGACACTTTTACTTTCTTAGGCACAATGGGAACCTCCTTGGCAGGCAACCGCAGTCGCAATCCGCTCGCTTCTTTTTTACCAATGTCTTCATCGTAATGCAAAAAAGCGCCGAACGCAACGTTTCCGCCGCGCGGCGCCCGATATTTGCGAATCGTTCATACCGACGTCCGAGTACCTTTTCTTATTTGATTCGCACCGCGATATCCTGCCAGGCGCGTCCGAGATATTGGTCAATGTCGAACGTCAGCGGCTGTACATACGCCTCATTTGGAATCCGGTAATAGTAGGTGGCCGTCTCGCTGCCGCTGCGCCAGCTCATCGCTATGCCATCCGAATCGAGCAGCTCGAACTCGGCGCCGGAGGCGTCGCGGAACGTGCCGCGATGCTTGAGCAGCGTATACCCCTTTTTCGTACCGGGCTCGTCGTCCTGATGCAGCTCCAGCTCCAGCTTGACCGATCCTGGCGACTTGGCGGCCCCGATCAGCTTCAGCCGGCCGTCCGGCGCCTCCAGCAGCTCGCCGGTGTCGGTGTTTATGACCAGCTTCAACCCCCTGTCGGACAGAAACACCCCTTTGGCCCGAAGCGTCAATTCCTTCGGCTTATGGAAATACGAGCTGTGAAAATGCCGGGTCAGCTTGTTGTCCAAATCGCCTATCCCCGCCGGCGTCGAATAAGTTCGTCCCTGTTCGTCCACGAGCTCCAGATCGATAAAGTCGATCAGCCTCTTGTCGTTAGCCGGATCGCTTTCGAAGGCGACCGACACTTGCAGCGGCGTAATCGTCGCTTCCGTCACCGTAACGCGCTGTCCGCCTACCGCTATCTCTTTCTGAATCGATATCGTTTCCTCCAGCTCCGCAAATCGGGAATGGTCGACGTCAAACGTAACGCCCAGCCATTCGGGCCCCATTTTTAACCGAAAATTTACCGTTTGAGGCATTTCGACACCCGGTCCAAGCTGCACATCGATATAATCCTGCACCGGTCCGTTCGACGGCGGCTGGTTGGAATCCGGAAACACATGAGAGGTTGTGATCATGGCCTCGATATCATTCCCTTCCCCGTCGGTCAGCTTGAAATCGGCAAAGGACTGTTTCGAATGCTCCGCTCCTCCTTCCGTCGAATACAACACCACCATGCGCTGCGAATCCGCAATAATGCCGCTGACCGTCAACCGGTACCCGTTCCGTTCATCGGACCGGTTCACCGGCTGGATATATTCGTTGTCCAGAGCCGACGTCAGAGACGGGTCGGACGAGATCAGCTCGACGAACCCGCTCATTCCCGGTATTTCCTTCAGCAGCGCCGCAAAGGCTGGGGAGATTCGGGCAAAACCGGTCAGCAGCACCAGCATGGATGCGGCGGCAACGGCCATCCGCCAGCCGATCCGCCGGCGGCGTCTGCCGGCTTCACGGCGGCGTCCTTGCTCCACTCCCTGCCTGAACGCTTCATCCAATTGAAATTCCCCGGTCATGGACGCTTCCTGCTCCGCCTTTAACCGATCCTGTCCGAGCGCTTCCAGCAAACCGTCATACTCCGTTTTTTCCAGCCCCGGGCGAACATGTTCGTTATCCTTTGCTCCATTCCGTTCCAAGATTGTTTTCACGGTTCATTTCCTCCTTCCCGGCGGCGAGCGCCAAATTCGATTTGAGCTTCTGAAGCGCTTTATGGAGCCACGTCTTGACCGTGCCTTCCGGTTTATCGAGCAGCTCCGCGATTTCCGCTACCGTCATGTCCCGGTAATATTTCAGCACGATGACCATCCGATGTTTCGGCGGCAGCTTCTTGACTTCTTCGGCCATATCGAGCCGCATCGCGTATCTGTCCGACTCGTCCCGATTTCCCTGGCCCGGACGCGCAACGTCCGACAGCCGCTCCGTTTCATCATAAGGCCTTATCCGCTTGCGCTTGCGCCGTTCATCCATGCAGACGCGAATCAGAATGCGGATCATCCAGGTGGCCAGCAGCCGCTCGTCCCGCAGCGTATGCCGCTTCAGCCATACCCGGCACACCGTCTCCTGAATCGCCCCTCCAGCGCATCCGTTTCATTTCGCATATAAGCATAAGCGATACCGTACATCCGGGACCGATGAGCCTTGATTTGCTCCATCAGCCGGTCTTCCTCATTCCATACGGCATCCTTGTAATCCCCGTTGTTAGGCTCGCGGTGCATGGCGTCCTCCCTTCTTCCCGTTGCTGCATATTAGACGCACAACTTCGGCAAACGGTTTTTTATAAAATAAAAAGACCATGGCGAGCGGCCGGCGGCCGTCATCGCAATGGTCTTTCTTGATCTATCTTTAAGAATGTTTATAAATTAGTTTTCGAAAATGTTCAGCTCGGACTCTTTGTCGAACATGTGCGTTTTGTTCATGTCCAGAGCCAGCTTCACGCTTGCGCCGTCGCGCAGGCCGGAACGTCCGTCAACGCGGGCGATAACCGTGTCGGTACCGATGCCGTTCAGGTACAGGTACATTTCGTGACCCAAGTTCTCGGCAACCTCAACCGTTGCGTTAACGATCGTGTTTGGAGAAGCTTCAAGGAATACAGGCTCTTCATGGATGTCCTCCGGACGAACGCCCAGAATAACTTCCTTGCCGATGTAGCCTTTGGAACGAAGCGTAGCCGCTTTGCCTTCAGGAACGACGATGTCCACGCCGGAAGCTTTGAAGCGAACTTCGCCGCCTTGCTCCGTCAGCTGGCCGTTGATGAAGTTCATCGATGGAGCGCCGATGAAGCCAGCAACGAACATGTTGATCGGATGGTTGTACAGCTCTTCCGGAGAAGCCGTTTGCTGAATGAAGCCGTCTTTCATAACGACGATACGGTCGCCCATCGTCATGGCCTCGATCTGGTCATGCGTTACGTAGATCGTAGTCGTCTCAAGACGTTTCGTCAGTTTGCTGATCTCCGCGCGCATCTGGCCGCGCAGCTTGGCGTCAAGGTTGGAAAGCGGTTCGTCCATCAAGAATACTTGAGGTTCGCGGACGATAGCGCGGCCCAAGGCAACGCGCTGGCGCTGACCGCCGGACAGAGCTTTCGGCTTGCGGTCGAGCAAATGCTCGATATCAAGAATTTTAGCAGCTTCACGAACGCGTTTGTCGATGTCTGCTTTTTTGAATTTGCGAAGTTTAAGACCGAACGCCATGTTTTGATAAACGTTCATATGCGGATACAAGGCGTAGGATTGGAATACCATCGCGATGTCGCGGTCTTTAGGAGCAACGTCATTGACAAGACGGTCGCCGATATACAGTTTGCCTTCCGAAATTTCTTCCAAACCTGCAATCATACGAAGAGTCGTCGATTTACCGCAGCCGGACGGTCCGACCAGTACAAGAAATTCCTTGTCCTTAATGTCGAGATTTACATCCGTTACAGATGCTTTTTCCGAACCTGGGTATCTTTTGTAAATGCCTTCTAAGCGTACGCCTGCCATTGATAAGTTCCCCCTACTAAGAAATTTCGTTATGCCTCTATCTTATCCCAGAGCCAGGCGCATGACTATGCACATACCTTACAAAAAAATTAATTTCTTTTCGTAACTTTGTACAATAGCAAAATGATCTTAACCAATACCGCATCCCGGAACTGCCTCACGTCGAGTCCCGTTTCCTGCTTCAGCTTGTCGAGCCGGTACAATAACGTATTTCTATGAATATATAGTTTTTTCGCCGTTTCGCTGACATTGCAGTCCAGGGCAAAAAAAGTTTCCAGCGTCGCCAGCATCTCCGACTCCACAAACAAATCGGTCCGTTTCAGCGACTGCTCCAAATATTTGGCGCGCTGGGCTTCCGGAATAGCGTTCAGCAGCCGTTCCAGCTGCAGCATCCACGGCAAATGAATGTTCGTGCCGACATGAAATTTACGTCCCAAATTAATTGTTTCCCGCAGCAAAATCGTCGTCTCTACAATGCCTTGCGCCGGCATGGCCGGATGAGCGACGGCCAGATGGCATTCTCCCAGCCATTCGCTCGCCAGCATCTCGTGCAAGGCCGATACGATGGAAGCCAGACTGTCTTCGACCGTTTCCTCTTCCGCCGATTCGTACGTATCGGCTTCCTCGTCTCTAAGCAAGCTTGCGGGTCCCCATATAAGCCACTCCTGGCTTTTGAGCGGAATGAGCAATATATCCTCCGACAAAAAGGACCGCAGCAGCTTTTCCAGTTCGCCGTATGCCCCGCCTTTGGGGCTGTTTTGTTCCGTTACGAGCAAAAAAGGGATCATTTCGTGATACATGCGCGTTCCCGCAATGAGATGATCCGGGAGCGAATAAGCCGGCTCGTCCGATTCCAGCTGCTTCTGAATCCAGTCGCCCAGTTTGCGCGCATACATCTCGGAATCCGATATCGGCGTTTCCGCTTTCGGATCTCCCTTGCTGCCGATCAGCCGAAGCGTCCAGCCGATCAATTCCAATTCCTTGTCGCTTAGCGCCCGTCTGTCGATCTCGAAGACCGTAATCCCTTTCGGGCTCACATCGGCGACAAAACGCAGCCTGCCGTCCGATACCGCGTGCTGCCCCGGAAGGATAGGCGGATGAGGGCTGCCGCTCTGGGAAGCGGCTCCATGATCTTGCCGAGCAATCTCCGACCATTCATGAGCCGACATCGTTGCCGCTTCGATCGGACAGTCCAAAATATGCTGCAGCTGCTTGATCCAGTCTGTCTTGCCCATATGCATCTCCACTCTCCAAAGCCTAGCGCTTTTTCCGTCATTGTACCATAATAGCTCCCTCATTTCAGCCGTTTGACCGGGCGCCTCTTTCATGTTACTCTGATGCCTAAGAATCCGAATTGGAAAAAGATGTGCATACGGATGCTTCCGGCTGTATGGATGCATTCCTGCAAAAAAAGGAGACGGTACGCCATGTCCAGCATTGTCATAATATCCGGAAGCCCCAATGGCGCTTCCCGTTTGAACGGCATGATTCAATTCGTGCAGAAGCAACTGGAAACCCGTAACTTTAAAATCAGCACCGTAACCGTCGTCACGCTTCCCGCTGAAGACTTGATCCATTCCAGATTCGGCAGCCCCGCCATTGTGGAAGCCAACAAATTGATCGAGCAAGCCGATGCAGTCATTATCGCCAGTCCCGTTTATAAAGCTTCTTATACGGGCGTATTAAAGGCCTATCTGGACCTGCTGCCGCAGAAAGGCTTGGAAGGCAAGCTTGTCGCTCCCTTGTTCATCGGAGGGACCATGGCGCATTTGCTGACCATCGACTACGCCCTTAAGCCTGTCTTGGCCTCTATGGGCGCCAGACATTTTGTCAGAGGCGTTTATGCCGTCGATACGCAGGTGAATCGAATTCAGGACGGGCATGGAGACACGGCCTTCGAGCTCGACGCGGAGCTAACTGAGCGTTTATCGGCCGCCGTGGAGGAGCTTGTCGCGGAATTGCAGCTTCGTGTCAACGCTGCGAAATAATGTCGCGAAGTGTGCTTCTGTTTTGATTCCGGGCGTAATTTCTTCCTTCAATCAAGATTTGCATATCATGCCGCTGAACGAGGGCAGCCAACTGCGTCTACCGCAGCGCCAATCGGCCGCTGCGACATCTGAGAGGTATGATTAACGGTAACGGACATAGATGCAGCTTAGGGCCTCAAAAGCAAGAAATCGTTGCTCTAATGGACATGAGAGAGGCTTATAGGTAGAAGATAACGATTTAAGGGCTTAAACGTTCATCTAAGGTGCGATCATGACCATTAAAATAAGTTAGATTCAAAATCAGCACTCTAAGCTGCTTAGATGTCCATTAGCAATGTGGACTGCCCGATCAAAATCAAAAAAGCTGCGTCAGCGGCTTCAACATCGGCCTTGGCGCAGCTTCGTTCCCATCGACAGCTTGCTAGTTCCTTCATATTCAAATTATTTTCCTGTGCTCAAACGCAGAACCTTCGTTTCATTCGAAATAATATGTTCTAAAACATGCAAAAAAGAGAGGTTTCCCTCTCTTTGCGCTTGTAAGTACTGGTGAGCCATGTAGGACTCGAACCTACGACACCCTGATTAAAAGTCAGGTGCTCTACCAACTGAGCTAATGGCTCTTGATGCAACTGGTGGAGGATGATGGATTCGAACCACCGAACTCGTAAGAGAACAGATTTACAGTCTGCTGCGTTTGGCCACTTCGCTAATCCTCCGCGTTATGACTTATGACTGCCATTAGCAGAAATAAGTGGTGGCTCGGGACGGAATCGAACCGCCGACACGAGGATTTTCAGTCCTCTGCTCTACCAACTGAGCTACCGAGCCAACTCTGTATGAAAATGGCGGAGCTGACGGGATTCGAACCCGCGGTCTCCTGCGTGACAGGCAGGC
>CALAWP010000007.1 GCA_937895345.1 uncultured Paenibacillus sp. | reverse complement strand
TGCCGGACCGGCATACGATGAAGCAGGAGGAGATCAACCGGCTGCTGGTCGAGCTGGCGCTGCAAGGCAAGACGGTTACGCGGCTGAAGGGGGGAGACCCGACGATCTTCGGCCGGGTCGGCGAGGAGGCGGAGCTGCTCGTCGAGCACGGCATCGAATTCGAAATCGTACCGGGCATAACGTCCGCCATCGCCGTTCCGGCCTACGCCGGCATCCCGGTCACGCACCGGGACCTGGCTTCGTCCCTTTCCATCGTTACCGGCCATGAAAGCCCGGACAAGCTGGACCGGACGATTCATTGGGACAAAGTGACGAATGCGACCGGCACGCTTATTTTTTTGATGGGCGTGGCCAAGATCGGCTATATCGCGGAGCAGCTGATTAAGCACGGGAAGCCGCCGCAGACGCCCGTGGCCCTGATTCGATGGGGAACCCGCGTGGAGCAGCGGACGGTGACCGGCACGCTGGAGACGATCGAAGCGGTCGTGCGGGCCGCCGATTTCAAGCCGCCCGCCGTCATCGTCGTCGGCGAGGTCGTGCTGCAGCGGGAGAAGCTGCAATGGTACGAGCGCAAGCCGCTGTTCGGCATGCGGGTGCTTGTTACGCGCGCCCGCGCGCAGGCCAGCGAGCTGTCCGAGCGGATCGAGGAGCTGGGCGGCGAGCCTTGCGAGTTTCCGGTTATCGAGACGAGGGAGCCTTCCGAACCCGGCGCCGCCGCCGAGCTGCGCGCGCGCCTCGAGGAAGCGGAAACGTACCGCTGGCTCCTCTTCACGAGCGTAAACGGCGTCGATTATTTCTTTCGCTGGCTCAGGCGGTTTGGCATCGACGTCCGGCGCTTTCACGGAGCCCGCATCGCCGCCGTCGGCCCGAAGACGGCCGAGGCGCTTGCGGAACGAGGCCTGATCGCAGAAGAGCTGCCCGAGCGGTATGACGCCGAAGGGCTGCTGGAGAAGCTGGCCGGCCGGATAGCTCCGGGCGAGCGGGTGCTGCTGCCGCGCGGAAATCTGGCGCGCGAGGCGCTGCCCCGCGAGCTGAGGGCGCGCGGGCTGGAGACGGTCGCAGTGGACGTCTACGAGACGGTCATTCCCGAGCGGCCGGACGAGCTTGCATTGGAATGGCTGCTTGCCAAACAAATTCATATGATTACCTTTACGAGCTCCTCGACCGTTACCAATTTGCTCGAGGCGCTCCGTCGCAAAGGCTATACGGATCCCGCCGGTCTGCTGGAGGGCATTCCGCTGGCCAGCATCGGTCCCATTACGTCGAAGACGATGGCCGCCGCCGGCCTTCAGGCCGCCGCCGAAGCGGAGGAAGCGACCTTGGACGGCCTGCTGGCGGCATTGATCCGGTTTAACGCCGAACGATTCGAATCCCGAAAGGAGCAATAACGATGGCTTATCCTGCAGTAAGAAACCGCCGTCTTCGCCGGTCGGCCGGCTTGCGCGGCCTCGTCCGCGAAACGTCGCTCCACGTCGAAGACTTGATCTATCCGATATTTGTCACGCACGGCTCGAACGTCAAGGAAGAAATCCCGTCCATGCCGGGCGTCTATCATTACTCGCTGGACGTGCTGCGGAAGGAAATCGAGAGCATCGAGGCGGCGGGCATCCGCTCGGTGCTGCTGTTCGGCGTGCCCGACTGCAAGGACGCCGTCGGCAGCTCGGCCTACGATCCCGACGGCATCGTACAGCAAGCCATTCGCAAGGTGAAGGAATGGGCGCCGGAGCTCGTCGTAGCGGCGGACACCTGTCTGTGCCAGTTTACGGATCACGGCCATTGCGGCGTCGTCCGCCGGGACGAAGCGACGGGAACGGCCGTCGTCGACAACGACCGTTCGCTGGAGCTGCTGGTCCGGACCGCGGTATCGCAAGCGGAAGCGGGCGCCGACGTGATCGCGCCGTCCAACATGATGGACGGCTTCGTAACCGCCATTCGCCAAGGCTTGGACGAGGCGGGCTTTGACGATATCGCCATCCTGTCGTATTCCGTCAAATACGCTTCCGCGTATTACGGTCCGTTCCGCGACGCGGCGCATTCCGCCCCGCAATTCGGCGACCGGAAGACGTACCAGATGGACCCGGCCAATTGGCGCGAGGCGCTGCGGGAAGCGGAAGCCGACGTTGCGGAAGGCGCGGATATGCTGATGGTCAAGCCCGCCCTCGCGTACCTGGACATTATTCGCCTGCTGAAGGACAATTTCGATTTGCCGGTGGCGGCCTATAATGTGAGCGCGGAATATTCGATGGTGAAAGCGGCGGCGGCGAACGGCTGGATCGATGAAAAGGCGGTCGTCATGGAGACGCTGACGGGCATGAAACGGGCGGGGGCGGACATGATCATCACGTATCACGCCATGGACGCGGCGAGATGGCTGAGAGGAGAAGAATAGTCATGGATACGAGCATGCGCAAAAGAAAAGACGAACGTTCCGCGGCGGCTTTCGAACGGGCCAAAAAGGTGATTCCCGGCGGCGTGAACAGTCCGGTACGGGCGTTCAAGTCGGTCGGATTGACGCCGGTTTATATCGAGCGCGGCCAAGGCAGCCGGGTGTACGACATCGACGGCAACAGCTATATCGATTACGTGGCGTCCTGGGGACCTCTCATTATGGGCCATGCGCATCCGGAAGTGGTGGAGGCGATCCGGAAGACGGCCGAAAAAGGAACGAGCTTCGGCGCTCCCACGGAGCTGGAAACGCTGATGGCGGAGCTCGTCTGCGAACGGGTGCCGTCGGTCGATATCGTCCGCATGGTCAACTCCGGCACGGAGGCGACGATGAGCGCCCTCCGGCTGGCGCGAGGATATACGGGGCGCAGCAAAATATTGAAATTCGAAGGCTCTTACCATGGACATGCCGACAGCCTGCTCATTAAAGCCGGCTCCGGCGTCGCCACGCTCGGTCTGCCCGACAGCCCGGGCGTTCCCGAAGGCGTAGCGGCGAATACGATTACCGTGCCTTACAACGATATCGAATCGGTAAAGCTGGCGTTTGAACGTTACGGCGAGCAGATTGCCTGCGTCATTGTCGAGCCGGTGGCGGGCAATATGGGCGTCGTCCCGCCGCTGCCGGGCTTCCTGCAAGGGCTTCGCGACATTACGGAGCAATACGGCAGTCTGCTCATCTTCGACGAGGTGATGACCGGCTTCCGGGTCGGCTACCATTGCGCGCAAGGGCTGTACGGCATCGCGCCGGACTTGACCTGCTTCGGCAAGGTGATCGGCGGCGGACTGCCCGTCGGCGCGTACGGCGGCAAGCGGGAGCTGATGGAAATGATGGCGCCGAGCGGCCCGATCTATCAAGCCGGCACGCTGTCCGGCAATCCGCTGGCGATGGCCGCCGGCTACGCCACGTTGAAGCTGCTGACGCCGGAAACATACGAGCGGCTGGAACAAAAGGCGGTCAGACTGCAGCTCGGCTTCGAGCAAAATGCCGAGAAGCGCGGCATCGCAACGACGATCAACCGGGTCGGCTCGATGGTATGCCCGTTCTTTACGGACAAGACGGTCATCAATTTCGAGACGGCCAAGACGTCCGATCTGGACCGGTTCAGGACGTATTTCGCCGCGATGCTCGATCTCGGCGTCAGCGTCGCTCCGTCCCAGTTCGAAGGAATGTTCATCTCCGGCGTACACAGCGACGAGGATATCGACGCGACGATCGCGGCGCATGACGAAGCGCTCGGCCGCCTGTAGAACGATTGGAGGGACAGGCATGACGGTATATTCCAATGACCCGGCCGGCATTTTGCGGTCGGCCGTCCGCCGCGAACAGTGGCTGGAGCTGGAATGGCCGCCCCCGCCGGAAAGCGCAGGCGGGCCTCTGCCGAAGGCCGGCAGTCATCCGCATGAGGTGCGGCAATGGCTGCTGGCCTGTTCCCTTTTTCCCGCCAAATGGGTGAACCGGCTGTTTTCCGTCGGCGGCATCCGCTGGGAGAAGGACAGGCTGCGGCTGCTTGCGTTTCCGTCGGCGGATACGCTGCGCGATCCTTTGTATGCGTCCGCAAGGCGAACCGGCGGCAAAGCCGGCATCCGCATCCTGTATGAGGACGACTACTGCATCGTGGCGGACAAGCCGGCGGGCATGCCGGTGCACGCTTCCCGCCCGGGGCAGACGGGAACGCTGGATGAAGCCGTCGCCGGCCATATGCTGGCGAAGGGAGATCCGCTTCCGGTCCGCCATATCCACCGGCTGGATGAGGATACTTCGGGACCGGTGCTGTATTCCACTAACGATATGGCCCATTGGCGGCTGGACGAAGCGATGAGGACCAAGGCGATCGACCGGCGGTATATCGCGGTTGTGGAGGGAAGGCTTCGTCCGGAGGCCGGCCGCATCGACCTGCCGATCGGCAAAGACCGCCACCACGGAAGCCGCCGGCGCGTTACGCCAAATGGAGACGCCGCCGTGACGCATTACGAGACGGTGTCGTGCGACGGCCGCCTGTCTCTGGCCCGCATTCGGCTGGAAACGGGCCGGACGCATCAAATTCGCGTTCATATGAGCCATCTTGGCCATCCGCTGATCGGCGACCAGCTGTACGGAGGCTCTGCGGAGCTGCTGGACCGCCAGGCGCTTCACGGCGAGCGGCTGCGTTTCGCCCATCCGCTGACCGGCGATACGGTGGAGGTGGAGGCGCCTTGGCCGGATTGGCTGGACAGGCTCGCCAAGCTTATCCGCCCTTCGCGAAAATAAAGTCATGCCGCCGCCTTTCCTCCCATATAGATAAGTAGTGAATGTAATGGTAGACCAAGCATTCATGACGAGAAGGGAGGATATGGGCGTGTCGAATCAGTCGAACGGATTGCGGTTTGATGTGTACGAACGGGTCCATTTGCCCGACGATGTCGCGGCGATTAACGAGCTGGAGGAAATCGAGCTGGTTCCCCGCATACAAATTTTCGATCAGGGGGATCAGGCCGTCATTAAAGGCCAGCTGATGCTGACCGGAGTGTACCGGGGGCAAACCGAAGCCGAAGGGCCGCTGGCGCTGGAGCATTGGATCCCCGTCGAAATTTCCTTGCCGATGAACAGGGTGACGAGGCTGGACGATATTTCCATTGAGATCGACAACTTCGATGTGGACTTGTTGTCGGCGCGAACGCTGAACATTACGGGGGTATTGTCCTTGCGGGGAATTTCCGTCGAACCGGCGGACGAACAGCAGGAGCCTTGGGAAGAAGAGGCGTTTACGGCCGTTCATCAGCGCGAGGCGGCGGAAGCGTACCGGCAGGAACCGGTGCATGAGCCTGTTCAGGAGCAGGAGCAAACCGCGGACGGAGGGCCTTATGCGTACGGAGCATACGCTTCCGAGCTATGGCAGGGAGCCTTGCGCGAAGGAGAGAACACGTCCGCCGAGCCGCAAGCCGGCGCAGAGGAGGCGGAGGAGCCCGACAGGCAGCCGGAAGCGCCGGAAGCGTCGGAGGAGCATCATGCCGGCTACATAGAGGCCTCGGCCGAAGCGGCGGAGGCGGAAGAGGAAGGCAAGCCGCGCGATACGGAGCCCGCATTCCAGCCGTTGGCGGAACCGGAGGCGGAAGCGGGGGAGAGGCTGCAGCCGTCCTCGCCTTATGCCGCGGCTCCGGCCTATTCCGAACCGTCCGGCTACGGTTATGCAAGGCCGGCGGAACAAGAGCCGGGGCAGGAGCGGGAGCCGGCGCAGCCATACGGGCAAGCGCCGCAGCACGAGCAGGGACAGGCTGCCGCGCCCGCGTTCCCGTATTCCTTGGCGGGCCGGAACGCGGTTCCCGCCGAGGAGCAGGCCGAACCGGAGCTTGCTTCCGGCGAACCGGCACCGGCATCGCTCCCGGAGCGGGAGAACGGCTTCTCCGGCATCGCCGCCGAGCCGGAGCCGGATCGCCTGCCGACCGATCCGGCCGAGCCGCTGTTTGCGCCGGAACCGGCGCAGGAGCTGCGGAAGCAGGAGGTGCAGATTGCGTTCGCAAGCAAGACCGCCGGCTTTGAAGAAGAAGGGGCCGGCTTCGGCTTCCGCGCGCTGCTCCAGTCGAGCAAGAGAGAGCAAGCCGCCCGCGAGGCGGCGGAGCATTCCGCAGCGGAAAAGGAAGCCGAGGAGGAGTCTCGGCCGGGCCCGGCGGAGGATGAGATCGAGTGGAAAAAGCTGTTCCTCAGCAAGAAGCAGGACGACAACGAATTCCGCAAAATCAGAGTTTGCATCGTCCAGAAGGAAGAGACGCTGGAATCGATCGCGATGCGCTACAGCATCAATCCGCGCGAGCTGCTCACTCATAACAAGCTTCACGAGTCGTCGGTGACGGAAGGTCAACTGCTGTATATTCCATAAGCGGGTCGCAGGCATTTCGACGGGCAGCCGTCGGGATGCTTTTTTTTTGACCCTGTACCGAGCTCGATGTCACGCAAAACATGCTTCTCCTCCTAAGGGCGGCGTCAGCCGTTGCGCCTGTCCGGATCCGTCCTTCGGCTTCCGAAGAAAAGCGGCGGTGACGGCATCCTTACAGCACCTTCATATCGCCTTGATATTCCGTTAACGCCGATCGGTTACGCTGGATGCAAACCGCAGGGAGGTGTATCCGATGGCAACAGTCCGATTGGCACTGTTTACCGACACTTACGCGCCCGAAATGAACGGAGTGGCCAAAACGCTGGAAAGGTGGACGGCATACTTGCGCGGAAAGGGCGTGCCTTGTCTCGTATTCGCCCCTTCCCATCCCCAAGGCGACGAGAAAGCGCCCGGCATGGCGGAACGGCTCAGAAGCATGCCGTTCGTGCTGTATCCGGAGCTGCGCGTCTCCATGCCGCAGAAAGCGGGCGTCGAAAGCAAGCTGCTTCGTTTCGCTCCGACGGTCGTTCATGCGGCGACCCCGTTCGGCGTCGGCCTGTCGGGACGGCAGCTGGCGCTCAAGCACGGCATTCCTCTGGTCGCGTCCCACCACACCCACTACGTCCGTTACTTGCCTTATTATCATCTTCAATGGCTTCATCCGATTACCGCGAAATATTTAAAATGGTTCCACCGGCCATGCCGGCGCATCTACGTGCCTTCGCAATCGGTATTGGAGGAGTGTCGCTCCGACGGCTGGCCGGGCTTGGAGCTGTGGAGCCGGGGCGTCGACACGTCTCTGTTTCGGCCGGAGCCGCGCCGGGAAGCGCTTCGCGAGGAGCTCGGCGCCGGCGGCGGCTTGCGGGCGGTGCTGTACGCCGGGCGGCTGGCCCCGGAGAAACAGGCCGAAGTCGCGGTGGAAGCGGTCCATCGGTACGAGCGGGCCGCCGGACGTCCCTGCGAGCTGTGGGTAGCCGGCGACGGACCGTCGCTGGAGGAGCTGCGCGCACTGGCGGAACGCCTCGGGGTCCGGGCGCGTTTTCTCGGCGCGCTGACCCAGCCGGAGCTGCGCCGCCGAATGGCGGCGGCCGACGCGCTGCTGTTTCCGTCGTCGACGGAAACGTTCGGCAACGTGGCGCTGGAGGCGATGGCTTGCGGCTTGCCCGTCGTCGGCGCAAGAGGGGGGGCGCTGCCGGACTTGATACGGGACGAAGCGAACGGCCTGCTGTGCTCTCCCGGCGACGCGGAACACTTTGCCGCCGCGCTCGCCAGGCTGGACGCGGATGAGGCGCTTGCGCGCCGGCTGTCGGAGGGCGGTCTGCGGACGGCGGCCGAACGGTCCTGGGACAGCGTCTTCGACCGGCTGCTGGCCGATCTCGAACGGGTCGCCTTGACGGGACGGGCGGCGCCGGAACAGGCAGCCGCCGCGGGAGGGCCGGCGAGATGAACATTTCGGTATTCGGCGCGGGGTATGTCGGATTGGTGACGGCGGTTTGTCTGGCGGATCTCGGATTTCATGTGCTGGTCGTCGAGAAGGATCCAGCTAAACTCGGCACATTGCGCGAAGGCGGATGCACGATCTACGAGCCCGAGCTGCCGGAGCTGCTGCTGCGGAACGTGAATAACGGGCGGCTGTCCTTTACCGGCGATGGTACGGAAGCGATCCGGGCTTCCGAAGTGCTGTTCGTCTGCGTCGGCACCCCTTCGGGACCGGACGGCGGCGCGGATATGACGCAGATCGAAGCGGTGATGAAGACGATCGTCGACACGTGCGCCGATACGGAGGAGCGGAAGCTGGTCGTCGTCAAGAGCACGGTGCCGGTCGGCACGGGCATGTGGATGGAGAAGATCGGCCGGCTGTACGCCAAGGGGAGAACTGTACGGCTGGACATTGCGTCCAACCCCGAATTTTTGCGGGAAGGAGCGGCCGTGCGCGAATTTATGCATCCGGACCGGATCGTGGTCGGTGTAGGCTCCGATTACGGCAGAGCGCTGATGGAGGAAGTATACCGTTCGTTCGATTGTCCGAAGCTGTTCACCGATACGAAAACGGCGGAGATGATCAAATATGCGGCGAATTCGTTTTTGGCGACCAAAATTTCATATATCAACATGGTGTCCGACCTGTGCGAGGAGACGGGGGCGGATGTGGCGCTCGTAGCGGAAGGGATCGGGTACGACAAACGGATCGGCTCCGATTTTTTGAAGGCGGGCCCCGGCTACGGCGGTTCTTGCTTTCCCAAGGACCTCCGGGCGTTCGCTCAAATGGGCCGATCTTGCGGGCTGGATTTCGGCTTGCTGGAACAAGTGATGCAAATTAACCGGGACCGGCCGCGCCGCATTTTGAAAAAGCTGCGCGAGCATTTGTGGGTGCTCGGCGGCAAGCGGATCGCCGTGCTCGGGCTGACGTTCAAGCCGGGAACGGACGATGTGCGGGAGACGCCGGCGGCGGCGCTGATCGAGGCTCTCCTCTCCGAAGGAGCCGCAGTGGCCGCGACCGATCCGATGGGCATTCCGGGCTTCGAGCGGACGTATGCCGGCCTGGCGGAACGGATTCGGCTCGTGGAAGGCCCGTCGGAGGCGCTGAGGGGAGCGCATGCCGCCCTGATCGCGACCGACTGGGACGAATACCGGAATCTCGATTGGGAGCGCGCGAAGCTGGGCATGGAAACGCCGGTGCTGCTGGACGGACGAAATATGCTGGACCGGGAGTCGATGCAACGGATCGGGTTTGCTTATTCTTCCGTGGGCCGGTAAATCGCCGGGATTGCCTCGTTTTGAATGCCGCCGCCATTTCACAACATGGAGTTGACTCCGTCCGTCATCAACGTTATGATTAATGATATATGTTCTTAATGACGATGAAGGGGAATAGTAGTCAGTCAGCCTTCAGAGAGCGGAGCCGCCAACGCTGAGAGGTTCTGCAGGATGTGACTGCGTACGGGTCGCCCCGGAGTTGCCCGCCGAAGCGAGCGCGCGAAGCGCGAGCCCAAGCCGGGCCGGCTGCAGCCGTTATCTGTTAAAGTGCCGTGCATCGGGAGCGGAAGCGAGCCGATATGCGCGGAATGAAGGTGGTACCACGGAAGCGAGACCTTTCGTCCTTTAGACAGGGATGGAAGGTCTTTTTTGTTAAATGCCGACGGCTGTAAAGGTCTCAAGGACCGGGTTGGCAACCGACGTTAAGTGTGGAGGATGGAGCAAATGTCAGATCATCAACCGAAACAACCGACGATTGCGATGGCGACAACGTACGATCCCAAGCAAGCGGAGAAAAAATGGTACGATTACTGGACGGCCGGCAAATTTTTCGAAGCCGGCAAGCGCAAGGACGCGGAGCCTTACACGATCGTCATTCCGCCGCCGAATGTAACGGGCATGCTGCATATCGGCCATGCGCTGGATTTTACGCTGCAAGATATTTTGATCCGGATGAAGCGGATGCAGGGCTACGATGCGCTGTGGCTGCCGGGCACCGACCATGCGGGCATCGCCACGCAGACGAAGGTCGAGCAGAAGCTGCGCGAGCAGGGGCAATCCCGCCACGATCTGGGCCGCGAGCCTTTCCTGGCAAAGGTGTGGGAATGGAAGGAGCAGTACGCGAACACGATCCGCGAGCAATGGGCCAAGATGGGCCTTTCCCTCGATTATTCCCGCGAGCGGTTTACGCTGGACGAAGGGCTGTCCAAGGCGGTGCGCGAAGTGTTCGTCCGCTTGTACGAGAAAGGCTTGATCTACCGCGGCAAAAAGATTATCAACTGGGACCCGGCCGCCAGAACCGCTCTCTCGGACATCGAGGTGGAGTACAAGGAAGTCGCGGGCCATCTCTATCATTTGCAATACCCGCTCAAGGACGGCTCAGGCTATGTGACGGTAGCGACGACCCGTCCCGAAACGATGCTCGGCGACACGGCGGTAGCCGTTCACCCGGAGGACGAACGGTATAAGCACCTGATCGGCTCGACGCTCGTGCTGCCCGTGATCGGCAGGGAAATTCCGATTATCGGCGACGAATACGTCGAGAAGGACTTCGGTTCGGGCGCGGTCAAGATTACGCCCGCTCACGATCCGAACGATTTCGAGGTCGGGCAGCGCCATAACCTGCCGCAAATTATCGTCATGGACGAGTCGGGAGTCATGAACGCCGAAGCCGGCCCTTATCAGGGGCTGGACCGCGCCGAATGCCGCAAGCGGCTTGTGAAGGATTTGCAGGAGCAGGGCGTATGCGTCAAGATCGAGGACCATGTGCACCAGGTCGGCCACAGCGAGCGCAGCGGCGCCGTTGTCGAGCCGTATTTGTCGACGCAATGGTTCGTGGCGATGAAGCCGCTGGCGGAAGCCGCGATCGCGGCGCAAAAATCCGGCAAAGGCGTGCGCTTCGTGCCGGAACGGTTCGAAAAAATTTATTTGAACTGGATCGAAAACGTGCGCGACTGGTGCATCTCGAGGCAGCTGTGGTGGGGGCATCGCATTCCGGCCTGGTACGACGACGCGACGGGCGACATCCATGTATCCCGCGAAGATTTGAAGGGCAATCATTTGCGGCAGGACGAGGACGTGCTGGATACGTGGTTCAGCTCGGCGCTGTGGCCGTTCTCCACGCTCGGCTGGCCGGAGCAATCGGAGGACCTGAAGCGCTACTACCCGACGAACGTGCTTGTGACGGGCTACGACATCATTTATTTCTGGGTGGCGCGCATGATCTTCACCGCCCTGGAATTTACGGACGAGATGCCGTTCAAGGACGTGCTCCTGCACGGTCTCGTGCGCGACAAGGACGGCCAGAAGATGTCCAAATCGCTGGGTAACGGCGTCGATCCGCTTGATATCATCGAGCAGTACGGCGCCGACGCGATGCGCTTCATGATTTCGACCGGCAGCACGCCGGGGCAAGATTTGCGCTTCCGCATCGAGAAGGTGGAGCAGGCGCGCAATTTTGCCAACAAAATTTGGAACGCCTCCCGGTTTGCGCTCATGAATCTGGAAGGGTTCGCCGCTTCCGACATCAACATCGGAGGCAAGCTCGGAACGGCCGACCGCTGGATCTTGCACCGGCTGAACGAGACGGTCCGGGATGTGACGCGCCTGATGGAAAGCTATGAATTCGGTGAAACGGGACGACTGCTGTACAATTTTATTTGGGACGATCTGTGCGACTGGTACATCGAATTTTCCAAGCTCAGCCTGAACGGAGAAGACGAGGAAGCGAAGCGTTCCACGCAATCGGTGCTTGCTTATGTGCTGGACCGGACGCAGCGGCTCATCCATCCGTTCATGCCGTTCATCAGCGAAGAGATTTGGCAGCACTTGCCGCATGAAGGCGAGACGATTACGCTGGCAGAATGGCCGGCTTACGACGCCGCGCTGGAAGCGGAGGACGCCGTCAAGGAAATGGAGCTGCTGATGGAAATGATTCGCGCCGTCCGCAACATTCGGGCGGAAGTGAACGTGCCGATGAGCAAAAAGATCGAGCTGATCATCAAGCCGGCGGGCGATGCGGAGGAGGCGATCCTTCGCCGCAACGAGGAATTCGTCAAACGTTTCTGCGGCACGTCGCGGCTCGATATCGCGCGCGAGCTGCAAGCGCCGGACAAAGCGATGACGGCGGTCGTCACCGGGGCGGAGCTGTATTTGCCGCTGGCGGGCCTGATCGACATCTCTCAGGAGATTGCGCGTCTGGAGAAAGAGCTGAAGCATCTGAACGCGGAAGTGGAGCGCGTGGAGAAAAAGCTGGGCAACGAAGGGTTCGTATCCAAGGCGCCGGCGAAAGTGATCGAAGAGGAAAAAGCGAAAATGAGCGATTACGCGGACAAACGCGACAAGGTGCTGGCCCGAATCGCGGAATTGCGCGGTTGAGCGGCGGGAAGAAGGTAATGAATATGACGGAATTGAATTCGACTCCGCAAGGAACGAACACGACATACAAAGCGGCGGTGGAATGGATTACCGGACTCGTGCCGTTCGGCGTCCGTCCGGGGCTGGAGAGAATCGCTCTGCTCATGGAGCGGCTGGGCAATCCGCACCGCCGGCTCAAGTTCATCCATGTCGCCGGCACAAACGGCAAAGGTTCGGTGTGCGCCTATTTGACAAGCGTTCTGGTGCAAGGCGGCTACGACGTCGGCACGTTTACGTCTCCGTACATCACGAAGTTTACGAACCGGTTTCAATACAACGGCGAGGACATTCCGGAAGAAACGCTGGCTGAGCTTGCCGGCATGCTGAAGCCGCACGTCGAAGCGATTGCGGCGACGGAGCTCGGCTCGCCGACGATGTTCGAGGTGTCGACGGCGCTTGCGATTTTGTATTTCTCGAAAGTGTGCTATCCCGACTATGTCGTGTGGGAAACGGGGCTGGGGGGCCGGCTGGACGTTACGAATATCGTGTTCCCCGTTCTGTCGGTTATTACGAACGTCGGCCACGACCATATGGATCGGCTGGGGGATACGATTGAAGCCGTCGCGCGGGAAAAGGCGGGCATCATTAAACCGGGCGTTCCCGTCGTCAGCGCCGTCGGCCAGCCCGAGGCGGTCGAGGTGCTGAGACGGACGGCGGCGGAGCGTAAGAGCACGCTGTATTTGCTTGGGGAGCAATTCGGCGCGGCAACCGCCGAGAGCACGGATGAGCGGCAAAGCTTCCGGTTCGACGGTCCGTTCCGTTCCCTGGACGATCTCGCCGTCAAGCTGGCCGGCGGCCATCAGAGGGACAACGCGGCGGTGGCGGTGATGGCGCTTGAAGTGCTGAGGCAATACAACGCCCTCGTGCTGGACGACGCCGATTTGAGGCAGGGACTGCTGAACGCGTCCTGGCCCGGACGGATGGAGCTCGTCAGCCGCGAGCCCCGCATTTTGCTGGACGGCGCCCATAATCCGGAAGGGGCCGAAGCGCTGGCGGAAGCGTTGACGACGCTGTACCGGTACGACCGGCTCCATATGATGATCGGCATGCTGGAGAATAAGAATCATGAAGCGACACTTAAGCATATACTACCAATAGTGGATACGCTTATCATAACCGAGCCCCAATACCGGACGGGACAAAACGCGCGCGAGTTGGCGGACACGGCGGAGCGGCTGCGCCGTCAATCGCCGGAAGGCCTTCCGTTCGAGCTGGTCGTCGAACCGGATTGGCGGCTGGCGCTGGACAAATTGCATCGGTTAACCGGGACGGCAGATCTCGGGGTTGCGGCAGGATCGCTTTATTTGATAGCGGATGTCCGTTCCCGTATCTTGTACGATTCGGAATCTGAAAAAGGTTGGTGAACCGTCATTGAATACGGCTGAACACGTACATTTCATCGGAATTGGCGGTTACGGGATGAGCGCTATCGCCCGGGTTATGCTGGAAATGGGCTATAAAGTAACCGGCTCGGACGTAGCCAAGCAGGAGCTGACCGACAAGCTCGCGGCCAAAGGGGCGGACATTTATATCGGCCATCAGCCGGAGCATGTCAAAGGGGCCGATCTCGTCGTCTACTCCACGGCGCTGACCAGCGACAATGTGGAGCGGAAGGCGGCCGAAGCGCTCAATATTCCGGTGCTTCACCGCTCGCAAATGCTGGCCAGGCTTATGAACGCGGGCAAAGGAATCGCGGTGGCCGGCGCGCACGGCAAAACGACGACTTCTTCCATGATTGCGCTGGTCATGGAGACATGCAAGGCGGATCCAACCTATATTATCGGGGGCGAGATCGTCAACGTCGGCACGAACGCCAAAGCCGGCAAGGGCGAATACGTGGTGGCGGAAGCGGACGAGAGCGACGGTTCTTTCCTGCAATACCATCCATCGATTGCGATCGTTACCAATATCGAGCCGGACCATCTCGAAAATTACGACGGCGATTTCGGCAAGCTGAAATCCGCTTACGTCCAGTTTCTGCAGCAGGTAAAGGAAGGCGGGAAGTCGATCGTTTGCGCGGACGACGAGACGATTCGCGAGCTTCTGCCGAAGGTCCGCCCGGAAGCCGGCGCCGCTTCGCCCGAATCCGCACCGGACATTATTACGTTCGGCATAAGATCCGAAGCGGATTACACGGCAAGGCATATCGAACTGGGCGACCGCAAGGTGTCGTTCGAACTGACGCATCGCGGTTCCCCGCTCGGAACGATCGAGCTGTCCGTGCCGGGAATCCATAACGTTTACAACGCCATGGCGACCGTCATCACTTGTCTGGAGGCCGGTCTGCCGTTTCAGGATATTAAAGAATCGATCAAGCTGTTCCGAGGGGCCAAGCGCCGTTTTCAAGTATTGGGCGAAGTGAACGATATTTTGGTTATCGACGATTACGCCCATCATCCGACTGAAATTCAAGCGACGATCAGCGCGGCCAAAGCGACCGGCAAACGAATCATTGCCGTATTTCAGCCGCAGCGGTATACGCGCACGTTTTTCCTGTTCGAGCAATTCAGCAAGGCGTTTCCGGAAGCGGACGAGGTGATCATTACCGATATCTATTCGCCTGCGGGCGAGCAGCAGATCGAAGGGGTCAGCTCCGGGAAGCTGGTGGAACTGATCCGCCGCAACAGCCACGCCCAGGCGGAATATATTCCGACCAAAGAGGAAGTGCTGGAGGCGTTGATCAGGCGAGTGCGGCCCGGCGATCTGGTCATTACGATGGGAGCGGGCGACATTTGGAAAGTGGCCGACGCGCTGGCGAAATCGCTGAAGCCGGCATAACGCAACCGAACAATTCGAATATTCAGGATCGTCTATCCGTTGCCAAGCGATCAGCTAACGGCGGAGGGACGGTCCTTTTTTGCGTGCCGCGGGAGCAGTCAATCTCTTTCATCCGTCATATCTCTCTCAACCGATTCATAGAATAATAGCAGACAATCGGACAAGGAGAGATCGACATGAAATCGACCAATCGGATTACGTTTCGCTTCGACGGCAACGGCCGCGCCATGAACGGGCAGGACGCGCCCGGCGGGAACGACGGCGGCGGCAAGGCGGGAAATGAAGGAAAGTCGAACGTCGTGCCCTTATACCGGCACCATGCGGCGAATGATATAAATGAGCTGTCCCCTTGGCATAATCCGTATCTGGAGGATGTGGGCGCGCTGGAGCGGCTTATCCGCGAATCCGGCGAGGCAAGCGGGCGCAGCGGCCGGCTGGAGCCTCGCGGCGGCGGTTCGATCCCGCCGCGCGAGCAAGAGCGGCAAAAGGCGGGGCCGGACTCGGGAGAGCGGCCGGGCCTGGACATCGCGACGGCCGATGAGCCGGAGGGCTGGCCGGCGGGGGCGGATCCGGATCCGGATCCGGCTTTCGGTTATGCGGGGCTGCCGGAGGAGGAAGCGGGATATGCGGTGCGGCGCTCCAGCGGGCCGTCCTGGTTTAAAGTATTGTTGTCCGTTGCAGCGGCGCTGGCCACGGGCGCGGTATTCGGTTATTTGGTATTGTCGCTGTTTACGGATGCGGCCCTATGGCCCGGAGGAGGCGCCAAAGAACCTGCAGGCTCATCGTCGGAATCGGCGGGAGGTCTTATTGCAGGTACGCCGCCGGAGGGCTTGCGGGAGCCGGAAGCGGGCAATGAAGATCCGACATCGCCTTCGCCGGGGGCGAACGGGCCCACGGAGCCAACCGTTCGCACGGTCGATACGGGGGGCGTCCGTCAAACCTACTATATGCTTCAATTCGGCGTATTCAGCAAGCCGGACAGCCGCGACGCCGCGCTAAAGCAGCTGGCGGACCTCGGTTTGCCGGGAGCGGCGCAAAAGACCGGGGACGGCTACCGCGTCTATGCCGGCATAGCGGCCGGCGAAGCGCAAGCGAAGCTGCTCGCTTCCAAGCTTCCGGAATTGCAGCTGTACCGAAAGGAACTGGTTGTGCAGCCGCCGGAGAAGCTCCCGTTCGACGGAAGCGAAGAAGCGGCGGCGGAATTTTTGCAGCGTACCGAAGGCATCCTCGCAACGGCAACCGAGCTGGTGATGGCGCAGCTGGAGCAGGCTCAGCTGACTTCGCTCAGCAAAGCGGCCGCCGCCGCATGGGAGGAAAAGCTTCAAGCATGGACGGCCAGCGCCGATGCGATGAAAGCCGGACTCTCGGCAGAGACGGGAGCCGCTTCTTTCGAGAAGCTCGCCCAAGCGGTAAATGCGGCGGCAAAGTCGGTCGCCCTGTACAACGGCGAACCATCGGCTGCTCATTTATGGTCCGCCCAGCAATCGCTGATGGAGGCCGTCCTGGCGCAAAAAGAATGGTTTGATGCCCAGGGCGCATTGTAAACGGCGGTTGCCGCGCGTATAATAAGATGAGGTGTCAATACTTGACGAAAGGAATGGAACGATGAAGAAGAACGGCTGGGTGCTTTTCCTATTTATCGTGCTTGGACTGCTCGCGGGCGCTTTGGTAGCGCGCTGGCTGGAGCCGGTGCAAGGCATTTCCTTTCTGACAAGGCCGATAGAAGCGAATTGGTCCCCTCATTTGAATTTGCATGTGCTGAAGCTGGATTTGTCGATCGGCATTCAGATCAGTTTGTTCAGCATATTGGGCGCCGCCTTCGCCATTTGGCTGTACCGCAAGATGTAGACGCCTCTCATGGGAAGGAACAAGACCAGTTGAATAAGGAGTCGTAATCGCGTATGAAGCGTCGCCCTGTTAACCATACACCGATAAGCCGGCTGGTGCTGGCTTCATCGTCGCCGCGCCGGAAGGAACTGGTCGCATCTTTGGACCTCTCCTTGCCGGTTTCTATTTTGTCTACGGACGCTGACGAGACCGTGGAGACCGGCTGGACGCCGGGCGAAGCGGCGGAGCGTCTCAGCTTGCGCAAGGCGGAGGCCGCCCTGAACATGCTCCGGGCAACCGGAGGGCTGCAGGAGCCGTCCTTAATATTGGGAGCGGACACGATCGTTGCGGTCGACGGAGCCATGCTGGGCAAGCCTGCCGGCGAAGCGGACGCCTTCCGCATGCTGTCCGCGCTGCAAGGGCGGGAGCATGCGGTGTATACGGGCATTGCGCTGCTGCACTCGGCCGACGGGCAAAGCGTCACGGCGCATCGGATGACGAAGGTGCGCATGAAGCCTTTGTCCGACGAACGAATTCGCCGCTACATTGCGACGGGAGAGCCGTTCGACAAAGCCGGCTCTTACGGGATACAAGGTCTCGGGGCGACGCTGGTCGAAGGCATCCAGGGCTGCTATTTCAACGTGGTCGGCTTGCCGCTGTCGCTGCTGTCGGACATGTTGTCGGAGTATGGGATCGACGTTTTTTGATTCAACCAATTTATGGAAAAGGCAGGTAGGGACATGAACTCGCAGACGACGACGTTGCGCGATGTCCCCCATGAAGAACGTCCGAGAGAGCGCATGATGCAATATGGGGCGGAAGCACTCAGCCACGCGGAATTGCTGGCCATCTTGATCAGAACCGGAACGAGGAGCCAGTCGGCGGTACAGCTGGCGGGATCGATTCTTAACCGGTGCGGCGGCATTCGCCATTTGCTCGATATGAGCCTTGACGAGCTGACTTCGATTCGCGGCATCGGTCCGGCTAAAGCATTGCAGCTGAGGGCGGGCATCGAATTGGGCAAAAGAATTGCGCGCAGCCGGCTGGGCGACGTTGTCACGGTGCGCCGGCCCAAG
Source organism: uncultured Paenibacillus sp. (assembly GCA_937895345.1). Taxonomy (GTDB): domain Bacteria; phylum Bacillota; class Bacilli; order Paenibacillales; family Paenibacillaceae; genus Pristimantibacillus. The sequence continues at coordinate 18,332 of CALAWP010000007.1, read as the reverse complement.
GATGCGGCCGATTATGTGATGGAAGAATTGCGTTATTTGAAAAAAGAGCATTTCGTATGTTTGTTTCTGAATACGAAAAACCATATTATTGCCCGGGAAACATTGTCGGTCGGCACGTTGAACGCGTCGCTCGTCCATCCCCGGGAAGTGTTCCGGGCGGCGATCAAATGCAGCAGCGCCTCGCTGATTTGCGTTCACAACCATCCGAGCGGAGACCCGGCGCCAAGTCCGGAGGACATCGCGTTGACCAGGCGGCTTGCCGAAGCCGGACAGCTGGTCGGGATCGAGGTGCTGGATCATTTGGTTATCGGCGACGGCCGGTTTGTCAGTTTGAAGGAGCAAGGATATCTGTAATATAATAAAAGAGATTGTCGCGATAAGAAGGGAGCAGCAGCATGTTTGGTGGTTTTTCGAAAGATTTGGGCATCGATTTGGGTACGGCGAACACGCTCGTATTCGTTAAAGGCAAAGGAATTGTGGTCAGGGAGCCGTCGGTGGTCGCCCTGCGTACGGATACAAAAACGATAGAAGCGGTTGGAGAACAAGCGAAAAAGATGATCGGCAGAACGCCGGGCAACATTCGCGCCGTAAGGCCGATGAAGGACGGGGTCATTGCCGATTTTGACACGACGGCGACGATGATCAAGCATTTTATTCGCTCTGCCCAAAAGCAGCGCTCCCTGTTTCCGCGCCATCCGAACGTGATGGTCTGCGTGCCGTCGGGCATTACGGCCGTCGAGAAACGGGCCGTGGAGGATGCGGCCAAGCAGGCGGGAGCCCGCGAGGCATATACGATTGAGGAGCCGTTTGCCGCGGCCATCGGAGCCGATCTGCCGGTGTGGGAGCCGACCGGCAGCATGGTGGTCGACATCGGGGGAGGAACGACGGAAGTCGCCGTCATTTCGCTGGGCGGCATTGTGACGAGCCGTTCGATCCGCGTGGCCGGCGACGAGATGGATGAGGCGATCATCCAATATATCAAGCGCCTGTACAATTTGCTGATCGGCGAACGCACGGCGGAGCAGCTCAAGATGGAAATTGGCTCGGCGCTGCAGCTGGAGAAGCCGGAAACGCTGGAGATTCGCGGCCGCGACCTCGTGACCGGCTTGCCGAAGACGCTCGCCATCACATCGGACGAAATTACGGATGCGCTCACGGATACGGTCAATTCGATCGTAGACGCGGTAAAGATTACGCTGGAGAAATGTCCGCCGGAGCTGTCGGCCGACATTATGGACAGGGGAATCGTCCTGACCGGGGGAGGCGCTCTTCTTCGCAATCTGGATAAGCTTCTGCAGCGCGAAACCGGCATGCCGGTCATCGTTGCCGACAATCCGCTCGATTGCGTCGCCGTCGGAACCGGACGATCGCTGGATCATATTCACCTGTTCAAGAACAGAGGAGGCTCCGCTTCGCGCTCCAAGCGGTAGCACTTCGAATCGGGTATGGATATAAGACGGGCGGGTGATCGGACTGTTTAATCTCATGCGGAACAAGCGATTGTTCATGCTTATGGTCGGATTGATGATATGCATCGCGGTCATCGGCTTTTCGTTGAGTGATCGCAAGGAATTGTCATGGCCGGAAAAATTTGTTAAGGATACGACCAGTTACGTGCAGCAATGGTTTTATAAGCCCGCCGGCTACATAGCGGGCTTGTTTCGGGACTTGCGCGAGCTGCGCGTTCTCTACGAGGAAAACGAGCAGCTTCGTTTGACGGCTGCGGCGTACACGCGCGACAAAATTCATTACAATTTCGTTCAAAAAGAAAACGAACGGCTCAAAGAAGCGCTCCACTTTACCGAGCAGCAAAAGCAAATGTACAATTACAATTATTTGATCGCGCAGGTCGTTTCCGTCAGCAACGACGCGAATAACCGCACGATCAACATCAATCTCGGCTCCAAGCACGGCGTCAAGACGAACATGGCGGTCATTACGACGAAAGGACTGATCGGTCTCGTCAGCTCCGTCTCGGAGCTGACTTCGACGGTAACGCCGATTACGGAGCTGAACGAAACGTCTCCGACGTTCAATTCCATCTCCGTGACGATCGAGGGGCGGGAAAACGAATCGTTCGGAATTTTGAGCAGCTACGACAAGGAAACCGGACGGCTGATCATGACCAAAATACCGGAAACGGACAAGATGGAATACGGCGACACCGTCATTACGTCCGGTCTCGGCTACGTTTATCCGCGCGGTCTTCGGGTCGGCACGGTGGAGACGAAGCAGGTCGGGGATTTCGGGCTGACTTACACCGCCACGGTCGAAATGGCGGCCGACTTGAACCAGCTGACCGAAGTGTTTGTCGTTCAGGTTCCCGAAGTCGAGGATGAACCGCAATGAGCATGAACCGTATCGTCTTGATCATGCTGCTCGTATTTCTGATCGAAGGCACGGTGATGCCGTGGATCATACCGGGAAGCTTCGGCAGCCGCATCATACCGCACTTTATTTTCGTTATCGTCATCTTTTCGGGACTGTACGGCACCAGGCATCAGGCTTTGTTTTTGGGCGCGGGCTTCGGCCTGCTTCAAGATATCGTCTATTACGGCCATATGATCGGAGCTCAATTTTTCGTCATGGGACTGCTCGGTTATTTGACCGGCATGCTTCTGGAACGAAAACGCGTGACGATCATGATGGCGCTGACGGTCGTCGGCTTCGGCTGCATCTTGTACGACAGCGCGCTGTTCAGCATTTACAAGGTGTTTCAAATTACGAACGCGTCCTACGCCTGGGCCCTCATTCACCACATTCTTCCCAGCTTGTTCCTGCAGCTTGGCTTTACTCTTGCCGCCTATGTGCCCGTCAGGCGGATGTTCGAGTCCCGCATGCATCAGACTCCGGACAACGAGGCGGATTAAGCGGTTCTCCGCGCCGGCAGGCAGGAATTTGACCGTACAAGCAAGAATGGTATAGGTTGGGGAGGGACGATTTGTGGCCGAAAAGCAGCATATCATGATCAAAGGCGTCAAGGAGGGGCTGTTGTTCCTTCTCGACGATCAATGTCCATTCGAGGATTTGACGGCGGAGTTGAAATATAAGCTGGAAAAGACGCATCAGCAGCTGCTGACCGGTCCGCTCATTCATATTCATGTCAAGCTCGGCAGCCGAACGGCGACGGAGGAGCAGAAGGAGCAGTTGGCCGCCATTATCCGTTCCCAAGGCAATTTGATGATTCAATCGATCGAATCCGATCCGCCGGAGGATGCGGCTTCCGCGTCCGCCGCGCCGAAGCTGCATACGATTACCGGCATCGTCCGCTCGGGGCAGACGGTGGAGCATGACGGGGATTTGCTCTTGATCGGCGACGTCAATCCGGGCGGAACGGTATTATGCACCGGGGACATATACATTTTGGGAGCGCTTCGCGGCATGGCGCACGCGGGAAGCGCCGGCCGGTCCGACGCGGTCATTGCGGCATCGCTGATGAAGCCGACCCAGCTTCGCATATCCGATGTCGTGAGCAGGCCGCCCGAGGAATGGATGTCGGCGGACGCGGCGATGGAGTTCGCCTACCTGGACGCCGGCCAGATGCAAATCGACAAGCTGTCGCAGCTTTACCAATTCAGGCAACATCCAATTGTAGTAAAAGGAGTGTAGAACATGGGAGAAGCGATTGTGGTCACTTCGGGCAAGGGCGGCGTCGGCAAGACGACGACTACGGCGAACATCGGAACGGCGCTCGCATTGCTGGGCAAAAAAGTGTGCATGGTGGATACCGATATCGGCTTGCGCAATTTGGACGTGGTCATGGGTCTCGAAAACCGGATCATCTACGATTTGGTCGACGTTGCGGAAGGACGATGCCGCTTGAATCAAGCTCTGGTCAAGGACAAGCGCTTTGAGGAACTCTACATGCTTCCCGCCGCCCAGACGAAAGACAAGGACGCGATCAAGCCCGAGCAGGTGCGCGATATCGTAGCCGAGCTGAAGCAGGAGCACGATTACGTCATGATCGATTGCCCGGCGGGAATCGAACACGGCTTTCGCAACGCGGTGGCCGGCGCCGACCGGGCGATCGTCGTGACGACGCCGGAAAACGCCGCCGTGCGCGACGCCGACCGCGTGATCGGGCTGCTCGAGCAGGCAGGCATTCCTTCCAAGCTCGTCATCAACCGGATCCGGCAATCCATGATGAAGAGCGGCGAGATGCTCGATATCGACGAGATTTGCCAGGTGCTTGCGATCGACTTGCTCGGCATCGTGCCCGACGACGAAAAAGTGATTTCTTCCGCCAATAACGGAGAACCGACGGTTATGAATCCGGCGTCTCGCGCCGCGATCGCCTATCGCAATATCGCCCGGCGCATTCTCGGCGACATGGTGCCGCTTATGGTGCTGGACGAGAAAGCGGGGGCGTTCAAGCGATTCCGGAAGTTTCTCGGAATAGGATGATCGACTTGTGCTGAATAAACTGAAAAAACTGGACTGGGGCATACTCCTTATTCTTGTCGTCTTGATGGCGGCCAGTTACTTCATCATCCACAGCGCGACGGTGAACACGAAATACGCCGGCTCGGAAAACAGGCAGATGCTTTTTTACGGCATCGGGTTTGTCATCGCCGTGGCGTGCTCCCAGTTCGACTACCGGATCGTGCTGAAGACCTGGCATGTGCTGTACGGCATAGGCGTGGCGCTGCTGGTGGCCGTCTACTTTCTCGGAGCGGAAATCAACGGCGCCAAAGGCTGGTTTCAATTTGGATCACTGTCCTTCCAGCCGGCGGAAATCGTCAAGATCGTGCTTATCATCGGCATCGCCTATTTGATGGGGCGCCGCCAGGGCGACAAGCTGACCTTAACGCAGGATTTGCTGCCGATCGGGGCCTTTACTTTTTTGCCGTTTCTGCTCGTCATGATCCAGCCCGATTTGGGCAACGCCATCATTTATCTTGTCATTATGCTCGGCATGCTGTGGATCGGCAACGTCAAATATACGCATGTCATGATCGGACTGACCGCGCTGGTAGGCAGCATCGTCTTGTTCGTCGTGCTGTTCAATACGTTCAACCAGGAAATATTCGATTTTTTGGACGATCACAAGAAGGGGCATTGGCATACCCGCATCAATACGTTCATCAACCCGGAGCAGGCTAGCGCGGACGCCAAGCTGCAGTCGGTCAACGCGCAAACCGCCATCGGTTCGGGAGGGCTCGGCGGCAGCGGATATTTGCAGGGCGCGATGAAAAACGGGGGATTTGTTCCTTACCCGTATTCGGATTCGATCTTTGTCGTCGTCGGCGAAGAATTCGGGTTTCAAGGGTCCGCCGTGCTGCTGCTCATCTATTTCCTGCTTATATACCGCATGATTGTCATCGCCTACAAATGTTACGACAGGCGGGCGGCGTTTATGATTATCGGGGTCGTGTCCATGTTCGTCTTCCAAATCTTCCAAAATATCGGCATGATGATCGGCATTATGCCGATTACCGGCATTACGCTGCCGTTTATCAGCTACGGCGGAACGTCGCTGGTGCTCAACATGCTGTCCATCGGACTGGTGTTCAGCATTAAAGCCCATCAACAGGTGTACGAGCTTGCAGATTGATCTGCAGGCTTTTTTTTGCCGTTCGGGAGCGCCGCTGCGTCCGCGCGGGGCTTGACCGCCGCCGCGTCTGCGCCGAAATCGGCCCCGCATACTTGTCCCTGCCGCATCATATGGTGGTTATATAACGACGCGCTCCGGCCGTGCCGCCGGAGAGATCGGGGAGGATGCGCATGGGCGTAAAAGACGATGTAAAGCAGCGCAGAGAGAATCGAATCAGAACGATCCGGGAGCGGTACGGCGCAACGAATCGCAGCGCGGTGCAAGCCGCCGCGGGAGAAACGGAGCGGGACAAGGGAGGGAGGGCGGCTGCGGATGCGGGCGGGGATGCGGCGCATCGATGGAGCGCGGCCGATCCGGAGCTTGCGTGGAAGCGGAACCCCAATCCTTGGGAGTCATGGGACGACCTTGGCCGGCTGTCCGCGCGCCCGCGCCGTGCTGCCGAACCCGGCGGCGGCGGGCAGCCGGCGGGCGGGGGCGGCTGGAGAGGCCATGTTCGCCAGTTTCTATGGAAGGCCGCGATATGTACCGCGCTGTTCGCGGCGGTGTGGATCATGTTCCGGTCGGAACAGCCTTGGGCGGTGAAAGGACAGGCGCTGATCCGGCAGGCGATGACGGATGAAATCGATTTTGCCGCGGCGGCGGCATGGTACAAAGCGGCGTTTGCCGGGGCGCCGTCGTTCATTCCCATCTTCGGCTCGGCTGACGAAGGAGCCAAGGAGGCGGGCGCCGGCATGAAAGGCCCGGCCGTTTCGCCGCTTCCCGGCGGCTCGCTGGTCCGAACGTTCGCCGAGCTGCTGAGCGGCATCGAGCTGGCGGGGCCGAAAGGAGCGCCGGTCGTGGCGATACAGCCGGGCAGGGTGATGATGGTGACGGAGGAAGGCGACAGCGTGCTGATCCGGCATGCGGGGAGCCGCGTCGCGATCTACGGCAAGCTGGGGGAAGCCGGCGTGAAGGTGAACGATTGGGTGGAGGCCGGGGATCCGATCGGCAAGCTGCAGACGGCGGGCGAAGGCGAGCACGGCGTGCTGTTTTTTGCGCTGAAAGACGGCGATCGCTATATCGATCCGCTGGACGTGATCGCGATTGATTAAATGGAAGGGCATCGTCTGGACGGTCCACCCTTTGTTTGTGATGGTCATGCTCGCCTCCTTGGCGACGGGATATATGGCGGAAATGATGACGTTGTTTCTCATCGTCGTCGTCCACGAGCTGGGACATGTCATGGCGGCGCGCAGCTTCGGCTGGACGATCCGGGAAGTCAAGCTGCTGCCGTTCGGCGGCGTGGCGGAGGCGGAGGAAGCGAGCGGCGCGTCCGCGAAGGAAGACGCGCTGGTCGCGATCGCGGGACCGTTGCAGAACGGCTGGATGGCGTTGGCCGCCTGGGCGTGCGGATGGCTCGGATGGTGGGACGGGGAATGGGCGAGCTATGTGGTGCAGGCGAACTTGATGATCGGGCTGTTCAATCTGCTGCCGATCTATCCGCTGGACGGGGGGAAGCTGCTTCAGGCGCTGTTCAGCCTGTTCGTCAATTTTTACGGCATGCTCGTATGGTCCTCCCGCATCAGCCTGCTGCTCAGCGTCTTGATGACGGCGGCGGCATTCGCTCCCCTATGGCTGAATGACGACGGAGTGCAGCTGAACCTTCTGGTCGTGGGCGTCTTTTTGACGGCAACGAACTGGAACTATGCCCGCAGCGTGCCGTTTCTGTTTTACCGGTTTTTGGTGCACCGGGGTAGGCTGGCGGACCGCGAGTCCGGCAGAGGCCGCGCCGTCGCCCCGCTGATCGTTCACGCACAACAGTCCATTTGGTCCGTCGCCAGGCTGTTCAACCGGGAAAAATATCATCTCGTCTACGTGTTCGACCATGCCGGCAAGCAGCTGCGGGTGCTGCCGGAGCAGTCGATCGTCGGTGGCTGCCTGTCGGGTCTCGGTCCGCATCGTGCAGTATGGGAGCTTTTGCGTTAAAATAGAGAAAACGCGAGAAGACGGGTGGGTTACTGAAGCATGAAGCAAATGCTCGTGCACGTGAACGGAGACAGGATGGGAACGGCCGTGCTGCAAGACGGCCGGCTGGTCGATTTCAAGACGGAGCCGTCCGGCGGCGGCAGTCTGGTCGGCAATATTTACAAGGGCAGAATCGTTAACGTGCTGCCGGGAATGGAAGCGGCGTTTGTCGATATCGGACTGGCCAAAAACGCCTTCTTGTATATTGACGACTTGCTGCATCCTCATCTCGACAAGCAGCCCGAGCGCAAGCCGTCCATTGCCGAATTGGCCAGACCGGGCGATGAAATCGTCGTTCAAGTGGTGAAGGATCCGCTTGGCGGCAAAGGAGCGAGAGTGACGACGCATTACAATTTGCCGGGGCGCTGGCTCGTCTACATGCCGGAGGCGGACTATGTCGGGGTATCCAAAAAAATCGGCTCCGACGAGGAGCGGGAACGTCTGCGGCAAATCGGGGAAGAGCTCCGTCTCGGGGAGGAAGGCGTCATTATGCGCACGGCCGCGGAAGGCGAGAGCGCCGCATCGCTGCGGGAGGACGCCGCCGCCCTGCGCAAGCTGTGGGCGTCCGTGCGGGCGCGGGCGGAGGAGAGCAAGGCGCCGTGCCTGCTGCACGGCGAAGCGGGCTTGCTGTACCGGGCGATTCGCGATACGCTCACGCAAGACATGGACGAGGTATGGATCGACGACGCGGCGGCTTGCGAGGAAGCGCTTGGCTTGCTGGGGAAGATGGCCCCCGGCCTTCGCGGGCGGGTGCGCCTGTTCGAGCCCGGCCGCGGCGACGGCGTCAGTCTGTTCCGGGCGTTCCGGGTTCAGGAGCAGCTGGATGCGGCGTTTGCGAGGCGCATACCGCTCGATTGCGGAGGGTATCTCGTCTGGGAAGAGACCGAGGCGCTTACGGTGGTGGACGTCAATACGGGCCGCTATACCGGCGGCCGCAGCCTCGAAGAGACGGTGTTCCAGGCCAATATGGAGGCGGCGGAGACGATTTCCCGGCTGCTGAGGCTCCGGGATGTCGGAGGCATTGTCATTATCGATTTTATCGACATGGAGCTGGAAGAGCATAAAAGCAAAGTGATGGGCCGGATGCTCGAGGAAGCCCGGAAGGATTCGACCAAATGCACCATTGTCGGCTGGACGAGACTGGGCTTGATGGAACTGACGCGCAAAAAAGCGAGAGGCATGTGGGCGAAAGATTTCGGGTTGAAATAGGCGGCGGTCTGTGTTAAACTGTTCTGGTGTATATTTCGCTTTCGCGCGGATATACAGGTACCGCACCGGTCGGGTTTAGCAAGAGAGGGCGCCGTTTGGCGCTTCCACCTGGATGGGGCGAGTCTTCGACTATTAGGGAGGTGCACCAACTATGTTCGCAATTATCGAAACTGGCGGCAAGCAGTACAAAGTTCAGGAAGGCGATGTGATTTACATCGAGAAGCTGGACAACAACGAAGGCGAAAGCGTAACGTTCGATCGCGTCCTGGCCGTTTCCGGCAGCGCGGGTTTTGTAGCCGGAACTCCGGTCGTGTCGGGAGCGAAAGTAACCGGCAAGGTCGAGAAGCAAGGCAGAGGCCAAAAGATCGTCGTTTACAAATACAAGCCTAAGAAAAACTACCGCCGCAAGCAAGGTCATCGTCAGCCGTACACGAAAGTTACGATCGAAAAAATCCAGGCGTAAGAGGATTTTTTATGATAACCGTAACGATAGTGCGCAGCCGGGACGACGACCGCATCGTATCGTTCTCGATCGAAGGGCATGCGAATTATGCCAAGCGCGGGAAAGATATCGTATGCGCGGGCGTATCTAGCGTATCGGTAGGCACGGTTAACGCCATTGAGACATTAGCGGGAGTCCAGCTTCCGTATTCCATAAAGGGCGGTTGGCTCTCCTCCGACATTCCGGCGTCGTCCGATCCGGAAACGAACGGGAGGATCCAGCTGCTGCTGGAATCGATGATCGTCATGCTGGAAACGATCGCGAGATCATACGGCAAGTTTATCGCGTTTCGGAACGAGGTTCGCTGAGCGCCGAACCGCAGATCAACACTATACGCAAGAGGAGGGACATACCATGTTGAAACTGGATCTTCAGCTGTTCGCCTCGAAGAAGGGCGTCGGCTCCACGAAGAACGGCCGCGATTCCCAGTCCAAGCGTCTGGGCGCGAAGCGCGCCGACGGACAAGTCGTGACGGGCGGAAGCATTTTGTACCGTCAACGCGGCACGAAGGTTCATCCGGGCAACAACGTAGGCATCGGCAAAGACGATACGTTGTACGCGATGATCGACGGCGTGGTGAAGTTTGAACGTTGGGGTCGCGATCGCAAAAAAGTGAGCGTATACCCTGTCGAGCAAGCTCCGGTAGCCGCTGCAGTAGAAGCTTAATGATTGAAGCCCTGGCTGGCATTGTTCGGCCGGGGCTTTATTTTTGTTCCGGAATGCTGGTGACCTTCGAAAAAGGTCGTGGTATACTGGATAAGCTAGGAAATCGTGCGAAGGCAGGTACTGTTCATGGGACGTTTCACAACGGCCAAGTATGTTGTCGCGGCTTCGGCGCTTCTTCCGTTTGCAGCCGTTTGGATATGGCCCGCCCAACATTGGATCGTCGCGGCGTTCGCGCTTTGGCTGACGGCGGCGGCCGCTTATTGGATCGCGGTCGAGCGGAAAGAAAGCCGGGCCCGGCTGGAACGCGCCGTCCGGTCGTTGCAAAGCGCAAGCGTCCGGACGTTGAACCACCACCGGCATGACTGGATGAACGATTTGCAGGTGCTGTACGGTTATATTCGTTTGGGCAAGCTGGATAAGACCGTACAGTATGTAGAAAATATAAGGGAACGGATGGCGGCGGAGAGCGCGATCTCCAAGCTGGGCGTGCCGTCGCTCGTAAGTTACATTCAATCGTTCCGGACGCTGACCCATGCGCTGCAGCTGGAAGTAACGGTGAAGGGCGAGCTGAATTTAAGCGAGCTGGCCCTCGACGGCGAGCGCGTCGCTGAAACGATCGTGGATACGATCAACGCTTACCGCTTCTCGGTCAAGGCCGCATCCGGCCATGTGGCGGTGCTTCGTCTCGTGCTGGAGGCGGACGAGGAGGCGCTGTACGCTTCCTTCTATTACGAGGGCGAGCTTATGAACGAGCGGCAATGGAAGCAGAAAATACAACAGCAGTTGGAAGGCGCGCCGCTTCAGCCGGTCGGCACAGGGCATTCGTTTGCCGAGGTGCTGCTCAAGGCGGATATGCGCGCTTGAACGGAGGCCAGGCATGTTTGTCGATAAAGCAAAAATATTTGTTAAAGGCGGGGACGGGGGAGACGGCATTATTTCCTTCCGCCGCGAAAAATACGTAGAGAACGGAGGCCCGGCCGGAGGCGACGGGGGCAACGGCGGAGATCTGGTCTTCCAGGTCGACGAAGGGCTGCGTACGCTGATGGACTTCCGTTATCAGAAACATTTCAAAGCGCAAAGAGGCGAACGCGGCAAGGTCAAAGGGATGCACGGCGCCAGCGCGGAAGATACGGTCGTGCGCGTTCCGCCCGGGACGGTCGTCGTGGACGACGATACCGGCGAGGTGATCGCCGATATGACGAGAAACGGCCAGCGGGTCGTCGTCGCGAAGGGCGGCCGGGGCGGCCGGGGAAATATCCGGTTTGCCACGGCCAACAATCCGGCTCCGTATATTGCGGAGAACGGCGAGGAAGGCGAAGAGCGCTGGGTCGTGCTGGAGCTGAAGGTGATGGCCGACGTCGGCCTCGTCGGATTCCCGAGCGTCGGGAAGTCGACGCTGCTGTCCGTCGTCTCGGGCGCGAAGCCGAAGATCGGCGCGTATCACTTTACGACGATTACGCCGAATTTGGGCGTTGTGGACGTTGGCGACGGTCGCAGCTTCGTGATGGCGGATTTGCCGGGCCTGATCGAAGGGGCGCATGAGGGCGTCGGCCTCGGGCATGAGTTTTTGCGTCATGTGGAGCGGACGCGGGTCATCATCCATGTCGTCGACATGTCGGCGTCGGAAGGGCGCGATCCGTTCGACGATTGGGTGAAGATTAACGCCGAGCTTGCGATGTACAACGACAAGCTCGCGCAGCGGCCGCAAATTATTGCCGCCAACAAGATGGACATGCCCGAAGCCGAGGAGCAGCTCGTCTCATTCCGGGAACGGCTGGGCGAGCTTGGCGGCGATCAGCCGTACGAGATTGTGCCGATTTCGTCGCTGACGAAGCAAGGCATACAGGAGCTGCTGTACAAGGCGGCGGATACGCTTGACTCCGTTGCCGCGGAACCGGCCGTGGAGGAAGTAAAGGATATCGAGGAGCGCAAAGTATATACGTTCGACAAGAAGGACGAGGCCGTCTTTACGATTCGCCGGGACAACGAGGACTACGTGGTCGAAAGCGAAGAAATCGAACGTTATATGAAGCGGTTTAATTTGACCTCCTACGATGCCGTGATGAAATTCGCCCGCATGCTCCGGAAGATGGGCGTCGACGACGCGCTCCGCAAGCGCGGAGCGAAGGACGGCGACACGGTGCGCATCGGGAGCTTCTCGTTCGAGTTTTTTGAAGGCAGCGACTATAACCCGTACGACTAAAGGTTTGGCAAGAAGACATAAGCAGCCGTTCCCGCTTGGCGGGAGGTTGCTTTTTTTTGCGCAGCGTGAGTCTTTCGGCATCGGGGCCGGCCGTTATTCGCTTGGCAAGCGGGAAGGCGGAAATGAACTTGCCTATTGCCGCGCAACGATATTTCCGCTATAATGTCCACTATGGATGAACAATTGTCTTTTTGAGGAGGACGAAAGTGACGGAGCGCTTTTATGTCGTCCGTGAGGACATTTTGCCGGAGGCCATTATCAAGACCATCCAAGTAAAGGAGATGCTGGGCAGAGGCGAGGCCGCTACCGTGCACGAGGCGGCGGAGCGGGCGGGCATAAGCCGAAGCGCCTTCTACAAATACAAGGACGGCGTGTTCGCATTCAACGAAATTTCCCGCGAACGCATCGTGACGATTGCGATGGATCTGGAGCATCGGTCCGGCGTCTTGTCCAGCGTACTGGCGCTGGTGGCCGGCCAGGAAGGCAACGTGCTGACGATGAATCAAAGCATACCGCTGCAAGGGTTTGCGAATGTCGTCATGTCGGTGGACATCTCGCAGCTGTCGGGGGAGCTGTCCGATCTGGTTCAGCTGCTCAGGGCGCAGCCGGGCGTGCGCAAGGCGTCGGTCGTCGGTCAAGGATAAACGCGCGGCCGCAGCCAAGCGGCGCAGACACATATTGAGGATGACGGAGGGAACATATGAAGCCGGTAAAGGTAGGATTGTTGGGGCTTGGAACGGTCGGAACGGGAGTCGTCCGCATCGTGGAAGGCCATCAGGAAGATTTGAAAGGACAGGTCGGTTCGGATATCGTCATCGAGAAGGTGCTGGTCCAGAACAAAGCGAAAGCGCGGAGCGTCAGCATTCCGCCGCATAAGCTGACCGAGGATCCCTGGGAAGTGATCCGCGATCCGGAAATCGACGTGATCGTCGAGGTGATGGGCGGCATCGCGCAGACGAAGGAGTACATGATGGAGGCGCTGGCGCGGGGCAAGCATATCGTTACCGCGAACAAGGATTTGATGGCGCTGCACGGACCGGAAATATTGGCGAAGGCGCAGGAGCATCGCTGCGACGTGATGTACGAGGCGAGCGTCGCCGGCGGCATTCCGATTATTCGCACGCTGATTGAGGGGTTTTCCTCCGACCGGATTACGAAAATTATGGGGATCGTCAACGGTACGACCAATTACATTTTAACGAAAATGAGCCAGGAGGGCGCCTCCTATGCGGATGTGCTGAAGGAAGCGCAGGAGCTCGGATACGCCGAGGCCGACCCGACCTCCGACGTGGAAGGGCTGGACGCCGCCCGTAAAATGACGATTTTGGCCACGCTGGGCTTCCGCTCCAACGTCGCGCTGGAGGATGTGTCGACGCAAGGCATATCGACCGTCAGCAAAGAGGATATTTTGTACGCCAAGCGTTTAGGCTACGAAGTGAAGCTGCTCGGCATCGCGGAGCGCCAGGATGACCTGATCAGCATCAGCGTACAGCCGACGATGGTGAAGAAGTCCCATCCGATCGCCTCCGTCAACGGCGTGTTCAACGCCGTATACGTGTACGGTGAAGCGGTAGGCGAAACGATGTTTTACGGCGCCGGCGCCGGCGAGCTGCCGACGGCTACGTCGGTCGTGGCGGATCTGGTCGCCGTCGTCAAAAATTTGAAGCTGGGCGTCAACGGCAAGCATATGAGCGTTACCTACAAGGAGAAAAAGCTGAAGTCGGACGAGCAAATCTCTTCAAAATATTTCCTGCTCCTTCACGTGGCCGACCGCGCAGGCGTTCTGGCCCGCATTACGCAAGTGCTCGCCGAATACGAGGTCAGCCTGGAATCGGTGCTGCAGCAGCCGAACCCGGACAATCCGTCCGCCGAAATTATCGTCATTACGCACGATGCGAACAAAGCCGCCATCGGCAAAGTAATCCGCACGTTTGAGACGCTGGACGTCGTCCATAAAGTGAAGAGCGTATACAGGGTCGAAGGCTGATGGCAATGGGAAACGATCGGAAAGTCATCGTCAAGGTGCCGGCCAGCACGGCCAATCTGGGGCCGGGCTTCGATTCGCTCGGCATGGCGCTGTCCTTGTACGCGTGGATCGAGATGTCCGCGGCGGAACGGACGGAATTTCAATTATTCGGCGACGGCATGGACGGCCTGCCCCGCGACAAGTCGAATCTGATCTACAAAGTGGCTCAGATGGTGTTTCGGGAGGCGGGCGTCAGCGTGCCGGAGCTTCGCATCTCTATGTACAGCGACATTCCGCTGACGCGCGGACTCGGCAGCAGCGCATCCGCCATCGTCGGGGCGCTGGTCGCGGCCAACGCGCTGATCGGCGCGCCGCTCTCGGACGACAAGCTGTTCCAGATGGCGACGGCGCTGGAAGGGCATCCCGACAATGTCGGAGCATCGCTGTTCGGCGGCATCGTCGTATGCGCCTGGGACGGGCGGCAGGCGCAGCATGTGCGCCTTGAGCCGCCGAAAGCGCTGGAGACGCTGGTCGCCATTCCGGCGTTCCAGCTGTCCACGGAGAAGGCGAGGCATGCGCTGCCTTCGCAAATCGATATGGCCGACGCCGTCTTCAACGTCGGCCGCAGCTCGCTGCTCGTCGCGGCGCTGGCCGCGGGCGAGCTGGGATTGATCCGCCATGCGATGCAGGACCGGCTGCACCAGCCGTATCGGGCGGCGCTCATTCCCGGCATGGCGGAAATATTGGCGCGCGCGGCCGATTACGGCGCGCTGGGGGCGGCGCTCAGCGGGGCAGGACCGACGCTGATCGCGTTTGTGGACGCGGCCTCCGCGGACAAGGCCGCGTTGGAGCGGTTTTTGCTGGAGACGCTGCAGAAGGAAGGCATCGCAGCGGAAACGATGTGGCTCGCGCCTTGCGCCGCCGGGCCGGAAACGACCGTCGAGGAAGGAACGGCCGGCGCCGCTTCGTCGCTGATGGACAGAATTAAAGGAGAAGTCAAAGCATGAGGACGATTGCGTTGCTGCCGGCGGGTTCCGTATCCGACGAGGCGGCCAAACATTTTTTTGCCGGAGAAGAGGTTCGCTGGAAGCATCATCGGCTCATCGCCGACGTGTTCCAGTCTACCGTTAACGGCGTCAGCGATTACAGCGTCATTCCGATCGAAAATACGATCGAAGGCTCCGTCAGTCTCCATATGGACTGGCTGGTGCATGAAGTCGACCTGCCGATGCAGGCGGAATGGGTCTATCCGTCGATCCAGAATTTGATCGGAAGCGGCAGCGAGTTGAGCGACGAGGCCGGCCGCATCGACTACAGCCGCATTCGCAAGGTGATCAGCCATCCCGTGGCGATGGCGCAATGCTTGCAATTTATGCGGGCCCATCTGCCCCATGCGGAGAAGGAGCATGCGAGCAGCACGGCGGAAGCGGTGCGCATCGTTCGCGACAATCCCGGCCAGGGCTGGGCGGCGTTCGGCACGAGCATCGCAGCCGCGAACAACGGTCTGGACGTGCTGGCGAGCCGGGTGACCGACCACGATAACAACTATACCCGCTTTATGCTGGTCGGTCCGAAGCCGTACACGGACCGCACTTCCGAGCGGATCAAGACGAGCATTCTCGTCACGCTGCCCGAGGACTATCCCGGCGCGCTGCATCAGGTGCTGTCGGCATTCGCCTGGCGCCGCATCAATCTGTCGCGGATCGAATCGCGTCCGACGAAGAAGCAGCTGGGCAGCTATTATTTTTATATCGAAATCGAAATGTCGCTGGATACGGTGCTGCTTCCCGCCGCCTTGCAGGAGCTGGAAGCGATCGGATGCCAGGTGCGCGTTTTGGGTTGTTATCCGAGCTTCTCCTATGAAGCCCTGTTATTATAGCAACAGATATTAATCGGAGGTGCAACGAAAGCATGGCACAGCAATGGATTTATTTAAATGGAGAATTCGTCACGAAAGAGGATGCCAAAGTATCCGTATACGATCACGGTTTTTTGTACGGCGACGGCATTTTCGAAGGGATTCGGATTTACGACGGCAACGTTTTTAAATGCAAAGAGCATCTGGACCGGCTGTACGATTCCGCCAAATCGATCATGCTCGACATTCCGCTTTCGCAGAACGAAATGGAAGAGGCGCTGGCCGAAACGCTTCGCCGCAACGACATGCGCGACGGTTATATTCGTCTGGTCGTTTCCCGCGGTCCCGGCAATCTCGGTCTCGATCCGAAGCGCTGTCCTTCGGCTTGGGTCATTATCATCGTCGAGCAGCTTGCCATTTACTCGGAGGAAGCGTACCGGAACGGCCTGGTGTCGGTATCCGTATCGCAGCGCCGCAACATACCGGACGCTCTGAATCCGAAGATCAAATCGCTGAACTATTTGAACAACATTTTGGTCAAAATCCAGGCGAATCTGGCCGGCGTCGGCGAAGCGATCATGCTGAACTCGCAAGGTTACGTGGCCGAAGGCTCCAGCGACAATATCTTTATCATCAAAAAGGGCGTCGTGTACACCCCTCCTTGCTATGTAGGAGCTTTGGAAGGCATTACGCGCGGCGCGATTATGGAATTGTGCGGGAAGCTCGGCTATCCGCTCAAGGAAGAGCCGTTTACGCTGCATGACGTCTATGTCGCCGACGAGGTGTTTTTTACCGGCACGGCGGCCGAAGTCATCGCCGTTCGCGAAGTGGACGGCCGGACGATCGGATCGGGGCAAGCGGGGCCGATCACGACGCATCTCCTGCAGGAATTCCGCAAAATGGTTACCGTGGACGGCCTCAAAGTTTTTGCGTAAGGCGCGTCTTGCCGCGGGCTTTCGTAAAGGTTTGGAAACTCTCATAATCGCATATAACCGGACTCCTGCCCGAGCGGCGCAAGCTCGCGAGGGAGGGTGCCGGCAACGATGCCTGGCGGCTTTATACCGCCAGGTATTTTTTTGCGAAAGTGGAGACACCTGCCCATCTCCTGCATAGGATGTAGAGATTGATAACAGGCATTCGCCGTGCCGAGTTATTTTCAGAACGTGACGGGAGGTAAATCAAGAGTGAAAATCCATATTGTGAAACAAGGCGACACTTTATACTTCATCAGCCAGAAGTACAATGTCACCATTGAGGACATTCTGCAGCTGAATCCGGGCATCTCCAACCCGGATATGCTCGATGTCGGGATGAAGCTGAAAATTCCGACAAGCCACGGCAGCCATACTGGCGGCGTCGGCGGCATGGATATTATGCATCAGCATGTCGTCAAGCAAGGCGATACATTATGGAAGCTGTCCAAAGCTTGGGGCGTGCCGCTTTCTTTGATGGTGCATGCCAATCCGCATCTCAAAAATCCGAACGTGCTGCTAACGGGAGAAATCGTCAATATCCCGAAAGCCGATTCGACTGTGCCGGCCGCTCCTTCGCAGCAAGGGTCGGGCATGCACCCGCTTCATCCGTCCTCGCTCATGCAGGGCATGCAGCAAGGGGTGCAAGGCTTTGTAGGCAAGCTTCAGTCGGCGCCCATGCTGGGCAAGACGCTGACGGGACTCGCGACCGGCAAAAAAAATACGGCCCCCATCCAAGATAAAAAGCCGACCGGACCGATCGTCTCGCCCGTGCCTCCCGCTCCTCAGCCGCTTGCCGCGGAGCCTGCCAAAAAGATAGAGCCCGCCGCCAAGGAGCCTGGGAAAAAGATCGAACCTTCCAATATCGAACCTGCCGCCGTTCCTAAAATGAAGGAATCGAAAATCGAACCGCAAGCAGCGAAGACGGAGCCGCTGTCGGCGAAGGTGGAGCCGAATGCGGGCAAGATCGAACCGTTGTCGACGAAGGTGGAGCCGAATGCGGGCAAGGTAGAGCCGCTGTCCACAAAGGTGGAGCCGTACGCAGGCAAGGCGGAGCCGCTGTCGACAAAGGTGGAGCCGAATGCGGGCAAGGTGGAGCCGCTGTCGACGAAGGTGGAGCCGTTGGCCGCGGGCAAGGTGGAGCCGATGTCGACGAAGGTCGAGCCGTTGGCCGCGGGCAAGGTCGAGCCATACGCAACGGGCAAGGTCGAACCGTATGGAGGCAAGGTCGAACCGTACGCCGCAGGCAAGGCGGAGCCGTACGGCGGCAAAGTTCAATCGCTGACATCCAACATCCAGCCAATGTCGTCGAATATGCAGCCGCTGACGTCGAACATCCAGCCAATGTCGTCGAACATCCAGCCGCTGACGTCAAATGTGCAGCCGATGTCGTCGAACA
>CALAWP010000006.1 GCA_937895345.1 uncultured Paenibacillus sp. | reverse complement strand
CGCCCGCCGGACGACCGGCGGCGCTGCCGCCGTCGGCCTCCGCGGCATCGGCGCCCATGCCGGCACTCCCGGCCTCCTCCCGGCCGCTTGCGCCGGACGCTTCTTCCGGCGGGCTCCCCGCCGCGCCGCTTCCGTCATGCTCCGGCGCATCGCCCGGAGGCTCCGCCCCGTCCTCGTCCGCCCCGGCTGCATCCTGCCGCTGCGTCGCAGCCCCGCTGGCCGCGCCGGACCGGTCGGCCTCCGAGGAATCCGCCGGGGAGACGGCGGCGGTCGTCCCCTCGCCGCTCGGCCGCTGTCCGCCTCCCGGCCCATCGCCCCAGAAAAAGGCGAGCGTCAAGACCGCCGCGATCAGCAGCCCCGTCAGCCATTTCGCCCGATTGCCGTCAAGCTGCCGTTTCATAGACGTTCTGCCGCTCCTCCTCGCGCATGACATCCGTCAAGTCGTACAGACGGTTTACTCCGTTCATGAACCGCTCGTAAGCGACCAGCGCGTACAGCGCCTGATCCGTCGCCATCAGGTCGACCTCGCCCGGCGCGGCTCCCCCGTTGCCGGTTCCGCCCGGCATGACGTGGTAGAAGCCGCCTTCCGGCGCGGCGAAGGCGAGCAGCGCATCCAGCACGGAGCGGCCGTTCTTGACGAATCCCGGATCGGTATGCGGGTCGATGCCGAGCCCCGTCAGCGCGACGACGACCTGAGCCGCGCTTTCGGAGTTGACGCTGTCCCAGCTTGCATAACCGCCGTCCGCTTCCTGCAGCTCGCTCAGCCGCCCGACGCCGCGGTCCACCGCCGCGCGCACGTCGGCGCGCTCCTCATAATAGGGCGTCAGCCCTTGTATCGCCATCGCCGTCACATCGGGGTCCGCCTGCCCGGCCTCCGGATCGAGCGCCCAGCCGCCGCCTGCGATTTCACGCTTCAGAATGAAATCGATCAGCAGCTCCCGGGTCGTCCGCGTCTCGACGCCGCTCGCGGCCGGTATGTCGTATCCGGCGCTGTCCAAGGCGATCAGGGCAAAGATCGGACCGTTAATGCCTTGCTTCACGACGGTCTCGTAATCGGCCAGCGGCTCCCGCAGGCTGTAGCCGGCCACGTTGTCGATGTCCTTGCCGATGGCGGTCAGCGCCAGTATGACCCGGTCGTACTCCGTATATTTGACGCGATGCAGCTTGCCTTCCTTGTCCTTCAACGTCCGCTCGACAACGGCGTAATAGTCGTCGAAGTAACCTTCCGGCACCGCTTCGCCCGAACGGGCCAGGGCGAATACCGTCCATTCGCCGCCGACGCTCGCTACGGCCGGCTCAGTCACGGTTTGCGTCAGGAACGCCGCCGTATCCGAGATCAAGGCTTCGACCTCGGCCAGCCGGCCGTCTTGACCGGCACCCTTCGCCCCGTCGCTGCCGACGGATTCCGCCGGTCCATCGCCGCCGGCGTCCTGACCGGCGCCCTGCCGCGCATCGTGCACCCTCATCGCCGTAACGGCGGCCATTTGTCTCGTTACGGCATCCTTCGGCCGGAACGAGCCGTTGTCGCCTTGCATCAAGCCGGCGGACACGACGGCGTTGACGGCCTCCCGCGCCCACGCGGAAACGCTGCCGCCGTCCTTCAAAGGCTCCGCGTTCTTCTCATCCACCTTCGGAAGCTTCAACACTCTGGCGATCGTCGCGGCCATTTGCTCGCGGGTAATCGGAGCGTCCGGACGGAAGCGGCCTTCGTCGCCCTGCATCCATCCGGCTTCAGCGACGGCGCTCACATACGGCGCATACCATTTGTCCGGCGCAATGTCCGCAAATCCGCCGGTGCCGGAGCGCTCCGTGTCCAGCTTTCCAACCAGCGCGAGCAGCTTCGCGAATTCCGCTCTCGTCACCGGCGCCGTCGGATGAAATTTCCCGCCGCTGCCTTGCACAATTCCAAGCCCCGTCGCTCTTGCGACGGCTTCTTCTGCCCAGGCCGCTATGGCTGCGGCATCGGCATATCGCTTCTTCAGGTCGACGGCAGCATCGCTGCCGGCGCTGTCATTCCCGCCGCCTGCTCCCATGTCTCCGTCTCCCGAGCCGGCCTCGTCTTGTTCCGTTTCGCTTCCTTCTTGTTCCGCCGACCCGCCGCCAGCGCCGCCGGTGCCTCCGCCGGTGACGGGCTGCTCCCACCCGGACGGATCCTGGCCCAGGTCGACGCCGAGATTCGTCGTATACCGCCATTGGAGCGTATCCCCGTTTTGCAGCGCATATTTGCTTGCGCCGTAGTTCGGATACGTGCCGTTGACGCTGTACATCCAGCCGCTGCCGCTGCCGTGATCGAATTCGCCGTCGCCGTCGATCGATTGCACGTACACGCTGCCGTATTTTTCGATCCAGACATAGTCGTAGCCGATGCCCTTGGCGTCAAGCGCCCGCTTCAGCACCGTCCAGGCCGTATCGCCCGGCTGCAGCGGCACCTGTTCCGCCGGAATCGTATACCCGCGGTTGATCGTCAGCTTGTCCACGGACAGCGTGACGTATGACGGCGGAGCTTCCGTCCCCCCGCCGCTGCCGGGCGTTCCGTCCGGACTGGCCGTATATGCCGCAAAGTCCGTAAAGTGCTTCGTCCTGACGATCAGGTCGCTTCCCCGGTCGAAGGCGTATTCGGCCTTGCCGCTGTTCAACCCCGCCGCATCGTCTGCATATTTCGCAATGGCATAAGCCGTGCCGTCCTGAATATAGGCCGCCTGCTTGCCGGCTTGGCCGGCGAACGTCAGCGTCACGTAATCGCTGAAATCGATCCGTTCCGCGCCGCCCATGGCGAAAGCCGCAGCCACGCCGTCCAGCTTGCTTCCGGCCGGAACAAGCGCCGTAACGGCATTTCGAAGAGCCGCGCCGGAGAGGTCAATCGTTCCGATCAGCTCCAGCCGGGACGCATCGCCGCCTACGACTCGCGCGCCTTGCGGGAACGATGCGGACAGCCCGCCCTTCACGATCTCGATGCCCGGCAGCGCGGCATTTGAAGGCAGCTCCAGATATACGCCGGCGGTTCTGGCTTCCGGAATCGCGACGGCCAGCCTTTTGCCGCCGTCCGCCGCCCCGATCGGAATGCCGAAGTCGTCGCCGCTCGGCGGAACCTCGATCCGCTCTTCCTCCTCAGGCAACGGGATGCCGGCATCCGTCATATCGAACAGCGGACTGAGCCCTTTATTGAAGCGGTCGTAAGCGACGAGCGCATACGTCCCCTGATCGGATGCCATCGCATCGGGCGCGCTCTGGGAGTGGACGTGCTTGAAGCCGCCGCCGGGAACGGCATAGGTCATCAAGGCGTCGAGGACGGACGAGCCGTTTTTGACAAATCTCGGATCCGTATGCGGATCGATGCCGAGCGCGGTCAGCGCCACGATAACCTGAGCGGCGCTTTCGGCATTGGCTGTACCCCAGGTCGAAAACCCGCCGTCGCCGTTCTGCGCCTTGGACAGCCAGGCGACGGCCCGGTCCGCCGCGCTTTTCACTTCGTTGTTGGACGAATAGTGCGCGGCCAGAGCCTGCAAAGCCATGGCCGTTATATCCGGGTCCGCGGCGCTGCTGCCAAGCGCCCATCCGCCCGCTTCGGCCGTCCCTTTATGAATTTCTTTATCCAATATAAACCGAATGAGCGCTTCCCTCGTCGTTTGCGGCTTGCCTTCTGCCGCCGACGGAATGCCGTAGCCGAGCGAATCGAACGCAAGAAGAGCAAAAATCGGTCCGTTAATGCCCTGTTTTTTGACGTAATCAAAGTCGGCCAGCGCTGCGCGTATATCGTATTCGCCCACGCGGGTCACGTCTTTTCCGATCGCCGTCAAGCCGAGCATAAGCCTGGAATGCTCCGTCCCCTTGTTTCGATCCAGCTTGCCGCCGTATTGCGCCATGTTCTGTTCCACGGCAGACAGCACATTATTGTAGTAAATGTCGTAATAGCCGTCGGCCGCCTCGAACCCGGCCCGCGCCAGAGTCAGAATCGTCCAATCGCCGCCAAGCGTGCCGAAGCCCGGATTCGGAGTCGATGCATGCAAATAGTCCAGGCTGTCCCGCAGATGGCTTTCCGGCGTCATGCCCTCCGGTTTCCCGGCGCCCGATTCGTATTCGGCCAGCGCCGCGGCAAGACCGTCGTATGCTTCGTCGACCTCCGTCTGCGCGCTCATCATGTTTTCAAGAGCCGCGTACGCTTCGGCATAAGCGGCGCCGACGGCCGGATCCGCCAGCATTTCCGCTTTACCGGAGGCGCTGTTAACCGAGCCGACAAGCTCCGTCAGTCTCTCTTTGGCCGCAGGCTCGACCAGATTGCCGTCCCAGCCGCCGCCCAGATCGGCGCCGTAGCCGTACAGGGTAAACTGCATGCGCATGACGTCCCCGTCTTGCGGTACGTAGTCGGACAGGCCGTATCCCGGGAATTCCCCGTTAACCGCATACATCCATCCCGACATGAACGTGTAATCGAACTGGCCCAGCCAATCGGCATCCGCTTTGCCGCCCATTTCGATTCCGTCGCCGCTCATGGCGTCCAGCACCGGCTGCGGAACGTTTACGGCGCTTGCATCGTTATCCTTGACGAACGCGAGATAAAACGCGCTGTCTATGCTTCCCGTATAGTCGTACTGTCCGTTTCCCAATACCCGCACCAGCACGGAGGCGCCGTTCTCGCCCTCGTATAACGGAACGCTGACCGGTTCCCGCACATAACCTTGTCCCAACGAAAACTTTTCGACCGACACGGTCACTTGCCCCGCAGGCGGCGATGCTTCCTCCGCATATACCGGTCCGATGCCGGCCGTCAGCATAGAGATCATCAGCGCGGCGGCGATCAGCCATGCCGTAATTTTATTCACCCGTTTCATCCCGAATCTTCCTTCCCGTTTAACTTTCCTCATGAATCCTCCAATCAAGGCTAAGCGACAAAAAACCTCTCAACTCATACGGTTAAGAGGTTTATTCGCGCGCACGGCAAATACGCTTGCGCATATGCAAAATAAACACCTTCCTATCCATCGTAGAAATTGTGTCGAACCCGATTCAGGCAGGTATTCTGGCTCAAGCGTCAACATTCCGGCAGCCTTCCCGGTTTCCCAGTGGCGTCGTTGCCGAAACTCTTCTTTCACAGCGGCGGGACCGCGCGAGATTCGCACTCGCTTCCCTTTTAACCAAGCCAACGCCTTATTCGGCATCCTTGGCACCTGAATCGTCTATTTGGTTGTCTTGACCATCATAGCCGAATATTAAGGTCTTGTCATGCATTAAATATACGGCTTCATGCTTTTGTCATAAATGGCCCGCATCGCCTCTGCGCATGGCCGTTTCCCCGGTGCGGACCAGCTCCCGGATGCCGTAAGGGACTAACAGCTGCAGCAGCGCCCGATTTTTGTCGGCGTCTCCGACGACCTGAATCATAAGCGTCTCCGGCCCTACGTCCGCGACGGAGCATCGAAACGTCTCGACGATGCCCAGCACCTCTGCTCTTCTGGCCGCATCGACATTCAGCTTGACGAGCATTAATTCCCGGACAATGATCGGCGAACGGCTCAGCAGTTCTACGCCGACAACATCGATCAGCTTGGACAGCTGCTTGCATAACTGCTCCTGATCGCGCTCGCCGCCCTTCAGAACGAGAACCATGCGCGACAGCCCCTGCCGTTCCGAAGCCCCGACCGACAGCCCTTCGATATTGAACCCTCTCCGTCCGAACAATCCGCAAATCCGTTGCAGAACGCCGGGATGATCTTGCACGAGAAGGCCGATCGTATGTTTTTCCTCCATATTAATCTCCTCCCGTTATCATCTCGCTTAACGGCATCCCTTGAGGCACCATCGGCAATACGAGCTCATCCTTCGAGACGACAAAATCGATCAGCGCCGGGCCGGTATGCCGCACAGCCTTCTCCCATGCCGCCACGGCCTCGGTCTTGCTGCTTGCCCTCCACGCGGCAATGCCGTAAGCTTCGGCCAGCTTGACGAAATCCGGGCTGCCGGACAGATCGATATGGCTGTACCGGCCGTCGTATGCAATTTCCTGCCATTGCTTGATCATGCCGAGCGTTTGATTGTTAATAATGACGATCTTCACGGGAATTCGATGGATCGAACAGACCGCCAGTTCTTGCGCGCACATTTGCATGCCGCCGTCGCCGTTGACGGAGATGACGAGCCGGTCCGGATGGCCGACTTGCGCGCCGATGGCGGAAGGAAGCCCGAAGCCCATCGTGCCGAGCCCGCCCGACGTAATGAGGGAGCGCGGACGCGTAAACCGGTAAAATTGCGCCGCCCACATCTGATGCTGTCCGACATCCGTGGTCACGATAGCTTCGCCTTGGGTCGTCTCGGACAGCATCTCGATGACATATTGCGGTTTGAGCGAAACTTCGGAATCGCGGTACCGAAGAGGCTGCGACTCCTTTAAGGCTGCCAGCCGCTCGTTCCATTCGCGCTTCGGCGGACGGCGTTCGCCCCGATCCGCCAGCTCCAGAAGCTGCCCCAACGCCTCCTTCGCGTCCGCGACGATCGGGATGGCCGTATCGACCAGCTTGCCGACCTCCGCCGCGTCAATGTCAATATGCGCGATGCGCGCATTAGGCGCAAAGCCGTCCAGTCTCATCGTCACGCGGTCGTCGAAGCGGGCGCCGACCGACAGCAGGAAGTCGCATTCGATCAACGCCCGATTCGCCGCATAGGCCCCGTGCATGCCCGGCATGCCGAGCCACAGCGGATGTCCGCTCGGAAACGCTCCCAGTCCAAGCAGCGTCGTCGTTACCGGAAGGGCCAGCCGCTCGGCCAATGCCTGCAGTTCGCCGCCGGCATCGGATGCGATGACGCCCCCTCCCGCCAATAGGAGCGGGCGCCGGGCCGTCAGCAAGCCGTCGAGCAATTGCCGGACCGCCTCCGGAGCGGCGGCGGGATGCGGCTCGTATCCGGGAACCCGGACGGACTCGGGATATACGAATTCCGTCAGGTCGGCCGATACGTCCTTCGGAATATCGACCAGTACCGGACCTTTCCGTCCTGTTGCCGCAATATAAAACGCTTCGCGCAATATCCGGGCCAAATCCTCGACGCGGCGGACGAAATAGCTGTGTTTGGTTATCGGCTGCGTTATGCCGACGATGTCCGCTTCCTGAAACGAATCGGTGCCGATCAAGGAAGTCGCCACATTTCCCGTAATGACAACGAGCGGAACCGAATCCATATAGGCGGTCGCAATACCCGTCACCAAATTTGTTGCGCCGGGTCCCGAGGTCGCCAGACAAACGCCCGTCCTGCCGGTCGACCGGGCATATCCGTCCGCGGCATGGATTGCGCCTTGCTCATGCCGGGTCAGTATATGCTTGAAGTCCGGATTCCCGCACATCGCATCGTAAATATAAAGCACTGCGCCGCCCGGATATCCGAAGACGCACTCGACCCCTTCGAGAAGCAAGGCGCGCAGCAAAATTTCCGAACCGGAAATGCGATCCCGGCGCAGCAGCTTCTCTCTTAACGCCGTCCCCGCGTCTTGCAAGCCGGCACGTACCGTTTCACGATTGTTCATCATTATCGACTCCTCCTCTCGATCCTTCCGCGAGAATCGTATAAACCGAAATTTAAGGGAAAGGGAGATCGGGAGGTACTATCCAATGGTTCACTTTGATAGTATACTTTGGGTTAAAAATTAACGCGCAGGCGGTGTTCGACCTTGCAACTGGACAACCCATCGGCAAACTCGTTCGGCCAAATGATAGAGAATGGAAACGACGACGGCTTCGTCGGGCGTTTATTCGAGCTGCATTTGTTTGACGAATACGTTCGGAGGCTGCGGGAGAAAAACGAAAGGATCTTGAACGTATACGGCACCGGCGGCATGGGCAAAAGCTGCTTGCTGAGGCAATTCGAAAAGAGGACGTTAGGAACGGGAGGCCTGTTTATTCGGATCGATCTGCAGGATTACTTCAACGATCCGTCGCTGGTATGCGACCGCATGAGCCGGCAATTCGCCGCTTATACCGGCACCGATCCCGCACAGCTCGACACGGATTCGTTTCTTCAGGCGTTGAACGGGCGCGCCGCCCGGCAGCGCGTCGTGCTGGCCTTCGACCATTACGAGAAGGCGGGCGAATTCGACCGTTGGCTGAGAGAAACGTTGCTTCCCCGGCTAAGCGCCGACTTGATCATTGTCATCGCCGGCAGATTTCCGCTTGGCGGGCCTTGGCGGCAGTCGCCCGGCCTGCGCCGGCTGATCGTGTCGCTGCCGGTCAAAGAATTGGACTACAGCGATGTCCGGTCGTTCGCCGCATGGATCGGCATTTCCGATGAACGTACGACGGACGGCATCTGGACGGCGACGCACGGCCATCCGCTAACGCTTTCCTTGCTGGCCCAGTCGCTGTCCGATAACGGCACCCGTGACCTTACGAACCGCTTGTACGAGGAAACGTTCGAAGAGCTGCTGGATCATTGGCTGGAAGAGCTGCCGGGGGAGGAGGTCCGGCAACTGCTGTATGCCGCCGCCGTTCCCCGGTCGTTTCATCAGGAATTGCTTGGACGGCTCACCGGGGCTGCCATTCCCGACTCTCTATTCGACCGATTGGTTCGATTATCCTTTGTGGCTCGTTCGGAACAGGGATGGCAGCTTCACGACATCGTTCGCGAAAGCGTCCTGAGCAGCTTTAGACGCCGTTTGCCGGATACGTATTCCGGGTACTTACGCCAATGGATCGAGCTGCTGGAAAATCGGGTCAGAGGGTTGTCCGAATCCGATCCGAATGTTCCGCAGGCGTTTGCGGAGCTGCTGAGCGCGACGGGAAACGAAACGCTGCGAGCCCATTTTCGGCATGCCAAGACCTCCTGCCATTATTCCGAGACGATCGAGGAACGTTCTCTTCAAGAGGCGGAGGACTATTTGGAGAAGCGGCGGCGCCATGCCGGCGCTTGGACCGTTCGCTGCGCGGACCCCGAGACGGGCCGGCTGTTCCGCTACACGTTTACAGCCGAGCAAAGCGTTATGCGCATTCGGCATCTCGACATTCGGGCTATGCTTCGGATCGATCCGCGCGCCGTCAAGCTGCTGAGAAGCTCCGACGGTCAAATGACGGGAATGACCGCCGCCCTGCCCATTCATCAAGGATCGGTCGACTATTTGCGCTCGTCGCCTTTGTCCCGCGCGTATTTCGCCGCCCTGCGCCCGGCCGAGCTTGACGCAATGCGCGTATCTCCGGACCGTCCGGCAGGCTTGTTTCTGTTTGCGATCGACGTGGCGAATCTGGAGGATGAACGGCTGCGCTCGGACTCCGTCCGGCAAATGATCGAACTGATATTGGCGGGAAACCGAATCATCACATCGCCTCCGCCCCATCCCTTTTATAAGGACGGACACGCAGCCCTGGGCTTTGAACCGCTGCAAGCTGCCGTCCATTGCGATTATGACGGCGCAACGCCGACGCCGACATATATGCTCGATACGCGTCAGGATAAGCTCCAGTCCCTTTTGACACGGCTATTGAAGCTTTCCGGCAACGATGCGGCAAAGTCGGCCAGGCGGCTCATTTCCGGGCTGACCCCGAGAGAAAGCGAAGTCGCGGAGCTGCTTGCACTGGGCCATACGAATGCCGAAATTGCCCATAAGCTTTTCGTCAGCGAGGCGGCGGTCAAGAAACATGTGAACGCGCTGCTGGCGAAATTTCAACTCAAAAACCGAACGCAGCTGACCAAGGCGCTGCTCGAGCGGCGATGGAAGGAATAAAACAAGATGCCTGCGGCAGGCTTTCTTCCGGCAGGCATCTTATCGAATTCTATCTCAATTTGAATACGGCCACGGCCTGCTGCAGCTCCTCGGCCAAGTGAGCGAGGGACTGGGCGGTGGAGGCCGTTTCCTCGCTGCTGGCCGCCAATTCCTCCGTCACCGCGGAGATGCTTTCCACCGACAGCAGCACGGTCGAAGCTTGCGCGGCCTGCTCCTCGCTCGCGGCGGCGATTTCCGACACTTTATGGCCGGTAACCTCTACGATCGAGACGATCTCCTGGAACGATTCGCCCGTTCGGCTCGACAAGGCCGCGCTCTTCTGCACCGCGTCTACGCTTTGACGCGTATTTTCCTGCATGCCTTTAATGATGGCCGTAATCTGCTTCGTCGCTTCGCCGCTCCGTTCGGCCAACTTCCGCACCTCGTCGGCCACGACCGCGAACCCTCTTCCCTGCTCTCCCGCGCGCGCCGCCTCGATGGCCGCATTCAGCGCCAGCAGGTTCGTCTGATCCGCAATATCGTCGATCACTTCAATAATTTCTCCAATTTTTTGCGAATCGCTCTCCAGCTTGCTCATTTGCTCGCTGACCGCCGCCATGCTGTCCATGGACGTCAGCACGACGTGGTTGCCCGATTGGGCAACCGCAACCGTCTTGTCGGACAGCTCGGAAGCCTGTTCCGTATTTTGCGCGACGGCGTGAATGGCGCTGGACAGCTCCTTGAACAGCTCGTTAATCGTCTGCGCCTCCGCTGCCTGATTGGTGCTGCCGCTGGCGATTTCCTCCGTGCTGGCCGATATTTGGCCGGCCGCGGCGGATACGCTTTGCGCCGATGCCAATATATCGCCCGTGATGCTGCGCAAATTGCGGATCATCTGATTGACGGAAGAGGCAAGCTTGCCCAGCTCGTCCTTCGTGTTCAGATCGATCTCTTCCCGCAAATCGCCCTCCGCCACCTGCGAGACGAGCTCCACGACACGGTTCAGAGGCCTGGAGATCAACCGGGCGATGACAAGGCCCAACGCCACGCTGATCAGGACGCCCGCCGCGATTACCGCAATCGTTATATTGCGGGAGCTCTTAAACAAGCTGGCATTGCTTTCGTTCGAGTGTTCCGCATAGGACAGAGCGGCCTCCGCCGTGTCGTTCAATACTTCCATGACCTTGTCGCCCTTTGTTGCAAGCGTCGTTAGAATCATGTCCGTAAGCTCGTCGTTCCGGTTGGCCATCCCGAGCTTAACGCCGGCTTCCAGCTCGCTCCGGTAATCGCTCCATGCCGCGTCGAACGATTGGAAGGCTTGCTGCTCGTCTTCGGACAGGAACGTTCTTCTATACTCGTTCACGGATCGTTCTATGCTGGCCAGGGCATCGTCAATCCGTTTTTTGGCTTCCTCATTATCCTGCGAGGAGGTGAGCATAATCATGTCGCGTATGGCCACTCTTATACTGGAATACTGAATTTGCGCATCCTGCAGCAAGCTGAGAGATATGGCTCCGTCTTCATACATGTCGCGGGCGCTTTCGTTCATTTTGCCCAGATTCGATAGTCCGAACAAGCCGACAAACCCCACCATCAAGGCCAAAACCATAAACGCGGAAACCAGCTTCGTTCTCGTCTTCAAATTGTTATACCATCTCATCGTTCTTCACTCCCGGTGTCATTATATAGAGCTGATCATGATTGCTAAACGAGAACAAAATCGCGCAGGTTCAATATGCCAATTAAGCCGGTGGAGGACTGGCCGATGCCGGTCAAATACGCTCCGCCCATGCTGCCGACTTTGTCCGGCGGGGGGTGTATGGCCGTAAACGTCGTCACCTTGTTAACTTTATCGACGATGATTCCTGCCGACTCTCCGCCCGATTTCAAAATGACAAAACGGGTCGTTTTCGTCACGACGTCATCGCGCAAGCCGAACCATTTCCGCAAGCTGACGATCGGCACGATAACTCCCCGCAAATTGATCACCCCTTTGACATAAGACCGTCCGCCGGGCACTTCGGTAATGTCCTGAACCCGAATAATTTCCTGAATATCGGATATTTTGATGCCATACCCGCGGCCGTCGACGACGCATTCGATATATTGATCCAACGTTTCCTTTTGCACGCTTCCCACCCCCTTTTTCCTTATATTGATGCATCTTTTTTCCTATGTCGACATGATTCGATCGTTTTCGACAGTTTTTCTTGCACATTTTATTTCGGCCTGATCGTGAAGCGCTATACATCCAACAGTATTGAAGTTGTTGAAATACAAAAAACTCCCCCGCCTCGGCGGGAGAGCCTTTAGATCGTTTTATTTCACCGTATCGTACCAGCCGTTGACCTCTTCCGTAATTTGATCGCCGCCCGACTTTTTCCAGTTGGCCGCCATCTTGTCGAATTCGTCCGGACCGACCTGGCCGTAGACGATTTTGTTGTAGGCTTCGTTGATCAGCTTGTTCAGCAGCTCGTTTTTGCTTTGCATCGTCTCGGTAAGCGGACCCATATAGTAGTTTTTGATATAAACGTCCGACTGATCCATGATGACCTTCATCGCGTGAATGTTTTCCGGCGCGCGGCGGCCGACCTCCGTTTTCTCGTATGGCGTTTCGAGCTCGCCCCCGTTCGCCGCCTTGACCATGCTTTCGGCGTACAGCGTCGGAATGCGGGCGCCTTCGTACGTAATCGAATAAAACAGCGGATTCGGCAGCGGGTTGTTCAGATCGACGTCCGGGAACAGCTCCGGATATTTCTGAGCGTCGGTGTTCGTCCGGATTACAGTGCCGTCGGGCGCGACGGCATAGTCGTAGCCTTCGGCAAAGCCGTATGCGAACTCGCTGTCGGCAGCCGGATTCGCGAAGTTGTCGAAGAAGAAATTGTAGTAATGAATGATCGCTTCCGGATGCTTCGCGTCCTTATTAATGAAGAGATAGCCGTTCACCGGCGGGTTGTTGCCCGCGGCGCCCGCTTTGCCGCCCGGTCCTTTCGGGAGCGGATAAGCCTTGTATTCGGCTCCCGGCACGTTTTTCTCCAAGTCCGGCAGCGGCCAGTCCGGAATCCAATTCGGTCCGACGATGATGCCCGCTTGCCCTTTCGTGAAAAACTCCGCGCCGCCGACTTCGTCCTTCAACGCTGCGTCCTGCGACAGGTACCCTTTTTCCATCCACCGGTTCAATGTAAGGAGCGCTTCCTTGGCGGCCGGGTCTACGCTGCCCATCTGCAGCTTGCCGTCCGGCCCGGGATTCCAGCTTCCCGGAATGACGCCGTAAGCACCGAAGACAAAGCCGATGTCGGTCATCCAGTTGTTGAAGCCGTTCTTAAAGCCCGCCGCTAATCCGATCGTATCGTCTTGTCCGTTCCGGTCCGGATCCTGATGGACGAACGCGTCCATCACCTTCTCCATCTCCTCGAGCGTCGTCGGCGCCTCCATCCCTACGTTGCGCAGCCAGTCCTCGCGGATAAACATCGTCTGGTTGGAATTGTAGGCGTAGTCGAGAATCGGCAGCGCCATCTTCCGGCCGTCCCGCATAACGGGGAACCAGATTGTCGGATCGAGCTCCAGCCCTTGCTTGTACAGCTCGCCGGCATATTGCTCGACCAGCTCGTCGACCGCCATGAACTGTCCGGAATCGATCAGCATGTTGACCGTTTCCATGTCGCCGCGATAGCGAACGACGTCCGGCATCTTTTCGCCCGAAGACAGCATCAGCCGCAGTTTCGTCTTGTAGGCGTCGTTCGTATTGGTCACCACCCAGTCGTATTTGATGTCGATGCCGAGACGCTCCTTGATCAGGCGCGTATGCACGTTGTCCTCCATCGTCTCGCCTTTTTTGAAGATCGCCGCATTGGAGTCGATGCCCTGCACCGTCGTCAGCGTAATCGGCGGATCGTATTTGCCGCTCGCGAAGCCGTTTGCTCCGCCGCTCTGACCTTTGTTTCCGTTGTCCGCGCTGCCGGCGTTCCGCCCGCTGTCCGGGCTTCCGCCTCCGTTCGCCGGTTCCTTCCCGCCGCCGCTGCATGCCGCAAGCGTGCCGACCAGCGCCAGGACGAGCATAACCGAAAGCCATCTTTTCATGTTCCTACCCCCATGTCGAGTTTGATGCGGCCTAGGCGGTTAAGCGCCGGCCGCCGGTTACAGCTCCACTATACAACTTTACTTTTTGTGGTTATATACCCATATTTTTGTTTAGATACTGTTTTGTTGTGTTCTCTATTCCTTGACCGCGCCCAAAATAATGCCCTTCACAAAATACTTTTGCAGGAATGGATACACGAGCAATATCGGCAGCGTTCCGATAAAAATTTGGGCGGACTTGACCGTACGCTGCGAAATGTTTTTGAGCTCGTTGACGTCGGGATTGATTTTGTTGAAATCTTGCTGCACGATGATCGTCTGCAAAAAGGTGGACAGCGGATATTTTTTATAATCGGTAATATAGAGCAGGCCGTCAAACCAGGAATTCCAGTGGAACACCATCGTAAACAACGAGATGGTGGCGAGCGCAGGCATCGAGATCGGCAAGTAGACGCTCCACAGGGTGCGGAAATGTCCGGCGCCGTCGATCAGGGACGCCTCCTCCAATTCCTTGGGCACCGCCCGAAAAAAATTCATCATGAGCACCATGTTGAACACGTTCACCGCCGCCGGCAGCACGAGCGCCCAAATCGAATTCATCAGGTCCAAATTGCGGATCAGCATATAGGACGGCACGATGCCTCCGCTGAACAGCATGGTGAACAGGAAAAACCAGGTGTAGAGGGAACGGCTGCGAAAGCCGTGCGAATCTTTGGACAGCGCGTAAGCCGCCAGCACGATAAGCAGCATGCCGATTGCGGTTCCGAGCGCCGTCCGCTGCACACCCATCAGCAGCGCGTTATGGAAATTGGCGTTGCTCAACGTCTTCTGGTACGCATCCGTATTGAAATCGATCGGCACCAGTCCGACCAGATTCGAATTGGCGGGCGCGCTGCCGCTGAAGCTGACCGCCAATATATGGACGAGCGGGAGGACGCAGGACAAGCAGATGAGCGTAAGCAGCGTATAGTTCAAAGCGCTGAAAATGCGGTAACCCGTTGTTTTATAATACATGGCCGCTTCTCCCCTTTCTAGAAAATCCGATATCCCGCATATTTGGCCGCCAGACGGTACGAGGCGACGATCAGCACAAGTCCGACCAGCGACTTGAACATGCCGACCGCCGTGCCGAAGCTGTATTGGCCGTTCAGAATGGCCGTCCGATAGACGAACGTGTCGATAATGTCGCCTTTGTCGTAGACGAGCGGCGTGTACAGGTTAAAGATCTGGTCGAAGCCCGCGTTCAAAATATTGCCGAGCGACAGCGTCAGCACGACGACCGCAATCGGAATCATCGCCGGCACCGTAATATGCAGCGTCTGCTTCCAGCGTCCCGCCCCGTCGACCTCGGCCGCCTCGTACAGCGCGGGATTGACCCCGGCCAGCGCCGCCAGAAACACGATCGTGTTGAAGCCGAAATTTTGCCAGATGTCGCTCACGACGACCGTAAAGCGGAACCAGTTGCCGTTGCCCAGCCAGAACACCGGCTCCAGGCCGATGGCCCGCAGCGTTTGGTTGACGATGCCGTCGCTGCCGAGCATGTCGGTCAGAATGGCCCCAAGGATGACCCATGAAATAAAATGCGGCAAATAGACGAGCGTCTGCACGAACCGCTTGTACAGCATCAGCCGAACCTCGTTCAGCAGGATCGCGAACGCAAACGGCACCAGCAGGCCGAATATAATCTTTAATCCCGCAATAACAAGCGTATTGACGATGACCTGCTTGCTGTCGGGGTAATCGAACATAAACCGGAAATGATCCAGTCCCACAAATTTGGAATGCCATATGCCGTCGTAAGGCTTGAAATCCTGAAAGGCCATGATAAGCCCCGTCATCGGCACGTAGGCGAATATAACGGTGACGACCGCCGCGGGCAGCAGCATCAGGTGCAGCGGCCATGTGCGGCTCCATTTTTCTCTCGGTTTACTCCCCGTCTCCATCGGAATCGCTCCTTTAAGTTGCAAATTTTCGGTTGACAATTTCGCCGCCTCCGCATTCATAATTGTATCAGCCGCCGCCTAGAGGCTTATAGACCCGCATTTTTGTATCGATGCCCTTTTGTTGACCGTTTCCGCAAGTCGGAACGGACCGATCGAATATCCGCCGCGGGAGAAAGGAGCGATTCTTCGCATGTCCTTGCGCACCAATACGTTCGCCAAAATTATCGTGCTGCTCGTCTTGCTTCTAATTCCGATCATCGCGCTGTACAGCTTGTCCAACCGGACGAGCGTATCGGTGCTGAAAGAGGAGATTATGGCGCTGAAGCAAAAAGATTTGGCCTACCTGGCGGGAGAGCTGAACGCAAGCATCGAAAATTTGTCGACGCTCGCTTTCCTGCTGAGCGAGGATATCCATATCCAGCAGCTGCAGCATTTGAGCCTGATCGAAACCGCCTACGAGCGCAACGAAGAAAAATCGCGCATTCTGGAAAGGCTGCGGCTGCTGAACGTGGCGGCGCGGTGGGATACGCAGTACAGCGTCATTTCTCCGCAATACGGCGAAATCGTGTCTACGAATCCGTGGGTCTCGTTCGATCTGGAGAAGCTGCGGA
Organism: uncultured Paenibacillus sp.; assembly: GCA_937895345.1. Classification (GTDB taxonomy): domain Bacteria; phylum Bacillota; class Bacilli; order Paenibacillales; family Paenibacillaceae; genus Pristimantibacillus. The sequence continues at coordinate 11,798 of CALAWP010000006.1, read as the reverse complement.
GCATTATAACGCCCCGGTGGGAATACAAGGAAATGGAAATCGGCAACGCCAAGGAATTCCGTTACGTCCGTCACATCGTCAAGCCCAGCAGCAAGATCGACCGGCTGGAGGAAGCCGGACTGATCGTCGAAGTTTCGTTTCCGAAGGAGCTGCTGATCAAGGACTTGGACAATTTCAAGCTGGGGGGCAAAGGGGACCCGTTTATTTACCGGCCGAACGAAGTGACGATCGCCAACAAAACGGCCGATACGGAGCGGATTGCCGAGCTGCAAGGCTTGATGGGAGACCGCGAGGTCGAACGGTTCGACCGGACCGTCGTCGACTTGCGGGGCGAGCCGTATCTCGTCAACGTGAAGCGGGTGCAGCAGCTGGATTGGTACCTCGTCGACTATGTGCCGCTGCAGGGCATTTTGCAACCGATTACAAGGTCCAGCTATCTGTTCTACGGCTCGATCGGCTTGCTCCTGGCCATGAGCCTGCTGGCGGCTTACTTGCTGTACCGCAACGTGCAGCGTCCGATCAGTCTGCTCATCCGCAACGTCCACCGGCTGCGCTCGGGCGATTACGGCACGCGGATCAAAGTGAATCCGAACAACGAATTTACGTATCTGTTCCAAAGCTTTAACGAGATGGCCTCCGACATCGACCAGCTCATCCATAAAGTGTACGCCGAGCAGATTCGCTCGCGGGAAGCGAACTTGAAGCAGCTGCAATCGCAAATCAACCCGCATTTTTTGTACAACTGCTTTGCGCTTATCCGAAGCCTGACCAGGCTCGGCAAGAAGGATTCGGTGATGAGCATGGCGATGCATCTAAGCAAATATTACCGTTACGCCACCCGGGTCGAAAAGATGACGGCCACCCTTCGCGAGGAGCTGCAGCTGATCGAAAGTTACCTGGAAATCCAGAAGCTGCATATGCGGCATTTGACCTATTCCGTCTCGTTTCCGGAGGAGATGCTCGAGCTGGAAGTGCCCCGGCTGCTGCTGCAGCCGCTGGCGGAAAACGCCGTGCTGCACGGCATCGAACGTTCCGAAAGCGACGGGCACCTGTCGCTGACGGGCCGGCAGGCCGGGGGCATGAACATTGTCGTCGTCGAGGACAACGGCCTCGGCATGACGGACGAGCAGATGGACAAGCTGCGCCGCGAAATTCAGGAGCCGCCGAACGACAATACCGGCTGCGCGCTGTGGAACATACGGCAGCGCCTGCTGCTCCAGTTTGGGCCGGGAGCGGGCCTGACGTTCTCGCATACGCCGGGCGGCGGCGTGACGGTCGTCATCGAATGGCCTTCGGCGCAGCCGCCGCCGGGCTGAGGAACGGATACAGGCTTGGCCGCCGTGAAACTTGAAATCCCCCGATGAGGAGAGTGAGAAGGATGCATCAATTGCTTATCGTTGACGACCAGCCCGATTTGGTGGACGACCTGGCGGACATGCTGCCGTGGAGCAGCGTCGGCATCGGCGCCGTTCACAAAGCCTATTCCGCTCAGGAAGCTCTGGACATCGTCGTCTCGCATCCGATTGCCGTCGTTGTTACCGACATTCGGATGCCCGGCATGTCCGGCCTCGATTTGCTCGGCCAGCTTCGCGAATCGTGGCCCGGCATTCGCTGCATCATGCTGACCGGCTACGACGATTTCGATTATGCCAAGCGGGCGCTGCAGCATCAGGCCGCCGACTATTTGCTGAAGCCGGTCGAGGATCAAGAGCTTCTGGGTTCCGTTAGGAAGGCGGTTCAGGCGATCGAGAGCGAATGGAACGAAATTTCGTCCTATCAGAACGCCCTGCAGACGCTCAAAAAAAACTTGCCCGCCATGCGCCGCCACTTCCTCGCGGAGCTGCTGGAAGGGAAACGGGTCGGCGCGGAGGAGCTGGAGCAATCGCTCGGCTTGCTTGAGCTGCCGTTTCGGTTCGGCAAGCCGTTCGGCATCGTCATGCTCCGTCTGGAGGACCGGTTCGACCGGATGACCGGATCGGACCTGGCTTTGATGGAATTTGCCGTATCGAATATGGCCGGGGAAATTTTCGGGGACGAATGGCATCTCTGGTCGGCCAAGGATCGGCGCCATTACCTCGTCTTTGTTCTGCAATCGCGGGAAGAAACCGGCGCGGCCCCGGACCGAAAGCGGCTGGAGACGAAGGCGTCCCAGCTGCAGCATAACGTCAAGCTGTTTCTGAAAGGAACCGTCTCGGTGCTGGTCGGCATGTCCGGCCTGTTCCCGGAGGACATCGGACGGGTATGCGACGAAGCGGCCATGCAGTTCCGCCGCCGGATCGGACACGACCGGGAGTTGCTCCTGTCGCTGTCCGAGGCGCCGATGCCCGAGCAGGGCGCCAGCTCCTTGACGCAGCTGTACGATCCGCCGCTGCTCGTCCATTTGCTCGAAGCCGGCAGGTGGGAGGCGCTGGACGAGAAGCTGCTGGCGATATTTGCGGAGCTGGAAAGCCGCTGGAGCCATTCGCACGAGCATATTCTGGAGACGTATTTTATGATCGCCAGCTCGTTCAGCTATTCGATTCACAAAAGCAAGCGGTGGATGAGCGACATGCTGGGCGGAGACTACGAGCGGTTGACGGGCGGTCCGGGCTTTCATTCGGTCCAGCATCTCCGGGAGTGGACGATGCGCATCGTCGGCAAGTTCAAGGAAATGGCGGCTGAGGAAGCCCAAGATTCCCGCTCCGGCATCGTGCGCCAGGTGCAGGACTATATCCGCGAGCACCTCGCGGAGGCTTCGCTGCAGTCGGCGGCCTCCCATGTGTATTTGAATCCGTCTTACTTATCCAAAGTGTACAAGTCGGAAACCGGCGAAGGGATCAGCGATTACTTGACCCGGCTGAAGATGGAGCGGGCGATGCACAAGCTTCGGAGCACGAACGACAAAATTTACGAAATCGCCGCCGAGCTCGGCTATATGAAAACCAGCTACTTCATCAAGCTGTTCCGCGAAAAATACGGTATGACGCCGCAGGAATTTCGCGACAAGCTGCATTAATCAGACCATTCCTCCCCATTTAGCGCGCCCGCGAACAGCAGAGGCCCATACGCCGAACGCCCGCCCGGCATAGGATGGGTGTAGACTGATTTCCGCCGCACAACTACGCATATAGCCGCCTGCAGCAGGGTTGTCCGAGCGGAGAGCAAAGGAGGATCTACCGCAAAATGCCGCAATATCGAATCATTGTGGATTTGTCGGACCGCCACTTATATTTGCTGGACGGGAATGTCGTCGTTCGGGGATTTCCGGTCGGAATCGGCCGGATGGTGACGCAGACGCCTGTGGGGGATTTTACAATTATCAACAAACAAGCCAATCCTGGAGGGCCTTTCGGCGCGTTCTGGATGGGCTTGTCCAAACCGCATTACGGCATCCATGGCACGAACAACCCTGCCTCGATCGGACACGAAGTTTCCCTTGGCTGCATCCGGATGTACAACGAGGACGTGCTTCAGCTGGCTTCCCTCGTTCCGGTCGGAACGAGCGTTCAAATCCGTCCTTGACGTGCCGTCTCGACAAGCGGACTAGCGCGCTCTTGTTCGGCGCCTGACCACGGCATAAATCAGTATGCCCGCTATCGCAGCAGCGGCGGCCAGCGCCGGCAGCGCGCCTTCGCCGTAACGGCTGCGGGACGTCCCCCACACAGGCGCCTTCGCCTCCGGGGTTTGGACGCTCCATCCCCGCTCCGAGGCATACGACTGAAGCAAAGCTTCCGCGCTCTCCGTCGTGCCGAAAATATCGACCATTGCACGACCGTCGCCGTCCGCCTCCAAAGCGGTCACCCAATCGGGGTGCAGCAGCTCCGGCGCGGCACCGGCTTTCTTCAAAAAAGCGAGATAAACGGCGCCTTGCCGAAACTTGACGGAAAAATCCGGGCATATATGATCCGTCGATCTTAGGCCGGATTCGGTTGGCGGCAGATTTACGGCCGAAGGCGCTTTGCCCGGGCCTGCATAGCCGGTCACTCTCAGCTCCGCTTGCCTGCCGTCCTGGCTCACGCGCTTCGCCTCGCCGTATACAATGGCCTCCGACGAACCGGCCAGCGCCGCAAAGGACCAGGGAGCGGGCTCGCAAGCCCGCGCTTCTTCCGCTTTCCATATCGCCGCAACAACAATGGCCATGGCGACGGCCGCTATCATTTTGCCCACTGCAATCCCCCCGCACGAACTCCGTTTTCCATTCAAACGGAAGCTGAGCGCACTTTGTTGCGGGGCTACACCGTCAAGGTTTTTTCGGGATATGCATCATCTCTTCCGCCTCATCCCACTTCACGGAGTAACCCGCCCCTTTGGCGCAAAATATAGAGGACGACGTATATTCGGGATCCGCGTCTTTATCGTATTGCAAGCGCTCGATGACCTCCCGCTCGTTGTGGCAGAAATCGTATCCCGCAAGGCTGAGGCTCATTCTTCCTCTCCCCTGCGTAAACGAAGCCAGCTCGCTGCCGTATTCCATAAATGTCGCCACTGGCGCCTTGCCGGTCACGACCGCCTGACCCCCTTCCGTCTGCGGAGGATCAAACCTGCCGTGGGCCTTCTGGATATCGGTCAGCACCCGTCCGATGCGGTCCCGATCGACCGTTATTTTGAACTGATAATAAGGCTCCAGCAGCCGGTTGTCCGCCTTCTCCAAGCCTTGCCGAAGCGCCCGGTAAGCCGCCTCCCGGAAATCGCCGCCGTGCGTATGCTTCTGGTGGTCTCTGCCCGTCAGCAGCGTAACCTTCACGTCCGTGAGCGGCGATCCGGTCAACCGTCCGCGATGCTCCTTCTCCATAATATGGCGTCCAACCAGATGCTGCAGCCCGGGAGACAGCTCCTCGACATGGCATTCGCTGACGAAGGAAACGCCGCTGCCGCGTTCCGCCGGCTCCATCTTCAGATGAACCTCCGCGTAGTGGCGCAAAGGCTCGAAATGGCCGTACCCTCTTACCTCGCCCGTTATCGTTTCCTTGTACAATATTTCGGGCTTATCGAACCGGACCTGCAGCGCAAACCGGTCCCGCATCACCTGCTCCAGCACTTCCAGCTGGATGGGGCCCATCACGTGCAGCTGGATTTGCTGAAGCTTCTCTTCCCATACGACCTGCAAGGAAGGATCCTCCGCCTCCAGCATCCGAAACAAGGGCAGCGCCTCCTTGCTGTGAACGTGCGGCTCCAGAACGGCCTTCGACCGGAGGGCGGGAATCATGTCGTAGCGGGCCTGTTCGCGCAAGCTCCCGATGCCGTCGCCCGCGGAAGCCGCCGTCAAACCGGCGATCGCCGCAAGCTCCCCCGCATACGCGCAATCCGTTTGCTCGAAGCCGCTTCCGTTGTATTTCCGAATTTGCGTCACCTTGTCTACCGCGTCCGCGCCGTAACGCACTTCATCCCGGACGCTAAGCTTACCGCTGAGCAGCTTGACGAACGTCAGTCTCGTTCCCGCCTCGTCGTATCGGATTTTGTAGACGCGGCCCGACAGCTCCGCCCCGGCATCGAACTCCGTTACCGTCAAAGCGTGAAACTTGGCCAGAAACTCCCGAATGCCCCGATCCTGCAGCGCCGAACCGCTCAGGCACGGATAGATACGGTTCGTCCTGATCATCTTCCGCAGGCGAAGCAGCCACTCGGCCGCGTCATATCCATGCTCCATGTAAGCCTCGAGCAGCTCCTCGTCCCGCTCCGCCATAAATTCGACCAGCTCTTCCGCCAGGTTCGCGCCGTCGAAGCTGTCGGTCAGGTCCGCCGCATCCTGCGTCAGCCGCTGCCGAATTTGCTCCATGGCCAGACGGGCATCCGCACCTTCGCGATCCATTTTGTTGATGAAAAAAAAGACCGGGACGCGCCGCTTTCCAAGCAGCTCCCATACCGTTTCCGTATGCGCCTCCACGCCTTCGACGGCGCTGACGACGACAACGGCATAGTCCATCGCCTCGATCGCACGCTCCATCTCCGGCGAGAAGTCGGCGTGGCCCGGCGTATCGATCATATAATAGACGGATCCGCCGTATTCGAACGCCGCCTGGTCGGCGTATATCGTAATCCCCCGCTGACGCTCGATGTCGTGGCTGTCCAAAAAAGCGCTGCGATGGTCGACGCGGCCTCGCTGCTTAAGTCGGCCGGCATGATAGAGGAGCTGCTCGGAAAACGTCGTTTTCCCGGCATCCACATGCGCCATGATGCCAAACGTAATGTTCATGTCGGTCTCCATCGCTCCTATTCCGCCGGCGTCGGCGCGGCAGCGGCAAATATCGTTTCGTCGCCGCATATATTGCGGATTTTGACGCGCAGCGGCGGCTTGTTGCAGCGAAGGGTGCCGTCCCAAAATTGTTTGGTCTTGCCGCCGTTCACGGCTACAAAGCCGTTTTTGTCGATCTTGATTTCATGATCGCTGCGCCATTCGCCTTCCGCCTGCGTACAGTCCAGGCTGACGTATTCGATCAGCTCCAGTCCGCTCTCGCTGACGGCGATCGGCTTGAACGTTTTGCCGCTTCGGGCCGCGTTTTCGATCCCTTTTTGATTAAAGGCGTCAATCTGGCCCGATACCCGGTCGCTGGCGAAAGCGTCGATCGTGACGATATATTCCGGCGTCAAAGCGTCGCCGGACCGCTCGACGGTAAACGCGGCATAATCTTCCGCCACAACGTCATCCAGAATGTCCTTCAAATCTCGCAGCTCGATTTGAACGGTCGTGCTTTCGTTCTCGGCGATCGTCTTGCGGAGCCCGTCAAGGTCTTCCACGTCGACATAATAGACAATCACCTTCTTGATATGCGGCGCAAGGTCGGGAATCGCTTCATACAGAAAGCGGCTCACCCATGCCTCGTTCAGCAGCTTGGAGCCGCTGTCCAGCAGATTCGGCAGATAGACCGGAACGAGGCCCAGCTTGCTGTCGCTGACCGCTCCGGCCCAGAACGGCCCGAGCGAATCCTCGCGCTTCAGCCCGCCGATCAGGCTTTTCAGCTTGTCCATCGTTTGCGCCGGATTGCGGTACAACGAAACGCCGTCCTTCACTTCGAGCACTTCGAACTCGGCTTGACCGGCCGCAAGCCGGTCGCGCGCGGTCTGAATGCTGTTGATGCCGACGTCGACATGGATGAACCTTCGGTTCAGCTTATGGGCCGCGGCCGCCGTCACGCCGCTTCCGCCAAAAAAGTCGGCCACGATCATCCCTTCGTCGCTGCTCGTCTTAATGATCCTCTCCAGCAAAGCCTCCGGCTTTTGCGTAGCGTATTGAACCCGCTCCTCCGAAGAGGTGGCGATCATGCCGATATCCGTCCAGTAGTCCTTGGCGTTTACGAGCGTGTACCGGCCGTTCTCGTCGGTGTAATACGTCTGCGCGGGATTTTCTCCGGACCATTCCTTCATGTACGATTTCTCTTTTTGCACGTTAAACACATAGTCCGAGCTTTTGTTGTACAAAAAGATGTTGTCGTGCTTCTTGGCAAATTCCTTCGTTCCCGCCCCTCCGGATTTATAGCACCATACGATCTCGTTCCGGAAGTTTTCTTCGCCGAATATTTCGTCGAGCATCACTTTCACGTAATGCCCGATATGCCAATCCAGATGGACGTAAATGGAGGCCGTTTCGCTCATGACGCTTTTGATGGCCGTCAAATTTTCGTACATCCAGTTCAAATATTTTTCCTTGTCCCAGACGTCGCCGTACATCTTTTCCTCAAATTGCCTCAGTTGTTCGCTGTCCAGCTCCTCCTCCGCGCGTGCGATGGCGGCGGCGGCCTTCGGGTTGCGCCGGATGTACACCTTTTTGGCGTAGTCGGCTCCGCTGGCGAACGGCGGATCGATATAGACGAGGTCGACCTCGATGCCCCGGTCTTTCAAATAAGCGCAAGCCGATACGCATTCGCCGCGAATGAGCATGCTGCCGCTGCCGCCGCTGCCGACGGTTTCCGTTCGCTCCACCTCGTAATACGGCATGCCGCGCTTCAGCTTGCCCGGTATTTCGTCCGAGCCTTTATATTTGAGCGTACGTCTGAAATTGTCGAGTACAGCCTGTCCCCGAACCGGGTCGGGATCGTAAGGAATATATTTAATCGCCATCTGACGATCCTCCTTCACCTTTTACGTTCTATATAAGTTGAACTATTTATTATCACTACTTATGCCAAGCTGCATGAGGAATCGACTTCCGATCGCTCTCGCAGAGGGATGCTTGGATTTCCTAGAACCCGTAACGGTTACCATCCCTCTGCAAAGGCGAACACTGCCGTTTCTCCCGTTCGATTTCCTCATTCCGCTTGTTTCGTGTGATTCTCAAGTTCAACTAAAAAAGCGGCGAATGGCGCCGGCGGTCTTGCCGATTCTTTCCGCATGGGCAAGCGTATCTTCCACATACAAATAGCCGAATCGGTTATATCCGAACGCCTCGTTGTTCAGCCGGACGAAATGCCGCTCCGTGAACGCCCTTTTGTCCGCAAACTTCGGATCGTTCCCGTAAACGGCGCCTTTCGTCTCGACGATCAGCACCCGGTAAATGGCTCCGTTGCGGCGCTCGACGATGACAAAATCGGGCGTATACATGCCGATGTACCGGAAGCTGCCTTCCGTTCCTTTATAGCATCTGATTTTAAAGTCGGTCAGACCTCTGTCTCCGTTGTAATAGACTTCAAGCCCGCCCTTGCGAACGATATCGAGATGCAGAACGTCTTGCAAAAATTGCCGCTCCAGCTCGCTGTCCATCCGATACGGCACGTAATGGAACGACTTGTCCTTCATCGGGTGAGCCGTATACCGCTCCCGCAATTGCGCCGCGATCGCTTCATTCCCGGTCTCCTCGGCAAACTTCAATATTTGCGCCGTTTTGTCGTCCAGCTTCAGCTTGCCGCGATCGGCCATAATCATGTTCTCCGTTTCGAGGCTTGACGGGTAGTAGTCCGACGGAGTCTTGGTCCTCACGACAGGAGTCAGCCTGCCGTCCGGGAGCAGACTGACCCGATGCGGCACAAGCTCCTCCACATTCTCATAGACGGGCTTCTCGTAGAAGGCTTTGCGAATGTTCGCCTGAATGACCGAATGTTTATAGCCGGAGCTGAAATAGCGCTCGTTGTTGTTCTCGTAAGTAATCTTGTCGAACAGGAGGCGAAGCCGGTCCCGATGCCGCTCCAGCATCGCCATCGTCACGTACCCGAAGCTTTGCTTCGCAATTTCGTAGAGCCAGCCGGTGAAGCTGGCGGGCTTGTTGCCCTTTTCCGCCATTTCCGTCTCGATGCCGGTTACGTTCAGATGGAAATCCTGCGTCGTAACGGTGTAGCCGGCGACGGCCGATTCGGGAATCGCATCCTTAAGCGCGTCCGCCGTGTCGATGATTTCATCGGACACCGACGCCTCGAGCCGGACTTGAAGCTGATACAGCTCCATCTCGGGCAGCCGCAAATGCTCCATTCGGCTGTATCGCTTGATCTCGGTTTCGGAGGCAGTCGGGCGGCCGTCTTCCAGCTCCCGAATGGTCAAACGATGACGCTGCTGCAGCTGGCTGTTCAGCTTCCTTGCATTCGATTCATTCAAATAGATCAATGCGCTTTCCTGCGCGTCCTTATCCGCTTGCCTCAAGCAGCGGCATGACGTTTGCAGCACCATATTGTGCGGACAATCGCCTTCCTGGGACAAAATGATCCCCGTCAGGCTTCGGCAATCCCAGCCCTCCTTGCCGATCTGCACCAGCAGCACGATGCGGACCGGCGACACCGGCTTGTCCAGCGTTTCGAACCGGTAATGGCTGTCCGCCGGAACGGGATATTGCTTGTTTCCTTTATGATATTTCAGCACGGCTTCCGAAGCGTTGAGCCCGTATTCGGCGGCGATTCGGGAGACAAGCGGATAGATCCGTTCCTCGAGCCTTTCGATCGTTCCGCAATAAATGCCGAGCTTGGCCGTTGTCCCGTTGCCGTAACGGGTATCCTTGTACAAATCGAGAAACTCTCTTACGCCGGCTTCCACGATCGAAAGGCCGTCTTCTTGCGTCGATATTTTCACGACGGGCCGCTTCAAGAAGCGGCCGATGCCATCCTGCAGCGGATAATAATGCACGATGTTCGATATTTCTCCGCTTTTGATCGAAAGCTTATCGGTTATTTCGAGTTTCTCTTCCTTCTCCAGGTAAGGCGTACCGGAAAAACCGACGACCGCGTTGACCGTCTTGCCCCGCGACCAGCCGTTGACGACGGCGCGAAGCTTGATCTCATCCTTGACGACATGATGAACCTCGTCGATAAAGACGGATAAGCCGGGCAGACGGCCGATCAAATGGCGAAGCTCGTTCGCCTCCTTGTCCTTGTCGTCGTCGCTCGGCTCAAAGAGCAGCAGCTGGCCCTCCTTGAGCTCCACTCGGTCGAGAATGACCTTCTCGGCATTGGTCACCGCCACAAGCCCGAACAGCTCGTGCAGCGGCTGATGGCGGGCGATCTTTTGCACATTCGGATTTTGGGCTTTGTTCGATTTTGCGGCGTTTTTCGGCTGATCCAGCACTTCAAACTTGATGAGCCGCTTGACGGCGGAAGCCGCCGGCTCGGGCAGCACCCAAGCGGGGTCGAAATGCTGAATCGTCTTCAGGCTCGGCACGACCGACGATTTCAGCCCGGAAGGCGCGAACACGATGAAATTATGGGCAAAGGCCGGGTTGTCCGGTTCATTATAGGCAAAATACAAATCGAGATAGATAAAGGCCGCCATCAAAAAGGTTTTGCCCGCGCCCATCGGCAGACTGAACAAATAGTCGGTATAATCGGCTCCGTACAGCCGCTTCCGAATGACCGAGCGGTAATCGATCGATTCGGGATGCTGTTCGATCGTGCGGGCCAGCTTGGCCGAGGTTGGCTCCCCGTCGGCGCCCGGCCATATCGCATATTCGTATAAGGCGAGGGCAGCCGGAGTCGTTTCCAGCGTCTTCCTTGCGGCTTTCGTCAGCGGGAGCTCGTCGATATCGATCGTATTGAAAGCTCCGCTCTCGAGCAGCTTCCACAACGGCTGATTGCCGCACGCGATCTTTAGAAACAGATACGTCTTTATCGCATCGATTTGTACGTCTCGAAGTCCGTTCGCCTGCTCCATGTAACGGATCATGTCCTTGACGGAGCATGCCGGGGAGTTCAGCCATTCGTCTCTTTTTTGCTTGATCATATTATAAAACATCGTCATATCTCCTAGTGCTGGCAGGTATCGGAGCGTTGCAGCGGCATTCCGCCGTGCGAACGCGAAAGATGAGGCTTGCGTTCTATATTGTATCATGAAATGCGCGGGCGGACGTCACCCAATCCGCCGTTTGCCGCTCTGAATATAGTGGTAAAGGCGCAGCAAAGGAAAACCCGCCGGCCATTCCGGCCAGCGGGCTTCCTTCTTACGCTTCACAGTGGTTCACGTTCGTTGCTTCATTTCGGGAGAGTACGGCTTAGTATTCGTACCCGTTGCGAAGTCTGCGAAGAATTCTGCGCAGGCGTCTAATGATGCGAATGAGTCTGCGAATTTCTCTGCGGCTGGCGCCGCGGCGAATCAATCTCCGCAAAAGTCTGCGCAGGCGCCGAATCAAACGAATGAGCCTGCGGATTCTGCGGCGTCTGCCGCCGAAGCCATTGTCGAAATCGAACTCATCTTCGAAGCCTTCTTCGTAGCCAAGTCCATACCAGTAGTCATCTCCGCCATACCAGCCTCCGCCGCAACCGCGGCTAATCTCGACTTTTTTGCTCATAACCATCCACCTCACTCTTTTTTAAGGATGGTATATTCTATTCAATCGGATTCGGTTGGTATAGATTAATTCCTGAATCCGTGACGCCTCCCCGGTTCATAGCTTAAAAGCGCTGGAAATTGAA
>CALAWP010000005.1 GCA_937895345.1 uncultured Paenibacillus sp. | reverse complement strand
TTCGTTACATTTTCAGACGAGTGATTCTGGAGCGTGTAACGTTTGTCAGGTTCGTAAAATCTTTGCGGACCAGCGATGGCGGTATTTTATGGTACGCAAAACTAAGAACTCCGACAACGTAAGCTAAAGAATGTCAGTTGCGCAAAATGTACGTCCGGTATCGTTGTTTGCCGCTGGCTATGCACAGCAACTCTTTTTCGACCAGCTTATGAAGTATACGCCTTGCATGATGATCAGTAATGGAAAGATGCTGGGCCAAATTTGCAGCCGTAAAGGGGAGAACACGACGTCGGGCAAATCGAACGGTTTCCGCTTCCAGGCATGTCAACTGCCGAGGTACGTCCGTAGCCACAAACTTGCCGACAAATGAAAGCACCAACTGCTGACAACGCTTCGGTTCTTCCGTAATTGAAGGATAAGCGATCGGCAGAAATACCCAGTCATCCAAGGCCAGCAAACAATGTCTCCAGCATAAATCCTTGAATCTCCGTACGTCCAGATCTCTCGCATGGGATCCATAACCTTGAATTTCGATGCTTCCCTTAACGTCATCTGCCGGCAGATAGGCCAAATCCAGATAACGGTAGCCGTTGTGAAAATCCCGAACTTCCCATTCCGCATACAAATGATCGAAATTTCTTATGGCTGGAAACCAAACCGATCGCAAAAACTCCATCGTTCCATGGCCGATCCCTTTTTCCAGTCGTTCTTTCCTCCTGTGATTTTGTTCTTGGGAGATGGATTGACGCAGCCATTCTTCAAAAGCTGTATTAAAAGTTGACAAAGTCTGCACTTCCTTTCTTCAATTTTTTCAAGATAAGCAAAACGCCGCCCGGACACAGACCAGGTTTGGCTGTTGTCCGAGCGGCGTGTGCTTCACGTCCGGTCGCATAGTGATTACTATGCGGTATTATTCTGTCATATTGATTATAGCAGGCGCATCATTCCTGCACAATGGGAAGGCAATAGTGTTTGCTCTTCGGCTCTGCCGACTCTATAGCCGTGTATAGCTTTGAATCAGGAAGCTGACCGTTTGATGATCTAGAAAGTCGATATATTCGTTACATTTTCAAACTTGTGCTACCGGCGGGCATGGCGATAGTGAGGTTCGTTAGTGGGACGGCGAGAAATGTAACGAACCTCAGCAAGCTTATTCTCCCTAAAATGGCTGGATTACTAATCTAACGAACTGCAGCGAGCTTATATGCTCAGAAATGACTGAATGTAGCACGAAAATCGGATAATAGCGTCGCTGGCGTTCGTTACATTCACAAACTTGTGTTGCCGGGATGCATAATGATTGTCAGGTTCGTTAGAGGATCGGTACTTGGGCGAATGAACGTCAACGAGCAAAGATCGAGGCATAAGGGAAATTCTGTGGTCAGACTGAGGCAGACGCCATGGAAACGCAGCCGCATTTGTATGCTCCCTTGTTCCATGCAGAGAATACTGCCCGCATTTGGTACGCGCAATGGAACAATGTGCGGCCTGGCAAACGACGCACGCTCAAACAATGTACGACCTGGCGAACGACACACGCTCAATTAAACAATGTGCGGCCTGGCGAACGACGCACGGTCTATGGAACAACTTACGGCCTTGCGTACGAAAGATGAGAGTTTTTCAGATGCGGGTACCGTGATAAAGTAGAGAATTAATGAGGCAGCAGTGGGGCGACACGCCCTTGCGCATTGCCAACGCGCTGCAGACTAAGAGTTTGTCCTGGCATTGGCAACAACGCGCTGCTGATACGCGCCATCATAGCAAGGGCACACGCGGCAGAGTTTACTTCGCGCGGCCGCTCAATTGTGATACAATACGGGCAATCGAAACTGATGCGCATATGCAAAGAAGGAAGGGAAAGCGATGTCGCGGGAAATCCGGCCGTACGAGCTGGTCGCGCTGAAGGAAATCGCGGAAACGCTCAACGGCACGAACGATATGGACCGGATGCTGAACGATGTGCTCCGCAAGCTGCTTGACGTGACGGGATTTACCGCTGGCTGGATATTTATTTTGGATGAGCCGGGCGATGACCGGCCGTGCAAAGCGGCTTGCCAGTTGCCGGAGGCGTTGGACGCCGACGAACGGCAAGTGATGCGCGGAGCCGATTGCGGATGCGTGGAAAGCTTTTATAAAGGAAAACTGAATCGAGCGGTCAACATCATCGAGTGCACCCGCCTTGCATGCGCCATCGAACAGCGATTGGGCGATACGGAAGGCATTTCCCATCATGCGACCGTTCCGCTTGCGGCCGGAGGCGACCGCTTCGGACTGCTGAACGTGGCGGAGGCGGGGCGGGAACGATTTACGGCCGAGGAGCTGGAGCTGCTGCAAGCGGTCGCCTATCAAATCGGCACCGCAATCAAGCGGGTCAAGCTGTACCAGGTGCAGGAGCGGAATGCGGCGCTGTTCGCCAAGCTGAACGACGTCATTCAACGGATGAACGCCATTCGCGATGTCCGCGAGCTGCCGCAGCTGGCGGTCCAAACGATAGGCGATACGTTCGGCTGGAAGCATGTCTCCTTGTTCATCCACGAGCAGCAGCAGCTGTCCTTGCGGGCCAGCTATACGGAAAGCCGCACGACAGCCGTGTGGAAATCGCTGGATCCCGACCATGGCGGCCCGGTAGGAGCCGCGTTTCGCGGCAGGAAGCTGGTGCTTATTTCGGAGGAGCATGAAGCCTCGATCTGCACCGCGCTGCCGGAATTGGGCATTCCCCCGTATGCCGCCGCCGCCGCCATTCCGCTGGGCAATCGAGACGATCCGCTGGGGGTGCTGTTTGCAAGCAGCGATACGGGACGGGAATTTGACGGTTATCATGAAGATTTTTTGTATGCGCTCGGCAACCACTTTGCCGTTTGCGTCGAAAATTTGCGCATCGACGAGCAGCAGCGCGAGCTCGCCCGCATGGAGGAACGGAATCGGGTGGCGCTCGATTTGCACGATTCGGTCGTACAGAAGCTGTTTTCGCTCAGCTTCATCGCCCGAGGCGCGGAGAAGGCGATCGGCAGCCATGCGCCGCTGCTTGAACGTCCGCTGCAAGAAATCAGCCGGCTGACGAGAGAGACGCTGGGGGAGATGCGGGAGCTGATCTGGCAGCTTCGGCCGGCCGGTCTGGAGAAAGGGCTGCTGCCCGCCTTGAAGCAATACGGCCAAAGCTTGGGCCTGCGCGTGTACGAGCGCGCCGAAGGCGTCAGAGAGCTGCCGCGTCAGACGGAGGAAGCGTTGTGGCGGATCGGACAAGAAGCGTTGAATAACGTCAGCAAGCATGCGGGAACGGATACAGTGAGCATTCGTCTGCACAAATCGGAGCATGAAGTGACGCTCGAAATCGCCGATCAAGGGAAAGGATTTCAGGAGGATGCGCTCAAAGGCCGCATGACGCTGGGGCTGCTGTCGATGCGGGAGAGAGCCTCAACATTGGGCGGACGGCTGACCGTCGACAGCGGCCTTGGCAAGCCGACGACGGTGACCGCCACGCTGCCGCTGGATGCACAGGTGAATTCGTATGATACGGACTGAGGGGACATTCGTGAAAATAAAAATCATGCTGGTGGACGACCATCAGATCGTGCTGAAAGGAATTGCGTTTTATTTGAGCATGCAGCCGGACTTTGAGCTGGTGGGCGAAGCTTATAACGGCGAGGATGCGGTGGCGAAAGCGGGGGAACTGCAGCCCGACGTTATATTGATGGATTTGAAGATGCCCGTCATGGACGGCATCGAAGCGACCCGGCGCATCGTCGAGCGTTATCCGGACATCCGCATCGTCGTGCTGACCAGCTACTCGGACCTCAGCCATATCGTGCCGGCGCTGCAAGCCGGGGCTGCCGGCTACATGCTGAAGGACGTGGAGCCCGATCAGCTGGCCGAGGCGATCCGCAGCGCCGTGAAGGGGAATGTGCAGCTTCATGCGGATATTGCCGCCGCTTTGGTGGACGGAAGCGGGAGCTCGAGGTCTTTGCCGCCGCAGGCCGGTGACGATACGGATTCGCCGGCCGCCGTTCATCTCGAACGGGTGCAGCCGGAGCCGCCGCCGCTTACGCCGCGCGAGCGCGAGGTGCTGGAGCTGCTGGCCCGGGGCATGAGCAACAAGGAAATCGCCGCTTCGCTCTTCGTGGCCGAAAAAACGGTCAAAACGCATGTGAGCAGCATTTTGTCCAAGCTGAACGTGGCCGACCGCACCCAAGCGGCGCTGTATGCGGTTCAATCGCAGCTGGTGAAGCTCGATTAGACGATTCGCGGACTTATCGTTCTTCTTTTCCCGCGTGCGGACTGCTGCTCGACAGCGTCGCGTTCGCTCGAGGCTTAAGTCTGAGGTCGTAAGACCGGTCCTCCGCCTTGTTCGCTTGAAGCTCGCAAAAGTTTCAGTCTAATTGCCGATGATAACGGCCGCTGAGCTTATGTACAATAAAGGAGCTTACAAAAATAAAGAACAAGCGCCGGAGGAGAGAAACGATGAGCAACGTATTATTTATAAAAGCGAACGACCGCGGCATCGAGCAGGCGGTCAGCGTCAAGCTGTACCATGCATTTCTGGACAGCTACAAGGCCAGCCATCCCGACGATAACGTGGTCGAGCTGGATCTGTACAAGGAAGAGCTTCCGTACATGAACGCCGATATGATCAACGGCAAATTCAAGGCAGCTCGCGGCTACGAGCTGACGCCTGCCGAACAGGCGGCCGTCGACGTCTCCAACAAATATTTGGAGCAGTTTCTGGCAGCGGACAAAGTCGTCTTCGCCTTTCCGCTCTGGAACCATACGGTTCCCGCCGTCCTTCATACGTATATCGACTACATTTATGAAGCGGGCAAGACGTTCCGTTATACGGCGGAAGGTCCGGTCGGTCTCGTGCCCGACAAGAAGGTCGCCATCGTCAACGCGCGCGGCGGCATTTATTCCGAAGGACCGGCGGCGGCGAGCGAAATGGCGGTCAATTATATCCGCAGCATTATGACGCTGTTCGGCGTAAAAAATATCGAATATGTCATTGTGGAAGGCCATAACCAGCTGCCGGATCAAGCCGAAGCGCTGATCGCGGAAGGCGTCGAGCGCGCGAAAGCAACGGCTGTCCGCTTTTAACGAGTATCTTCGAATAAAAGCTTGCGAATGGAATGAATTCGCAGGCTTTTTTATTTTGGCTATGGTAACCTTCCTGCTGCCCGAGTGGCTGATGAAATACAAGAACAAAAGCAAAAAGACGGGCTGTTCTGCCCTTTGCGCATAAACATACCGTTGTAAAATTATACACAAGTATCAATGTTGTGCAGGAATTGCTTGGAATTAGGCGGACATGTAGGAACTGCTGCGCGATCTGGGAACGATAGCACCGGCTGAAATGACTATTTCGAGCTATAGTGAACGCGATTCGTCTTCGATATGATAGTAAAAAAGATGAATTGAGGGATGAGCGTGCAAAAATGGGTGATGTCGGTACTGATGGGCGCCGCGGGACTGCTGGCCGTTATCTTGCTCTTGTTTAATCTTCCGCCTAAAGAGGAAACGGGGCCGAACGCTCCGATTACGATTCCGGATACTCCTGTTCAACCGGACCTTGCCGAAGCCGTATACGCCAGCAGCTGCATGGGCTGTCACGGCGACGAATATCAGGGAGCGATGGCCCCAGCGCTGAAACAAGTCGGCGCTCATATGAGCCGGAAGCAAATCTACCAAAAAATAATGAACGGCGGCGGCGGAATGCCCGGCTTTAAGGACCGGCTGTCGGAGGAGGAAATCGTCAATCTGACAAACTGGCTGAGCACATTTAAATAGCGGCAGGCCGTATTGGCAGCTTTAGCGGCAATGCTGCCCGTCCTCCTTCCGGTTGTGAATGAACCGGTTGACCGTTCCGGCAAATTGCATTATGATTTTTGTCTGGAGAAAACCGGAAGGAGAATGTGCAATTTATGGAACCTTTCAACGTAAGCGCGAAAAAAGGAAGACTGGCGCTGCTCGGATTCGGGGCGCTCATTTTTGTTTTGCTGGGGATCGTATTTCTGGTGTTTGCGCCGGAAGCGGAAGGAGGCGAAGGAGCGGTGCTGACCGTGGTCGGAGCGGTTTGCATTCTGTTTTTCGGCTTGTGCCTGGTCTGGTACGTCAAGAGGCTGCTGGACCGGACGCCGATGCTGACGATTTCCGATGAAGGGATCCTCGACCGGGCTTCTTACGCTTCGGCGGGATTGATCCGCTGGGAGGAGATTAAGGACATTCAGGCGCTTCGGATGTACAATCAGGACTTTCTTTGCATCTTTACCAACGACCCCGACCTGGTGCAAAACCGGTTCTCGGGCTTTAAGAAAACGCTGCACCGGATGAACAGAGGTTTAAGCCCGGCGCAAGCCCATATTCCGCTCAAAATGCTGGCCTGCCCTCCGCAGCGACTGATGGAGGAAATCAACAAAAGGGCGGCCGGATCCGCCTAGTCCCCTTACCGGAGAAGCCCGTCTTGCAGCAGCAAGCCCAGCTTCTCCGGTTCGTTCCCCAGGGCTTGAATATCGTATTCTCCTTCGAATTCCGATCTTTCAAAGGTTATGAACCGATCGTAACGATCCTGCTCCAAGCCGTTCGAGGACGGGCTGTCCCGAAACGCAAACGTCACCTTCTCCGCATTGCCGATCATGGCAAACAGGACGAGCGCATTGTTGCGGGCTTGCTCCGCAAGCGCCGATCGTTCGCCGTGAACGGGCCGGGAAGCCAAGCTGTCCGGCTCGGCCGGCTCGTAATATACGGTCAGGCCGTAAGGCCGCTCCGCGGTCTGCAAAGAGATATATTGCTGGCGGTAATACGAATCGGGAGCCGGCAGCTGCCCCGCAAGCCGTCCCGTCTTGGACGCATCCCCAATATAATCGGTGCGGTTTGCAGCGATTTGCGTCATATTGTAGCCGCCGTAAACGACATCAGCCTCATTTGGAGCCGCTGCGTTATTAATGTTTACCAATTTCCCGTAAAGAACCGAAAAGCCGATCAGCGCGACCGCCGTCATCAATAATCCGATCCCGAGAATTTGCCGTCTTGTCATCCGATATTCCCCCCAACGATGAATCTAAATTTAACCTATGCGCGCCCGGCACGGCTTTCGCCAACCGTCCTGCGGCAGCCGACGTGTCTTGTGGTCAGTGTACCTGAATCCGGGAGGAGCTGTCAAAGCTATTTACATACATACAGTATGTATGTTAAACTGGGTTCATCTTGATCCATGAAAGGGGAAATGATAAATGAAGACATCCAGTTTTTATCCGGTTATTATGACTGACCATGTGGCGGCGACGGCGCAATTTTACGAGGTTCATTTCGGTTTTGAAACAACGTTTGAGGCGGATTGGTACGTCAGCATGCGCTTGAGCGGCGGCGGGACGCCGTACGAATTAGCCGTGCTGGACCGGAATCACCCGACTGTCCCGGAGTCGTACCGCAATGGCGTGCAAGGGTTGATCCTCAATTTTGAAGTGGACGACGCCGATGCGGAATACGCGCGGCTAATTCAAGGCTCGAAGCTGCCGCTTTGCCTAGACATACGAAGCGAAGATTTCGGCCAGCGGCATTTTATTACGTCAGATCCGAACGGCGTGTTGATTGATGTTATCGCGATCATTCCTCCGTCGAACGAATATAAGGACAACTACGCGGAACAAATATGGAATTCGTAAAAGCGCCGGGCTGCAGCCTGCCTCCGATTTGACGAATTCCCGCCGACGGATCACAATAGTCTGAAGAGAGAGATTTCGGACGAGCTGGAAACGGTCCGGGAAGGGGCGAAGGGTACGATGAGGAGAAGCAAGGCGGAGGCCGAAGAGACGATCCGGAAGCTGATCGGAATCGCAAGAACCCATTTTACCGAGCACGGTTATGCAGGTGCGGCGCTGGATGCGATCGTCCGGGAAGCGAAGGTGACGCGAGGCGCGGTTTATCATCATTTTCGCAGCAAAATGGATCTGTTCCGCATCGTGCTGGAGGATGTGCAGCGGGAGGTCGCACAGCGGGTGGAGCGCGAAGCGGCGGGAAGCGAAGATGCCTGGGAACAGCTGTATCTGGGCTGCCGCGCGTTCGTCATGGCTGCCGTCGAACCTCGGAACAAACGGATTATGCTGATCGACGGTCCGGCCATCCTGGGCTGGGAGGCATGGCGCGAAATGGACCGCAGCCACTCCATGCGCCTGTTGAAGGAGCAGCTGGGCTGGATGCGGGAGCAAGGGCTGGTGAAGCCGGTGCCGCTTGACTTTATGACGCATTTTTTATCCGGGGGATTGAACGAGACCGCGCTCTGGCTTGCCAATGAGGCGAATCGGCCCGAGGTGCAGCGGGAGACGATGGAGGCGCTCCGGCAGCTGCTGGATGGGTTCAGGCAGCCATGAGACCGGATAGGACCGAGCAAGCAGCTCCACACGACGGGCGAAGCCGCAAGGCTTCGCCCATTGATGTGTTGGCCAGGCTCCGTCCGCTAACCCGCCTTGCCCATCAGCCGGGCATCCTTCGGCAGCAGCAGGGCGAAGACGCCCAGCAGCGGCAAGAAGGAGCAAAGCTGCATCACGGCGTCCACGCCTTTCCAGTCCATCATCCAGCCGAGCAGGACCGATCCGAGGCCGGCCATGCCGAACGACAAGCCGAAGAACAACCCCGCAATCATGCCCACCTTGCCCGGCAGCATCTCTTGCGCATAGACGATAATGACCGAAAAGCAGGACATCAGAATAACTCCGATGGCGAAGCATAACAGGATCGAGCCGGCCGGGCTGGCGTAAGGCAGCCATAAGGCAAACGGAGCCGTTCCCAATACCGAAAACCAAATGATTGTTTTGCGGCCGAACCGGTCCGCCAGCGGACCGCCGAGCAGCGTGCCGATCATCCCGGCAAATTGCAGCGCGAACAGCGACATTTGGGCTCTTTCGAGCGGCAGCTGGTACCGGTCCATATAATAGAACGAATAAAACCCGGTCATGCCGGCCACATACACAAATTTGGAAAACAGCAGCACGATCAAAATGACGAGCACGGCTGCGACGAACGCCCGGGATTTGCCTCCGTTACCGGCGGCCGCGGCGCGCTGCCGGGCGGCGTATTGAGGCAGCCGGATTTGGCGGGCGTACCATCGGCTGACGCTCCATTGAATTGCAATGCCGGCTGCTGCCAGCAGCGTAAACCACAGGAAGCCGAGCTGCCCTTGCGGAATGATAATCAGCGCCATCAACAGAGGAGCGAGCGCCTGTCCCGTATTGCCGCCGACCTGAAAAATCGACTGCGCCAGCCCTTTCCCTTTGCCGGCCGCCAGATGGGCGACACGGGAAGATTCCGGATGGAGCACCGAAGAACCGATTCCGATGAGGGCCGCGGAGGCGATCAGCATCCCGAATCCCGGCGACAAGGCCAGCCCGATCATGCCCAGCAGTGTAAAGACCATGCCGAGCGGAAGCAGCGCAGGCATCGGCTTGCGGTCCGTATAGGCTCCGATCAGCGGCTGAAGAATCGACGCCGTCACGTTCAGCGTAAAGGCGACCCAGCCGATTTGGGCGTAGCTGAGCTGCAAGGAAGCTTGAAATAGCGGAAATACGGCCGGCACGATATTTTGCATGGCGTCGTTCAGCAAATGCGCCGCACTGACGCCGAAAAGCATCCAATTGGCGCTTTGCACGGCAGTGCCGGTCCGGGATATCGCGGGTTGCGTCATTGTCATCACCTGTTTCGTCTTTTTTCTATACTGTAAAGGTCTGGAGGCTGGCTAGTCGCCGCGAAAATTGCTATAATCATGCACAATAATTGCGGGGTGAAAGCCGATGATCATGCAAGTTGCAACGCCTCAGGTGGAATTGTGGAGAATCGAAGGCGCGTATTCCAACCATCCTCACGACCATGAAGACGAGTTTCAGATTACGGTGCCGCTGTACGGCCGCTGCGAATTTACGCAGGACAATCGGCTGTACCGACTTGCGGACGGCAGCGGCTTGGTTCAGCATCCGCAGCAGCGGCATTATTTTGAAATCGACGCCCAATCGGGTATTCTCATATGCAAAATCGCCAAACGGTCTCTAAACGAATTCGGCATGCAAGAAGATGCGGAGTTCGACGCCGCGCAGCGGTTCGACCCCGTTTTTTTGAGAGAGAAGTTCCGCAAATGGATGAACGCGCTGCTGAACAGCGACATGCGGGACGGCGGGCATGCGGAAGAAGAAGTGGAAATGCAAGTGCTGGCTTATTTTTTGGATGCCATGACGGGCAGCCACCGGCTGAACCGGCGTTCCGTTCCGGCCGCTCCCGCGCAAATGAGGACGGTGCTGGAATATATCCGCGATCATTACCGCGACCCGATTCGGATCGATACGCTGGCTTCGATGGCCTATCAAAGCCGGTATCATTTTATACGCAGCTTCAAAAAGGAGATCGGCGTCACGCCCTACCAATACGTGCTGCAGCTCCGGATGGAGGAAGCGAGACAATTGCTTCGCCAAACGGACAAATCGATTACGGACATCAGCTTCGGTCTCGGATTTGCGAGCGTCAGCCAATTTCAGCGGGCGTTCGCCAGAACGATGGGCGTGCCGCCGAAGGCATACCGGGAATCGTGCAGGGCTTGAAGGCTGCTGCTTAGGAGAGTCTATTTATAACCGATCACGGCATTTCGGGCCCGGCGGCGCTTGTGGTATAATGTCCGTTGAAACGGAGGTTGGTACACATGGCAAATCATATTGCCTTGGCTGCCGGCAGCTCATGCAAAGCCTGACATTAGGGCGAACCTTTGCATGGGCGGAATAACGGATTTTCGCCCGGTAAGCCGGATTCGATTCTAATGAACGGTTTTGCGCCTTATGGAAGATTTCATTCAAAAATAAGGGGCTGAACGCAATGACCGAACCATTCATTAGAAACCATCAGCATAATTTGATTAAGAAGCAAGCCGGTCTGGCGCTGCAAGCGATGCAGACCGCCGCCGATCCGAAAGTTATTGAGTCCGTCAAATTGAGCGCGGTAATGAAAATTGCCGAAGCGTTTCCCGACGCGAACGATGAGCAATTGCAAACGTTGGAGAAGCTGGCGGAGATGAAGGCGGAGGAAGACATTCGGCAATATTTGCTTGCTCTGGAGCCGTATTTGGCGCCTTTCCCGCAAATAACGGAGGCGCAGCTGAAGAAGCTGTTTCCAAAAACGAAAAAATTAAAGCTTCCGCAGCTATCCGGTCTGGACTTGCGCCGCGTCACCTACCTCGGATGGACCGACATCGCCTCGGGCAGAATGTTCCTCGTCTGCTTTATGAACGGGCAATGGTACGGCATCGAAGGCAGATTTACGCAGACGAACCGTAAAAACGTTTGTTTTGTGTGCAACAAGCATGAGGATGTCGCACTGTTCTCTGCCGTATCGAAGAAGAGGCCGGCGAACGCTTCGCCCGATTATTACTTGTCGATCGGCAACTATATATGCGTGAACAGCGACGCTTGCAACCGCCATATAACGGAAACCGCCGCCTTGGAAACGTTCGTGCGGCAAGTAACGGGCACTAACGGATAATCGCGGTCTGCACCGGAAACCGCGGGCCTTAACCAGGCCTATGATTCCCCAACCGTCTCTGATCGCCAGAGCCGGTTGGGTTTATTTTGTTCTGCCCGCAATGGGTCAGTCCGGCAAATTGCCCGATTTCGTGCCGACCCGATAAGGCGTCGAAACGCGGCACGGAGTTTGCCGTTATATTGCCCCGAACGGGCGAATAAGCCGATGGAAGGCGCAGGAAGCGGCCGAACAAGGCCGCTTCTTCCGGCTGGCCGCCCCGGCCGCATTCGGCAGGCGGCCAGCCGGGCGCGCAAGCAATGCCGGGCGCGCAAGCAATGCCGGGCGCGCAAGCAATGCCGGGCGCGCAAGCAATGCCGGGCGCGCATGCGAAGTCGGACGGCGGCTAGCCTCTGGCCAGCTTTCGGGCATAGCGATAGGTGTTCAAGAGGCTTTGCTTCCAGGCTTTCCGGCCGTATACGCTTTTCATTATTTTTTTGCCCGGCTTAATATTGACCTCGATCAGCCACAGCTTGCCGGAACGGTCCGCGGCCAGATCGATGCCGAGCTCGGAGAAGCGGGTGCCGTACGATTTCTCCAAATAAGATGGGATGTAGTCCGCCGCTTCGATCACGGAACCCGTCAGCTCCGCTCCCCGCTCGGCGCCAAATTCCCTTGTTAAATAGTCGAGCACCGAATAAGCTTTGCCGCCGCCTTTCATATTGGACGTAATTTTTTTTCGTTGCCCTTCGCGAACGGCCATGCCGGTCAACTGCCATTGGCCTTGCCCGTTCTTTTGAGCGAGGGCGCGGATGTCGAAGACGTTGCCTTTGGCGTTGCGGATGTCGATCCACTTTTGCATCATATGCCGTCCCGTTCGGAGCACGCGCCGAAAATACGTTTTCAGACGGCTTGCCGGAAGGCGCAGGCTTCGTTTGCCGTCTCTCTGAACGTTAACGCTACGCGCCCCCGCCGTTAATCGTATAATGCCTCTGCCGCCCCAGCCGTTGATCGGCTTGAGCATAATGCTTTCATGCTGCAGCAGAAACCGAACGCCGTGCTCGGGGCTGGCGAGCGGCTCGGTCGGGAGCAAATACGGCCGCAGCTTCTCGCTGGCGGTCAAGTGGCTCTGGATTCGTTTTTTGTCGCCAAGTCCGTATCCCGCAAACCGCATCGATTTCGACCGCAGCACAAGAGCCGCTTTTTTGATTTGAGCCGCGCTGTAAAATCCGATGTCTAGATTGATCGACGGCAAAGGAACGGTGGAGCGGGTCAAGCGCCCCTTTCGCAGCACGTGTCCGCGAACGGTCTTTTTTTTCAAATTGACATCCTGGGGCGTGTAAAGCGCGATTCCTTGGAAGCGCGCGGCGGCAGCGGCCCGTCCGTGCCGGCGGATGATCGATTTGTCCGGTATTCGGTGCGTCATAATGCCCAATAAATTGCCCATGCTTTGTTATCCCGCCTTTTTGCGTCGCGGTTCACCGCATTTATTTGCTTCTATAGATAGTATGGCTGCAGCCCGGCGAATTGCTCTAGACGAATGCCCAGTTGCAGGGATTGCGGCATGCCGGCAGCGCGGCAGAAAATAAATTTAATGAATGATACGGTGGCGAAGTTGTCCGAATTGTTGTAACTTAAAGATGTTGCGGCGCCTAGCGCGCAGCGGCTGCTGAATACGTCGAACTAGAAATATCGCGCGTATGAAGCGAAAATAAGGAAATCCGAATCGGAGAGACGGCAGCGGCCGCCTGTACAGGCGGATGGTTGCCGAGAGCAGGTTCATGGGAAAGAGGAAAGGGAGGATGTCCGATGAAATACAGACGGGTAGGAAGCAGCGGCATTAAAGTAAGCGAAATCGGGCTCGGCAGCTGGCTTACATACGGGACGGCGGCGGAAAAGGAAGCGGCGGACGCGTGCATTCGGACGGCGTTTGATAACGGCATCAATTTTTTTGACACGTCCAACGCGTACAACCGCGGAGAAGGCGAAAAGGCGATGGGCGCCGTATTGAAGCAATACGAGCGGTCCAGCTATGTGCTGTCGACTAAAGTCTTCTTCCCGATGGGCGACGGTCCGAACGACAGAGGATTGTCGCGGAAGCATATTATGGAGCAATGCGAGGCGAGCTTGAAGCGGCTTGGCACCGATTATATCGATATTTATTTTTGCCACCGGTATGATGACGAGACGCCGCTGGAGGAGACGCTGCGCGCGCTCGACGATCTGGTCGCGCAAGGCAAAGTGCTGTATGCGGCGGTCAGCGAATGGACGGCGGCGCAAATTGCCGACGCCGCAGGCATCGCCAAACGGCTGCAGCTGCGGCCGCTGATTTCGAATCAGCCGATCTATAATATGTTTGAACGGTACATCGAGCAAGAAGTGATGCCGGTCAGCCGGCGCGAAGGGCTCGGCCAGATCGTCTTCTCGCCGCTCGCGCAAGGCGTGCTGACGGGCAAATACAAGCCGGGTCAGCCGCTTCCGGCCGGCAGCAGGGGAGCGAACGAATCGATCAACGGCGTCATTCGCAGCTATTTCCGCGACGACGTGCTGGAAGTCGTGCAGCAGCTGGCCGGCGTTGCGAAGGAACTGGACCTGACGGTGTCGCAGTTGGCGCTCGCTTGGGTACTGCGCCGCGAGGAAGTCAGCTCCGCCCTGATCGGCGCTACCAAACCGGCGCAAATCGAAGAAAACGTCAAAGCGGTCGACGCGGTGCTTTCGGCCGGCGCGCTGCAGGAAATCGAACGGATTTTGGAGCGGGTCAAACATTTTGCCCCGCTGCGATAATAAACGCTGAACCGGTCTGCAAGGGCCGGTTTTTTGCTGATTATATCCCGTCGGTTCGAAATTACAATAGCAATATTCCCTAATTGCGCGAATTGGAGAAGATGGCGATGGATAAGCTTGATAGGCTCTTTAGAAAGCTGTAGTTCTATGGAGGCGGTCGCTTCCCGCTGGCTTCCGACGGAGGCTGAGGGAAGCGGTCGCCTTTACTATAAAGTTACTTGAAATAAGGAGGTTACTAATATATAGTTATATCTATAAAAGTAAGTATCGAACTGATACGGGAGGCATTCAGATGGTACCGTCATTGTTTATCGGTCACGGCTCGCCATATTTGGCGGTGCAGCGCAACGAATACTCGCAATTTCTTCAAGAGCTTGGCCGCAGATGGCGGCCCAAGGCGATTGCGATCTTTAGCGCCCATTGGGAAAGCGAAACGATCGCCATGACGTATACGGACGGGACGCTGGAGACGGTGTACGATTACTACGGCTTTCCGGACGAGATGTATCGTATCGTTTACCCGGCCCAAGGCTCAGCGGAGACGGCGCAGCTGCTGGAGCGGCGGTTGGCCGCGGCGGGACTGGCGGCGAGACGCGAGGAGCGGCGAGGGCTGGACCACGGTTCCTGGGTAGCGCTCAAGCATATGTACCCGGAGGCGGATATTCCGATCGTGCAGCTGTCCGTTCATCCGTTCCTGTCCCCACGGGAGCAGTTCAAGATCGGCCAGGCGCTGCAAGGGCTGGGCGAGGATGACGTTATGGTGATCGGCAGCGGCACCACGGTGCATAATTTGCGCTGGTTTTTTCCGGAGGCGAAGGAGCCGAAGCCGGAGGCGCTGCAATTCGACGACTGGATCATCGACCATGTGACGAAGCGGGATATCGACACGCTGGACCGGTATCTCGAGCTGGCGCCGCATGCCCGGCTGGCGGTGCCAAGAGCGGAGCATATTGTACCGTTGTTTATCGCGATGGGCAGCGGCGGCGCCGAACGGACGCCGACCGTCCTTCACCGCTCGTACGAGTTCGGCACGATGAGCAATTTGTGCTTTCAGTTTTGAGCGAGGACGGAACAGAGAAACCGTTACGCAATAAATTTGGTACAATCGGCCAAACTATGTCAGTTGAAATAGAGATTCATACACGAAAAGCGGAAGAAAGAAATCGAACTGGAGAAACGGCAGCGGCCGTTTTTGCAGGGGCCATAAGACGCCAACCGGAGGAGAATGATCGATGTCTGCTGCTTATAAGCTGGACTCCAAAGTATTATCGATTGTCGGAGACAAAATCAAACGGATCGATGCCGAGAAAGGGGCCGTTTATTTGGTCGGCCCGATTCGGCTCCCGGTCAATCTCGACGGGCAAACCGTCGAATTCAAATGGTATTGCTGGTTGAATTGCGGGGAAGTAACCGACGATATGCAACGCATCATCGACAAGCTTTCGTCGGTCAATCTGGCCGAAATGCAGCAATCGAGCGTCCTGGCCTACGGGGATTTCGAACATGCGGAGCAGGCGCTGATCCGGTTCCATTCCATCTGTCATACCGGGGACATCTTCGGAAGCAAACGCTGCGATTGCGGCTATCAGCTGAAGCAGTCGATGAAGCATATCGTTGAGCACGGCCACGGCGCCTTGTTTTATTTGGCCAATCACGAAGGCCGGGGCATCGGTCTGTTCAGCAAAGCGCTGGCCTATATTTTGCAGGAAAACGGCTACGATACGGTAGATGCGAACCATATGCTCGGATTTGCCGACGACTCCCGCGATTACGGCGACGCCATAGCGGTGCTGAAGGCTCTTCGCGCTAAGCCGGTTACGCTTATTACGAACAATCCGAAGAAGCTTGAAGCGTTGCAGCGGGCCGGCATGCCGGCGGAAGGAAGAGTGCAGCTGTGGGGAGACGTGTCCGAATACAACGAGAAATACCTGAAAACGAAACGGGAGCGCTCGGGCCATCTGCCCGAGGAGGACGGCTGCTGCGATAACGACTGATCCACTTGATCCGACGGCACGATTTCCGCAAATGCAATTGACAAAAATTCTTTTGCGTCATATTATATGACATATAGCAGTTGAGTCGGCCAGCAACCGGATAGCATGTCATGCTACGTAACATCAGTAGCGTGCTTGCTTTCAATAATTAAACAGGGAGAGATGATGGATGAAATTTCTGTTTATGATTGC
The DNA here is from genome assembly GCA_937895345.1 of uncultured Paenibacillus sp. Taxonomy (GTDB): domain Bacteria; phylum Bacillota; class Bacilli; order Paenibacillales; family Paenibacillaceae; genus Pristimantibacillus. Next base: position 56,879 of record CALAWP010000005.1, on the reverse strand, counting down.
CGGCATGCTGTCTGCTTCCAATGCAAGCAAACCCGGGGACGATTGCGCGACCAAAGTCAACGACGCTTTCGCGGGCAACGAGCGCTACTGGAGAGCGGCTCTGGCATAAGGACCTCTTGGAGAAGAGGACTTGGGCCGGACCGATCCGAATTGCCGCGCTGCGAACCAACTTCATACTTGTCGCGAATGGGACTGAAACAACGGCGTTTCCTCCACCACAAGGGGAACGTCTTTTTTGTTTTCCCGTTGCCTGGCCGCTCCTGCTATATGGATTGGGATATGTAATATAATATGACATAAAGTATTGGGGATTTTGCGATGAAACCTGTTAAAGCGCTGTTCTTATCGACAGCGGCGATGACGATATCGTTTGTCGTCTGGTCGGTGTTTTCGCCCATAGCCGGGCAAATCCAACAGACGTTTGGCTTGACCGTCGTCCAAAAGAGCGTGCTGCTCGCGGCACCCGTCTTGCTCGGTTCGGTATTGCGCATTGCGATGGGCATCTTGACGGACCGTTACGACCGCCGGGTTCGTGCTGCTGGCTACGCTGATTCGCCCGGCCGGCGGTTATTTGGCCGACCGGTACGGCAGCCGGAAGGTGCTGACGCTCGTTATAGTCGGCATATTGGCCGGCGCGTTTATGCTGTCGTTCTCGCTTGACCGATGGGTTCCGTTCCGATTTGCTGCTTGCTGCTCTCGATGCTGCTCGGCATGGGCAACGGAGCCGTGTTCAAAAGGGTGCCGGAAGTTTCATCGGGCCATACGGGAGCGGTAACCGGATTTGTCGGCGCGGCCGGCGGCTTGGGCGGATTTTTTCCTCCCATCGCGCTTGGCTTTATCAAAGAAGCGACCGCCCATTACGCCGCAGCTTTCATGCTGATGGCCGTATTTGCCGCGGCGTGCTTGCTCCTTCACTTTTCCGGCATGAAAGCGGACCGCGCCGGCAGCCGCAAACGAATGCAGCATACGGCGTGAGGGGCAGCGCCGCCGTTTGGCGAAAAGTAGCCTGCGGTACCGCCGATAGGGCTATCCAAGATAGACGATTTTTCGTTCAAAGCTATGGCTTCGGCCGTTCCGCAACGTGGTTGTGGACGATTAATCGTCTAAGTTGCTGGATAGAACAGGTGCGAGGGAGTGAAATGTACGATATATCGTCTAAGTTGCTGGATAGGAAAGGTGCATGTAGGTGAAATGTACGATATATCGTCTAAATTACTGGTTAGATCAGGTACGAGGGGTGAAGTGTACGCTATTTCGTTTTAAGCTATCGCTTCGACCGTTCCGCAAACGCTGTTGCGGACGAAAAATTGTCCAAAGTAATGTGATAAACAGGTGCAGGGGGTTGAGTCTGCGTTTTTTTGTCCACGTTTGGCTGCTCCAGGCTGCGCATCCGCAAACTCGATAAAAAACCGCTCCGATACAATAAGTACCGGAGCGGCGCATGCTTCACGACCGATGGGATCTGTTCGCCGCGGCTGAAGTTTCCAAATCCGTATTTCTGAAACGACGGAACAGTCCCGTCATCGTTATGGCCCGGTCCGAGGGCAAGAGGTTACCCGAGCACGATCTCGACGAGATGCTCCCGTCCGTCCCCGGCCGGCGGGATAACCGCGCGGTCCAGCGGGCGGCCGTCAAGCGTTGTCGACTTGACGCCTTTGCTGACATGGCGCGGATTGGTGATGACAATCCGGTACGTGTCGCCCCGGAACTCCCTCGTGATCTCGAGGCGGTCCCAATATTGCGGAATGCACGGATCGATGCGCAAGCCGTCAAAGTCCGGCTGAATGCCGAGAATCGCCTGCGTAATCGCGACATAATTCCAGGCGGCCGTTCCCGTCAGCCAGGAATTTTTGGCTTCGCCGTGCCGTACCGCGTCGCGGCCCGCGATCATTTGGGCATATACGTAAGGCTCCATCCGATGAATCTCGCTGATGTCCTCCAAATAGGCCGGCGCGATTTTTTTGTATAGATCGAATGCGCGGTCGCCGCGGCCGATGACCGTTTCGGCAATCATGATCCATGGATTGTTGTGGCAAAAGATGCCCGCATTTTCTTTGTAGCCCGGAGGATACGAGGAAATTTCCCCTAGATTCAAATAATATTGCGAATACGCCGGCTGCTGCAGGACGATGCCGTATTCGGTCTCCAAATGCTGCTTCACGGAATCGAGCGCGCGAAGCGCCAGACCTTCCTCGACCCCGATGCCGGCCATGACGCAGAAGCCTTGAGGTTCGATGAAAATTTGGCCTTCCTCATTCGAACGGCTGCCGATCGGGTTGCCGAAATGATCGTAGGCGCGCAGAAACCAGTCGCCGTCGTAGCCGTGACGAAGCGTCGTCTCGCGCATCCGCTCGATGTGGGCTTGCGCCTCGGCCGCCTCGGATTCGAGCCCGCGCCGTTTGCACAGCTCGACGAAGTCGGGACCGACGTATACGAACAGGCCGGCGATAAAGACGGATTCGGCGATGCGTCCTTCGATGTTTTGGGTCGTCTGGAACGACTCTCCCGGCTCCTTGGAGAAGCAGTTCAAATTCAGGCAGTCGTTCCAATCGGCGCGACCGATGAGCGGCAATCCATGCGGGCCGAGATTGTGGATGACATGATAAAAGGAACGCTTCAAATGCTCGAACAGCGTGGCGGTATTGTCCGGATTGCAGTCGAACGGCACCTGTTCGTCCAATATGGCAAAGTCGCCGGTTTCCTTAATATAAGCCGATGTGCCGAGAATGAGCCAGAGCGGATCGTCGTTGAAGCCGCCGCCGACCTCATGGTTCCCTTTTTTCGTAAGCGGCTGGTATTGGTGATAGGCCGATCCGTCCTCGAACTGGGTCGAGGCGATGTCGAGAATTCTCTCCCGCGCCCGTTCGGGGATTTGGTGGACGAAGCCGAGCAGATCCTGGTTGGAATCGCGGAAGCCCATGCCGCGGCCGATGCCGGATTCGAAATAAGAGGCGGAGCGGGACATGTTGAACGTCACCATGCACTGATACGGATTCCAGATGTTGACCATCCTATCCAGCTTCTCGTCCCCGCTGGCGACGGCGTATTTGCCGAGCAGCCGCTCCCAGTACGCCCGCAGGTCGGCCATCGCTTGGTCGACGTCCGATTTGTCCGCGAAGCGGCCGATCATGTCGTAAGCTCTCGCTTTATGAATGACGCCGGGCGCCTCCCACTTCTGATCCTCCGGATTCTCGACATATCCGAGCACGAACACAAACGTTTTTTCTTCGCCCGGCTCAAGCTCCACGTTCAGCTGATGCGAGCCGATCGGCGACCAGCCGCTGGCGACGGAGCCTGTCGCTTCTCCCGCAAACACCGCCTGCGGGCTGTCCAGGCCGTTGTACGGGCCAAGAAACGATTCCCGGTCCGTGTCGAAGCCGTCGATCGGAGCGTTGACGGAGAAGAAGGCATAGTGGTCGCGCCGTTCCCGGTATTCGGTCTTATGATAGATGACCGAGTTTTCGATTTCGACTTCGCCGATGCTCAAATTCCGTTGGAAATTCGTCATGTCGTCGTGCGCGTTCCACAGGCAAAACTCGATAAACGAGAACAGCCGGACAGATTTTGCGGCCTGGCTGCGGTTGTTCAGCGTAATTTGGTAGACCTCGCCGTTAAAACCGAGCGGCACAAGCGCCAGCTGCGTCACGCTCAAGCCGCCCCGTTCACCCGTAATCGACGTATACCCGAGACCATGGCGGCATTCGTACCGGTCCAGTTCCCGCTTGACCGGCATCCAGCCCGGCGTCCATACGTCCCCTTCGTCGAAGACATAGAAATACCGCCCGCCGGTGTCGAGCGGGATGTTGTTGTAGCGGTAACGAGTTAGACGGCGCAGCCGGGCGTCTCTGTAAAAGCAATATCCGCCTGCGGTATTCGAGATCAAACCGAAAAACTGCTCGTTGCCCAAATAATTGATCCATGGATAAGGCGTTTGCGGAGTCTGGATAACGTATTCTTTGTTCGCGTCGTCAAAATATCCGAATTTCATAAAGCGGCAATCTCCTTTCGATAATAAGAAGTAGTGAGTGCGAGGGACTGACTGGAGATGACTGGAAAGTGAAAACAGGCTGAGGTCTGACAAATTGAGTCTGGCAATGGAATCTGGCAAAAGAGTCTGACAAGAAGTCCGGAGAAACGGATTGATTGGCACAAGGGGACTGACGAGAAGCTAGGCAAGGAGTTCGACATGAAGCAAGACATGAAGCAAGACATGAAGCAAGACATGAAGCAAGACATGAAGCAAGACATGAAGCAAGACATGTTGAATGACTCGGCGGATGAAGTCACGTCGTACAAGGGCTAACGCGCGTTAGTGAAGCGGCAAAAAAAGGATGAACCTTATTCCAATCCCGACAAAATTAGATCAAGGTTCATACGGCCGGCACGAGTCGCGAACGACAAGCCGGGTCGGAAGCGTAACATGGGCAAAGGAGCAGGCGCTGCCGGCGCAAATGGCGATAAGCTGCTTGACCGCTCTTTGGGACATATCGATGATGGGGAGGCGAACGGAGGTCAAAGCCGGCTGCAGCTGCGAAACGATCGGAATATCGTCGAACCCGACGACGGAAACGTGCTCGGGAACCTGAAGCCCGTTATCCTTCAAGGCCTGCATGGCAGCCAGAGCCATATCGTCGTTGGCGGCAAACAGTGCGGAGGGGGCCGTGCGCCTCTTCAGCATGCGGGCGGTTTCCTCATACGCCTTCTCTTTTAGAAATTCGCCGGGCACAATGACCGATTCGTCGATAGGCAGTCCGTGTTCGGTCATCATATCCTCGTAAGCCATAAAACGTTGTCGGCCGGAGTATGTATTCATTCTTCCCTGGATATGGCCGATGGTTCGATGACCCAGTCCGATCAAATATCGCATGGCTTGGCATGCGCCCTCGTAATCGTCGGAATTGACGACGAACAGGCCGTCGCGGTGCAGCTCCTGACCGATCAGCTCTTCGGTGTCGTAATCCACCAGCACCAAAGGTTTGTCGACGCGGCAAATATCGGCGACGCGTTCGATATCTTTCTGAGTTCCGACGATGATGCCGGCATCGATGCGGCGCTGCAGATACGCTTGTTTAATTTTCAAGTAGTCGTCTTCCGAATATACCGTGTGCACAAGGACGTAATAGCCTGCGGCGTTGGCCGTATCGATCACGGTGTCGACAATGGGGGCAAAATAGTGATTCTGGTAGATGCGGTTGCCGGCTTTCCGCTCGGCCATGCTGACGACGAACAGCCCGATCGTATCGGTTCCCTTGCCTGCCAATACGCGTGCCGAAGTATGCGGCTCGTAATGATGCTGCTGGATAATCCGCATAACCTTGTCTTTCGTCCTTTGGGGGATGTCCGAATAATTGTTAAGAACGCGAGACACGGTGCTTCTGGAAACGCCGGCCAGCCTGGCAATATCTTCGCTTCTCATGCAAACTCCCTCTCTAACGCGAGTTAGCAGTATTTTATACCATTTTAGTAACGGCTACAATGCTTCTGTATAAAAAACTCGCTTCGGAGCCGGCGCATCCGAAGCGAGAATGATTGAAACGATATTTGCACTGTCGATGGTTTCAAAGCGCGGCCGGCTACTCGGCGAAGGCCAGATAGCGCAGCATCCGCTTCAGCAAGACGGCGCATTGGGCTCTCGTTGCCGGCTCCTTCGGCGCCAGCGACGTATCGCCCATACCATGGATCAGTTCGGCCGCCAGCAGCCGTTCCGCCGGCTGACGAGCCCATTCGGCCAACGATTCCCGGTCGGCAAACCGCTCCAATTCGGCGGCTGTTGCAGACGGCAGCGTACCGGCATAATCGATGGCGCGGGCGATCATGGCGAATATTTGCTCGCGGGTGACCGCTTCGTCGGGCCGGAACGATCCGTCCGGAAAGCCGTCGATCAATCCGGCTTCGACGGCGGCGCGAAGCGCCCCGGCATGCCAGGCATCGACGTTCGCGTCCGTAAAGAGAGCCGCGCCGGCCGATTCCGCCAAGCCGAGCGAACGCGCCAGCATGACGGCAAATTCGGCGCGGGTGACGGGACGGTCGGGAGCGAACGTATCGCCGTCGACGCCTTGGACAATCAGCTTGCCGGCGAGCCATTCGGCATCGCTCTTGGCCCAATGCCCCTGCAAATCGGCAAAGGATGCTTCATAACCGATGACGGCATACATGCTGTTATGCGGCGAATAAAAGGCGGCTTCTGCATGCTCGCCGTTGTCCCGGAAGACGGATGGAACGTAATGAAGCCCGCCTTCCGCGTCCACCCAAACGACGGCCGTCAAATCCGGAAGGGCGGCGGCATCGATCGTTATGGTCCGTTCCGTATATATAGCATTGCGAAGCGTGAGCTCGCGGCCGTCCGCGAACAGGGCAAAGTCTGCAGCCGTGCCGGTCAGGCGGATGCCTTGCTCCGCCGTCTCGGCGGAAAGCTTGCGCATGTAAGCTTCGGATGCTTCGGCGAGCCCCGTCGTAAAGACGTCGCCCTCCGTTCCGACCCATAACTTCAGCGGCATCCGGTATGAGGCGAAAGCCGTGCGAACGGCAAACGCGGCGTCGGAACGATCCTTCAAGACGCTTCTTACGGTCTCCGCCGGCAAGTCCACCCGCACGACCGGTTCTTCGACGTCAACGTCGAGCTCCGCTTCCGAGCCGTCTTCATATACCGATGCAAGCGATGCCGCATCGAGAACAATTCGCGCCGCCGGGCGGCCGTCGGCGGCGGTTTCCTTCAAATAGGCGGCTTGAATCGGCTTGCCGTTGAGATAGACCGTGTTCGTATCGGTCCCCGGCTTCGGGACGATGACGGGAGCGGCAAATATGCGCGACAGCGCAATCGTACCGGCGTCAACCGTTGTTCCTGCAATAACGTCTACCGCCGCTTGCTTCGTATAGTAGCCGGGAGCGGATATTCGCAATGTGCCGGGTCCCGGAAGCAATGCGCTCAATGTAAACGTGCCGTCGCTGCCCGTCGTCGCTGCGGCTTCTCCCAGCGTCACCGTCGCTCCGGCGAGCGGCGCGTTGCCGCTGCCGTAAACGGCCCCGACCACGGTGCCGGTCTGAGCCAGCTCCCGTATATGAGACGCCTCCAATCGAACGGCGGCCCAGGCTTGCACGCTCATCGAGCCGTCAATTTCGAACAGCTCCACATATAGACCGGCCGCGACGCCGGCAATATCGCCGCCGATTTCGTACGCTATGGCGTCCTCCGGCAGCGTAGTTCCGACAAGCGGCCGGACAGGCTCTTCGCCGCTCAGGCGATAAGCCCATGCATGTTGATCCTGGGCCGGAATTGCCGAGACGGCCGTAGATCCGGGGCTGCCGCCGGGACCGGCGGCGAAGCCGTCCGGCAGCGGCGCTCGCTCGCCCACCGTCAGCGCGAGGTCGGCAGCGGCGGAAGCGCCGGCCGCATCCGTCACCGTGATGGATATCGTATATATACCCGGATGGACGGGCACGCCGCGCAGCACGCGGTCATTGCCCGCCTCCAAGCCATCGGGCAGACCGGCCGTCTGCAGCGTCAAGCCTTGCTCCGTCCCGTCAAAGAGAGATAAAGGCGCAGCGTATGGCTCCCCCGCGACGGCGTCCGGCAGTTCGGCCGTCAGCACGGCAGGTCTTAAGTAAGGATAACCGTTGTTGACGGAGGGATGAATGTTCCAGACGTTCTCAAAGTCCCAGTCTGCATAGGCGGCCGGGCTCTTCATTTCGGCGGTGGTGCGCCCGAAAGCTTCATTCACGGTGCCGCTCGCGGCGTGGATGCCTTCGGCTTGGCCGGTTGCTTCTCTGTCGTAATAAGAATTGAAGCTTTTGGCATCAAAGCCTGTGCTGGCGAGCAAGCCGCCCGCGATTATAAAGTTCGTGATGACTCCTTCATCGACGGTCGACACCGGTCCGGCGGCATAGCTGTCCCGCGCCGTGCCGAACAAGAGGTCGCCGCTCAGCCCTCCGTTGCGAATGGAAGCCCAGACGCTGTACCCGCCCGAGTTGGTCACGCTGCCGATCGCATAGGAATGAAGAATCGATCCGCGCCCCTGAGAGCCGATCAACCCACCGGCATACATATTAGGAGAAGCTCCGCTGGCGGCGGATGCGGTGGAGTACGAATGAAGAATGGAGGAGTTGTTCGAATTGCCGATTAAACCTCCGGTCGCATTATAGGAAACGCCGGCTCTGTCCCCGGTCACGCTGCCCCCCGAATGGGAATAGCGAATGGTGCCGCCGTTCAGCCATCCCGCCATGGCGCCGGCCTGCTGTCCGCCGACGATGTTTGCGTATACGCCAAGATTTTCGATGGTACCCGAGACCTCTCCCATAAAGCCGGCGTTCTCCAGAGTGCCGTCCTGCAAGGTGATGCCGGTGATGTCGTAGCCGCGTCCGTCGAATGTCCCGCTGAAGCCGGGAAAATCGTTGCCCCCGATCGGCGTCCAATGATCGTAGTTTGACATATCGATGTCGTTCATGAGCCGAATGTTCCGGTCCAGATACGGCGCATGATTGGCGCTCACGTAAGCGAGCTGCTCCGCGGTCGAAATTTCAACCCAGCCGCCGATTTCCGGAGGGGCGGATGCGTCATCGGCGGCGCTGACGCGGGATGCCGTCAACCCGGACGGTCCAATCCATGCCGCCAGGATGAGAAATGACAGCAAGGAAGCTAATCTTTGTCGTGTCTTCATCAGGAGTCTCCTCTTGTCGAAAAATGAAGTCGATTCTATTTATTCATTGCGCTAAATATAATACGATATTATCAACCGGACTAGTGTTTCAGATTTGTTTCATATTTTTATAAAAAAGGGGCGTGCGGACGTGTCGATACTTGAGACAGAAAGAGTCTTTGAGCGGAAAACGATCGGCTTGTCCGACGAACTGGGCCGTTTCGAGCATTGGTTGACGGATCCGAAGGCTGTGACGGAGCTGTGGTCGGTGTCCGGCATCGGAGGGATCGGCAAGACGACGCTGCTGATGGAAATGGCGAAGACGGCCAAACGGCATTCCGTCCTGGCGTTGTGGGCGGACGGTCTGGGCGAAATGACGGCCTCGGGCGCTCTGTTGACAAATCTGGAAACGGGGCTCGAAAGCGAGACGGGAAGAACGCGGGCTGCGGGCGCTCCGCTGCTGGCGCATATTGTCAAGGAACTGTCGAACGAGAAAACCGTTCTGCTGATCGACAACGGCGAACGGTTCGATCGGATGGAAGGGTGGTTTCTGTCCGTTTTTCTGCCTCCGCTTGAAGCTTCCCAGGTGCTGATCGTCATCGCTTCCCGCAAAGGGCTTCCGCCGCAATGGCATGCACGTCCGGACATGAAGCGCCGGATGCGCGCCTTTCCGTTAAAGCCGTTTACGCGCGAGCAGGTGCTGGACTATTTGAACCGGACCGGACTGCCGCCGGACCTGCAAGCGGCCATTGCCCGGCAATCCGAGGGCCATCCGCTGCAATTGGCATTGACGGCGGATCTGTTGTTGCCGGACCGCGGGGATAGCGTGCCTAAAGACGTGTCGGGCCATATTAGCGCGGAGTGGCTGAAGGAAGCCGCGGCGCCGGATATGTACGAAAAGTTGACCGCTATGTCTTTGCTGCCGTATGCCGATCAGCCGCTGCTGGGCTCGCTGCTGGACGGCGAAGCGGACGCCGCCGATTATTTTGCGCTTGGCCGGCTGTCGTTCGTCAACCGGACGGACCGCGGCCTCGTCTTGCACAGCGTCGTGTCGAGCCTGCTCCGGCAGGAATACGTCCGGCGAAATCCGGAGGAATTCGACGAGCGGCGTCTGCGGGCGTTTCGACTGCTGGCGGAACGGTTTCGCAGGGAGGACAAGCAAGGGCAGATGATGATAGCGGCGCATGTGCTGGAGCTTTACCGCGAACGGCTGCCGCAGGCGATGGCCTACGCCGATTTCGCCACGGCGCTCAAACCGGGTGAAAGCCTGCCGTACCAGCCTTCCGATTTGCCGCATTTGCAGCGCATGCTGGCCGTGTCCGCCGCCCAGTCCGACTGGCAGTCGGAGCTCGTGCTGGCGGAAAATTACCCCCGTCTGTTGGAGGATATCGCCATGCACGGGCCCGAAGGCATCTTCGTTGTGCGGGACGAGCAAGGTCGGCCGGTTGCCTTTTGCGCCGGCGTATGGCTGCACGAGCCGTCGCTGCGGCTGCTGGAACGTTATGCGCCGGCTTTCCGGCAAGTATGGGGCTTTGAAGGCGATGACGCTGACGCCGAATGTTCGCCGTCCGAAGCGGCGGATACGATCTTCGTGCTGCTAGCGGCCGTCGACGTGCGGCAATCGCTTTATCGCCCGGAGGAATTGGGAGCCTTGCTGATGCGGCGGTGGCTGGCCGAAATGGCTTGCGGTTTCAAAGGGTGCATCGTTTCGGGCGATCCGCATTTGAACGCGCTGCTGTCCGTACTGGGGTTTCGGAAGGAAGGAGAGTTGCGCGGCTATGGCGTGCCCGGATTGTCAAGATGGGAAATTGATTTTCGCCATGTGGCGTTCGAGCGATGGATGCGGACGATTATAAGCCAGACGGAAACGGCGCGCAGCGCCGGCGGCATGCCGCCAATATCCGCAGCGGAGGAAGGAAAGCGGGTATTGGAGCTGCTCTTCGAACCGGAACGGCTGCGGCAGCTGCCGGCCGCCCGGCGCCTCCTACGGAAGGGGCAAGATTTGCGCGAAGAAGTAATGCATATTTTAACGGCCGGCACGCCGCCGCCGCCGCTCACCCGGCAGGAGCAGCAACTGCTGAAGGACCGTTACTTGCTGAAGGACCGGAATTTGAACGAATTGGCGGAACACTATCATATGAGCCGCACGACCTTATACCGCCACGTTCGTCTGGTGGCGGAGCATTTGTGGCAGGCGTTGGGCACGCGAATGGAATAAGGCATAAAAAGAGAGGCTCTTGTTTCCTGGAATCAAGTAGAGCAAAATAGAGTAGACAGAGATTTCAATATTTCCCTTAAGGAATGCTAGCGATGCGAACATCTGCTGTACTGGAGAAGCTGCTTTACGGCGCCGTTCGTCTGGACGAACGGCGTCTGGAACGCGCGCTTCGAGGCAAGACGATTCTCATAACGGGAGCGAGCTCCGGCATCGGCGAACAGACGGCCCGGCTGTTGGGCCGCTGGCCGGTGCGGCTTATATTGGCCGCCAGAAGAGGGGACAAGCTCGCAAGCATCAAAGCCGATATCGAGCGGGGCCCGGCCCGGGTGACGGTCTTGGCGGCCGACTTGCGAAACGACGAACAGCTGACCTCGTTGATTGAGACGCTCCAGCGGCAGCCGGACGGTCTCGATATCGTCGTCAGCAACGCCGGCCTGTCCATCCGCCGGCCGGTGCTGCAGTCGCTGGACCGCTTTCACGACTTTACGCGGACGATGGCGATCAATTATTTCGCGCCGGTCCGTCTGCTGTTGTCGGCCATTCCGCTGCTGCAGCGCAGACAGGGTCACATTATTAACGTATCTACGATTAATGCGTCTATCGTTCCGTTCCCGAATTGGGCCGCTTATCAAGCATCCAAGACGGCGTTCGACGTATGGCTGAGATCCGCCGCTCCCGAATTGAACGCGGCCGGCATCGCGGTGACAAACGTTTATTTGCCGCTCGTGCGTACGCCGATGATCGAGCCGACGCCCGCTTATCGAAACGCGCCGGCCATGAGCGCGGAGCAGGCGGCCCGGCTGGTCGCGCGTTCGATTTATGCTCGCCGCCCGATCGTACGGCCGTGGTGGCTCGTCTGGGGGCAGCTGGGCTCGGTGCTGTTCCGCGGCGTCTGGGAGCGGTTCATGACCCGTCGGCTGCGGCGGCGCAAAAGGGAGGAATAACGGTGCGGTTCGTTTATTTGATCGTTGTCATGGGCAGGCTGGGTATGCTTACTCCGTTCGGCCTATGGAGGCTGCTTGCGGCGGTTGTCCGTTGCGGCCCCAGCTTGAAGGCTCTGCTTCGAATCGCGGAGAGGACTTACGGGGACCGGCCCGCCCTGACGGACGACCGCGAGACGATCGGGTTCCGGCAGCTGCTGTCCGACAGCGAACGGCTGGCCGAAGGGCTGCGCCGGCAGTTTGGTCTTTCCGGCGGTCATAAGGCCGCCTTTTTGTGTTCCAATCATGCGTCGCTCGTCAAGTCGCTGTTTGCCGCCTCGTTTCTGGGCGCGGATCTCTATTTGCTGAATGCCGACATGAGCGACGGACAATTGCGCGAATGGGCGGCAGAGCACAGCCCGGATTTGCTCATTTACGACGCCGGCCGTACGTCCGTCGCCGATGACGGCGTGCGGGCCGCAGCCAAGCTGCCGGTCAGCGCCGGCGACGGATCGATGTCGGTCGAGAAACTTATTCGCGGCTCCGAGGCCGGCGGCAGAAGCGGACATGTTCGACTTCGCTCCAAGTTCAAGCCGGGCCGGATCATGCTGCAGACGGGGGGGACGACGGGGAAGGCGAAGCAGGCGCCGCACCGGCCTTCCCTGTTCCATTACTTGCCCCCGCTTGCCGCCATGCTGCGCCGAATGCCGCTGAAGCGCTGCCGCACGTCCTATATCGCTACGCCGATTTATCACGGATACGGCATTGCCATCCTGCTGCTCAACGTCGCGCTTGGCGTCCGGACGGTGCTGACTGCCCGCTTCGAAGCCGACAAGGCGTGCCGCCTCATCGAGGAGCATCGGGTCGAATTCGTGTCGGTCGTGCCGCTGATGGTTGACCGGATGCTCAAGCACCGCGCCGACAGCTTGAGGTCGCTGGTCTGCATCGCATCCGGCGGAGCCGAGCTTAGTACGCGGCTGGCCGAAGCCGTCGAAAGCCGGCTCGGCCGCGTATTGTACAATTTGTACGGCACGTCGGAAGCGGGATTGTGCGCGATTGCTACGCCGGAGCAATTGCGGGCAGCGCCGGGGACGATCGGAAGCGTCATTGAAGGCGTCAAGCTGCATTTGCTCGACGAGCGGGGACGCGACGTTCGGGAGGGCGATGTCGGCGAACTATGCGTGATGGCGGGGCGTTCTAACGATGAAGCGGGCGTCCGCTGGATTCGGACCGGGGACCTCGGTTTTCGTGACCGCTTGGGACATTATTTTTTGTGCGGCAGACTGGACGACCGAATCGTTTCGGGCGGCGAAAACGTATATCCCTATGAGCTGGAGCGGCTGCTCCTGCAACATCCGCAGGTGGAAGACGCCGCGGCATTCGGCATTCCCGACGACGCGTTCGGACAGCGGCTCAAGGCGGTCGTGCAGCCGGCCTGCGGCGCGGAGTTGACGGTTAAGGAACTGCGCGAATGGCTGCGGCCGCGGGCGGCCCGGTTTCAGATGCCCAAGGAAATCGTGTGCGTCGAACGAATCGACTATACGTCTTTAGGCAAACGCGACAAAAAAAGGATGGCCGCCAAACATGACGGAAAGGGGGACGAATAAAAACGATGGACGCAACATTTTCATTTTTGCCCCGCGAGACGGAGCAAATAAAGGCCCGTTTCGGCGAGGCCTTTTACAAGGAATCGATTAGCCGTTTGCAGCAATATGCGGAGAAGTGGGCGCTGTCTTCCCTGGCATTTATTCCATCCTACTCCGCTAACCTTGTATTTACATGCATGTCGAAAGCGCACGGTCCATCCGTTCTGAAGCTCGCCAATCCCGCGTTCGGCACGATGGCTGCGGAGTACGGCGCCTTGCGGGAATACGGGGGCGGGCGGTATTGCCAAGTATACGAGGCCGATTCCGAAGGGAATGCGCTTCTTCTGGAGCGAATACGGCCGGGCCGTCCGCTGAGAGACGAAAGCTCGCTCGACACGAGGCTGTCCGTCTTTTGCTCCCTGTACGAAGGGCTTCATATTCCATCCTCGGACCCGGACCGATATCCGACCTACGATGGATGGGCAACGAGAATAACGGACGAAATGAGCCGTCGTCCGGAATGGGCCAAGCTGTATGCGCATATGAAGCGGGCCGAACAAATCTGCTTGTCCTTGTCCGCCGTTTATTCGAGGAAAATGCTGCTGCACGGCGATCTCCATCATGACAACATGCTGCTGGGTGAGGGAGGGCGCTACGTCATCATCGACCCGAAGGGGGTCGTCGGCGATCCGGTATTCGACGTGCCGCGTTTCGTGCTGAACGAGTTTGGCGATGACATCACGGACGAGCTGTACGGCAAAATAACCGGCATCCTGGCCGTCCTGGAACGGAGGCTCCGTATTCCGCTCGAAACATTGAAACAATGCCTCTATGTGGAAACTGTTATGGGGCTTTGCTGGAGCGCGGAAGACGGCGCGGGCGAGGAGGAACGGTCCTCCATGCTGGCAACGGCCGCTTTTGCGGAGGCCGTGCTGAATGGCTGAACATTGGAGGTCAACATGATTGTCTTGGCTGGAATTCTCTTTTTGGTCATCTATGCCTTAATTGTCTACTATATCGGAAGGAGCGGCTGGTCGTGGATGAAGCCGGGGCTGTCTCGCCGGTTCCGGCTGCTGTACGCCGCGGCGTTCGTTTTTTTGGCCAGCTCCTTCCTGCTTGCGCGCGTATTCGAAGGTTCTGTGATCTTGAGCGTCATCGGCTCGTATTGGCTGGCGCTGTTCAGCTTGCTGGTCATGATCGTGCCGCCGGTTCACCTGATCGTGTGGCTGTCGAAGCTGACGCCGCTGCCGCGGCATCGCGTCCACAAATGGGCGGGCACGCTGGCGCTGGCCGCGCTTGTCTTATTGCTCGGCTTCGGCAGCTTCAACGCGTTCAGTCCGACGGTCCGTTCGTATCAGATCAGCATAGACAAGCCCGGACCCGAAAGCGGCAAATTGAGCGTCGTCATGGCTTCTGATATGCATTTCAGCTATTTGTCGGGCAAAAGCCACGCGATTCGAATGGTGAAGGAAATCAACGCGCTGAAGCCGGATCTCGTGCTGTTCCCCGGCGACATTATCGACGACGATATCGCGCCTTACCGGGACAAAGGAATCGGAGACGTCCTTGCGCAAATCGAAGCCCCTTACGGCGTTTATGCCGCATTGGGCAACCATGACCGGTTCAGGGGCGGGATGGAGGAGTTGATCGCGCTTCTGGAAGAGAGCGGCATGGACGTGCTGTACGACGAAACCGTCGAGATCGGAGGCTGGCTGACGCTAATTGGGAGAAAAGACTACAGCGACGGTTCCCGCGCAGAGCTGAAGGAGCTGATGGTGGGCGTCTCTCCGGAAAACGCGGTATTTCTGCTGGAGCATCAGCCCGTCCAGTTCGACGTCGCCCAACATTTAGGCGTCGACCTTGTCGTATCCGGCCATACCCATTACGGGCAAATCGCGCCCGGCAATCTCATTACGGGAATGCTGTTCGAGAACGATTGGGGATATTTGCGCAAGGAGCAGCTCCATACGATTGTGTCATCGGGCTTCGGCTTCTGGGGACCTCCGCTTCGGATCGGCTCTCGCTCGGAAATCGTTCATATCGAGGTTGACTTTGCCGGCAGCCCTTAATCCGCTGCCGCGGTCGGTTTCGACAGTCCGTAAAAAAACATCGTCAGCAGCTCGTCGGTTTGCCGGTGATCGTACGTTTGTTTCAGCTCGTTCATATACATGCCGAAGTACCTCAGCATCGTTTCGTCCGAATAGGCGGGAGGAATAAATCCTTCCGCCTTGCCCCGCTCGATCAGCTTGACATAAAATGCCTCGATTTTGCGGGCCATGCCCTGCTCCGCAGCCCGCCAGACACCCGTTTCCCCGATCTCGTTCATTCCGCCGTACAGCCGTTTCAAATTTCCCGCTTCCGCCGTCCATATTGACTTGATCTTATCCGGAAACGGGAGGTCCGACCCGAGAATCCGTTCATATTCCCCGATTTGTTCGTCCGCCCAATTTTCCAGCATCTGCGTATACAAATTTTCTTTCGTTCCGAAATAATTAAAAATGGTCGCGGGCGACACGCCCGCCGCTGCGGCTATTTCGTTGACGCTAACTTTGCCGAAGCCGTATTTTTCCGTCAGTTGCAAAGCCGCCTCGAAGATTTGGGCCGTCTTTTTATGTTTTCTTCGATCGTAGCCGTTCAATTCCCGCTCACCTCGCACTCTTATTTTCTTGCCGCGGTCAGCCATTTGCGTTAATCGGGATGGAATCCGCATTTTTCTGCACGGCCGATTGGCTCGCCCGCCCGTCACGTCTCATTTTAAAGTAAGTTTTAGTGTGAATCAATAAATCTGATATAAAACTATTGCCGCCAACAGGGGATTGAATTATAGTTTTAGAGTATAAACATGAAATTGATATAAAATAAAAGGAGGCGAATTGCTATGGGGGCAAAAAAACGTCAACTTCCTTCGTACCTGCATGAATTGTTTGGGGAAGAGCAAAGCTTGCGGGCCATTGCGGCTATCGTCGCAGCCGGATTGCTGATCGCGTCCGCCCTGTTTATAAGATTTCCCGGAATAACGGAAGGCGTTCCGTTATGGCGCGTCGCGTCGGCGTTTGTTCTCGTTTTCGACATTGCCGCGGGCTGCCTGGCCAATTTTACCGTATCGACCAATGCTTATTATCGCACCCGCCCTCGGCTGCGGCTTATCTTTATAGCGGTCCATATCCATCTTCCGCTTGTTGCGGCGCTGCTGGGCATCCATGTGCGGGAGGCCGTTCTCGTATGGCTGGCGACGGCCGTCGGCGCATTGGCGGTGAATGCGATGCGCAGCCGCCGCCAGCTGACGGCTGCCGGGGCGATGCTTGCCTTCGCATGCGCTTGGGTGCCGATGCTTCCGGCCATGGAGCCGTTCATGCTCGCCGTCAGCTTGTTGTTTATGCTGAAGGTCGTATTCAGCTTCGGCGTGGATCACGAACGGGGACGGGCGGCCGAGGAGCAGCACGATGCGGGCAAGCGGTGAAAATCTAAATGAAAACGCCCCGCCCCCATTCCGGTCGAATGGGGGCGGGGCGTTCTGGTTTTGTCATAAGTCCGTATCGGTTAAGAGTCAATAGCCGAGCTACTGCGAGTCCCCGTAAGGATCGATGGCGGCGATCGTTCCGTCCTCGTTGTAGGTCAGCTCGCAATATTTGACGCTCCGCTTGTTGTCGGCGCCGCCGGACAAGGAGCTGTCGTGGTAAAACAAATACCATTTGTCCTTGAACTGCACAATGGAATGATGCGTCGTCCAGCCGATAACCGGATGGAGAATGACGCCTTTGTACGTGTACGGGCCCATCGGCTTGTCGCTGACGGCATAAACAATCCGGTGCGTCGTGCCGGTCGAATAGGACAAATAATAGAGGCCGTTGTATTTGTGCACCCAAGGACCTTCGAAATAACGGCGTTCCTCGTCGCCGGCCGGAATCGGGCTGCCGGCTTCATCCACGATGGAAATTTCCTTCGGCGTTTCCGCCAGGCTCAGCATATCGTCGCTCAATAGCGCCGCTCTCGGCCCGAGCGCCGGCTGATCGGCCGCAGGACCTTCGGCGTCGGGTACAAACGTGCCGGTCTGCCATTTCTCCAGCTGCCCGCCCCATAATCCTCCGAAGAACATGTACGCCTTTCCGTCGTCGTCGACGAAGACGGCGGGGTCGATGCTGAAGCTGCCTTGGATATAGTCCGGCTGAGGCGCAAACGGGCCGGCCGGCGATGCGGACGTCGCAACGCCGATGCGGAAGACGCCGTCGCGGTCGCGCGCGGGAAAGTACAGGTAATACGTATCGTTCTTAAAGGCCGCGTCGGGCGCCCACAGCTGGGCGCTGGCCCAAGGGATGTTCTTCAGATGAAGCGCTTCGCCGTGATCGACGCAGTCGGCGTCCATATCGTCCAGCGACAGGACATGATAATCCTCCATATCGTATTGATCGCCGTTGTCGTTGGACTGGTTGTCGTGGTCCAGATCGTGGGAAGGATAAATGTACAGCTTGCCTTCGAATACGTGGGCCGACGGATCGGCGGTATACATATGTTTCACTAGCGGAACGTTGGGCTTGGCCATGTCAGATCGAGTCCTCCTTGAGATCGATAGGATAAGATGGGACAGCTCACTCTCAATCATATCAAATAGGAGAAAAATTGGTACCTGACAAACTAAACGTCATGCTTCAAAAATTTAAGGCATCGGACGCCATTTCGCCGGACCGCGCGCTTAGGCCAGCTTCCCGCCGAGCCGCCGAACCCGCTCCAGCCATTGGGCGCGGCTTTGTTCCGTCGACGGCTTGACCGGTCCGATCTCCGTCACCCGGACGGTCTTAATGCCGCAGAAGCCTAGAATATTGCGTTTCATCAGTTTATGTCCCGCTTGATTGTATACGAGCCGGTTGTACCAGGACGGCGTATCCGACGTTACGATCAGATGCGCCGTTTTTCCCGTCAGGAGCTTATCCCAAAGCTGGGAATTGTCGCGGTATTTGAAGGCGAAGCCAGGCAGAAAAACCCGGTCGAAAAAGCCTTTCAAAATGGCGGGCATCGTGCCCCACCAGGTCGGATAAACGATCACGAGATGGTCCGCCCGGGAAATCAGCTCCTGAGCCTGCTTCAGCCCGTCTTCCAGCTCGGTTCTTTTGCGGTACCCGTATTGCAGGATCGGGTTGAAGGCAAGCCGGCTCAAATCGATATGGCGCACTTCCGCGCCTTGGCGAACGGCTCCTTCCATATAAGCTCTGGACAAAGCCGAGCAATAGCTTTCGGCGTCGGGATGTCCGGTAATGACGACGATTTTGGTTCCCATAAGCTTCCTCCTTATGCATGCGCTGCGTTATAATAGGTTTGCCGGTCAATTTCAGCATATAGGATCGCCGACAGGCAAGAAATGATCGGAGGCGCAAGTGCAGGTGACTTTTGGCGCAAAGGAGGGAACGGCATGAGCGGACGGACGATATCCGTTACGATGATCTATCCCGTCATGAAAACGCTGGTGAACAAAGGGCTGGATACGGATGAGTTTTGCCGATACGCCGACTTTGACGCAAGCGTGCTTGCGTCGGCGGATGCGCGCATTCCGGGGGACGAACTCGAACGTTTGACGAATGCGGCGGCCCGTTTTTCCGGGGACGAGTTTTTTGGCTTGCATCAGGGACAGTTGATGGAATTTGCCGATATGGGCGTTCTCGGATACGTGATGATGCATTCCCGCACGATCGCCGACGCGCTTGACGCCTACCGGAGATATAACGATATATTGTGCAGCGGCTTTAATCTCGACTGGGAAACCGGCGGAGGCAGGGCCGCGATTCGGCTGTACCGGCCGGACGGCTCTCCGTTGTCGCGGCATTGCGCGGAGGATATGGCCGGATCGCTGCTCCGGCTGATCGGCAAGCTGGCCAACCGCCCCATCCCGCTGCGAAAGGCGGGGTTCATGCACGGGGAGCCCGGCGATACCGCTCCGTATTTGCCCGTATTCGGCATCCGGCCAACGTTCGGCGAGCGGGAGCATGCGCTGTACGTCGACGAGGAGACGCTCGATTATCCGGTCCTGTATTCCGATCCGAAGCTGCTGTCGATCTTCGAGGAGCTGGCGAGGGAGACGCAGAACGGTTTGCGGCGGACGGAGCCCGAAGGCGGGCGGATGACGGAGCGGGTGGAGCAATGGATCCGCGCCTGCATGCCCGTTCATTACCCGACGCTGCGGCAGACGGCGGACCATTTCGGGATGAGCGCCCGCACGCTACAGAACCGGTTAAAGCAGGAAGGAACGACGTACAGCGACGCGGCTAACCGGGTCCGCAAGGAAATCGCGATGGCGTGCTTGGGCCAGGAGAGGTTCACCGTCGGCGACGTTGCTTCCGCGCTTCACTTTTCGGAGCCGAGCGCTTTTCAGAACGCCTTCAAAAAGTGGACGGGAATGTCGCCGGGGCAATACCGGACGAAAAATATGAAGATCGGGACAAATCCGCCTTGCGCACTTCAGCATGGTGCAGTATAATGAGCATTAATATTCAAATGCGATGAAGAGGAATAGTACGAAATTCCGCGCGATCAGAGAGCTGTTGGAAGGTGCGAAACAGCCGCAACGAATGTCCGAACTCGCCTCGGAGCAGCCCGCTGAACATCTCAAGTAGGCGGAGACGGAGTCCTGACCGTTACAACAGGAGGATACGGGCCGGCGAACGCCGCCTGATCCGCGAGTGCATGCCTGCGGGCATGAATGGGAGTGGTACCGCGTGAGACAATGGTCTCTCGTCTCTGTTGTGAATAGAGGCGGGGGACCTTTTTTGTTGCCATACAAGCAAGTATAAGGACGAAAGGAAGGAAGCAGCATGAACAATTACACGAAATATACGCGGGGTTATTTCATGCCGCCGGCGACAAGCTTGAAGTGGGCGCAGAAGGAATATATTACGGAGGCGCCAATCTGGTGCAGCGTCGATCTTCGCGACGGCAACCAGGCGCTCATCGTGCCGATGAGCCTGGAGGAGAAGCTGGAATATTTTCAGCTGCTGCTGAAGATCGGCTTCAAGGAAATCGAGGTCGGCTTTCCCGCCGCTTCGGAGACGGAATTTACGTTTTTGCGCACGCTGATCGAACAAAATTTGATTCCGGACGACGTGACGATTCAAGTGCTGACCCAGTCCCGGGAGCATATTATTCGGAAGACGTTCGAATCGCTCAAGGGCGCCAACAAAGCGGTTGTCCATCTGTACAATTCCACGTCCGTCGCGCAGCGGGAGCAAGTGTTCCGCAAGTCCAAGGAAGACATTATCGAGATCGCCGTTTCCGGCGCGAAGCTTCTGAAGCAATGCGCGGAGGAAACCGAAGGCAACTTCCAATTCCAATATTCGCCGGAAAGCTTCACGGGCACGGAAATCGAGTTTGCGCTTGACATTTGCAACCGCGTGCTGGACGTGTGGCAGCCGACGGCGGACAACAAAGTGATCATTAACCTTCCGGCGACCGTATCGATGTCGATGCCGCACGTCTATGCGAGCCAGATTGAATATATGAGCGAAAACTTGAAATTCCGAGACAACGTCATATTGTCCATTCATCCGCACAACGACCGGGGAACGGGCGTAGCGGACGCGGAGCTGGCCATGCTGGCGGGCGGCCAGCGCATCGAGGGAACGCTGTTCGGCAACGGGGAGAGGACGGGCAACGTCGACATCGTCACGCTGGCGCTCAATCTGTATTCGCACGGCGTCGATCCGAAGCTGAGATTCGACAACATCCGCGAAATCATAGAGATTTACGAGCGATTGACGCGGATGAGGGTCGGGGAAAGACACCCGTATGCCGGCGAGCTCGTATTTACCGCATTTTCCGGTTCTCATCAGGATGCCATCGCCAAAGGCATGAAATGGCGCGAGGAGCATGAGAGCGAGCCGTGGTCCGTGCCGTATTTGCCGATCGATCCGAAAGATATCGGGCGCGAATACGAAGGGGACATTATTCGCATCAACAGCCAGTCGGGCAAAGGCGGCATCGGCTACGTGCTGCAGATGAATTACGGGCTCGACCTGCCGCAAGGGATGCGCGAAAGCTTCGGCTATCACGTCAAAAACGTGTCCGACCGCTTGCATAAGGAGTTGCAGCCCAACGAAATTTATGAGCTGTTCAAGGAGAAATACGTCAACATTTCGTCCCCGATCGAATTCGTCCGTTACCGCGAAGCGGGCCAAGACAATTACGATACCGTCGTGACGGTGCGCATCGGCGGCGAAACGCTGGAATGGAGCGGCTCGGGCAACGGCAGGCTGGACGCGATCAACCAGGCGCTGCAGTCCAATCTCGGCCTGGCGTACAACAATTTGATCTACAAGGAGCATGCGCTCGAGGCCGGCTCCAAATCTCAGGCTGTTTCCTACATCGGCGTGACGGACGACAAGGGCTCCGTCTATTGGGGCTGCGGCATCGATCCCGACATTATGACCTCTTCGGTCAAGGCGCTGTTCAGCGCGGTCAATCTGATCAAGCGGCAATAAGACGAATAAGGCGCACGGCCGTCGCGGCGCTTGGCGGCGGCTTGCCGTTCACCAGAACATCCCCTGTCCATGCGACAGGGGATTGTTGTTATTTTCCTGCTAAAGCGATTATAATTTGAGAGAATTAAAGTTTTACATAAATTGCGCTAGAGAGCCGCACGAAACATGCGGAATGAGGAAATCGAACTGGAGAAACGCCAGTAGCCGCCTTTGTTATCTAGCAGAAGATTTGCAAATGGAGGAAATCATGTTCAGAAACAATCTGTTAAGCACGTTGTATCACGGGATCGCGGGCGCGGCCTTTATAACGGGCGGTTACCTGGCCTGGAATTCCGACGGCCGAATTTCGGACTATTTGCTGTATTCGACACTGGCTGCGCTGCTGCTGTCCGCCCTGAGCGGCTTTGCGCTGCGTCCGGCCGGCGGGCTGCGCGGAGCGCTGCTGTCCAACGCGGTGCTGTTGCTGGCCGCTTTGGCTGCGCTTCCGGTGTATGCGTTTTACGAGCTTGCGCTCCATGCCATTTATTTTTATTATATTTTTCATTTGCCGATCCCGGTGATCGAGACGTTCTTTCCGCATCTGTCGATATGGCCGGTGTTCGCGTTGACCTTGCTGCCGTACGTCGCGGCGACGCTCGGCCAGCTGCTGCGCCGAGCCGTCCTGCCGGTGCGCCGCACCCGGTCCGCCGCCCTGTCGACGGCGACGACGGTTTTACTGTGCGCTGCGGTGCTGACGGCAGGCTGCTCGTCGTCCGGCACAGATTTGAACGCGTATTGGAAGCCGCCTGCCGGCGAGCGGGAGATGAGTCAGTCCTACGAGTTGAAGGTGCTGCTGGTGCACGGCGAGGACGGTTTCCGTTCGGAAGCCGTGCCGCAGCAGTTCAATCAGACGCTGTATGCAGGCGCCGATATCCAAACGGCCAAGCTGGGGGAGCTGTCCGGCAAGCTGGCCGAAGGCTTTGATCTGGTCTACCTGGACGACGGGCTGACCAACGAACCCGGCTGGGAAGAGGCGGCCGGCCAATTGACGGCCTATGCCGCCGGGGGCGGCACGCTGTATTTGCCGCATGATTACGGCGAGGCGTTCCCGGCCGAATTCGTCGGCGTCTCCGGCTTCAGCGCGGTGGAGGACGCCAGCCTGAGCTTCCAATACCCGCCGGTGCGCTCCAACCTGAAGGGGCTGCAGCAGGTTTGGCGTACGTTCTCGGACATATACGGCAGTTATTTGGGCCTGGACGTCAGACATCATATCTCCTTCCAGAAGGCGGCCGTTCCGGCATCGGCGACCGCGCTTGTCGAACGGGACGGACTGGCTTATTTGACCGTCAACGAATGGGAGCGGGGGAAGGTCATCTGGTCCAACCGCTTCCTGGCGCCCGACGTGTTTATAACCCGGCTCGATCTCAGTCCCGAGGACGGGGGCAAATATTTTCATTTCGGCTGGGCGACCGCCAGCATGCTGCTGAAGAGCGAGCTGGTCAACCTGGCATCCAAAGACAAATACGGCTTCTCGATCAAAAAGGCGTACGGCCCTTACGGCCGTCCGGGCGTCGCTTGGCAGGCGCATTACGAGGCACTGTATTCCTTCGTGCTGCGGGATTTGATGAAGTGGACCGAGCTGCTGCAAACCTACGAGCAGATTCCGACCTACTCTCTCGTTCGCGGAAGCTACAACGGCGGCAAATGGCATGAGGCGATCCGCTTCCATGACAACCTCGGCACGAATGCGCAGCCGGATTTCGAAGGGGCGGAGCTGAACTCGTTTTTCTCGTCCGGCCGCATCTTGCAAACGGAGGAAGACGCGTTATGGTTTGACGCATACCCCGGCTACAATACGTTCTTATCGCCGATTCCGGATCCGTACCGGGCCTATCCGTCCCTCGTCCCGGAAAGCGTCGATTCCGAATACGACCTCGTCGTCGGCTCGGCGGACGGCCAGGTGTACGGCATCAAGAAAAATGGCGCGGACGGCTCCGCGGTTACGAAAGAAAAGCTGAACGCAGAAGGCGGATCGTTTGCGAAGCGGTATTCCGCTCCGGCGGCCGTCGACTGGAACGGAGACGGGAAGCTGGACTTGCTTGTCGGCGATGAAAGCGGCCGCGTCAAGCTGTTCATGCGGGATGGAAGCCGGTATGCCGACAAGGGGTATGTAACGGCGGACGGAGAGGAAATCCGGGTCGAGGCGTACGCGGCTCCTCATGTCGCGGATATTGACGGCGACGGAATCGCCGATTTGCTCGTCGGCGACAGCGCCGGCCAGGTTTACGCGTATATCGGAACCGGAGAAGGGGAAGGCATGTCGTTCAAGGCGGCGGGCGCGCTGCCGATCCGGACCGAAATGACGTATGCCGCCCCGTTTGCTGCGGATTGGAATGACGACGGCCTGACAGATTTGCTTGTCGGCGGATACGAAGGCGAAATCCGGCTGTTTTTGGGAGACGGCGCCGGCGGGTGGATCGACGAAGGGCTGCTGACGGGCCATCACGCCAACTTTTTCGGCACGGAAACGATCAAGGCCGGCCACTATTCCGTTCCGGTCGTCACCGACTGGAACGGCGACGGGAACAAAGATTTGCTGACGGGGCATCTGGAATACGGCAACACGTATTCGATCGACAGTCCGGATTTCCCTTATAAGGAGGAGCTGCAAAATACGATCCGGTACGCGAAGGACCGTTATTTATCGCTTATTCCCCATATGTATTTGCATGAATATATGGACGACGCCCAGGAGCGGCGCGAGATGGACGCCCACAAGGAAGCCTTCCGCAGCCTGGGCATTCCGTGGGACGACGACGATATGGGCGTGAACCATCATACGTGGCGGATTAATGAAAATGCGCTGCAGACGTTCCGCAATCAGAAGGCAACGGGCATCTGGTGGAACTTCGGCTTCAACCCGCCGAACGTGTCGAGCGCGCCGCGGGACGGCAAGGAGTTTCTGATGGTGATGCCGTTTATGCTGCCCGGCACGGAGCCTGGAGCCGCAAACGACACGTCCGGAGAGAATGCCTCTCCGTTTCTGTTGTTCTCGCCGGCGCCTCACGCGGTCAATTTCTCGAAAGCGTGGGACGGCTTGGCCCGGTACGATATCCCGCTCATTCAGTTCGAGCATATCGAGCACGGCATGAAGCCGTTTACGAGCGTATACGATAACTTGATCCGCCAGATCGAAACGATCGATTCGTTCCGCAAGGAGCATAATTACAGCGCGATGACGGAAGATCAGATCGCCCGCTCGCTGCTGAATACGTTTTATGCGGAATTGGAAGTAAGCTGGGAAGGCGATGAGGCGGTCATTCGCGTCAATAGCGATAACGTGCCGGAGCAGGTGAAGGAATACGCGGGCACGCTGGGCTTGCGCATTGAGCCCGGCGAGAAGTACGAGGGCTACCGTCTGGACACGTCCAGCAGCTTCGAGTGGAAAGGCGAGGACGCCTTCTATGCCGGACTCGAGCATGGCTTGACGTCGCTGAAATGGACGAAGGAGTCGGACGAAGATGGATTTATCCGCATCATCCTTACCAACAGCCCGGTGGAGGCGGAGGCGGACGGCCGTTCGATCAAGCTGACGCTGACGGCCAAAGGGATGCAGGACTTGAAGCTGTATTCGCCCGTACCGCTCGACATTCGCGGCAAAAATTTGCGCGTTACGAAGGACGGCAAGGAATATACGATCGTACACTACGGCGAGAAGCTGGACATTACGCTTTCCGCCAAATAAAAACGAACCGCCCGGCAGCCGATTGCCGGGCGGTTCGTTTATCAGCCGCTGCATGCTCAGCCGCTGCATGCTCAGCCGCTGCATGCTCAGCCGCCGCACGCTCAGCCGCCGTATGCTGGTTCGCCCGTCTAGCCGTTAGCGCGGGCGGACGCCAGGGCCGGTTCATCCGTCGCCGGGTGCGGTTAGGCGAACCGTGCGGACGCGGCAGCGGAATAGCCGGGCTGAAGCAAGGCAGCAACCCGGACGTACCAGTCGTAATGCAGCTTGCGGTCCAAAAAATATCGGCAATCGATGATGACGGGAATGACATCGGCACCTTTGTAATAAGCGCGGTTTCCGGCTTTCGCGACCGGAAACTGGTAATGAAAGCGGACAAGCCTGTAGACGAGCGGATCGAGCAGCGCGATGCAGTACGTCTTGTCGTGCCGCTCCGCATACTGGAACAAGCAAAACATAAGCGTATCGAGCGCTTGCGTGGAACGAAATTCCTTTTTGATCGCAAATTTGTCGATGATGGACACTTTGCCATTGACGGCAGGCTCGCGCAGCGCCGGAATGGCATCGAACCTGCAGGCTTCGTGAAGCTGATCCGCTTCCTCGGGCACGTACAACGTAAATTGCACCGTTCCGGCAGCTTGTCCGCCGTGAAAGACGAGATAACAGTCTCCCGGGCAAAACTCGTATTCGAATCCCTTCTCCTCCCAGGCCTTCATCCAAATGCCGTTGAACAGCTGGCGATCGTATTCGGTTTCGACTTTTCTTATCATCTCATTCTCCTATCCTAATCTCTGATATAGGTCTTTCCTCCGGTTATGTACCTTTCACCTCCCTGCAAGCTGACGATGTCCCGGCAGAATGAAGGACAATCGACAAGAATGTGGCTATTATTACCTTTTATAACTAGAATACACAAAAATAGCGAATTTGCATATATCAAATTTCGTCTCGGGAGCTCGAATTCCGGCACGCGGCCGCCGATAAAAAAACAAAGGTTGCAATTAATATATATATGCGATATATTGCATATAACAATTTGAAGTGGGTGATTACATTGCCGATACCGAAAAATTTTGTGTCGCCGGTGCGCATGTCGGCCAAGGAACGGGCATTTGCGCAAATGCAAAGGTGGATCATCGACGGAACTTTAAGTCCGGGCGAAAAGCTGATTGACGCCGAGTTGGCGGAAACGCTGGCCGTCAGCAGGACGCCGATCCGCGAAGCGCTGCAGCTGCTGGAAATGCAAGGGCTCGTTTCCATGCACCCCGGCAAAGAAACGCGCGTTACGGACATCGATAAAAACGACATTTTGAACCTGTACCCCGTATTGGCATCGCTGCACGCGCTTGCGGCGGAATTGTCGGCCCGGACGGTCACGGAGCAGCAAATCGAACAATTAAAAGCGCTGAATGCGCAATTCGGCCAGGCGATCGCCGAAGGCCAAGCCTATCGGGCGATGGAGCTGGACGAACAGTTTCACCATTTGATCGTCGATGCTTCCGACAACGCGTATATCGCGACGTTCGGCGCTTCGCTTCAGATGCATATCCGAAGATTCAAATATGTTTTCCTTAAGCAGCCCATTACGGGTACGAGCCAATCCGTCGAGGAGCACGCTTCGATCATAGACGCGTTTGAAGCGCGCGATGCCGAACAGGCTTCCCATGCGATGAAGCAAAACTTGTTAAGACCGATGCGCGAGCTTTACGAGTGGATCGGCAGAGAGGAGCGAGCATAACCATGGACGGACAAAAGGAGCTTCGCATTCACAGCAAAGTTATCAGCGAGGGAGCCAGCCGGGGGCCGAACCGCGCGATGCTGAGGGCGGTCGGTTTCGAGGACGGCGACTTTCAGAAGCCGATGATTGGCGTTGCGAGCACTTGGAGCGAGGTTACGCCGTGCAACATGCATATCGACAAGTTGGCCCTTCACGCGAAAAAAGGGGCGAAGGAAAACGGTGGAGCGCCTCTTATCTTCAACACGATAACCGTGTCGGACGGCATCTCGATGGGGCATGCCGGCATGAACTTCTCGTTGCCGAGCCGCGAGACGATTGCCGATTCCATCGAGATCGTGGCTGGAGCCGAGCGGTTCGACGGGATCGCGGCCATCGGGGGCTGCGACAAAAATACGCCTGCTTGCCTCATGGCGATCGGACGCATGAACATTCCGGCCGTATATGTATACGGGGGCACGATTCAGCCGGGAGTTCTGGATGGGCGCAAGGTGGATATCGTATCCGCGTTTGAGGCGGTCGGACAGTATCACGACGGGCGGATGACGGAAGAGGAGCTTCACCGTATCGAATGCAGCGCTTGTCCCGGTCCGGGAGCTTGCGGCGGCATGTATACGGCCAATACGATGGCCGCAGCTGCGGAAGCGATGGGCATGAGCTTGCCCGGCACATCCTCGACCCCTGCGATTTCGCCCCATAAAGCGCTGGAGTGCGAGGAAGCCGGACGAACTGTCGTCGAATTGCTGAAACGGGATATCCGTCCCCGCGATATTATGACGAAAAAAGCATTCGAGAACGCGATAGTCGTCGTTATGGCGCTTGGCGGCTCCACAAACGCTTTTTTGCACTTGATTGCCATCGCGTATTCCGTCGGGGTAGAGTTGGACTACGGCGATTTTGAACGGATCCGCGTCCGGGTGCCGCATCTGGCGAATTTGAAGCCGAGCGGGAAATACGCGATGCAGGATCTCAGCGAAATCGGCGGCGTTACCGCCGTCATGAAGCTATTGTTGGATCGGGGATTGCTGCATGGCGATTGCTTGACCGTAACCGGCCGGACGTTGGCCGAAAATTTGGCGGATATCCCGCCGCTGCCGGTTTCCCAGGATATTATCAGACCGTTCGAGCAGCCGCTGAAGCCGACGGGGCCGCTGGTTGTGCTCAAGGGCAATCTGGCGCCGGAAGGGGCGATTGCCAAGATGTCCGGGATGGCCAAGCTTCGTTTCGTCGGCCCTGCCAAAGTTTTCGACAGCGAGGAAGCGGCAACCGAAGCCATCCTGAATAATCGGATAACGAAAGGCGATGTGCTGGTCATCCGGTATTGCGGGCCGAAGGGCGGGCCGGGCATGCCGGAAATGCTGTCGGTAACGGCAATGATCGTAGGCAAAGGTTTGGGCGGCGAAGTCGCTCTGCTGACCGACGGCCGTTTTTCGGGAGGTTCGCACGGATTCGTCGTCGGCCATGCGGCGCCCGAAGCGCAAGTCGGCGGGCCGATCGCGGTATTGCGTGACGGCGATATCGTCACCATCGACAGCGAGACGCAGGAGCTCAGCTTCGACGTATCGGAGGAGGAGCTTGCCGAGCGGCTGCGATTATGGAGCGCGCCTCCCCTTAAGGCGGCGAGAGGCGCTTTGGCGAAGTATGCAAGGCTGGTTTCATCGGCTGCCAAAGGCGCCGTGACGGACGGGGAAACAACCGTTTGACAAACGGTCGTTTCCGGCATATAATAGCCATTAATTTCATATCCAAATGTGCCGATTAGAAATAGTAGCGATGAGGATACCTTTCAGAGAGCCGTTGGCTGGTGCGAAACGGCAGCGTGAATCGTCGCGAACTCGTCTATGAACAGCTGCCTGACAATGTAGGGTAAGCCGGAATTCCACCGTTACAGGGATAGATGGTGATGGCCGTCGAAAGAGATCATTTTCATGCATTCGTTCGTTTGAAAATGAATTAGAGTGGTACCGCGGGATACAACCCCGTCTCTATACAGAGACGGGGTTTTTTTGCGTCGGTCGGAGCCCGGGTCCGGCCGCCCCCGCTTGACATAGATGCTTACGAAGCAAGGTTTGCTCCGCAAACCTAAGCCAACCCTTACGAAGCAAGGTTTGCTCCGCAAACCTTTCAGGAGGAAAACAACATGAGAAATATTATAGTGCTGGATACGACGCTGCGGGACGGGGAACAGGTTCCGGGCGCAAAACTGAATAAAGAGCAAAAGCTCGAGGTTGCCCGGCAGCTTCAGAGACTGAACGTCGATATTATCGAAGCGGGATTCCCCGCTTCTTCGCAGGGGGACTTCGAAGCGGTGCGGGCCATCGCGCGCGCAGTCGGCGGCGGCGTCTCCGTAACGGCACTGGCGAGAGCTGTGCGCAGCGATATCGACGCCGTATACGAAAGCGTGAAATCGGCCGAAAGCCCGCTCATCCATATTGTGCTCGGCACGTCCAACATTCACGTCGAAAAGAAATTCAACCGCTCCAAGGAGGCGGTGCTGCAGATGGGCGTCGATGCGGTCAAATACGCCAAAACGCTGCTGCCGCACGTGCAATATTCGACCGAAGACGCTTCGCGGTCGGATTTCGAATATTTGTGGAAAACGATCGAAGCGGTCGTACGGGCCGGCGCGACGATGATCAACATTCCCGACACGGTCGGCTATGCAGTCCCCGAGCAATTCGGCGAGCTTATCCGCCAAATAAACGATCGGCTCAAAAATTTGGATCCCGGCGTCACGCTCAGCGTTCATTGCCATAACGATCTGGGGCTCGCGACGGCCAATACGCTGGCCGCGGTCAAGAACGGCGCGGACAAAATCGAATGCACCGTCAACGGCTTGGGTGAGCGGGCAGGCAACGCTTCGCTGGAGGAAGTGGCGATGGCCCTTAAGGTAAGAGAAGCCTACTTCCAGGCGGCGACCCGCATCCGTACGCAGGAGCTGCTGGAAACGTCCCGGCTGGTCAGCCAATTGACCGGGCTGGACGTGCAGGTGAACAAAGCGATTACGGGCGAGAACGCCTTCGCCCACTCCTCCGGCATCCATCAGGACGGCTTGCTCAAGGACAAAAACGTTTACGAAATTATGTCTCCGGAAGCGGTGGGCGCCGACAGCATGGAGCTGATACTGACGGCCCGTTCCGGACGCCACGCCTTTCGCAATTCGGTTCAAAAGCTTGGTTTCGATCCGGGCAGCGACGACGAATTTGAAGCTTTGTTCCAACAATTTCTCATATTGGCCGATGCCAAAAAAGAAGTGTACGACCACGATGTCTATCACTTGCTGGAGCAGATTCGGCCGGCGGGCGAGCGGGGCAAGACGCTGTACGGGCTGGAAAGCTTCGAAGCCGTCAGCGGAGGAGAGCGAGCGACAGCGAAAGCCGCCTTGCGCAAAGACGGCGAGCTGCTGTGCGGCAGCGGCGCCGGGGAAGGGCCGATCGACGCGTTGTACGGCGTCATACAAGCGTTGACGGGACTTGAGGCCGAGCTGAAAGATTACAAAATCAACAGCTTGTCGCGGGGCACGCAAGCGGTCGGCCGGGTCAATGTCAGAATCGAATGCAAAGGCAAGGCTTACACCGGCCGGGCGATGGATACGGATATTGTTAAAGCCAGCGCGCTTGCGTATTTGAACGCCGTCAACGCCGCCTTGCTGGACTCGGAAAACGACTGATCGAATATGGGGCAACCGTGAAAGGAAAGGGCCATCGCCGGCCCTTTCCTCCTCATCGGGCAAGGAGCCGGGTAAGATCCAAGTCCTAGAAAGCGGGCGCATGGCGTGAACAACTGCTGTTGCAGCAAAAAGGACGGCAACGAGGTGCTGGAACTTTATTCTTGCCAACGGATGGAAGTCGCATTATAATAAATGCAAGCAACCACTTGCACACAATCTTTGAAAGGAGGGGATGGCCGTTCCGATGAACATTGAAGGCGGCGATACAGGGAGCGCCATGAACGGAAAAGCGGCGCGGCCGGGCGAAGCTGCCGGCCGGAAGCCGGAAACCGGAGGCCGCAAGCCGTCCGGGAAGCGGAGCAGCGCCGAAAAGCTGATGAAGGCGGTGATCGATCTCGTATCCGAGCGAGGCTACCATGCCGTATCGACCAAAGAAATCGCGGCCGAAGCAGGCGTTAACGAAGTGACGTTGTTCCGTCATTTCGGCAGCAAGCAGCAGCTGCTGGAGCAGGCGTTCCACCGCTATCACTACGCCGAAGAGATGACGAAGCTTTTCCAGGAGCATATTGCAGGGGATTTGCAGACCGACTTGCCGATGTTAGCGAGAAAGTATCATGAATTGATGAACCGCAACCGGAAAATTTTTCTTATCGCACAAAAAGAAATGCAAGTCATGAAACAGTTTCAGGAGAAGGCCAACAAACATCCCCGCGTGCTGAAAGAGCTTCTGACCGAATATTTCGACAGGATGCAGGCGGAAGGCAAAATGATTCGAACAAACTCGGAGCTGCAGGCTCTCACGTTTATGTGGATGAACCATGGAGCGTTTATGAGCCTACTCCATGGCGGTCACGAGCCGATCCTGGACAGCTCCAGACTGGATGACTACATTCGGGAAAGCGTGGCTACGTTCATAAGAGGCGTGTCGCCGTAACGGCTGCACTCATTGGCGAAGAGGCGGCCGCATGGTTGCTTGAAAGATCGGTAACGCGCCGAATTTAAACGAACTGTCACGCTCGATACCACGGTTATGAACGAAAAGTCGTTTATATCAACGCTGCAGAACAGCCCTTTGTAAAACACTTTTTACGAAGTTTCTTCTAATGGTGGATGACTTCGCCGCTCGATGAATCGACACACTTTCTTCGACCGATAGGAAGCTCCGAACTGCTTAACCGTGCGAAAACGGCATGAGGCATCCGTATGCTCGGGAAGAGATCGGCAGCGTATCGAGAGATGGAGAAAAAGATTTTTTTTAATCTATATGCAAGTAAGTACATGCTTACAAAATAACGGGTGGGGAGCGATGTTATGAGTCAAAACGTCAGTCACGGCGATGCAAGGGAAGCGGCGGGGCAGAAGCTGCTTAAAGCGTTGCTGTTTACGTTAATGTTGTCTTCGATGAGCGCCATGATGTTTAATATCGTGCTGCCGGACATGAGCGAGGAGTTTGGTCTCAGTTTGGCACAGGTAAGCTGGATCTCGTCGGCTTATTCGCTAATCTACGCCGTAGGCACGGTTACGTACGGGAAGCTGGCCGACCGGTTCAAGCTGAAAAATGTCATTACGTTCGGCTTGCTGCTGTTTGCGGCCGGATCGGTATTCGGCCTTGTCTCGCAGACGTTCTGGATGGCGCTTGCCGCCCGCTGCCTGCAGTCGGCGGGAGCCGCGGCCATCCCGGCCGTCGCGATGCTGATTCCGATCCGCTATTTCGACGCCGGGCGCCGGGGAGCGGCCCTCGGCATGGCGGCGGTCGGGCTGGCGCTGGGAGGCGCGCTCGGTCCGGTCGTATCCGCCGCGCTGGTCAGCTTTGCGCACTGGAGATGGCTGTTCGCCGTGCCGGTTCTCATTTTGATTACGCTGCCGATGTATCGCAAACATCTGATCGACGAGCCCGATCCGGCGGCCAAGCCGAAATTCGACTGGGCGGGCGGCTTGCTGCTGGCAGCGGCGGCCGGGCTTGTGCTGACCGGCGTCACGGAGAAGTCCTGGATATTGGCCGCCGCCGGCTTAGCCTTCGGGGCGCTGTTCGCGATCCGCATTCATGCGGCTTCCGAGCCGTTCGTCCGGCCCGAGTTGTTCCGCAACGGACGCTACACGGCCGGCATTGCCATCGCGGTCATGGTGAACGGGATCGGGGTATCGCTCTATTTTCTGACTCCCGTATTGCTGTCTCGCGTGCAGGAGCTGCCTTCGCACTGGATCGGCTTCGTGATGGTGCCTGCGGCGGCCGCATCCGCGCTGCTGGGCCGCAAAGCCGGCAAGCTGGCCGACCGGAAAGGGAATTTGCATTTATACGCTGTCGCCGGCAGTTCCCTCATTGTTTGTTTTGCGCTGATGTCGACGTTCGCGGCCGCTTCGCCGTGGCTCATTGCGTTATTTCTCGTATTTGGCAATATGGGCCAATCGTTTATGCTTATCGCCCTTTCGAACACGATATCGTCCACCCTGCCGAAGGAACAGGCGGGCGTCGGCATGGGCATGTTCTCCATGTTCAACTTTATGACCCACGGCATGGCGGCCGGCATTTACGGGCTCGCGGCGGAGCTGCCGGCTGCGTCGTCGTGGAATCCGCTGCACGGCCATCCGGAAAGCGGAACGTTCAGCAACATCTATTTCGTATTGGCCCTGCTGCATGTATGCATTCTTTTGTTGTACGGATTGCGGTTTCGTCCGGCCGGACGGATGGAGCCGAAACGCGCGGCGTCCTGAAGCGGCGCACTATGAAATCCACTAAGCTGACGGCTCTTGTCATGGCGGAAGATGGTTCCGCCGGCGGGAGCCGTTTGCATGTCCGGAAATGTTGGTTGCGCCTATTAGTTGTCTGATATATAATTGCATAAGCAACTAAATGCTTCGACAATCATGAATCACGAAAGGACGTGTACCGATGAAAGAACCGCTGGAAGGGATGTCGCTTGGCTTTTTGATGGGGGTGACCTACCGCAAAATGGCGGCATTGCTGCAGCTCCGGCTGAAAGCTTACGATATAACGCCGGAACAGTGGTCCGTGCTGTACCATATCGACCGTTCGCCCGGCATGATCCAGAAGGAAATTGCGGACAAGACGTACAAGGACAAACCGGCGACGACGCGCATTTTGGACCATTTGGAAAGCAAGGGGTTGATCTATAAAGAAGCGGGCGTGCAAGACCGCCGGTCGTATCTGGTTTATTGCACCGAGCGGGGCCGTGCGACCATTCGCGAGACGATCCCCGTCGAGGAAGGCTTGACCGAGGAAGTGAAGCGGCTGTTGACCGAGGAGCAATACAACCTGATGATCGCCTTGCTGCAGCGCATCAACAACTATGCAACCGAACGATTGGAACTCGAATAAAAAAGGAGCGAAACTTCCCGTGACGCAACAAGTACAGTCAGAAGAACGATTATGGACCGGGGCGTTTATTTCGCTCACGATATGCTCTTTGCTGCTGTTTCTGAATTTGCAAATGCTGCTGTCTTCTCTATCCACTTATATTAAAAACGACATGCACGTCGGCGATTTCGGGGTCAGCCTCGTCACGAGCGTATTTGCCCTTTCCGCCGTTGCGGCGCGCTTTATGACGGCCGCGCTGCTGACAAGGCTGCCCCGCGGCCCGCTGCTGGCGGCGGGACTTGTCTTGACGGCCGTGTCGACCTCCATCTATTCGCTGGCCGATTCGCTCGACACGCTGCTGATCATGCGCATCGCATACGGCATCGGCTTCGGCATGGCCAGCACCATCCTGCCGACCGTCGTATCCGCGATGATCCCTCCCCGCCGCATGGGGGAAGGCATCGGGTATTACGGGCTGGCCTCCAGCCTGGCGATGTCGATCGGGCCGATGATCGGCATGAACGTCATGAGCGGCTTCGGCTTCGGCGCTTTGACGGCGGCGGGCACGGCGGCCATTCTGCTGATGTTTCCGATGCTGCTGTCCGGCCGTGCGGCCGGCGCTTCTCCAAAGCCGGCTCGTCCGGCATCGACGCCCCGCCATGACGGCAAACGGCCCGCATTTCAACGCAAGCTGCTGCTGCCGGCGGCGTTGAATATGCTGCTCTCCGTCACCTACAGCGGGCTGCTCAGCTTTATTGCCTTGTTCGGCGATTTTGTCGGCCTGACCCAGATCGGTTTGTTTTTCCTGTTTAATGTCGTGACGATCCTGCTGGTCAGACCGGCCGCGGGCAAGCTGTTCGACCGCCGTGGTCCCGCAGCCGTGCTCGTGCCTGCGGCTCTGTCGGTCGCGGCCAGCATGATCGTGCTGTCCTATACGTCGACGATCGGATCGCTGATCGTATCCGCTTTGCTGTACGGACTCGGCTTCGGCGCCATCCAGCCTACGCTTCAGGCATGGATGCTGAGGGCGTCCGGTCCGGAGGGCTACGGCGCGGCCAACGGCATGTTTTACAACTCGACTGATATCGGAATCGCCGCGGGCGCCGTCCTGCTCGGTCTCATTTCGGCGGCGACCGATTATGCGCAAATGTACCGTTTTTCTGCCGGATTTATGGTTTTGTTTCTTATCTTGCTCGCCGGTTCTGCATGGATGGGACGAATGTCGGCGCAGCATTCGGACAAGCGTGCGGCCAAGGCGGCCGAAGTGAGCAATCCGTAAGAAATGAGAGGCCTGCGTTTCGAGTATAGTAGTTGTCGAAGGACGACTATTAGACGAGGTGAATAACGATGGCACTGCAAGCGAGCAATATTTTTGTCAATTTGCCGGTCAAAGATTTGAACAGAACGAAGCAATTTTTTGCGGCGTTAGGCTTTGAATTCAATCCGCAATTTACGGACGACAACGCTGCCTGCCTATTAATCGGGCCGAACATATTCGCGATGCTGCTGGTCGAGGACTACTTCCGGACGTTCATCCGCAAAGAAATCGCGGACGCGTCGCGTACGACGGAAGTGCTCATCGCCCTGTCCGCGGACAGCCGAGGACAAGTCGACGAAATCGCCGACAAAGCGCTGGCGTCGGGAGGCTCTCCGGCTAACGACCCGCAGGACCACGGCTTTATGTACAGCCGCAGCTTCCAGGATCCGGACGGGCATATTTGGGAAGTGCTGTTTATGGAGCCGAACCACATTGAGCAATGACGAATCCGGCTGAATCGCTTTGCAAGGCAAAGGGCGATGTCTGCGCTTAACTCGCCTGTTGCCAAAGGGCGGTTCCGGCTAACCGATAGCCGGAACCGCCCTTTCTTTAGTCTTCAAGCCGGCGAAGCGCCGTTCAGCACTTTGCCGACCTTGTTCAAATGCTCGTTCATGAGGGCGGCCGCCCGGTCCGCTTCCCGGTCCCGGACCGCTTCGAAGATCGCCCGGTGCTCGTCGAGGAGTCGCGCCGCGGTCGACCGTTCCTGATAAAACCACAACTCCCTCGTCTGCCCGATCGTTTCGGACATGCGCTGCGTCAACTGATCCATAAGCTGGATGAGCAGCGAGTTGCCCGACGCCGAAGCCAGCGACACGTGAAAATCGACGTCCGCCCGTTCCCCGCTCGACGTATCGTCTTCTTCCAGCGCCCGCTCCATGCGGGCAAGAATCGATTCCAGCCGAACCAGCTGCTCGCCGGAGCGGCGCATCGCCGCCAGGGAGGCCGTTCCGGTCTCAATGACCTTGCGGACCTCCAGCAGCTCGCGAACCGATTCCGCCTCCCGAAACAAATCGGCCGCGCCCCGCGGTTTGTCGCTTGGCAGCTCGCGCTTGACGAACGTTCCTCCGCCATGGCGAATATCGAGCCAGCCCATCGCTTTCAGCGCGCTTAACGCCTCCCGCATCGTGGAGCGTCCGACCCCGAACGATTCCGACAGCTGAACGACCGAAGGCAGCTTCTGGCCCGGCTTCAGCTCTCCCGAGCGGATCCGCTCGAGCAGCAGCCTGCCGACGATTTCATGCCCTTTTTCCGTTTCCACCTTTTCGTTGCGCACGCCGCTTCCTCCGCTTTGTCATCTTAGTCTATACATAAATTTAAGCATAAGCTATAATCAAAGAAAAGTCATCAGATGACCTGATCTATAATGCAATGCAAAAGTGCGCAAGACTATCATTTTAAATTCGGGAGGCACAACATGATCACACCAGAAACGGCCGCAAAGCTGCGGGCGATCGTGGGCGAAGCCCATTACAGGGACGACAAGGAAGCGCTCGTGGCGCATTCTTACGACGGCACGCCGATGCTGCAGTCGCTGCCGGACGGCGTCATTTACCCGTCGTCGACACAGGAAGTTTCCGACATTATGAAGGTGCTGCACGAGAACCGCATTCCCGTCGTCAGCCGGGGGTCCGGCTCTAATCTGTGCGGAGGGACGGTTCCCGTTCAAGGCGGGATCGTCATGGTCATGCACCGGATGAACCGCATCCTGGACACCGATTTGGAAAACTTGACGGTGACGGTGCAGCCGGGGCTCATCACGGCGGATCTGATTGCCCATGTCGAGTCGCTCGGCCTCTTTTATCCCCCGGACCCGAGCAGCATGCGCATCAGCACGATCGGCGGCAACATTGCGGAATGCTCGGGAGGGCTGCGCGGACTGAAATACGGCACGACCAAAGATTACGTCATCGGGCTGGAAGCCGTGCTGGCGGACGGGCGCATCCTCCGCACGGGCGGCAAGCTGATGAAAGACGTGGCGGGCTATGATCTGACCAAGCTGCTGGTCGGCTCGGAAGGCACGCTGGGCATCGTAACCGAAGCGATCTTGAAGCTGATCCCTCCGCCGAAAGCGAAAAAAACGATGCTGGCCATGTACCGGGATTTGTACGGCGCGGCCAGAACCGTCTCCCGCATTATCGAATCCCGGATTATTCCGGCGACGCTCGAATTTATGGACAATCCGACGATCAGAGTCGTGGACGACTTTGCGAAGCTGGGGCTGCCGCGCGACATGGAGGCGATATTGCTGATCGAGCAGGACGGCGATCCGGAGACGGTGGAACGCGATATCGAACGGATCAGGGAAATATGCGAATCGGAAGCCGCGGACCGGGTGGAGGTGGCCGGCAGCCGCGAGGAAGCGGAAAAGCTGCTGACCGCCCGCCGCAGCGCGTTTACGGCGCTGGCCCGGCTCCGCCCGACGACGATATTGGAGGATGCGACGGTTCCCCGCTCGCGCATTGCGGACATGGTGCTGCGCATTAACGAAATCGCCGCGAAATACAACGTCACGATCGCCACGTTCGGCCACGCGGGGGACGGCAATCTGCATCCGACGGCGACGACCGATGCGCGGGACAAGGAAGAGGTTCACCGCGTGGAGGAGGCGTTTGCCGAAATATTCGAAGCGTCCATCGAGCTGGGGGGAACGATTACGGGCGAGCATGGCGTAGGTCTCGTCAAAGCGCCGTATTTGGAATGGAAAGCGGGCGAAGCCGGCATCGAGGTGATGCGCGGCATTAAGGCGGCCTTCGACCCGCACGGCTTGCTCAATCCCGGCAAGATGTTCGCCAAACAAACGAGAAAAAGGGTGGTGCTTCAACATGGCTGAGTCGAACGCAATCAAGAAACCGGATATCCGGCATGCGAATCCGATGGCTCAGAGCTTGTTGAACAAGCTGGACTACGACCAGTTGACGAATTGCATGCGCTGCGGATTTTGCCTGCCGGCCTGTCCGACCTTCCGGGAGACGGGGCTGGAGCCGGAATCTCCCCGAGGCCGGATTGCCTTGATGAAGGCGGTCGCCGACGGGTTGATGGATCCGGACCAGGCGTTTCAGGATCAGATGAATCATTGCCTCGGCTGCCGGGCGTGCGAGCCGGTCTGTCCGGCCGACGTCAAATACGGCCAGCTGATCGAGCAGGCGCGGGACGCCATCGAGGACCATGCGGAGCACAGTTTGCCGGTGAAGGGGCTGCGGGCGGCGGCTTTCAAAGGATTGTTCCCGAAACGGGGAGCCATGAAAGCGCTCGGAGGTTCGCTCCGCTTTTACCAGAAATCCGGCTTGCAGCGGCTGGCCAGAGGGACGGGTATGATGAAGCTGTTCCCCCGCCATCTGCGGGAGATGGAGGCGATTTTGCCGGAAGCGTCCTCCAAAGGCGTGGTCGAGCGGCTGGGCGAATATTATCCGGCCAAAGGCGAGCCGATTGCGCGGGTCGCCCTGTTCAGAGGCTGCATCATGGACGTCATGTTCGCGGAGACGAACGTCAATACGGTCAAGCTGCTGTCGGAAGCGGGATTTGACGTTGTCATTCCGAATTCGCAAGTTTGCTGCGGGGCGCTGCATGCGCATTCCGGGGAGATGGACCAGGCGAGAGAGCTGGCCCGAGCCAATATCCGCGCGTTCAAGGAGGCCGGAATCGATTATATCGCCTCCAACGCGGGCGGCTGCGGCGCGCTGCTCGTGGAATACGGTCATCTGATGCATGGAGAGGCCGATGAAGGGCTTC
This sequence comes from uncultured Paenibacillus sp., assembly GCA_937895345.1. Classification (GTDB taxonomy): domain Bacteria; phylum Bacillota; class Bacilli; order Paenibacillales; family Paenibacillaceae; genus Pristimantibacillus. The sequence goes on along the minus strand of CALAWP010000005.1, from coordinate 17,571 downwards.
GCGAAGACGCCGTCTGGTTTGCGGACCGGGTCGTCGACGTGAGCCGCCTGATCGTCGAGAAGGGGCGCGTGCCCGCGTTCGCGGAACCGGCAGCTGCGGCGGCCGGCGAATGCGACATTACGTATCAGGACTCGTGCCACTTGCGCAATGTGATGAAAAGCTCGGGCGCGCCGCGGCAGCTCATGTCCGCCGTTCGGGGCGCGCGCTTCGTCGAGATGAAGGAAGCCGACCGCTGCTGCGGATCGGCCGGCATCTACAATGTCACGCAGCCGGAGATGGCGGGGCAGCTGTTGGAGCACAAGATGGAGCATGCGTCCCGCACGAACGCCCGCTATATGCTGACCAGCAATCCGGGCTGCCTGCTGCAGATGAAGCTGGGCATCGAGAAGCATAAGCCGCCGTTCAAGATGGAGGCGATGCATATCGTCGATTATTTGGCGGAACGCCTCGTGCCGGACCGGACCTAGCCGAATGCTCGTTAAAACTTCTATATGCCGGCATTCGGTTATGGTATAATGGGCCGTGAATCGTCATAGGCATCGCCTGTTACAGAGGGGGAAAACGGCATAATGAGAATTGGGGCTATCGAAGCCGGCGGAACGAAGATCGTTTGCGGCATCGGCAACGAAAACGGTGACATTGCAGACCGCATCAGCTTTCCGACGGGGCAGCCGGCGGAGGCGATCGAGCGGATGGCGGACTATTTCAAGGACAAGCAGCCGGAAGCGATCGGCATCGGCACGTTCGGCCCGATCGATATCGATCCGTCGAGCCCGCAGTACGGGCATGTCACGACGACGCCCAAGCCGGGCTGGTCGAACTTTGACTTTTTGGGCGAGATGAAGCGGCGGTTTGACGTGCCGTTCGGCTGGGACACGGACGTCAACGCCGCCGCGCTCGGCGAGGCGACGTGGGGCAGCGCCCAAGGTCTCGACAGCTGCGTCTATTATACGATCGGGACGGGAGTCGGAGTCGGCGTCTATGCGGAAGGCAAGCTTATTCACGGCATGCTGCATCCGGAGGGCGGCCATGTGTACGTACGCAAGCATCCCGATGACAAGTATGAAGGATTTTGCCCGTATCACGGAGATTGCCTGGAAGGGATAGCGGCGGGACCCGCCATCGAACGGAGATGGGGAATGAAAGGCAGCGAGCTGGCGCCGGATCATCCCGCCTGGAAGCTGGAAGCCTATTACATTGCTCAAGCGGTATCCAACACGATCCTGCTGCTGTCGCCGAAAAAAATTATTTTGGGCGGCGGGGTTATGCATCAGCTGCAGCTGTTTCCGATGATCCGGGAGCAGGTCCAAACGATTCTGAACGGTTATGTGCAGGCCCTGCCGGTCAAGGAAGGCATCGATCATTACATCGTGCCGCCGGGACTCGGCGACAATGCGGGATTAAGCGGGGCGTTGGCGCTTGGCTTGCGGGCTCTTCGCGAATCGAATTAACCGTATAACGGCCGCGCGGGCCGCCTCCGGCATGACGAGCATGTCGAAGGCGGCCCGTTTGTCATTGATGCCGTCAATTGGATGGCTAGCGCAACATCTTCTCCGTGGCGAAACGAATCGTTTCGTTGATGGAGTCCACATCCGCCGAAGCAACGGGCTCGCTGCCGAGTCCGTTGCTTTTTTTGAACCTCAACACGCGGGCGACGCTTTCGTCGAGCCGTTCTTCGCTGATGCGTCCGTCGTCGACCGCTTCCTTCAAGGCGTTCAGCACGGCCTCCTGGCGTTTGTTCCCATGTCCGACCAATACGATATCCGTCCCCGCCAGAACGGACAAGACCGCCGCCTCCCCGATCTCGTAGTCGTTGACGATGCCGCCCATCGTCATATCGTCCGTCATGACGACGCCGTCAAAGCCGAGCTCTCCGCGCAGCAGCCCGGTAATCGTCGCTTCCGACAAGGATGCGGGGTAACGCTCGTCCAGAGCGGGTATAAGCAGATGGGCCACCATGACGGCGTCCGCCCCTTCGCGGATCGCTTCGGCAAACGGCTGAAGCTCAAGCTCGCGCAGCTGTTCGACCGATTTGCGGACGACGGGCAGCGCCTTGTGCGAATCGACGTCCGTATCGCCATGTCCGGGAAAATGTTTGACGACCGGGGCGACGCCCGCCGCTCGCAGTCCGTTCATCGTTTCCAGTCCATGCAGGATGACCGTTTCGGCGTCCGACCCGAACGACCGGTCCCCGATGACCGGATTGTCGGGATTGCTGTCGATATCGAGCACCGGCGCGAAGTTCAGGTTGAAGCCGAGCTCCGCGAGAGCCTCGCCCGTGGCGAGGGCGAGGTCGTAAGTCAGCTGCGGATCGCCGTATTGTCCGATCGCGCCGGCGGAAGGCGTCTTCGCCACCTCCGCCGGCATGCGGCTGACGCGTCCGCCCTCCTGGTCGACGCTTAGCCACAGCGGGATGCCTTCCGCTCCGTTGGCGGCCTTCAATTGGTTGAGCAGCTGCACGGTCTGGTCCGCCGAATCGATATTGTCGCGGTACAGAATGAACCCGCCGACGCGGTGCTCCTCAATCATTTTGCGGGTATCGGCGTCCATCTTCGTGCCTTCCAGCCCGACGATCAGCAGCTGGCCTATCTTCTGTTCATCGGTCATGCCGTCGATTTGCCGCGCGATCGGATCGGCGGCTTCCGTCGGGGAAGGGGCGGGCGCTTCGTCCGGTTCGCGGGAGGGCTGCCCAATGCCGGCGTTCGGGTTTCCTTGGGGCGCATCGCTTGGAGCGGGAGCGCCGCCTTTGCCGCAGCCTGCGGCCGTCAAACAGACGAGAGCCAATACGATTCCGGTACGGATGACAGATTTCATGCCTCTTCTCCTTGCGCAAGAGCGGAGCGGGCCGCCCGGGATAGTTGTACGTTTACAGCCATTCTACCATAAAGCATTCGCGGCTGCTTTGTCCCCCCCGCAATCGGGCTCGACCGAGGCGATTTTCCTAATGTTTTGTAAAGGGCACCCCGATAAACGCCGTTTCTTCTTGCGACCGCTCCGCACATGATAGTTTACAGCATGTTGTCAGGAGAGGATGCGGCTACATGAACATTTGCATTGCGGGAGCGGGATATGTAGGACTGACGACGGCGGCGGTCCTGGCGGAGCTCGGCCATAAGGTCCGATGCGTCGACCTCGATCAACGGAAGATCGACGCATTAAATGACGGAACCGTTCCGATCTACGAGCCGGGGCTGGAGGAGCTGGTCGCCCGTCACAGGCTGGGCGGCACGTTGTCGTTCGGCACGGACGTTATGGCCGGCATCGCCGGACACGAGCTGGTCATGATCGCCGTCGGCACGCCTCCGGCCGAGGACGGCAGCGCCGATTTGTCGCATGTTAGAAACGTATTGCTCGATATATGCTCGGAGATAGGCGATCGCAAAACGATCGTAATCAAAAGCACGGTTCCGCCCGGCACCGGGGACTGGGCCGAATCGTTTATGCTCGAAAACGGAGTGCCGGCAGACCGTTTCGACGTCGTGTCCAACCCGGAATTTTTGCGGGAAGGCACGGCGCTGCACGATTCCTTTCACCCCGACCGGATCGTCATCGGAGCGTCCAATGCCGAAGCCGCCGGACGCGTGCGCGAATTGTACAACGGCATCGAGGCGCCGGTGCTGGTAACGGGGAGAACGGACGCCGAACTGATCAAATACGGCTCCAACGCGTTTCTTGCCGTCAAGCTGTCGTTCGTGAACGAATTGGCGAGGGCTTGCGAAGCGTTTGGCGCCGATATCGTCAAGGTTGCCGAAGGCGTTGGCATGGACGGCAGAATCGGCGGCAAATTTTTGCAGGCGGGCATCGGTTACGGCGGCTCGTGCCTGCCCAAGGACGTGAGCGCGCTGATCGGAGCCGCCTCTGTGCGGGGCATTGACATGGAGCTGCTCCGTTCGGCGGAACGCGTCAACGCCACGCAGCCCGATGTCTACGTCGCGAAGCTGGAGCAATCGATCGGGCCGCTTTCTCCGGTGTCGGTCATAGCCGTATGGGGAGCCTCGTTCAAGGAAAATACGGACGACATCCGGGAATCGCAAGCTATCGCCCTCATCGGCCGGCTAAGACGTACGGGCTGCGCCGTACAGGCGTTCGATCCGCTCGTCTCGCCCCGGATAGAGGGCGTTGCTTGGCGCGGGTCGGCGCTGGAGGCGGCGGAGGGAGCCGACGCTCTCGTCATTGCGACGGGATGGCGGCAATTTGTTGAAAGCGATTGGAAGGAAGTGAAGGCGCGGATGCGCGGCATAACGATATTGGATGGACGCAACGTGTTGGACCGGAGAATGGTGGAGCAGGCGGGACTTCGTTATGCGGGAGTCGGTCGGCCATGAGAATCGTCGTCACGGGAGCGGCCGGATTTATCGGCTCGCATTTATGCGACAGGCTGCTGGAGGCCGGCCATGAAGTTGCCGGCGTAGACGCGCTGGTGAGGGAAGAGCTGCGGCGGATTCAGACGAGACATTTGACGGAAGCGCTCGCCCATCCCCGGTTCTCGCTCGTAGAGCGCGACATGGCGGATATGGATTGGAGCGCGTTGCTGGAAGGAGCGGACGTCGTATATCATTTGGCCGGCATACCGGGAGTAAGAAGCAGCTGGGGCTCCGATTTTGAAGCTTACATGCGCAGCAACATCGGCGCTACGCAGCGGCTGCTGGAGGCGTGCAAGGGGACGCGCATTCGAAGGCTGATCTACGCTTCGACTTCGTCCGTTTACGGCGATCAGGCCGGGATGGTTTCCGAGGAGGCCGTTCCTTCGCCGCTGTCGCCGTACGGCGTGACGAAGTTCACGGGAGAGCAGCTGTGTCATGTGTATCGGCGCAACGAAGGCGTTCCCGTCGTCGTATTGCGGTATTTTACCGTATACGGGCCGCGTCAGCGGGAGGACATGGCGTTCCACCGGTTTATCCGGCAGCTGCTGAACGGCCGTCCGATCACCCTTTACGGCGACGGGCGGCAGTCCAGAGATTTTACCTATGTGGACGATTGCGTGGCGGCGACGTTTGCGGCCGGGGACCAACCGGACCTGGTTGGGGAGACGATCAACATTGGCGGAACGGAACGGGCGACGATCCGGGACGTGATCGCCAAGCTGGAGAAGCTGACCGGCTTGCGGGCGCATACGATCCGGGCCGGGGGGCTGAAGGGGGAGCCGATGCATACGTGGGCAGATATATCCAAAGCCCGGAAGCTGCTCGGCTATTCGCCGAAGACCGGGCTGGACGAAGGATTGAAGCGGGAAATCGAATATGTTCAAAGCTTGATGTAGAGAAATAAACGCCAAGCCATAAACTTCGCCGCGCGGCGAAGTTTATGGCTTGGCGTACATAATTCGCGCGCAATGTGAAAAAACTGGATGAAGAGGAGGCTGAGTCCGGTATGAAAAATGTGACGCGCGTATTTTGGATTTCTTTGGTCTTATCCGGAATTTTCGTGCTGTGGGGGGCCGTTTGGCCGGAAGGGCTTAAAGCGACGATGAACGTACTGCAGTCGTTTTTCCTTCAAAACTTCGGCTGGTTTTTTCAATTGTCGGCGACGTATTTTCTTTTCTTCGCATTGTTCCTTGTCTTCAGCCGTTACGGCAATATCAAGCTGGGCAAAGAGGAGGACAAGCCCGATTTCAATCGTCCGACCTGGTTTGCGATGCTGTTCAGCGCAGGGATGGGGATCGGGCTGATGTTTTTCGGCGTATCCGAGCCCATTTCCCACTTTGCGAGCCCGCCGGTCGGCGAAGGAGGGACGGGGGAAGCGGCCAGAACCGCCCTTCGGTATACTTATTTGCATTGGGGATTTCATGCCTGGGCCATCTATGCGGTCATTGCGCTGTCGCTGGCCTACTACAAATTCCGCAAGGGGCTTCCGGGACTGATCAGCGTCACGCTGTATCCGCTGTTGGGCGACCGGATCAAAGGTCCGCTCGGGACGGTAATCGACACGGTGGCCGTTATGGCCACGCTGTTCGGGGTAGCCGCCTCGCTCGGACTGGGCGCCTCGCAAATCAACAGCGGGCTGCAGTATTTGACCGGCTTGCCGAACAATCTGGGCGTTCAAATGATCATTATCGCGATCGTTACCGTGCTGTTTATCGCATCGGCGGGCACCGGCGTAAAACGCGGCATCAAATATTTAAGCAATGCCAACATGGGCTTGGCGGTACTGCTGCTGATCCTGATGTTTGTTCTGGCGCCTACGGTATTTTTGCTCGATTTGCTGACGACGACCTTTGGCGAATACGTGCAAAACATGATTGTAATGGGCACCCGGCTCGCTCCTTTCAATCCGCAAACCGCGGCGTGGCTGCAGGCTTGGACGATTTTTTACTGGGCATGGTGGATCGCCTGGGCTCCTTTTGTCGGCACGTTTATCGCGCGCGTATCGAAAGGGAGAACCGTACGGGAGTTTGTCGTCGCGGTTCTGATTATTCCAACTGTTGTCTGCGCAATATGGTTTGCCGTCTTTGGCGGCACGGCCATCCATATGGAATACAACCTTGGCCTGAATGTCTCGGGGCAAAGCCTGGAGACGGCGTTGTTCTATGTCTACGAGCACTTGCCTCTCACGCTGCTGCTTACGATCGTAACGTTATTTTTGATTGCGATGTTTTTTATTACGTCGGCGGATTCCGCAACGTTTGTTCTGGGCATGCAAACGACGAACGGAAGCCTGCAGCCGTCCACCGCCGTCATATTTATTTGGGGAATTATCCTATCGGCCTCAGCGGCCGTATTGCTGGCGTCGGGAGGACTTCCGGGCTTTCAGACCGCGATTATCGTCAGCGCTTTGCCGCTCGGTCTCATTCTGATCGTCATGACGATCGGCTTGCTGAAGTCGTTCCATGCCGAACGCGACAGGGCCGGCCGCTCCGCAAGCCCCAAAGCGGACAAAACGGCGGACAAGCATAGGGAAAAGAAGAAGCTGTCGTTCTTTCAACGAAAGGCGCGCACTTGATGGTATAATACTTTCTGCAGACGGCTGCTGCGGCCTGCGCAGCCGAAGCGAACAGGAGGTATTCCGATGGCATACGAGCAAAAAACGAAAGAAACGGACGAAAGCGTCATCGCCTTTATCGAGGACATCGACAACGCCCGCAAGAAGGAGGACGCCTACCGGCTGCTTGCGCTGTTTGAAGAAACGACGGGGTACGAGCCGAAGATGTGGGGGACGAGCATTATCGGCTTCGGCTCGTATCATTACCGGTATGCGTCCGGCCACGAAGGCGACGCGCCGCTGGTCGGCTTTCGCCCCGGAAAGCCAAGATCAGCCTTTACTTTGCTCCCGGAGATCCCGGACGGGACGAGCTGCTTCGGCAATTGGGCAAGCATACGACGGGTGCGGCCTGCGTTTATGTCAGCAAGGCGGCGGACATCGACCTGGATGTGCTGAAGCGGATGATCGCGCAATCGGTCGCGTTTTTGCGGGAGAAATATCCGGAGCGGCGCGACTAAGCCCGGAGCCGGCCGGCTCCGTCGGCGTTTGGCCGGCTTATTTCTCCCGACTGTCCTCTCTAATTCTCCCCGTCGGCCGCTTTGCCGAACAACTGCCTGTATTCCGTCGGCGTCATCCCCTCGTGCTCCATAAACCGTTTATTAAAATAACTGACGCTCGGGTAGCCCGCTTCCGCGGCGATTCGGCCGATCGTGTCGGAACGCCTTTCCAGCAGCCATTGCTTTGCCGTTTGCAGGCGGCAGCGGGTAACGAAATCCATCGGCGTCATTTCCATCGTCCGGCGGAACAGCTTGCAAAAATGATGCGTGCTGACGCCGGCCAGCTTCGCCCATCTGTCCAGGGAGAACGGCTGAACCGCCTCCGCCTGCATGAGGGGCAGCAGCTCCCGTATGCGGCCGGCCGCGGCGGAGGACGGATTGCCGGTCCAAGGAACCGCTTGTTCCGCGAAAATGGCGAGCAAGGAATAGGTCAGCGCCGACAGGCGGTGCGGGCGCAGCATGCGCCAAGCTTCCGCTTCGGCAAGCAGCTTTTCGTGCGCCTGCTCCCACTCGGCGGACGGCCGGAGCGACCATAGCTGGCTTCGGTGCATGCCCCGGCGGATCATATATTCCTGCAGCCCGTCTCCGTAAAAGTGGACCCAGCGAACGTCCCACGGGTCGTCGCCGCTGCTGTAGTAGCGCTGCCTCTGAAGAGGGAAATACAGTACCGCGTCGCCGGGACCGAGCTCATGCGCCTCGCCGTCGATCTCGACATGCCCTTTGCCGGATACGACGTAATGGATGTTGAAGTTGTTCAGCGCATTCGCTTTGCGGGAAACGTCGTGTCCGGCGTGCCGGACGTAATGGCCGACCGATTCCGGAAAGCAAAAGTAGGGGCAGTGAGGCAATGTCAGAAGCATGCTTTGGCGGTTCATTCAACATCTACTCCCGAGGACAATATTGTTATATATAGTCTCAAAATAATGTCATTTTCATTTTAAATCAGTCGAACTATAATCACAATATAGTATTATATCCTGATGATGGAGTTGAGTAGCGTGGCAAACGGAAAATTGAAATGGGGCATTATGGGAGCCGCAAATATCGCCAAGCGTGCGGTCATTCCCGGAGTGAAAGGTTCCGAACTGAACGAGGTGGCGGCCATCGCCAGCCGCGACTACGGCAAAGCGAAGGAAACGGCCGAGCAGCTGGATATTCCGACGGTATACGGCAGCTATGAAGAGCTGCTGGAGGACCCGTCCATCGACGTCGTCTACATCCCGCTGCCGAATCATTTGCATCGGGAGTGGACGATACGGGCGGCGGAGGCGGGCAAGCATATTTTGTGCGAGAAGCCGCTTGCCCTGAACGCCCGCGAGGCGGAGGAAATGGCGGAAGCTTGCGCGAAAGCGGGCGTCACGATGGCCGAGGCGTTTATGTACCGCTGCCATCCCCGCTACGACAAGATCCGCGACATTATCGCGTCCGGCGAAATCGGCGAGGTGAGGGGCATCCGCAGCGCGTTTACGTTCAACAACGCCAAGGCTGCCGGCAATGTCCGCTTCCGCAAAGCCTGGGGCGGCGGCTCCATTTACGACGTCGGCTGCTATCCGATCAGCGCGGCAAGGCTGCTGCTGGGCAAGGAGCCGGAAGCGGTTACGGTGCAGGCGCAATTTTCGCAGGAGCATGACAACGTCGATATGATGGCGTCCGGCCTGCTCGAGTTCGAGGGAGGCGTGTCGCTGACGTTTGATTGCGGCATGTGGTCGGCTTTCCGCAATCCGCTCGAGGTGCTCGGCTCCGACGGCGTCATCGAGGTTCCATCCGCCTTCATCACTCCGGACCCCGGCAGCGGCAATTTCTATGTGCACGCCCGCGGCGAGCGCCGTACCGTGGAGGTTCCGGACGTCAACGCTTATTCCGCGCAGGCGGACGCGCTTGCGAGGGCGGTGACCGGCGAAGAGCCTCTCCGATTCAGCCCGCAGGATGCCGTGAACAACATGAGAGCGATCGACGCTTGCCTGCAATCGGCGGAAACGCGGACGAGAGTTGTGCTGTAGCACCGCTGCGGACGCCAACGCAATTTGAAGAAATATCGGCCGGTTATTCGAGAACAGGGAAGACACTGGCGGATCATGGGAACAGAGAGGGGTTATGGAGCAATGGAATATATTCAGGTCAAGGGCTGCGACAAGCCGGTATCCCGGCTGGTGAAAGGGACGGATTATTTTTTTCATGACCGTTACGAGAAGGCGGCGGCCAACTTGGACGCGTTTCTTTCGATCGGCGGCAACGCGCTCGATACGGCCCATATTTATTGCGGCGGACAGAGCGAGGAAGTGATCGGACGATACATGAAGGAACGCGGCAATCGGGACCGGCTCGTTATTTTGACGAAGGGCGCCCATCACGATCAGAACGGTCCGCGGGTCCATCCGGAGGCGATCGCCTCCGATCTGTCGCAAAGCTTGCAAAGGCTGGGCACCGATTATATCGACATGTACGCGCTTCATCGGGATGATCCGGCAACGCCGGCCGGCGTCATCGTCGAGGCGCTTAACGAGCACATCCGGGCAGGCAGCATCGGAGCGATCGGCGTCTCCAACTGGACGTGGCAGCGCATTCAGGAAGCGAACGAATATGCGGCGGCTAACGGGCTGACCGGCTTCACGTTCAGCAGTCCGAACCTGAGTCTGGCCAAGCCCAACGAGCCGTTCTGGAAAGGCTGCGTGTCCGCCGACGAGGAAACATGCGCTTGGCACGAACGGGAAGGGTTCCCGCTGCTGTCGTGGTCGTCGCAAGCGAGAGGTTTCTTCACCGGCCGCTTCTCGCCCGAGGTTAGAGACAACGCGGATCTGGTGCGCGTGTTTTACAACGACGCCAACTGGGAGCGGCTGGACCGGGCGAAGCGGCTGGGCGAGCAAAAAGGGGCAAGCGCGATTCAAATTGCTTTGGCCTATGTGCTGAATCAGCCGTTTCCGACGTGCGCGCTTATCGGCGCCCAGACGGCGGAGGAGCTTCATTCCTGCGACGAAGGGGCACGAATCAAGCTGACGAAGGAAGAGCTGGCTTGGCTCGACTTGTCCGATACGGCGGCTAAGATTTAAACAGCGTCGCGATCGAGCCGCCGCTCGTAATGATACGAATGGCCGTTCCGATCAGCGGCGACATCGGAAGCACGACAAATTTGTCGGAATGCTCCTTCTCAAGCGCGATCGTATCCGTAATGACGACTTCCTTAATGTTCGGATGCGACAGCTTTTCGACCGCATTGGCCGAAAATACGCCGTGCGTCGCGCAGATGTAGGCGTCAAAGGCGCCTTTTTTCTTCAAGGCTTCGACGACGTTGACGATCGTGCTGCCCGTATCGATCAAATCCTCGATAATGATCGGCGTCATCCCTTCGACTTCGCCGATAATATGGGTAATTTCCGACTGGTTGTGCGCCGGCCTGTTTTTGATCATGATCGCAAACGGGCAGTCAATCAGGCCCGCAAGCTTCTCGGCGGTCGTCGCCCGGCCGGCGTCGGGGGAGACGACGACGGGGTTAGGAATGTTTTTGCTCCGCAAATAGTCGATGATCGTATCGAGAGCCGTCAAATGATCGACCGGAATTTCGAAAAAGCCTTGAATCGGGTCGGCGTGCAAATCGACGGTGATGATCCGGTTCGCGCCGACCGTCGTCAATATATCGGCGACCATCTTGGCCGAAATCGGCTCGCGAGGCGCCGATTTGCGCTCTTGGCGGGCATAGCCGTAATAAGGCATGACGATATTGATAGTGCGGGCCGACGCCCTCTTGGCGGCATCGACCAGGACGAGCAGCTCGACGAGATGCTCGTTGACGGGATGCGACAGGGATTGAACGAGAAACACGTCGCAGTTGCGCAGCGACTCGTCGTAGGAGGCGTGAATTTCGCCGCTTTGCAAGCGGGAAATCGTCAACTGCCCCAGCGGGACGTTCAACTGCTCGCACAGCTTGCGGGCGAGCGGGCGGTTCGACGAACCGGCAAATATTTTGATATTGGGCATAAAAGCTCCTCCGTTAACGTAAATCGTCCGTATTGTCATCATCATACCAAATGATGGCGGCACGCGCAAAAAACAAAGGACAGCCGGCGGCGGCTGTCCTTTTCAATTTATTTCAAGTTCGGAATCGCCACGTTCGGATCGGTTTCGGCTTCATAATCGACACCTTCCGTCTCAAATCCGAACAATTGGAAAAACTCGCGGCGATAACCTTCCAGATCGGACAACTCGTATACGTTGTCCGACGTCAGCTCCGCCCACAGTTTCTCGACTTCCGCCTGAATGTCGGGTTTCATCTCCCAATCGTCTACGCGGATAAGCCCTTTCTCGTCTACCGGAGTCGCGCCTTCCCCGTACAATCTTGTCGCGAACAGGCGGTACATTTGCTCGATGCAGCCTTCGTGCAGCCCTTTTTCCTTCATCACCTTATACAGGACGGAAATATAGAGCGGCACGACCGGGATCGCGGAGCTGGATTGGGTTACGAGCGCTTTGTTGACGGAAACGAATGCGCGGCCACCCGATGCCGCGCCAAGCTGCTCGTTCAGCCGGTGCGCCGTCGCTTCGAGATCGTTTTTGGCGGCGCCGATCGTACCTTCGCGGTATACGGCATGCGTAATTTCCGGTCCGATATAGGAGTACGCCACCGTCGTTGCGCCGTCCGCCAGCACGCCCGCGGCGCGCAGCTCGTCGATCCACATTTGCCAGTCCTCGCCGCCCATGACGGCGATCGTCTGACGGAGCTCGTCTTCCGTCGCCGGCTCGATGGAAGCGGTCGTTACTTCTCCCGTATGGAAGTTGACCGTTTTGTTCGTATACGTTTCTCCAAGCGGCTTGATGACGGAGGAGAACACTTCGCCGGTCTTCGGATGAATGCGGCGCGGAGACGCAACGCTGTAAACGACGAGGTCGACTTGGCCCAGCTCCGAACGGATCAGCTCGATCGTCTTCGCTTTGATTTCGTCGGAAAACGCGTCGCCCACGATGCTGTACGATTTCACGCCCGCTTCGGCGGCGGCGGCTTCGAAGGCCGCCGAGTTGTACCAGCCGGCGGTAGCCGTCCGGGCGCCTTCGGCGGCTTTGTCGAAATAGACGCCGATCGTGTTGGCGCCGGCGCCGAAGGCGGAGACGATGCGCGAGGCGAGCCCGTAGCCGGTCGAAGCGCCGACGACCAGAACGTTGCGCGGACCTTTTACGGCCGGCTGGCTTTTGACGTAATCGATTTGACGCTTGACCTGAAGCGCGCAGCCCTCCGGGTGAGCCGTCGTGCAAATAAATCCGCGGGTTTTCGGTTGAATGATCATATCTGATTATCCTTTCTTTCCTATAATCGCTATGTAGGCTTGGCTGATTGGGAACAACTCTATCCCATTTTACCGATTTTTGCAGGCAAAGGGAAGGACAAATAAAAAGAGAGCGCATGGTGCGCTCTCTTGTTTCAGCTCTGCATTAACGGCGTCCGGCAAGCTGCTGTTCGGCCATTTGGACTAAGCGGCGGGTAATATATCCGCCGATGGAACCCATATCCCGAGTCGTCATATTGCCGTAGTATCCGTCCTGCGGAAGTTGGATGCCGAGCTCTTGGGCGACTTCGAATTTCATTTGCTCGAGAGCGGTGCGGGCTTGCGGCACGACCAGCTGGTTAGAGTTTCGGTTGTTTGCCATCATAATCAGCCTCCTTCTGAGCCTATTATGCATCGCCAAGGAAAGTATTATTCGCTAAACGCACCTGAAATTACCGCGAAATGAATGAATAATGCCATGGTATGATGGAATGGGGGGAGGGACGATTATGCTGATGAAGCCGATGTTGTTTGCGGAACGGGCCGAGCCGTTCGACGACGGCCGCTACTTGTACGAACCGTTAATCGACGGGCACCGTCTGCTGCTGACGGTCGAGGGCGGACGGACGAGGCTGCTGTCGCGGCACGGCTACGATGTGACGAGGCAATATCCCGAGCTGCATCGCGTTCCTTTGCGAAAGCCTGTCGACGCGGTGCTGGACGGCGAGGTCGCCTATGTGAATCCGGCCACGGGAAGGGCCGAATTCGATACGCTGCAAAGGCGGTACAGAATGACCAGATTTTCGCAAATCCTCGACGGTAAAAAGGAATTCCCCGTTACGTATTTCGTATTCGATATGCTGCGATACAATAATATCGATCTTCGGGACAAGCCGTTGGCGTTCCGCAAAATGCTGCTTCGCCGCATCTTGGACGATAACGCCCATTTTAAGGTGCTCGGCTACGCAGAGCGCGAAGGACGGAAGATGTGCCGGCTGGCGGAGCGGGCCGGGCTGGAAGGGATAGCGTGCAAACGAAAGGACAGCCGATATGAGGAAGGCCCGGGGGACGGCTGGCTGAAGATCCCGCTGCCGTCTCCCGGGCTCCATGAGGTGCGGCCCGTCGTTCAAGCCGATTAAAGCACCCGCCGCGCGGTTACGTATTTGCTTTTCCAATAGCTTGAATTCATGTCGGACACCGTAACGCCTTTGCTGCTGGAGCTGTGAATCATTTTGTTGTTGCCCGCGTAAATGGCGACGTGGCTGATCGATTTGCCGTTCGTGTTGAAAAACACAAGATCGCCGACGCTCAAGTACGCCTTGCTCACCTTTTCTCCTGCTTTGGCCTGGGCGGACGAGGTGCGCGGAAGCTCCACGTCGAACGCTTTGAATATATATTGCGTAAAGGACGAACAATCGAAGGCGTAAGTGGCGCCGGCCGGTGCGCCGTATAAATAAGGCACTCCTATGTAGTCTTTGCCGGTTTCGATCAAGGCAAGCGATTGGGCCGTCGCGGCTTCGGCTTTGCCGGCAGCTCCTCCGAATGTGACGGCCGACCAGGCGATCGCGCCGCATACGCCGATTTGTGCGATTCGTTTCAACAGGCTGCTTCTCATGCTGTCATCATTCCCTCTCTTGGATGTTCTGCTGTCGTTTACTATAACACAAGCCTCAAACGCGGTTTTGGCCGAATGAGAGCGAGCGGGCAGCAATGATGAGGGAAGAAGGAACATTATGAGAATTGGATAAAAAAATATTAATCCAACGCGTCAGCTTCTTTTGTCGCCTCTGGCGGCCGAATAGAGAAGCCACCATTCGTCCCGCGACATCAGCCCGCTTTGACGCTCGGCATCCCGGCAAGCCAATATGCGCTCCGGATTAACGGTGCCGATAACGGGCTGAATGCGGGCCGGATGCCTCATCAGCCACGCCAGCACGATCGCCTCCGGCGTCGTGTCCCGCTCGTTGGCAAGCTTCAGAACAAGCTCGGCGGCATATCGTTCGGCTTCCGTCGCGTCTTCTCTCGGCTTGCCCGAGAAACGCCCCTGCGCAAGCGGTCCCCATGCTTGAATTTGAATGTTTTCCATTTGCATATATTCCATCAAGCCTTCTTCAAAATGAACCGACACGCCTTTTTTCTGATTGACGTACACGCCTTGATCGATCCAGTCATGCCGCGCGAGACTCATTTCCAGCTGGTTCACCACGAGCGGATCGGGCAGCGCGCGCTGCAAAAATCGGATTTGTCCGCTGTTCATATTGGACACGCCGAAGTGGCGCACCTTGCCGCTTTGCTTCAATACGGCGAACGCCTCGGCAATTTCGTCGGGCTCCATCAGCGGATCGGGACGATGCAGCAGCAAGATGTCCAAATAATCAATGCCCAGCCTTTCCAGCGTTCCGTCCACCGAGCTCAAGATATGGGCTTTGGAAAAGTTGAACCTCGGCGGCTTGCCCGGCTCCTCCAGCTGAATGCCGCATTTGGATTGAATGACCAGCCGTTCGCGCAAGCCCGGTTGTCCTTTCAGCACCTGGCCGAATACTTGCTCCGCTTTTCCCCTTGTATAAATATCCGCATGATCGTACATCGTAATGCCGATAGACAGCGCGGCTTCGACGGCCGCTTCGGCCTGCCGGACATGCTCGGCGCCGTACGGCGCATGGCTCCAATCGCCGCCCAGCCCCATACATCCGAGCACGATTCGGCTGGCGCCGATGCCCCTTTGTTGCAATGGCATAACGTTCATCCTCGCATCCTCCTCGTTTCACCAGAAATGGAATCTCCTTTGAAGATAAGCTTGCCCGCGCCGGATTGCAATCATTTTCTCGGGCAGGCGCAAAATTAGGACGAAAATCGTTTGGAAGGGGTTGCAAAAAAGACCGCTTGGCTTTATGATGGGTATAGGATTAATAAATACATAATTTTAATTAATGTTTTTATTAATTCTTGGCGAGAAATCGTCAAATATACTATTTCATTATAGAAAGAAGGCGGAAAATTGAGCAACAAAGCGATTTTGAACGCTGACGTGAAGATTGGTACAATTAACAAAAACATTTATTCTCACTTTTCCGAGCACCTTGGGCGCTGCATTTACGAGGGCATCTGGGTCGGAGAAGATTCTCCGATCCCGAATACAAACGGCATCCGCAACGATGTCGTGCAGGCACTGAAACAAATCCGGATTCCTGGCCTTCGCTGGCCGGGCGGCTGCTTTGCGGACGAATACCATTGGAAAGACGGCATCGGACCGAAGGAGCAGCGCAAACGGATGATTAACACGCACTGGGGCGGCGTGGTGGAGAACAATCATTTCGGCACGCACGAATTTATGATGCTTTGCGAAATGCTGGAGTGCGAGCCGATTATTTGCGGCAACGTCGGCAGCGGCACCGTTCAGGAGATGTCCGAATGGGTCGAATATATGACCTTCGACGGCGTATCTCCGATGGCCGAGCTGCGTAAGCAGAACGGACGCGAGAAGCCGTGGAAGCTGACTTATTTCGGCGTCGGCAACGAGAATTGGGGCTGCGGCGGCAATATGAGGCCGGAATATTACGCCGACCTGTACAGACGTTATCAGACGTACGTGCGCAATTACGGCGACAACCGCATCCATAAGATCGCTTGCGGACCTAATGTCGACGATTACCGCTGGACGGAAGTGCTGATGCGCGAAGCGCACCGGTTCATGGATTCGCTGTCGTTGCATTATTACACCATTCCGACGGGCAACTGGCATGACAAAGGGGCCGCCACAGGCTTCGGCGAGAAAGAATGGTTCTCTACGCTGAAGAAGACGCTTTGGATGGATGAACTGATTACCCGTCATTCCGCCATTATGGACCAGTACGATCCACAGAAGCGCGTCGGTCTGGTGGTGGACGAGTGGGGCACTTGGTACAACGTGGAGCCGGGCACGAATCCAGGTTTCCTGTATCAGCAAAATACGATTCGCGACGCGCTGGTGGCGGGCCTCAACTTCCATATTTTCCACAATCACAGCGACCGCGTCAAAATGACCAATATCGCGCAAGTGATCAACGTGCTGCAATCCGTCATATTGACCGAAGGCGAGCGCATGATTCTGACCCCTACGTATCATGTCTTCGATATGTACAAGGTGCATCATGACGCCGAGCTGCTGGATCTGAAGCTGACGAGCGTCGAGTACTCCCATGACGGCGAAAGCATTCCGCAAGTGTCGGCGTCGGCTTCCAGAGACGCGGAAGGCCGAATTCATATCAGCCTTTGCAACACCAACCCGGATGCGGCAGCGGAAACGGTAATCGAGCTTCGCGGATTGGCCGGAGCAAACGTCAAGATAACGGGGACGGAGCTGACGGCAAGCGCGATGGACGCTCACAACACGTTTGAGCAGCCGGACAACGTGAAGCCTCAGCCGTTCGCCGGATTTACGGTAGAAGGCGGAGAATTGCGCGTCAAGCTGTCGCCGATGTCCGTGACGGTGCTCGAGCTCGTCTCTTAATCGGGAAGAGGCGCAGAGATGAGCGCGCGCTTAGAGGCGATTGTGGATGAGGAACGCCGCGGCTGCAAAGGCTGCCGCGGCGGACTCCGCCCCGCAAGCGCCGACATCGACCGGATGCTGGAAGCGGCGATGTTCCACTCGCCGGACGTGTGCGTGCCGGACAGCGTATACCGCAGCCGGATTGCCGCTTGCGCCGGTTGCCCGAAGCTTCAGGATGGAGAAACTTGCCTGGTATGCGGCTGTTACGTCCGCATCAGCGCCAAGCTGAAGGCAAAGGCGTGTCCGCTGCCGGGCGATCGCCGCTGGGACAAATACGCGAATTAAATCGAAACAACGGTCTTCGCCGGACCGGGCA
>CALAWP010000004.1 GCA_937895345.1 uncultured Paenibacillus sp. | reverse complement strand
CCCGAGGAGCTGCTGTGGAAGGACACCCCGCCGGAGGAGGTCGGCAATTACGATTACCTGATCGACATTCTCGATTGGGAACGCAACGTCGATCCGGATTTTTACCAGCGGTTCTTCATGGCCCCCAAGCCTGTTCGTCCGCTTGAAGAGATGCAGGCCGAAGGTTACGTGGAAGAGTGGATCTGCTACAAGAGCAAAAAAGTGTCCGCCAAGCGCCTCACCGTCTTTCCGGGAAGAGCGGTGACGATTCGCGACAATGCCGCCTACGGCCTGTATATGCTTCAAGGGCACGGAAAGCTCGGCTCGTGGGATATCGAGACGCCGTCCTCCATTCGGTACGGCCAATTGACCAACGACGAATTTTTCGTGACGGAGCCGAGCGCGCGGGAAGGGGTCACGATCGTCAACCCGTCGAGCTCCGATCCGATCGTCATGCTCAAGCATTTTGCCGAAAACCCGGATTTGCCCGAATAAGCCAAGTCATATTGGGCAGTTGCCGGGAAACCTTATGAAGGCTGTCCAAAACCCGTGAAAAACCTGGATTTTACAGGGCTTTTCACGGGTTTTGTTGTTGCCAGGATTCGTTTATGTCTATTGACGAATGTTTAAATTACAGTTATTATAGATATATTAAGTCTGTAATGGAGGTGATTAAAGCAAGTGAAGTTCTCCAAAGCGACCAACTACGCTCTTCACACGATGTTATTTCTTGTCGCGGCTGCTCCGGATAAGCGCATCGGTGTGCAGCAATTGGCGGAACGGCAGGGGGTCTCCCCCACCTATTTGTCCAAAATATTGACCAGTCTGGTTAAGGCAGGGATGATCGAATCCGCATCGGGTGCCAATGGCGGGTATCGGTTAAAGCGGAACGGGGAGGACATTTCATTTCTTGATATCATTCATGCGATTGAAGGCAAGACCTCATTGTTTGAATGCGACTTCAACCACGGACCGGAATGCCGGATTCAGCAGGTCATGCTGGCGGCAGAGGAAGAAATGGAGACTTACTTGAGAAAGAAAAAAATGTCCGAGCTGGTCAGAGACGTTCGTATTTCGATGTGAAGCCCCATTTTTTTAACCTTATTACAGATATAATGAGTCTTTAAAGTCTTTGTAAAGGAGTTGATGAAGATGCCGAATGAGCTGTTTGATGCCGCAGTATGGGAAAAAGCATGGAAGGAGGATCCGCATGCGGGAGCGAACAAAATGAAAAAAGCCGGAATTGATCCGGCGCACTCCTTTGACCATAAGGCGGAAGCGTTCAACAAGGAAGTTTTTAGCGAAGAAGGCAGACAAAGAGCCAGACGAATTATGAATTGGCTGGAGGACCAAGGGGTCGTCTTAGATGGAAAGTCCGTATTGGACATCGGTGCGGCTTCGGGCGGCTTTACCGTCCCGTTTGCCGAGAGGGGAGCCGAAGTGACGGCCGTAGAGCCGTCTCGTCCGCTGGTCGAGCTGATGAAAAGCAATGTCTCGGGCATCGCAAACGGTGCCGTGAATATGGTAACCCAGCCTTTTGAGGAGATCGATATTTCGGCCAATGGTTGGGAGCGAGCTTTTGACCTCGTATTTGTATCCATGTGTCCCGTTCTGGCCGATTGGGAAAGCGTGGAGAGGGTGCTGAGCTGCGCCCGTGAATTTTGTTATATGAGCTTGCCGGCAGGGCCCAGCGAGCACAGTCTGGTCGATGAGCTGTGGCCGCTTGTCGCCGGCCGCCCCCGGAATGCCGCGCATTCGGAGATGGCTTATTTGCTTCATTTGCTATTTCTTAAAGGATATGCGTATCAATCGCTGATCAGCAGGGAATCGAAGACGAAGACGGTATCGAGAGAGGAGGCGTTCGCGGAGGCGATCCAGCTGTTGAAATTATGCGGCTTGCCTTCGGACGAGCGCATTCGCGGCATCGTCTCCGGTCATTTGGATACCCACTATCCGTCGGACCGGGTCACGATCCGGCAGGGAGGACGCTTCGGCAAAGTACTGGTTCGGTTGCAAAGCCAGAATATGTACAGCAGAGACGACAGGAGTTGAACGGCTCCCCCCTGTGAACGGCAATGGCCGCCTAAGGGATTGAAGGGCATAAGGGGCCGGGGGTCTATATCATTTGATGGAGGTTGGAATATGGAAAAAAATCAGCTGTTCGACGTAGTCGTAATTGGCGGAGGACCGGCCGGCTTAAGCGCCGCGCTCACGCTGGGACGCGCAAGAAAGCGGGTGGCGGTTATCGATGAAGGGCGGCCCCGCAATGCCGTCACTCGGGAAAGTCATGGGTTTCTGACGCGCGACGGCATCAGCCCTAAAGAGTTTCGGCGAATCGCGAAGGAGCAGCTGAGCGCTTATCCGTCCGTTTATTTGGCGGAGGATACGGTAGAATCGGTGGACGGTTCGGACGGCCGTTTTCTTCTGAAGACGGCGCAAGGCCAAAGCTTTGCCGGCCGCAAGCTGCTGTTCGCCGTCGGCATGAAGGATCGTCCGCTGGACATACCGGGATTGGCCGAAGTGTACGGGAAAAGCGCCTTCGTCTGTCCGTATTGCGACGGATGGGAATTAAGGGACGAGCCGCTTGTTATTATTAACAATGGGGCCGAGCTTATGCACTTCGCTCCGCTTATCTCCGGCTGGACGAAACGGTTTGTCGTCTGTACGAACGGTCCCGACGGGCTGACGGAGGCCGAGCGAGAGGAGCTTCGCAGGCATCAAGTGCCGTTATACGATTCGCCTATTCGTTCCATCGAATCGAACGACGGGATGGCACGGCAGGTGGTGCTTGAAGACGGAACGTCGCTGCCGTGCACGGGAATCTTTTTCAAGCCGGAGCTGGTACCGGGATCGGACTTGCCGCAAGCGATCGGATGTCAGGTCTCGGAGAGAGGGACGGTCGTCACCGACGAGTTTGGCAAGACGAACGTTCCGGGCGTATACAGCGCCGGAGACGCCGCCTCGCAGCGGTATCAGGCCATTGCCGCCGCTTCCATGGGGGCGTTTGCCGCCGCAGCTTTAAACAACGAACTGAATATGGAGGCTTGGAAGGCAAACGAATTTCGCGATAAAATGAAAAAAGTATAAGGTTCACCCTAACGAGCTTTAGGTCAACCGCGAAACGTAAGGGGTCCCTTCAAAGGATCGCGTCAGCCGGCTACGCTTGTACGCCGAGGAAGCTTACTCGATGACCGGACGACGGCTTGGGTTCATCGTCTTCGCACGGGAACGGTAAGCGGCGATATGATCCTTCAGGCTGTCCTCGACATAATCGGGGGCGGCCTTGTTCATTTGCTCCACCGTATGCAAATACCGCTGAGTCGTATTAATTTGGGAATGGCCCAAATTGTCCTGAACCTGCTGCAATGACGCGCCGTGAAGCAGGGCAAGCGTAGCGTTTGTATGCCTCAGCCAATGCGGCGTTACTTTTTTGTCGATTTGGCACTTGTCGCGGGCGGTTTGAATGATGCGCTCGATTTGCCTTGTCGTTAACGGAAACACTCGGTCCGTTTGGGAAGGACGAATGATGCGGCGGTATTCGTTCAACGTTTGCCACAGCGAATCCGGCACTTTCACTTCGCGGGGCTTTCCGCCTTTTCCTTTGCTGACCGTCGCCCATATCATCGTTTCATAAGGATCGGTATGAAATTCGTCCCAACGTAAGGCGGCGGCTTCGGAAACCCTTAATCCGAGCAGCAATAAGGTCAGACCGATCAAATAATCGCGCATCCCCTGCATCCGCAGCTGATCCAGCAGGCGAAGCACTTCGTTTTTGGTCAAGTAATGATTCCGGCTCGTAACCGTCACTTTAGGAGTTCGGACGCTGGAGGTAGGATTATGTTGAAAGATCGCGATGTCCGGGTTGCTCCCCCATTTGTACAGGGATCTGAGAGGGGCGATCAGACTGGCTACGGTCGCGGGAGATTGAGGTTTGTTTTGTTTGCTGTAGCGCCCTTGGATCAGGCCGTTCTTGTAAATTTCCAGGTCCCGCCACGTAGCTTCGTCCAGCCGTTTGCCGCCGAGAAACGACTTGAACAGCTGAATCGCCCGTTGGTAATTGCGGTATGTATATCGGGACCCGGTGCAAGTCTCCAGGAACATATGGACGATTTCGTCGTCCGTGCAAGGTTGCGAATCCTCGATAACCGGCACGATGTCCAGAACATCCGTGCTCATCGTTAATTTCCCTCCTCTTGTTGTTAAACGTTTGGCTTGAACCTAATTCTACACGCGATGGATGCGAAGTAAAAGTTAATGGGGGGACGGGTTTGGCAATTTAAAGAAATTTGAACAGAAAAAAATAAAATGTCGAACAATCGATGTTGTTCGA
>CALAWP010000003.1 GCA_937895345.1 uncultured Paenibacillus sp. | reverse complement strand
GTTCAATTTCCAGCGCTTTTAAGCTATGAACCGGGGAGGCGTCACGGATTCAGGTTAACGTCATCAATACTTGCTCATTTACTATATCTAAAGAAAGATATTACGAACAGAAAAAAATGGTTGATTAGTTTATACACCGCAATCTTCATCTCGCTTTTTAGTGGAACAATAGGGGCGATATTAGGTGAGTATATAGTTAGAGAAGGTTTTGAAACTATAGTTATTGAAGATACTTTATTATGGGGTACGATCTATAGCTTTTTGCTACTGCCCGTATCTGTACCATTCATGAGGGTAAATATTGAAATACTAAAATATATAGTCAACAAGTGATGATGAACCTTTTTGACCCAATGCGCTGGTAACCTTTCTGCCAATACTCCTGTATCTCTATATGAATTTCAAAAGCAAACCGCTGTTTCTTTATTTCCACCTATGGAACACAGTGTAAACGTCACTGGTTAACGTACAATATAGTTTCCAAAAACCGACCGTCAGCACGGTCGGTTTTTGCGTGGTGCGCCCGGCATGGGCGACAGATCGTTCTGCACAAAGCAAAGTTCAATACAGCCCGAAATATCGTCCACATATGGCAGAGGGATGAGCGGAAGCTAGCCGCAATGATACGTGCCGCGGTACTGGGTTTGACCCGAACTTGTTCCCACGCCGTCATTTTCGACTAATTTCCAAGTGCTTCCGCTTCCAAAGCATCCCGCATCAAGACATGCGCTAAGATGTCACGCCTGCAAACGGCGCGAAGCTTTCGCTACAGGAGCGACTCCGCTCCGTCGATATAAATTTCGCTTCCGGAAATGTGGCGGGACCGGTCCGACGCAAGGAAAAGAACGAGATCCGCCACCTGCTCCGGCTGGCCGGGAGCATGCTCCAGCGGCTGGCTGCCTTCGGGATATTCGATGGGGATGCGGATCTTGTCCAGCTCCGGCGTGCTGTGCGTATTTTCGCCGATATTCGTTTCGATGGAACCCGGGCAGATGACGTTGACCCGGATGCCGAAGCCGGCCAGCTCGAGCGCCGCCATCTTGGCGAAGGCGATTTGCCCCGCTTTGGATGCGCTGTAAGCGGACATGCCGAAGCCGTGAAATTTGCGGCTCCCGTTAATGGAGCTTGTAATGACGATGCTGCCGCCGTTCCGCTTCATGTGGGGCACGGCGTATTTGACGGCGAGATACGTTCCCCGCAAATTGACGTGAAGCGTGCGGTCCCAGTCTTCCGGCTTCAAGTCCTCGATGGGGGCCAGCGTGCCGTTGATGCCCGCATTGGCGAATACGATATCGACGGAGCCGAAGCTTTCCGCTGCCGAACGGAAAGCGGCTTCCATCCGGGCCGGATCGGAGACGTCCGTATCAAAGAACAGCGCCTCGCCGCCTTCCGACGCGATTTGCCGCTCGACCTCCCGGCTGCGCTTGTCGATCAGGTCGATCAGCCCGACGCGCGCGCCATGGCGGGCGAGCAGCAGCGCGGCGGCGCGGCCGATGCCCGAGCCTGCCCCCGTTATTAAAGCGGTCTTGCCTTGTAGCTGCAGATCATTGCCCATGCCCGAACCTCCTGCCTTTGAGATAGTCAGGACATAGTGTGTGAAGCGGGCTCCCGTTCTATCCTCGCCGCCTCGTTCTCAAGTAGCGGTTTCGATCAGCTGCGTTCTTCTGCGGGCGAGCTCGGCCAGCTCCGACTCCGTACGGCGAAGCTCCGTTTCCAGTCCCGATACGATCCGCCTGATCTTCGACCGCTTGTCGCGGACTTGCCCCAAAGATTCTTTAATTTTGCCTTGCACGATCCAGTCGGTAATGAAGCCGTCAAAAAAATAATCCGCAAACGTCAGCATGCCGCCAATGTCGATCTGAATGCGGACGTCCTTTTGCACATCCTTCAGCTCCGATTGAAACCGCCGCAGCCTGTTCTGGGCCGTATGGATGGAGGAACGGGCTTCGTCGATGCGCCTGTGCTTGACAGATGTCGCGATCATGCCGCCGCCCAGCATATCGTACGTGCCCCAGTTTTGCGCCGAGCCGAGCCTCTCGGCCGCGCGATCCAGCGCGCTCAGGACGGCCTTCCCGGCGGCGACGGCTTCCTGCAGCTCTTTGCGATCGGCCCCCGCTTCCGTTTCCATATCGGTGATCGACTGCAGCTCGGCCGCGAGCGCGGGAAGATGGCTTTCGATCACTCTCTTTTTCTCCCGCATGACGGCGTCGATATCGGAGTCTACGTAGCGGACCTCGGCCAGATTTCGTTTGATTTCCGCCAGCTCCGCCTCCAGGTCGGAGACATTGTCGCGCGCTTCTTCGTAGCGGATGCGGGCTTGCAGCGCCTCCTCCTCTTCCTCCGTCAGCTTCTCCCGCTTCTTGCCGATCAGGGCATAAAACAAAGCTCCGAGCGTAAGCGAGTTCAACCGTTCCACGTCCCGCTCCTCTTTTCGAAGCTCCTCCTCCAAACGGTCGCGCACGATGACGGCCCGCTGCAGCTCCTGCTGCAATTCCGTTTCCCGCTTGCTCCAGTTCGTCCGATGGCGCTGTTTATTTTTCAGCTCGGCCAACCGTTCGTTCCATTCTTGAAACATGCCGTTACCTCCTTGTCGCAAATATATGATGCTGCCATTGCTTCTGCTCCCGCCGCGTCAATCGTTGCGGACGATCAAATAAACGATGAGGCCCGCAACCGGAAATACGAGCGTTCCGATCAGGACGAGAACGGCAAATTCGTTGCTTTTGCCCAGCCGTTTGGCGTCGCGGTAAGCCCACACGCTGGTGGCGATATTGAGAAGAAACAAAGCGAACAAAATAAAAAATATAAGGATGCCGAAGCCAAATACGAAATCCATATGGATGTCCCTCCTCTTGAAATGATTTCAAGCGCAAGAAGCATATGTTATCCATACGGTTAAGGAAAAAAAACGTTTCAGGGTGAAGGAAGCGGCAAATCGCTCAAAAGGGCCGAAACACCTGCAAATGTGCAGACATTTCAGCCCTTGTAAGCAAAAGCTTTACTTTTTGCACCCCTTAATGCCCGGATGCTTCGTTGTCGTTGGAGATGCGCAGGAATTCGAGAGCTTTAAACAGCAGGCTCAGCGCGATGCCGACAATCGTCGCCAGCGCCATGCCGCTGAACGAAACGTCGCCGAGCGTCAGCTTGACGCCGCTCAGGCCGACGATCAGCACGACCGTCGTCAGAAACAGGTTCGTCGGCTTGCTGTAGTCGACCTTCGATTCGACGAGCATTCGGAAGCCGGAAGCCGCGATGACGCCGAACAGCAGCAGCGACACGCCGCCCATGACCGGATCCGGAATGGCGGCGATCAGCGCCGAGAACTTGCCAAGGAAGGACAAGACGATGGCGATGACGGCGGCGCCTCCGATGACGAACGTCGAGTAGACGCGCGTAATGGCGAGCACGCCGATATTTTCGCCGTAGGTCGTGTTGGGCGTCGAGCCGACAAATCCCGAAACCAGCGTCGAGATGCCGTTGCCCAGCATCGACCGGTGCAAGCCGGGGTCCTTGGACAAGTCTTTGCCCACGATATTGCCCGTTACGATCAAGTGGCCGATATGCTCGGCGATCACGACCAGCGCGACGGGCGCGATGGCGATAATCGCGGTCCAGTGAAACTCGGGCAGCGTAAAGGTCGGCGCTTGAATGACGCCGGCTTCGCCGACTTTGCTGAAGTCGGTCAGCTTCATAAAGTATGCCAGCACATAACCGAACAGAATGCCGAACAATATCGGAATGATGCGCATAAAGCCGCGGAACAGCACGGAGCCGAGCACCGTAACGGCGAGCGTGGCCGTAGACAGCAGGACGACTTTCGGGTCCATCGACCAGGTCGGCGGATCTTCCGGATAGGGGATCCATCCCGCCATGCGGGCCGCTACCGGCACAAGCTCCAGTCCGATGATGGCGACGATGGCGCCCATCGCCGCCGGAGGAAAGACGACGTCGATCCAGCGGGTGCCGACGAGCTGGATGAGAAAGCCGACGACCGTGAATATAACGCCGGCCGCAATAAAGCCGCCCAGCGCTGCCGCGTAGCTGCCGCCCAGCGCCTGCTCGCCGATGACGGCGCCCGCGGGACCGAGAAAGGCAAAGCTGGAGCCGAGATAGGCCGGGATCTTGCCTTTCGTAATAAAGATGTAGAACAAGGTGCCGATGCCGTTCATCAGCAGGCAGATGGCCGGGTCGACGCCGAGAATATTCGGCACCAGCACCGTCGAGCCGAACATGGCGAAGAGATGCTGCAGGCTGAGCATGATGCTTTGCGCAGCCGGCGGCCGTTCGTGTACGCCGATTGCTCTTTTCATAGGATTACCCCTTTTAGGTTGGATTCGTTGGCGCAAAATGGCCCTTGATGATTCTACATAGTCCGTCACCGTTTGGCAATATTTTTTTATCTATTCTACCCATTTGCAATGGCGCTTTAATTCGTACTATGATGAATATAGACGGATTCCGGGCCATCGGCTCAAATGGATGACGCAAGGAGAGTGCCCATGAGCGGACATCAAGTTAGCCATTACCAGGTAGAGCAGTTCAAGAAGCTGAAGACGGAAGTTACCCGTTTTATGATGATGTATCAATTTGC
This sequence comes from uncultured Paenibacillus sp., assembly GCA_937895345.1. Lineage (GTDB taxonomy): Bacteria > Bacillota > Bacilli > Paenibacillales > Paenibacillaceae > Pristimantibacillus. The sequence goes on along the minus strand of CALAWP010000003.1, from coordinate 10,793 downwards.
ATTGAACGAGCTGGAAACGAAGATCGAAATTTTGAAGGAAGAATTTCATTTTTTGCACGATTACAATCCGATCGAACATACGAAATCGAGAGTCAAGTCGATCGAAAGCATCATTAATAAAGTGGCGCGCAAAGGGCTCGACATTTCGCTGGACAGCATCAAGTCGAACATTAAAGATATCGCGGGCTTGCGCATCACCTGCTCGTTCATCTCCGACATTTACCGCATCCGGGACATGCTGAGCAATCATTTTGATCTCAAGATATTGGAAGTAAAAGATTATATTCAGAACCCTAAGCCGAACGGCTACCGAAGCCTGCATCTGCTGGCGGAAGTGCCCGTTGTCATGTCGGACGGCAAAGAAAACGTATGCGTAGAAATACAAATCAGGACAATAGCCATGGACTTCTGGGCGAGCCTCGAGCATAAAATATTTTACAAGTACGATCAGTCCGTGCCGGGCCGCCTGCTGGAGGAGCTGAAGCAAGCGTCCGATTCCGCCAACAAGCTGGATCAGCAGATGGAGCGGCTGCACCAGGAAATTACGGTCATTAAGGAAAATCAAAGCGAAAACGACGGGGAGGAGCTGACGAGGCTGCTGATGGGAAACCGGCAATTCGCGCTTCCTTCTTCGCTCCTGCAGCTTGGCGGCGGCGAATAGGCTCCTGAACGTATTGGACAGCGATTTGATATTCTAGTAGGATTATAGAATAATAGAATCAAGCAGTTGCGAATAGGATATCAGGGGTTGAGACGATGCTTAAGCTGGGATCGAAGGTTGTCATTATCGGCGACCGCTACGAGCAGAAGCTGCCCGTAGGGGAATATGGCTATATCATTGCCTATGACCGCAATTCAGATAATGTATTCGATTATGTCGTGCGAGTGCCGTCCGCCAACCGGAACGTTCTCGTCCCGGACGAGGATGTGGAGCTGGAAGAGACGCTCATACGGCTGGAGGCGGAACGCGTGGAGCGCGAAGCGCTGATCGATTACGCGCTGGCGACGCATAACGAGGAATTGTTCATGAAGGTGATGAACGGGGAAGAAGCGGAGGATGAGGACGAGGATTCCGCCAAGGAACCGCTGAGCCGCACCGATTTTATCCGGCAGATCAATCTGAAGGCATGGATATAAGAAGAAGGGGCAGAGCGCTTAAGCTCTGTCCCTTTCTTCTTTGGCGGAGGAGAAAGGGCGGAACGGTGCCGGGCATCCGTTGCTGTCGGCGGGGAATGTAGGCTATAATAGGAGGAATGATTGCACAAAAGAGGAGAGTTCTACGATGAGCATAACGTTAAAGGATGTTGAGCATGTCGCGGCGCTTGCCCGCCTGGAGCTGTCGGAGCAGGAAAAGGAGCAGTTTCTCGGCCAGCTGAATGCCATCCTCAAATATGCGGACAAGCTGAGCGAACTGAACACGGACGACGTGCCGCCGACCAGCCATGTGCTGCCGATGACGAACGTCATGCGCGAGGACGAGCTGCATGAGTCGCTTCCGCTCGACAAAGTGCTGCTTAACGCTCCCGACGAGGAAGACGGGCAAATTCGCGTGCCGGCCGTGCTGGAATAATTTAAGCTGGGGACAGGATGAAAGGAGGAACTGCAGTTGTCACTATTTGATATGCGCCTGCAGGAAATACATAATAAGCTTCACGGCAAAGAGCTTTCCGTCACGGAGCTCGTCGAAGCTTCGTTTGCAAGAATCGCGGAGACGGATTCGTCGATCCGCGCTTTTATTACGTTGAATGAAGACAATGCCCGCAAGGACGCGGCTGCCATGGACGAAGCGCTGCGGCAAGGCGGCGAGCGCGGGCTTCTGTTCGGCCTTCCGGCCGGCATAAAGGACAATATGGTAACCGAAGGGCTGCTTACGACTTGCGCAAGCCAATTTTTGAGCAACTACAATCCGATTTACGATGCCACGGCCGTTACCAAGCTGAAGGAAGCCGGCGCCGTAACGGTCGGCAAGCTGAACATGGACGAGTTCGCCATGGGCGGCTCCAACGAAAACTCCAGCTATTATCCGACGCGGAATCCGTGGAACACGGATTATGTGCCGGGCGGCTCGAGCGGCGGCTCCGCCGCGGCGGTGGCGGCCGGGCAAGTCTACTTCTCGCTCGGCTCCGACACGGGCGGCTCGATTCGCCAGCCCGCGGCGTATTGCGGCATCGTCGGCTTGAAGCCGACGTACGGCCTCGTTTCCCGCTACGGCCTAGTGGCGTTCGCTTCCTCGCTCGATCAGATCGGCCCCCTGACCAAAAACGTCGAGGACGCCGCTTACGTGCTGCAGGCGATCGCCGGCTACGACAAGCGCGACTCCACCTCCGCGAGCGTCGACATTCCGGATTATACGGCGGCGCTGACCGGCGACGTCAAAGGTCTTCGCATCGGCGTTCCGAAGGAATATTTGGGACAAGGCATCGATCCGCGCGTGAAGGAAGCGGTCATGAACGCGCTCCGCGTCTACGAGTCGCTCGGCGCCCAGTGGGAGGAAATCTCGCTGCCGCATACGGAATACGCCATCGCGGCTTATTATTTGCTGGCTTCTTCGGAAGCGTCCTCGAACCTGGCCCGCTTCGACGGCGTCCGTTACGGCGTTCGCGCGGACAATCCGGACAATCTGATCGACCTGTACCGCAAATCGCGCAGCCAGGGCTTCGGCCCGGAGGTGAAGCGCCGCATCATGCTCGGCACTTACGCGCTCAGCTCCGGCTACTACGACGCTTATTATTTGAAGGCGCAGAAGGTGCGCACGCTGATCAAAGGCGACTTCGATCAGGCGTTCAAGCAATACGATCTTATACTCGGACCAACGGCCCCGACGCCGGCGTTCCGGATCGGCGAGCAGGTCGGAGATCCGCTCACGATGTATTTGAACGATATATGCACGATTCCGGTCAGCCTTGCGGGCATCCCGGCCATCAGCATTCCATGCGGACATGCGGACGGATTGCCGGTCGGACTGCAAATTATCGGCAAAGCGTTCGACGAATCGACGGTCCTTCGGGCGGCGCACGCGTTTGAAGCGAATACCGATTACCATTTGCAGCGTCCCGCGCTGTAATGCCTGACGAAAGGATAGATGAGAATGACTGTAGCGAACAAATACGAGATGGTCGTCGGCCTCGAAGTGCACGTGGAGCTGCATACGCAAACGAAAATTTTTTGCGGCTGCTCCACTTCGTTCGGCGCTCCGCCGAATACGCATACGTGCCCGGTCTGCCTGGGGCATCCCGGCGTCCTTCCGGTGCTGAACCGCCAGGCCGTCGAATACGCGATGAAGGCGGCGATGGCGCTCAATTGCACCATTGCGGATGTGAGCAAGTTCGACCGCAAAAACTATTTTTACCCGGATTCCCCCAAAGCCTATCAAATCTCGCAATACGACCAGCCGATCGGGGAGCATGGATGGATCGACATTGAAGTCAACGGCGAGACGAAGCGGATCGGCATTACCCGCGTGCATCTCGAGGAAGACGCCGGCAAGCTGACGCATGTGGACGGCGGCTTCGCTTCGCTGGTCGATTTCAACCGCGTCGGCACCCCGCTGATCGAAATCGTGTCGGAGCCGGACATCCGCACCCCGGAAGAGGCGAAGGCCTACCTGGAAAAGCTGAGGGCGATTATGCTCTATTGCGAAGTTTCGGACGTGAAGATGGAGGAAGGAAGCTTGCGCTGCGACGCCAACATCAGCTTGCGTCCATATGGCCAGAAGGAATTCGGCACGCGCGCCGAGCTCAAAAATATGAACTCCTTCCGCAGCGTCCAGCGCGGCCTGGAGTACGAGCAGTTCCGGCAGGCGGAAATATTGGACAGCGGCGGAGAGGTCGTGCAGGAGACGCGCCGGTTCGACGACGCGGCGGGCAAATCGTTTTCGATGCGCGGCAAGGAAGAAGCGCATGACTATCGTTATTTTCCGGATCCGGATCTGGTGCGCCTTCATATCAGCGAGGAATGGAAAGAAGCGGTGCGCGCTACGATTCCCGAACTTCCGGATGCGCGCAAGGCGCGGTATACGTCCGAATACGGACTGCCATCCTACGATGCGGAGGTCATTACGGCTTCGAAGAAGCTGGCCGATTTCTTTGAAGAAAGCTTGAATTATACGAAGGACGCCAAGGCGGTTGCCAACTGGATCATGGGCGATTTGCTCGGCTATTTGAACATGAACGGCAAAGAGCTGTCCGATGTGAAGATTACCGGACAAGGCCTCGGCGAAATGATTGGGCTTCTGGAGCAAGGCACGATCAGCGGCAAAATCGCCAAGACGGTATTTAAGGAAATGCTCGAGAGCGGCAAGCTGCCGAAGCAAATCGTGGAAGAGCAGGGGCTCGTCCAGATCAGCGACGAAGGCGCCCTGCTCGGCATCGTCGATGCGGTCATCGAACGGAACCCGCAATCGGTGGAAGATTACCGGGCAGGCAAAGAAAAGGCGATCGGCTTCCTCGTCGGCCAGATTATGAAGGAAACGAGAGGCAAAGCGAATCCGGCCATGGTCAACAAGCTGCTGGCGGAACGCCTTCAATCATAGAGATTAAGGGAAGGGCGCGGCTCATCTATAGCAGATGTGCCGCGCCCTTTGCGAAATGGCGGGCGGGATAAGCCCAATTGGGTTAAGTACTGGGAACGGAACGGAGGGGGAATCGCATGATACGGAACAAAAGCAAATGGCTGGCGGCGGTTCTCGCCTTTCTTCTTCCCGGCGCGGGCCATCTGTATGTCGGGCGCTACCCGCGGGGACTGCTGCTGCTGGCCGGGCTGCTGCTGGACGGCATCGCCATATTTCGTCTGGCCAATGCCGACGGCGGAAGACATTTGCTGCTGATCGTCTACTTGATTATGGCGCTCCCCGTGTTTTATTTCGTCAGCGTTTACGATTGCCTCCAAAGCATGGACCGCGACCGGACGGAACGTTCGGAGGCTCGCGCCGTCAAGCCCGTTCACGGCCTGCTGCTGGCGGGAGCGGGGCTCGTGATGCTGCTGCTTCTGAAGCCGCCTCCGTCTCTTCTGCCGTGGATGAACGAGCTGGCGGAATGGAGCACCGGTCCGCTCCTGCTTCTTATTTCCGTCATTTCGTTTGTCGCGCTGTTCCGCGGCAAAGAAAAGCGGATGCAGGTCGGACGATTTACGGCATCCGCCATTGTATTTGCCCTCGGTGCGCTGCTGTTATGGGACCGGATCGCCGATCGCAACGACATCGCTCATCTGATGCAGTGGTGGCCGGCCTGGTTCGTGCTGTTGGGCGCGGAAATGACGGTATACAGCGCATTCATTCGCCATAAACTATATAAACTGCGTTTTGACGCGGGCGGATCGGCGGCCGCATTGGTCATCGCCGTGACGGCCTACGCCGTTACGCAATACGCCGATTATCCGGCCAAATGGCTGGATCAGTTCAATATCGATATTAACGGTTACGCCGAGTACGGGGAAGAAGCCGGCTTCCGCTATGACAAGCCGGTCGTCAAGATTCCGGTTGCGGAACATTTGTCATCGCTGCGCATATCGAATCTGAACGGGGACGTCAAGGTGGCGACGGGCGATGTCCGGGACATCGAACTGCGCGCCGTCGTATGGGTCGACGTCGGAGATGAGCAGGAAGCGGCTGCCGTCGCCGAAGCGTCGATCGTCCATGTCGGGCCCGGTAACGAGACCGTTATCGAAGCGAAAGGAGCCTCTTACGGCGCAAACGGCACTCGCAAGCCGAAGATGAATCTGGAGGTTGTGCTTCCGATGTCGCTGGCTTATGAGCCGCCGAGCGAGCCGCCGACGGAAGAAGCCGAGACCGAAGGCGAACCGGCGGAGGAAGAGCAAAGCGGCATCGGCGATTCGGAGGAAGCGGGCGAGGCGGGCCGGGCGGGCGATTCGCCGACGGGAGATGGCGTCCCAACGCCGGATGAGTTCGCTCCGGAAGATCGTCATGACGCGAACGGCTTGCCGGAGACGGACGGCGGCGATACGGCCGATCCCGAATCTGTACCGGAGTCGGAACCGAACGATGCGGACGAAGCGCCTGCCTTTCGGCTCGACGTGCAGGCAGTCAACGGTTCGGTAGAGGTTGCCGGTCTTTCAGCCAAAGGCGGGTTGAATATGGTGACCGGCAACGGAATGATTAAGCTGGAGCGGGTCAACGGCCCGATTCGTGCAACCAGCGAGCATGGCAGCATCGAAGCGTCAACCGTTACCGGCGACGTCAGTCTGGAGACGACCAACGGCTCGATTACGGCGGAATACGCGAGCGGCGGCAGCCTGTACGCCGGCGCGGCGAACGGCAGCCTTAACCTGCGGAGCATCGCAGGCCATCTTAGCGCCGAGACGAAAAACGGGGAGATCAGCATCGTCGGCGCCATGTCTTCCGTCAAGGCGGACACGCTGAACGGGTCGATCAAGGCGGCCAGCCCGGTCGTCGGAGGCAATTGGGACCTCGACAGCTCCGTAGGCGAAATCGTCCTGGGACTGCCCGAGGAAGGTCATTTTACGTTGTACGGATCGGTAACTTTTGGCGAAATCGCGTCGGAGTTTCCTTTCGAGCAAGCCCGCAAAACGGTCAGAGGCGCCCAAGGAGAAGGCACGTACCGCATTCAGATCAACGCGACGAACAGCATCGTCATCCAGCGCTGGCGTCATGGATGAGAGGCGCTTTCATTGACAAATTTGCGGCCGTGAACGTACAATGATAATAACTACAATCTGAAAGGGCGTGAGGGGAATGGCAGCCAGCGTAACTTCCGCATTGGAACAACTGAAGATGAACGGCGTTCGCATGACCCCGCAACGACACGCCATATTAAGCTATTTGATGGGGTCCAAATCTCATCCGACCGCGGATGACATTTATAAAGCGTTGTCGCCGTCTTATCCAAGCATGAGCGTGGCGACGATCTACAACAATCTGAGATTGTTTGTAGAAGCGGGATTGGTGCGAGAGCTTACTTATGGCGATGATTCCAGCCGTTTTGACGCGGATTTGTCGGATCATTATCATGCGATATGCAAGAGCTGCGGGCAAATCGTCGATTTCGGATATCCGCCGCTGCTCGAAGTGGAGAAAGCCGCTTCCCGGGAAACGGGGTTTACGGTGCAGGGGCACCGGATGGAAATTTACGGGTTATGCGCATCGTGCAGCCGCGATCCCCGCTGACCGTGCAACAATTGGATAATCGAACCGAAACGTAACGTGCTGTCAAGCGTATAATCGCTAAACTGCACGTTTTTGTTTAAGAAGAGACTAGATACGGGAGTGTGAGGTTTTGGAAACGAATTACAGCCGTGCGCGCGCCAAACGGAAAAGAAGCGGCACGGGGTTGTTGGCTTTATTGTTTATAACGGGAGCCGTCTGTTCGGCCGGATGGTTTGGATATATGAAGTATGTGCCAAGCAGCGAGCAGATCGCCCCCAGTTATTCCGTCTCCCATCCCGTCATGATTCAAGGGTCGGAGAGCGGGTACGGGGCATTGATCGAGGAAGGCGAAGTGAAGCTTCCGCTGCCTTTGCTGGACGAGCTGCTCGGAGAGGACAAGCCGATTCATTACGAAGAGGAGTCGGGAACGCTTGTGTTGACGACCGCCGATACGGTGCTGCGGTTCAAGACGGATGCCTTGACCGGTTATTTGAACCAGAAGCCGTATACGCTGACGATGGCGGCGGAAGTGCATGACGGCGTCGTTTATTTGCCGGAAGATCCGCTTAAGGAGCTGTTTGGCTTCAAGATTGAATATGACGAAGGCAGCGGCATCGTGACGGTGCTTCAGCAGCAGGACGCCGTGCAGCTGGTGGAGGCCTTGGCGGAGGACGGGGCGGTCATGCGCTCGGCGCCGTCGATACGCGAGCCGTATTTGCTCAAGGTGCCGCAAGGCGAAACGGTGCGCATATGGAAGGAAGTCGACGGCTGGCTGCTCGGGCAGAACGGGCAAGGGCATGCCGGATATTTTGCCAAAAAGGACGTTAAGCTGACCTCGATCGAGCAAGTGGAGGCGCCCGACAGGGGAGAACCGTTTATTCCGTGGAAAGTGTTCGGGCAAAAGATCAACATGACGTGGGAAGCGGTCTACGGGAAGAAGACGGATACGTCCAAGATCGGGCCTATGCCCGGCGTTAACGTCGTCAGTCCGACCTGGTTCGAGCTGGGGGACGGGCAAGGGACGATTCTGAGCAAAGCTGATTCGGCCTACGTCAAATGGGCGCATTCGCGCGAATACCAGGTATGGGCGCTGTTCAGCAACGGCTTCGAGCCGGAGCGGACGACCGAGGCGCTCTCCACGGTAGAGAGCCGATTCCATATGATCCAGCAGCTGCTGGCCTTTGCCGAGCTGTACAATTTGCAGGGCATTAATATCGATTTTGAGAACGTATATACCAAGGACAAAGAAAATTTGGTGCAATTCGTTAAGGAAATGACACCGCTGCTGCACGAGCAAGGACTGGTCGTCTCGATCGACGTCACCCCCAAGTCGAACAGCGAGATGTGGTCGGTGTTTCTGGACCGTCCCGCTCTCGGGAGAATCGTCGATTATATGATGGTCATGGCTTACGACGAGCATTGGGCGTCTAGTCCGAAATCGGGCTCCGTCGCCTCGCTGCCCTGGACCGAAAACTCGATCGTCCGTATTTTGGAGGAGGATCAGGTGCCGGCGAGCAAGCTTGTGCTCAGCATGCCTTTATATACCCGCATCTGGACGGAGAAGCAAGGAGAAGACGGGAAGACGGAAGTGTCGTCCAAGGCGGTTGGCATGGATGCCGTGAAGCAAATCATTGCGGACAAAAATTTGAAGCCCGAGTTCGACGAGGCAGCCGGACAAAATTATGTGGAATATACCGAAGACGGCGCATTGAAACGGATATGGATTGAGGATGACGTGTCCATGCGCGCCCGCGTCGATTTGGTACGCAAATACGATTTGGCCGGCGTCGCCACCTGGCAGCGAGCCTTTCAAACGGAAAGCATCTGGCAAACGATCGATGATGCGTTAAGCAAACGGCCATAATAACGTTCTATTATAAAGACAAAACCTCCCGAACCTTCGTTCGGGAGGTTTTTGTTGTGCTGAAAGCGGAAGCGCCTGTTCGTGTTCAACGGTTCAAGATAAGGTTCAAGCTTCCGCCTCGGCGCCCGCCGCAGGCTTTTCGGTTGCTTGAGCCGGGTCGAGCGTCAGCATGGTGCGGCAAAACATGCAGCGATCCGTCGTTCCGAGCATTTTGGTCTGGCGGCCGCACTCGGGACACTGCAGCATCGTCGCGCTTGTAGACAGCATTCCGGCCCAGAAGTAGACCGCGACGCTGATCAGGAGCGCAATCATTCCGAATACCATAAAGATGCCGGCAATCACTTTCCCGGCTTGGCCCCACAATACGATGCCGGCCGTTCCCAGAATCATAATGCCCATCCCCGCAAGCGTAAAGACGAGCCCCCAAAGCCGAAATTCATTGATTTTGGCCGACTTGAAAAAAATTCTTTTCATAAACTTCTGTCCTTCCTTGACCATGAATGTTGAAAATTAGTGGAATTTCTATAGCGATAAGCAGGAATGTGCGTAAAGCTTGTCGAAAAGAAAATAATCTAGATTACTATTATAGCTTAATGTATTTTGATTAGCTATACGGAGGACCATCGTGGAACATATTAAAGCGCTTTTTGCAGACATATACCGGGAGCAGCCCGAGGTAGCCGCCTTGGCTGTCATACAAAATCCGTATCCATACAACCCGCTGATCGACGGTTTGGATCTGCTTGTCCTAGTGGTCGTTCATGGAAGCGCTGATGCCGTTCGTTCCGAACATGTGCAAGTTGACGGTGAGCGGGTGCTGATCCGGCAGCTCAGCAAGGAAAGTCTGGAGCAGTGGATTGACGGCGGCGAAAATCGAAGCATTATCGAATGGTTAGCGCGGGGGGAGATTTTGTTGGATTGCGACGGATATTTGACGGGCGTTCGTGATCGGCTGCTGCAGTTTCCGGATACGATGCGGGAGCAAAAGCAGTTTGCGGAATTTATCGGGTTTTTGAGAACGTACCTCCAAGCGAAGCAAGACCTGATCGACGGCAACTTGCTCGATGCATACAGCCATGTGCTTTCCGCGCTTCACCATTGGGCGCACATCGTTCTGATCGAGGAAGGGAAGCATCCGGAGCTTACGGTTTGGAAACAGCTTAAGCGCGTGCATCCCGGCGTGTACAAGCTGTATGAGGAGCTGACGGCGAGTCCGGAAACGCTGGAGCAGCGAGTGCAGCTTGTCATGCTGGCGTGCGAATTTTCCGTCATGAGCAAAATGAAATCGTGCTGCTCGCTGCTGTTCCGAATTATGCAGAGCCGTCCGGAGCCGTGGAGCATCGGGGAGCTTCAAGCCCACCCCGTATTTCACCGGCTGCATCTCGATTTGTCGCTCGTCATTCAGAAGCTGGTAAAGCGCACGTACTTAAAGGAAGTAGCCGTCATGCACGAATCCGAAGCGCTGGAGCTGAGGTACGTTATTGCCGGAGCATAAACCCTTCCATTCACATGAAGCCGCATGGCGGCTTCATGTGTTTTCATTTTTTAGCGCAGCAGCGACTCCTATTTATGTTGTGATGGATTAATCGGTCTTATGTATTGACTTATCGTTTACATGTGTGGTAAATTAGTTTTCGCCGCTTTTATTGGAAGTCGTCATTGACGGGTGGAAACGAAAAAAATGTCGAAACTCGAAAAAAACACTTGCAATAAGATAGGCACCTGTGATATATTATAAAAGTCGCCGCTGAGAAATGGCGGTAACGAAAGAGAAACAAGATTGTTCTTTGAAAACTGAACAACGAGCGA
>CALAWP010000002.1 GCA_937895345.1 uncultured Paenibacillus sp. | reverse complement strand
AGGCTCATGCGTTGCGAGCAGCTTAAATTGATCTTGTTCAGCAAGCCCTATTTAATACACGAAAAATATGAAGATACCGGCTCGATGAAGTCGGTTACGTCCCGTTCAGCCAAACCGGATCTGAGCTATTATTTAACGTGATAGCGGATTGCTATGAGCAGCATAGTGTGATCGTTACATCCAATTTGGAGTTTGGTCAATGGACCTCAGTATTCGGCGATACCAAACTTACGTCGGCTCTCGTCGATCGTCTAGTGCACCATGCTCATATTCTCTCCTTCACAGGCGAGAGCTTCCGCTTCAAACAAGCAATGGAAAGAATTCCTATGTAACTTCGAAGCTGGCAAGTGGGCTTGGCACTTTTGGCTGCAAATCTAAGCATTTTCTACTTGCAAAACACAGCAGCTCCATAATTAAATATTCCCAAGGCATTTATTCCTGAAACGTGGAATAACATGAGCTTATCGGAGAAGGGCGGTTCGGTGGAGCTCATAACGTCTTGATCCCACGACATCGGAGAAGGCAGGTCCTCCTTCTGAAGGCCGTAAAACACTTCCTTCTGCTTTGCGGCTATTTGTTTGCCTCGATTGAAATATTCCTTGATCTCTTTAGATTGAGCCACTTGACTGAAACCCATAATCAGCGCTTTGCCAATGGCGTTGGTTTGCATATTCGAAAAGATATGGGTAATCTCCAAGGCATTCAGAGGCCGTTTATCGCCTATAAAGCCGGCCAAAAAGCTGTTCGATTCAACAAAATCAACCTCATTTGCAGTATCGATACAAGGCGGTCTGACGTACAATCCTTTGGACAACGACGTATCCGCGACTTTATTGTAGAGCTCCGTTAAGGATGCAATACACTCGCTTATAAAATCACGAACATCCGCACGAGCGATATTGGGCAAGGCAATCGTATACAAACTGAATCCGCTTTTTGTTGTTTGATGAAGATAATTTAAAAAGAAGGTATCCGAATACAGCCTCGGAGCGTCGAGATTGACATCCGTGTCCAACGCGAACCCCACTGGAATGGGAAACTTCTCATGATTAAATATTTCGGTAATCGTTGATACGTGCTTCTTCGATAAAGATAATGCGTATTCGAGCACTTTTTTATCTGAGTATCCTCAACATGCCGACAGAAGTATTGTAGCACGCACACAGACATTGTATTCCCCATATAGGCTCCCCAAAGATTTGCAATTTCCGCCGCGGTTAATCGGATGTTGTGCTCGCTCATATGCTCTTTTGAGTCCATAATTCGTACCCCTTCACCATTGTTTATTTCATAACGTTCCTCCAGCCGCAGGTTTTTAGTCAATTTTAAAAAAAAAGCTTGTGAAAGCAAAAAGACACCGTCAACGGTGTCTTTTCTGGTCGACTTGAAGGCATACCATCACTCCGGTTCACCTTGAGTGCGTGCCTATCTGACCTTCTCCACTTACATCATTAAAAAATTTGAACGCATAAATCGCGCAAATTCCGACAATAACATAAATGATCCGAGACAATACAGAGTCCTGACCTCCAAATATGGAGGCCACTAAATCAAATTTAAAGAGCCCCACCAACAACCAATTGAGGCCGCCCACAATCAGCAAAGCAAGCGCAATAGTATTGAATGTTTTCATACACATCTGCTCCTCATAGTGATCTTGTTACACTACAAGGTTCCCATAAAATTTAAATATCATGCATGTCCGGCCATTTTATTTTTAATGAATAAAAAGCACCTTTAGATTGATTGTCGGCAAAATTTAATGAGCCGTCATGATTCCTGCATAGACTTCGGTCGAGTCTAAACAACAATTATAAGGCCTTACTCATGTGTTCCATTTTTCATTTGTCGATGTTTGTATTTAGCTATTAAGATACGCCAGCAAAGCTTGATAAGATTTGGAACAGAGTGAGTGTTTTCTTTGAGAAAAAACAATGCAGGACGGTTTCCTCGTTTCGTATTGCATTCGCTGCATGAAGCGATCAGGTTTTGCGGAAGATCCGAGCCGCCTTTGCTTGAGGGGATAATATGGTCCACTGTCGTGGCGTCTCGTCCGCACCACAAACAAGTGTAATGATCTCGTTTCAATGCAGCTTTTCGATAGTTCCGAAATAAGAACGGATTATAGAGTAATTGGATCGTTTGCTCATCAATCCAGACAGCTCGCGATCGCTCAACTTCCCGCCAAGCCCGATGGGGCACACATGGTGTTAGTTGTTGACCATCCATGTTGAGTACCGCTATCAATGGTTTCTCTCCATCATAACTATGATTCACAAATTTCACTCCATCTGTACGACATGCTCTAGCCTATAGTATTACTATAAAGCAAAAACACCATCCTCATGCGGATGGTGTTCATCATGGTGGAGGCGAGGGGATTTGAACCCCTGTCCGAAGATTACGCCACACAGGCTTCTACGGGTGTAGTTGCAGATTTGATGTCACCAACGGAGGCCCCCTGCAACCGGGTACTCAGTAGGTCAGCCTGATTGTCTTCTTCAGCGCACCCCAGGCGGAGATGCGACAGCGTATCCCACTAAAGTTGAGCCCTCATCCCGGTACATGGGCGATACAGAGCGAGAGCACGCGAGCAGGTTATTAAGCTGCTACAGCGTAAGAAGGTTGTTGTTTGCCATTTAATTGGCTTTAGCGTTGATGAAGCAGACGACTCCCTGCTACCCGCAACCCATGCTCGTTCAACCCCCGTCGAATCCATAAACGCCCCCGTAATGTGCATAAACGGCGCATTGTCTTGCAAAGACAACCGCGTTTAGCGATAAGGCCGGATCCTCTTGTCGAGGAACGAAGCAAGGTTGTTACTGCTTGCGCAATGCGACAGCCGCATTGCCGTACAACTAGTATAACACGATTCCGCACGCATTGCCCCATCATGTTGCTGGCAAGCTTGCCCGATCCATCCATGGAAGCGTTGGCGCTATCTGGCCACCTTCTGCTTCTCCTTCAGGATCCGCTGAATGTCGCGCTGAGCGTCCCGCTTGGCCGCGGATTCGCGCTTGTCGTATTGCTTTTTGCCCTTGCCGAGACCGATCAGCAGCTTCGCATAGCCATTGCGGATGTAGATCTTCAGCGGTACAATCGTATACCCTTCCTGCTTCGACTGGCCGAGCAGCTTGGCGATCTGCTCCTTGTGGAGCAGCAGCTTGCGCGGACGCGTCGGGTCGGTCGGATTGTGGATGTTGCCCTGCTCGAACGGACTGATATGCATATTGTGGATGAACATCTCGCCGTTCCGGATCGTGGCAAAAGCGTCGTTAATGTTCGCTCGCCCCGTCCGCAGCGACTTGATCTCCGTCCCCTTCAGCACCATGCCCGCCTCATACGTTTCTTCGATGAAGTAGTCATGGGAAGCTTTTTTGTTTTGGGCAAGCTGCTTGCCGTCATTTTTCTTTGCGCCCATGCCATTCACCTCGTATTCTTCGCGGCGCTTATCCGAATCCCCAACATTTGCATGGCTGACTCGGAATTTCATTGTAGCAACTTTATAGGCCAAAATCAAGAATCCGCACTTGTATTCCTTAACTACAGCCGTTCTTTACCTGCAATGAAAAACCGCCCTTGAGCCTGCTGGTCAAGGGCGGTCTTGTTCGCGTAATCGCGAAGTCAGCTATTACAGCTTAACAACGTTTTCTGCTTGTGGTCCGCGGCTGCCTTCAACAACGTTGAATTCAACTTGTTGGCCTTCTTCAAGAGTCTTGAAGCCGTCGCCAGTGATTGCGGAGTAGTGAACGAATACGTCGTTGCCGCCTTCAACTTGGATGAAGCCGTAGCCTTTCTCTGCGTTGAACCATTTAACTGTACCTTGTTGCATGTTTGAATCCTCCAAACGAAATAATTTAATATGCGCCTATTTGTTTCAATTATAAAACAAAAAATTCACACATTGAAAAAGGCTTCATGATGACAATGACACCCTTTTCAATATGTGAATTCAGGTTCATCTTATCAATCCCAGCAATGCTTTAATTGCTTTGAGTGTACTACACCCGTCATCAAAAAGCAAGGGTCAAAATCAACTATAATTTTGCCAACGTACTTTTTTGTAAAACCGTTTTCTTTCCCGCTATTTCAGGCTTGTTGCGTATGCGAGGATATGCAATTTCGAACGGGCTGCCTGCCCGCAACCTTAGTATATGGAGGATCGGACTCGTTCATACCTCACGGGAGAAAAAACCGGCCGACGGCATTCGCTCAAGGTCGTTCGCGAACTTACAGCACACTCGGACGGTTCGGTACACGTTCTAAGGTCGTTCGCGAACTTACAGCACCATTCGGACGGTTCGGCACACGCTCTAAGGTCGTTCGCGAACTTACAGCACCATTCGGACGGTTCGGCACACGCTCTAAGGTCGTTCGCGAACTTACAGCACCATTCGGACGGTTGGCCACACGCTCTAAGGTCGTTCACGAACTTGCAGCTCCATTCGGACGGTTGGGCACACGCTCTAAGGTCGTTCGCGAACTTACAGCACACTCGGACGGTTCGGTACACGTTCTAAGGTCGTTCGCGAACTAACAGCACCATTCGGACGGTTCGGCACACGCTCTAAGGTCGTTCGTGAACCTACAGTACCATTCGGACGGTTGGACCCACGCTCTAAGGTCGTTCATGAACTTACAGCTCCACTCGGACGGTTGGACGCTCGCTCTAAGGTCGTTCATGAACTTACAGCTCCACTCGGACGGTCGGACACACGCTCTAAGGTCGTTCGTGAACTTGCAGCTCTGTTCGGACGGTTCCGCACACGCTCTAAGGTCGTATATGAACTTACAGCTCCATTCGGACGGTTGAGCACACGCTCTAAGGTCGCTCGTGAACTTACAGTACCACTCGGACGGTTGGGCACACGCTCTAAGGTCGTTCATGAACTTACAGCTCCATTTGGACGGTTGGGCACACGCTCTAAGGTTGTTTGTGGACTTACAGCACCATTCGGACGGTCGGACACACGTTCTAAGGTCGTTCGTGAACTTACAGCTCCGTTCGGACGGTTCGGCACACGCTCTAAGGTCGTTCATGAACTTACAGCTCCACTCAGACGGTTGGACACACGCTCTAAGGTCGCTCGTGAACTTACAGTACCATTCGGACGGTTCGGCACACGCTCTAAGGTCATTCGTGAACTTAGAGCTCCGTTCGGACGGTTCCGCACACGCTCTAAGGTCGTTCATGAACTTACAGCTCCATCCGGACGGTTGGGCACTCACTCTAAGGTCGTTCGTGAACTTGCAGCTCTGTTCGGACGGTTCAGCACACGCTCTAAGGTCGCTCATGAACTTACAGCTCCATCCGGACGGTTGGGCACTCGCTCTAAGGTCGTTCGTGAACTTAAAGCTCCATTCGGACGGTTGGGTACACGCTCTAAGGTCGTTCGTGAACTTACAACACCCGGGGGCTCGCTCTATAGAGCGAACCCCCGGCTGTCCGACACAAATATAGATGTTACTCCACGCTACCGTTTCTTTTTGCGGACAAAAGATTTCATCGAGGTGGTCTTCGACTTTTTGCCGTTATTCTTCTTTGGCTTGCCGCTTCTTCCGGCTGCTTCGCCGATCGGGATGACCTCGCCGCCCGAGCGGCCGTTGCCGTTAAAAACGCCGGTGGCGGAAGCGCCTTTGCGCTTGCTGCCGCCAGCGCCGCCGCGGGCGAACCCGCCGACGCCGGGGCCGTTGCCTCGGCCACCGGCTCGGCCGCCTTGGCCGCGGCCGGTCTTGCCGCCGGCACCGAGGCTGACGCCGCGTCCGCGGCGCTCGTCGCGGTCATCGCCGCTGCCGCCGCCGCGGATCGGCAAGCCCCACATATCGCGCGGGACGTCCAGCTTCACGGCATCGTCCCGCCCATCTCCGGGCGCGCCGTCGCGCTCCGCGCCAGCGCCGCCCGAACGGCGGCCCGGCGCCGCGACCCATGGATTGCCCTCGAGGCCGCCAATGTCGCCGCTCGGGCCGCCTCCGCCTTCGCCGGGCTGCGCCTTGAAGCGGCCGCGCTTTCCGCCGCGCGCCGGACCGCCGCCGCCTCC
>CALAWP010000001.1 GCA_937895345.1 uncultured Paenibacillus sp. | reverse complement strand
GCATACCGCTCCAATCTACTTCTCCCGCCTACTTCTACGACCTGCCGTTCCCGCCTTCCCCCACCGTCCTGCCGTCCGCATACCGCTCCAATCTACTTCTCCCGCCTACTTCTACGACCTGCCGTTCCCGCCGTCCGCCACCATCCTGCATACCGCTCCATCTACTGCTTACTGCTCCAACTGCCGCTGCCGTCCCGATACCGTTCCAGCAACTACTATCCTTGCCGTCTCCGACCCTTCCCAGCCATCCAATTCTAATGGTCATGAGCGATGCTTAGAAAGCAAAAACCAGGCACTCGGAGCTATAACGGTCATGAGAGCAGCTTAGCGCCCGAATATTGTGTTTTCCTTACCCTTATCGCCTTCTAAGGTGCGCTGATGTCCATTAAAAATTCAACTTAGCACAGTAAGCCCGCTAAGCGTACCTGATGACCGTTAGCGAGCTAATGCGGCAAGCTGAGTGAAGAACGCCGCCAACTCACAGCGCATATCACAAACAAAAAAGCCTTCCTCCGCTTCATCCGCGGGGAAAGCTCCTGCTAATAGATCTATTCCATCGCAATCTTCGATCTTCTGAATCCTAATCGATCCTTCGATCATCTGAACTCCTGAACTATCGATCCTTCGACCTTCTGAATCCTGATCGATCCTTCGATCTTCCGAATCCTGCTCGGCCCTTCTATTTCCTGACCCTCTGATCTCCTGAAGTTCCGATTCCCGATCTTCCGATTGCCTTATCCGATTGCTCGGCACAAGCCCTGACCAGCACCACGCAACCCACAAGCCGGTGCGCTCCTAACGAAACGAGTCGATTCCCGTCCAACCTACGAGTCGGCAAAAATCAAATCGTACAGATGCTGCCAGGTGCCCCATTTGAACACTTCGTCTTCGGGCTGCTTGCCCAAATAGACATAACCGATGTACAGTCCGGCCAAGAGCATGACGATCATAATGATCGGCACGATGCTCTTGCGGAACAGCCAAAACAGCACGCGTGCCCAAGCAGGCGCCTCGCGGCCGTCTTCTTCCTCGTATTCGTCGTCGTCCTCGGCCGGCTCCTCCGCGCGCTTGGACGCGCGGCTTCCCAGCGCCGCCGCCGCTTCGGCCCGGCTTGCCCGCTGCCCGTCCGCCGGGGCTCCGCCTCGGCGGACGGCCTCCCTGCGGCCTCCGTCCTCGGAGCGCTGCGTCGTCCAGCCGTCGCCGTCCCGGCCGGCTCCCGGCTGTCCGCCGTCTCTGGCGGATGCGCCGCCGAATCTCTCGACCCTGCTGAGCGAGCTGACCGGCCTAACGCTAGCCGTGCCCGTGCCGCCGATAAACGGCCTTTCCTTACTGCCTGCAAATCCGTTACTGACGTCTGATCCGCGACCGCCTTGAGCAGTCTGATTCCGGATGCCGTTCGCCTCCGAATTCCCACGATCGTCGGCCATACGTATCACCTTCATTCTATCCTTACGCGCGCAACGCGTTCGCCATGCCCATCATCTGATCGCTGGACGATAAAGCTCTCGCCGCCAGCTGGTAAGCCCGCTGCACGCTGATAAGCTCCGTCATCTCGTCCGCGAACTGCACGTTGGACTGTTCCAGGTAGCCTTGCCGCAAAGAAATTCTGTTATCGGCATTCGGTACGACGGCTTGCACCACGTCGTCGACATTAATTCCTTGCGCAATCGCAAACAAATTGTCCGCAACGGGAGTAAGCGCCGCCGGTCTCGAAGCCTGAAGAAGCTTGATTCTGCCGAGCGTCCGCGTTTCACTCGCGGAAGTCGCGAGCACCGTGCCGTCCGACTCTACAACCAGCGAGAAGCCTTCGGGCACAATGACGGGTTGTTCCGCCGTACCGCCGCCCGCGAGCGGAACGTTCGCGATGACCGGATAACCATCTTCCGTTGTCAGTATGGTATCACCGCCAGCGTTGACCGTCAACTGGAACGCCCCGTTGCGCGTATATGCCCGGTTGCCCGCCTGGTCCACCTGCACCTCGAACAAGGCGTTGCCCTCGATCGCAATATCCGTTGCGCTGCCCGTCGCCTTCAGCGGCCCTTGCGCCAAATTCGGCTGGATCATCGTCACTCTTGCGCCCCAGCCCTGGTTGAAGTCGAGCGGAGTCAGCCTGCCGGGCTGCTGGAACGTTTCCGGCTGCGCCTTCAGGTTCGTCAACAAATCCTCAAATGTCGCTTCCTTGCGCTTGTATCCGACCGTATCCACATTGGCGATGTTGTCCGCGATCAAATCCAGCTTTTGCTGGAGCGCGTTCATCGATACCATCGCGTTAATCATTGATGCGTTCATGCCCGTTCACGCCTCCCCGTTACCCGATTCTCCCGATTTCGTTGGCCGCCTTTTGCAAGGACGAGTCGTAAAACTGGATCACCTTCTGATTCGCTTCATAGGCGCGCAGCGCGGCCATCAGATCGACGGCGGCCTGCGCAGAATCGACGTTGGACCGTTCGACGTAGCCTTGTCTGACCTCGAAGCGCTCTCCCGCCGCCGTCGGCCTTACGGCTCCGTCGCCGTCTTTGAACCGGAAATTGCCGTTTCCTTCGCGCACCAGCTCGTTCGGATTCTCAATGCGCGAGATAAGCAGCTGCACCCCGATATCGTTACCTTCGCCGTCCACAAAGCGCTGATCCTCCGTCAGCACCAGGCTGTCCAGACTGACGCCGGCCGGAATGCGGATCGGCTGGCCGTTCGTGCCCAGCACGTTCGAGCCGTCGCCAGTCAGCAGGTTGCCCTCGCCGTCAAGCGTAAACCGGCCTCCCCGCGTATAACGAATCTCGCCGTTTCGGTCCTGCACCGTGAAGAAAGCCTGCGGCTGAAACACCGCTTCGCCGTCCGGGCCGATCGCCTTGCCCGAAGCGTCGAACGCCAGCCCGTCCACTTCGATATTGGACACGATGGCGAAGTCCGACGATTGGTTCGTCTGCATCAAGTCGCCTTGCAGATGAATCGATAAGCTTTCCTCGGCAAACACCGCGCTTGTCCAACGTCCGATTTCGGTCCGCTGCGCCCCTTCCACTCCCGTCATCCGAAGCAGCATCTCCGGAAACGAGCGCGAAACCGCATTGGCCTGCTTGTAGCCCGGCGTATTGATATTGGAAATGTTATTCGTCACCGTATCGTGCCTGCGCTGCTGCGTCGTCATGCCCGCCGCCGCCGTGTATAATCCCCTGAGCATCGATATCCTCCTTCAGGCGTTCCGAATGTTCTATACCGGATATATCGGCCGAATCGGCACGAGACTGAATAGACGGCCCTGCGTCCGAAGTCTCATTTCGAGAGAACGTCTGTCTCTGGAAGCGACGCCGCCGATCGCCGACCTACTTCTTCAGCTTGTCCAAATGATCCAGAAGAATCCCCGTGCCCTTAACCACGCAATGCATCGGATCGTCCGCGATGAGCACCGGCACTTTCAGCTCGTCCGCCAGAAGCGCGTCCAATCCTCCGAGCATCGCGCCGCCTCCCGTCAGTATGACGCCGCGGTCAATAATATCGGCGGACAGCTCCGGAGGGGTCTGCTCCAGCACGTATTTCGCCGCCGCCACGATCGACATGACGGGATCCCACAGCGCTTCCCGCACTTCGCCGGAACGGATCGTCACCGTCAGCGGCAAGCCCGACACCATGTCGCGTCCGCGAATGTCGATCTCGTCGTTGCGGCCGTCCTCGTAAACCGTGCCGATCTTGATCTTGATATCCTCGCTTGTCCGTTCCCCGATCAGAAGCTTGTACTTGTTCTTGATATATTTCATAATCGCGTCGTCGAACTTGTCTCCGGCTACCTTAATGGAAGAGGCGGTGACGATGTCCCCCATGGACAGAACCGCCACATCGGTCGTGCCGCCGCCGATATCGACAACCATGTTGCCGCTGGGCTGGAAAATATCCATTCCAGCCCCGATCGCGGCAGCCTTTGGTTCTTCCTCCAGGTAAACCTCCTTCGCGCCGCTGCGCTCCGCCGCTTCGCGGATCGCCTTCTGTTCCACGGACGTGATGTTCGCGGGCGCGCAGATGAGAATGCGGGGACGGCTGAAAAACTTCCGCCCGTCAATGCGGTCAATAAACGCTTTCAGCATAATTTCCGTAATCTCGAAATCCGCAATGACGCCATCCCGAAGCGGCCTGATCGCAACGATGTTGCCAGGCGTTCTTCCGACCATCCGGCGGGCTTCCTCTCCGACGGCCAGCACCTTCTTCGTGTCGCTCTCGATGGCGACGACGGAAGGCTCGTCAAGCACGACTCCTTTTCCTTTTACATGAATGGATACATTGGCCGTACCCAGGTCGATCCCGATATCCTTGCTCAGCATAAGACTTAAGTCCTCCAACGAATAATGTTTTCCTGCAACGTTCAGATCCGTTCCTGGCCCGGCTCTCCGGGCGGAAATAGCCTTAACGAACATTATTCGATAAAATGGACGAAAATCCTTCATGCTCCGCAAAAAATAATCGGATGAAGGCTACATTTTTCCGGCCGCCATCACTTCGCGTTTTTTGGAGCTGGATTTCTTATATTTAATCTTCGTCGCTTCTCCTCCCCTCAAATGCCGGATCGACTTGTGGTACTCGAGAATGTGCTTAACCTGGTCAGCCAGGTCCGGGTTGATTTCCGGAAGCCGTTCGGTCAGATCCTTGTGCACCGTGCTTTTGGACACACCGAACTCTTTGGCGATCGTACGCACCGTGTGCTTGGTTTCCACGATGCAGCGGCCTATTTTAATGGTTCGCTCTTTGATGTAATCGTGCACGTTCCCGCCTCCCTACTCGAGATAGTTTGGTACATTATATGAGGGGAGTGGGTATATATTCGTTATGGCCAAGCGTGACAAGCCCGGAAAATGAATAATTTTTCAAACAAGCATCAGCGGCATGCGCCCTTCGGGGGAGAAAAATAAAGAAAGACAAGGGGTTTTGGCCCCTTGTCTTTTTGCTGCTTTGGTCCTATGCGCCGGTGCGTTATTCCGTAATGTAATCGTTCGGGTTGACGGTATCGCCGTTCAACCGCGTCTCAAAGTGCAAATGCACTCCGAGGTCGCGCTCGAGATCGTTGCGGCCCGCCTGCGCGATGACCGTGCCTTGGGCAACCTCGTCGCCCTCTTCGACGGCTACGTTCACGACGCTTTGATAAATCGTCACCAGGCCGTTGCCGTGGCTGATCTCGATCACATTGCCGTTGTAAGGATGCTGCTGCACATGGGTGACTTTGCCCGACAGCGCCGCCTGTACGTCGAACGTCTTGCCTTCCGGATGCACGAAGTCGATGCCCGTATGCGGCGAGATCGTGTTGCCGACCTGAATGAGCGCCGCCTCCTTGTCCGTCTCGCTGCCGTTCTCGTCGAAGAACGGCGTCTCGATCTTCAGCGACGCCATGTCCGCTACCGGCCATGTCATCGTCTCTCCGCTCACTTCCACGTCCACGGGATCCTTGCCTTCATTGCCTTCCGCTTGCGGATCGTTGCCTTCCCCTTGTGTCACTTCAGTGTTATCGGGCCCCGTCGTCGGTTCGGCGGAGTCCGACCCCTGATAGATCCACATGAAGGTTACGATGATTGCTGCCGCGGCCATGAAGATTGCTGGTGATACCCAGCGCTTGGCGAACCACTTTTTCAGGCCATTGCTAGATTTGGCGGCAGACACTTCTCCCAGAGAGTTTTTGGGAGTTTCTTCAGGTTTGTGCTTGGATGGGTTTTGATGTTGGTCATTCATTTTATATCACCTCACCATCCATTGTTGCCACATCTGGTAGGTTTATACGTGAGGGATATTCATTTTTGAGAGAAGCTCTGGAAGCTTCGAAGCTTGCTCCACTTCGGCCCCGGTATAATAGTGGGAGATAATATCCTCCGCGGAGGCTCCCTCCTTCGCCATGCCGTTCGCGCCCCACTGGCTCATGCCGATGCCGTGGCCGGAGCCGTACGTCGTAAAGACGATCTCGTCATCGCCGATCTTCCATTTGAACTCCGTTGAAGCGAGCCCCAGCTTCTCTCTCATTTCCCGGCCGGTGAACTCGGCTCCGTTGACGGTCAGCCTTTTGACCCGGTTGCCTTCGGTTCGTTCCTTGATCTTGATGGAAGGCTTGCCCTTCGCCTTGCTCCCGCTTAACCCTATCAGCCGATAAAAGGACGACAGGTCCAGGGACAGCTGCTGCTCGAAGCGCGGGGACAACGTCTTGTCCCACGGGCTGGCGACGCTTCGCAAATAAGGCATCTCCTGCTCCCAATATTCCTCCGAATTTTCGGTGTAGCCGTTGCTGGTGGAAAAAAATACGGCCTCAATCGGTTCGCCCCCGTACGTCACAATAAGTCCCTTCGTTTCCTCCGCCGCCCGCTTCAGCTTCTTCAAATCGGCTTGCTTCGCCTTGCTTGCCCATTCGGCGTCCAGCCTAGCCTTCGACACGTACACTTGATGCTGGACGGTATCCGTCACATCGGCCCGGTACCGGGCAGTATCCTCGGTGTCGTTCCCGGCCAGTCTTCGCAAAATATAGGTGCGCGCGGCAATCGCTTGCGCCTTCAGCGCTTCCGGCTCGAAATCGGCCGGCATTTCGCCCGCCAGCACTCCGACGATGTACGTTTCCAGCGGCACCTGCTCCACCCGGCGCTCGCCGGTCAAATAAACGCGGATCTGCAGTTTGTCCAGCTCTTGATCCGGCCGTTCGGCAGCCGGCTTCTCCGTCTGACCGGCAGTCGGCTTCTCTGTCCGTCCGGCAGAGGCTTCTCCCGACGATCCGTTTCCGGCGGTTCCTTCAGCGGCCGATCCTTCGCCGGCCGTTCCTTCGCCAGCCGCTCCGATCGTTCCTTCTCCCGCCGATCCAGCCGCTCCTTCGCCAGCCGCGCCGGCCAATCCTTCTACCGCCGGCCTGGACGCTCTCTCGCCGGCCGCGCCGGAGCCTTCAACGGTCCCTGCGCCGGTTGTGCCGCCGGCGTTATGCTCCGCGCTGCGGCCGTTGCCGGCTTCGCGTCGTTCCCCGGCGCCGAGCCCCGAAGCTCCCCCCGGAACCGACGGCTCGTCTCCGGCCTTATGGGCGCAGCCACCGGCTTGTCCGGCTCGCACGGCGGCTCCCGCCTTTAACGTATCCCGGCAAAACTCCGTATCTACTAACCTTTCGTCTCCGGTCCGGCCCGGCGCCGCCATATAGACATAGCGGTCCGCACCGCCTTGCGGATTCCCGGCGGCGGGTTCGGTCAGCAGCAGCTTCATGCCCAGCAGCGCGGCGCCCAAGCATGCGCCCGCTCCGAACACCGCCCACCACTCGTTGCGCCTCAACGTTCCCCAGCCTATGAATCCCGCAAGCAAGCTCCCGATCTCTCTCCTCATACGCGCTCCTTCCCGCTCGCGGCTGCGCCGCATCTGTACGGGACGGACCCGGGAACCGCGCTGGCCGCGCTCTCTCAGATCCGCTCCCGTTACTCCATTCTATGAGGGTAGAAGCTAGGATAGAATCTGATATTTCGGGAATGCTAGTCGTGACGCAAGGCGTCTACCGGCTTCAGCCTGGAAGCCTTGTAGGCGGGAAAGAGACCGAACAGGACGCCGACGCCGGCCGAAATGGCGAATGCCGCGCCCGCCATGCCGCCGGACACGGACGTCGGGGCGTTCATCCAATGACCGACGCCGATCGACGCGAGATAACCCAGCGCAATGCCCAGCAAGCCTCCCATGCCGCTGATGGCCGCCGACTCGATCAGAAACTGCAGCAGCACGTCCCGGCGCTTCGCTCCCAGCGACTTGCGGATACCGATTTCCCTTGTCCTCTCCGTGACGGACACCAGCATAATATTCATAATGCCGATGCCGCCGACGACGAGCGAGATGGCCGCCACGCCCGCCAGCATCGTGCTCATCGTCTGGCTGACCGAGCTTAGCGTGTCCATGGCGTCCTGCTGATTGAAGATGCGGTAGCTGTTCGTATCGCCCCGAAACTTCTCGCTCAGCCGCAGCTCCAGCGCGGCATTGACCGCGCTCATCACATCCATGTCCGTCACCCGAATATAGACGGAGCGCACGCCCGCGCTGTTGAACAGCCGCTGCGCCACCGACAGCGGAATGAGCAGCTTCTCGTCGTTGGAACCGGCCAGCGTGCTTCCCTTCGGCTCCAGCAAGCCGACGATCGTAAAGCGCTGCCCGTTGATCAGTACCGTCCGGCCGACAGGATCGTCGTAGCCGAACAGCTCCTCGGCCGTCGTCACGCCAATCAGCGCCACCCGCGTCTTGTTGATTTCGTCGGCCGCCGTCAAATAGCGGCCGCTCTGCACGCTGAAGTCGTGCACCGCCTCGTAATCCGGCGTGACGCCTTCGACCGTAACGCTCGTGCTCGTCCGGTCGAACTTTACCGTCGCGCCGGAGCTGACGACCGGCGACACCCCCGCAATATCGGGAATGCCGGCCAGCGCCAGCGCCTCCTCCTTGGTCAGCGTCGTCTCCGTACCGCGCCCGGTAATCGTCACGGACAGCAAATTCGTGCCGAGCGAGGACACCTGCTCCTCCACCTGCCTCGACGAGCCTTCTCCGATCGCGACCAGCGCGATAACCGTCGCCACCCCGATCAGAATGCCCAGCATTGACAACGCCGTTCGCAGCTTGTTGGCCGCCACGCTTCGGAACGCCATCCGGAACGCCTGATGCAGCTTCATGAACGGCCACCTCCCGCAGCCGGCCGCTCGCTCAGCCGGCCGTCCCGCATGACCAGCGTGCGCGACGCCCGGCCGGCGACTTCCATATCGTGCGTAATAAGCACGATCGTATGCCCTTCGCCATTCAGCTTCTCCATCAGCGCCAGCACCTCCAGCCCGGTCTTCGTGTCCAGAGCGCCGGTCGGCTCGTCCGCCAGCAGAATCGGCGGATTCGCCGCCAGCGCCCGCGCGATGGCGACGCGCTGCTGCTGGCCGCCGGACAGCTCGCTCGGCTTATGCTTCATCCTTGCTTCGAGCCCGACCTGGCGAAGCGCCGTCGCCGCCTTTTCCTTCCTTTCCTTGGCGCTCAGCCCCCGATAAATAAGCGGGAGCTCCACATTTTCAAGCGCGGTCAGCCGGGGCAGCAGATGAAACGACTGGAAAATAAACCCGATCTTCCGGTTGCGGATATCGGCCAGCTTGTTGTCGGACAACCCTTTCACTTCGACGCCGTCCAGCTTGTAGCTGCCTTCTGTTACCGTGTCGAGGCAGCCGATCAGATTCATCAGCGTCGACTTGCCGGAGCCCGACGGCCCGACGATCGCCGCAAAATCGCCCTGCTCCACCCGGACCGACACGCCATCCAGTATCGTCGTCGTTTCCTTCCCGATCCGGTAACGTTTCGTCAAATCCCGGATGTCGATCAACGGTTCCGCCGCCATCATCGGCCACCGCCTTGAGGGCCGCTAGCCGCGCCGGACCGGCTGAAAGCGCCGCCTACGCCTCCGCCGAAGCTTCCGCCGACTACGCCGGGAACGGCGATCTGGATTTGCTGGGAAGAGGAGCTGCTGCCGCCAACGGCGCCCTGAGGCAGCGGCACAAGCACCGCGTCTCCTTCATTCAAGCCGGAAATGATCTCGACAAACGTTTCGTCGCTGACGCCGATCGTCACTTCCTTCAACTGTCCTTCCATTTGTCCCAAGCCCGGCCTTGCCGCAGCGCCGGCCTGACCGGACGCGCCTCCGCCGGACGCAGCGCGCTCGGCGATTCTCTCCCGCATCTCCTCGCTCATTTCCATCCCTTCGCCCGCGCCCGGGAATCCGCCCTGCATGCCGCCTCCGGCAACACCGCCGGGCATGACAGCTCCGGCCGCGCCGCCTTCACGACCGCCGTCCATTCCGCCTTGCGGCTCTACCGCAGCCCCGCCTGGCATCCGGCCGGCCGATACCGCCGCTGCTCCCGGCGCTTCTTCGGCCCGGTCGTCGGAGTCCGCCGTCCCGGATTCGGCGGCTCCAGCCGCTTGGCGGCCGGGTCTCGCCCCTGCGTCCGTATCGGCACCTGTTCCCGCACCCGTTCCCGTGACCGCGTCTGTATCGGTGCCCGCGCCCGTCGCACCGTCTTCGCCCGGCACCCGCACGAACGTTCGGCCTTGCATCTCGATTACCGCATCCACGGGCACAACGACGACATTTTCACGGGAAGCGGTGATGACGTCCGCCTGGCCTGACATGCCCGTCATCACCCCTTCATGCTCCGGCAAGGCGATCAGCACTTCATAGGCAGCGACTCCGCCGGAAGCCGTCCCCTCCTTGGCGATCGACTCGATCGTCCCTTCCAGCACGGCATCCGGCAGCGCATTCAGATGAACCTGGGCCGTCTGTCCGACGGCGATGTCCGGAATGTCAAGCTCATCGACCTGAATCGCGAACGTCAAGCATTCATAGTTCACAATTTCCGCTGCGACCGTATTTGCCTGCACCTGGCTGCCCTCTTCCAAGTCGCTTGATGTCACGACGCCGCTGATTGGAGCGACGATTTCCTTCTTTTCCGACTGCTTCTCCCGCAGCTCCTCCAATTCTTCCTGTGCCGACTTCATTTCCAGCTTCAGCACTTCCATGTTCAAAGCGATCGAAGAAAGCGTCTTGGCGTCCTGTTCTCCCGCCGCCGCTTCCTTGTATTGCTCCTCGTATTGATCCAGCTGCAGCTGCTGTTTCTTGAGGCTGATCTCCTTCTGGCTGATCTGACTGCCGAGATCTTCTCCTTCGAAAACGGCGAGCACCTGCCCTTTTTCCACCGTATCCCCTTCCCGAAATCCGAGCTCCTCGATCGTCCCGGCCTGCCTGGCCACCACCGAAGCCCGTTCATTCGCAAGAACTTGCCCGGAGCCGCTCACCTTCACTTCAATGTTTCCCCTTGCCGCGTAGGCGGTGCGGGACACGGCCGACGCTTCCTCCGCCGCCGGCGCTCGCCCGGCCCAATAATAATAGCCCTCCGCTCCCGCGGCGGATGCCACGAGCAATATGCCGATGCCGATCAACCATTTTTTCAACACGCCGATATCTCCCTCCGATTTTGCTGGTTTCCAGCGCAATGTAGCACACCTTCGTGAACGCAATATGAACAAGCGGCCGGACAAGATTTAACTGGGCTTTAGCTGTTTTTCAGCTTCCTTTCAGCTTTCAGGTTTAATTTGGTAGGTAGATTGAAGTACTCGGACAAAAATGACGGAGGTCGTAAACTATGCCGAAAATCGTAGTCGTGGACGACGACGCCAACATTCGGGAGCTGATTGGCCTGTTCCTGAAACGGGACGGCCATCAGGTCGTCGAAGCCGGAGACGGCGTAGAGGCGC
Source organism: uncultured Paenibacillus sp. (assembly GCA_937895345.1). Taxonomy (GTDB): domain Bacteria; phylum Bacillota; class Bacilli; order Paenibacillales; family Paenibacillaceae; genus Pristimantibacillus. The sequence goes on along the minus strand of CALAWP010000001.1, from coordinate 7,680 downwards.
TGGAGAAGCTGGAATCGGTCCGGCCGGACCTGGCCATTATCGATGTCATGATGCCGCGCATGGACGGATGGGCGCTGTGCTCGTCGCTCAGCAGCTGCGACATTCCGAAGCTGATGCTTACCGCCAAAGGCGAAACGGCGCACAAGGTGCGCGGCTTCGAGCTGGGCGCGGACGATTACATCGTCAAGCCGTTCGATCCGCCGGAGCTTCTGGCAAGAGTGAAAGCGATTCTAAGGCGATACCGCATCGCGGCTTCGCAAACCGTCGGCTTTGGCAACGTCACGATGAATCGTTCCGACTTCAGCATCGTAGCGGGAGGAGAAGCGGTGACGCTTCCGCCGAAGGAATTCGAGCTGCTGTTCAAGCTGGCCAGCTACCCGGGCAAAACGTTTTCCCGCGACGATCTTATCGCCCAATTATGGGGAATCGATTACGAGGGCGACGAACGAACGGTCGACGTACATATTAAACGGCTTCGTGACCGATTCCCGGAGCAGCGGTACCGGTTCCGCATTGCCACCGTGCGCGGACTCGGCTACCGGCTGGAAAACGGCTTATGATCCGCAGCCTGTACGTGCGCATCGCAACGACTTTTTTGCTGGTCGTGCTCGTCAGCATCGCGTTGTCATTTGTGCTCACCAGTCAGCTGTTCAAGCAGCATTCGCGGGGGGAACTGCGGGAGCACCTGAGCGAAACAATCGAGCGCATCCGGCAGCTGTACGACGTATCCGCACCTGACTCTTTGGAGCCGTTTCTGGACGAGATGGCTCTCCTCCAAAAGGTTTCCATCGTAGCGGTGAACGGCCGCAACGAGCACATCGCCGCCGGCGAGCACGGAGAAGACATGCTGAAAGGAACGACGGACGATCGAATGGCCATCGCCGTAAGCGGCAGAGCCGGTCCCATTGCAGCGGTTCCCGCCATACCGGTGCAAGAGCGATTGATCGGCACTCCGGCGATCGGCAGACTCGTCACGCAGGACGGAGAGGAATGGACACTGTTTATACGGCCGAACGCTGCGCCTCAAACGAGCAATTTTCTCGTGACGGTCTCGACGCTTATCGGCTCGCTGCTGGCAATCGGTTCCGTATTGATCGTCATTGCGGCCCGTTACCTGGTCAAGCCGATCAAGCAAATCAACGCGGCGGCCCTTCGGATGGCGGCCGGAGACTTCTCGGTCCGCGTGCCCGTGAACCGAAGCGACGAGCTGGGGGAACTGGCCGGCAGCATGAATACGATGGCATGCGGCCTCTCCCGGATCGAGCGGATGCGGCAGGACTTCGTCGCCAACGTCTCGCATGAAATCCAGTCTCCGCTCACCTCGATCAACGGCTTCGCCGAAGCGCTGCGCAGCGACGCGGCGACGGACGAGGAACGCCGGCGATACGTCGGCATTATCCAGCAGGAAAGCGTCCGCTTATCGAAAATGAGCGAAAACTTGCTTAAGCTTTCCTCCCTGGACTCGCAGCACCATCCGTTCCATCCGAAGCCGTACCGGCTGGACCGGCAGCTGCGCCAGGTCGCGCTGGCGAACGAGCCCGCTTGGCTGGCCAAAGGGCTGAACGTCGAGCTGTACACGGAAGCTCTCGAAATTACGGCCGACGAGGACTTGCTCAGCCAGGTATGGCACAACTTGCTGGCGAACAGCATAAAATTTACGCCGCCCGGCGGGAGCATCGCCATCGTGCTGAAAGCGTCAGACGGCCGCGCGGAAACGCATGTGCTGGATACAGGCATCGGCATCCCGGAGGAAGAGCGCGACCGGGTATTCGAGCGATTTTACAAAGCCGACCCGTCCCGCAACCGCAATGCCGGCGGCAGCGGACTCGGCTTGGCCATCGCCGCAAAAATCGTGGAGCTACACCGCGGCGAAATCGCGCTGGCCGAGCCGCAAGGGAACGCGGCCTGGGAGCTGGCTCTGCAGCAACTGCAGCAAGCGGGCAATGTCGCTGCGGCGCCGGCCGGGCCGGCGGTGGGCCCGGCAGCGGGTCCACCACCGGGTCCGGCAGCGGGCCCGACAGCGGGCAGCTTGGCCATGGCCGCGGATGTTCCGGCAGCGGTATGTCCAGCGGCGAATTCCTCCATAGACCCCCCGGAAGCATGCTCTTTCCCCGAACAGCCTCAGCTCGGCGCGCATTTTATCGTACGACTGCCCCTGCAGTCGGAATGAGGGGCGGCGGCGACGCTGTAAGTCTGATTTTGTTACTGAGAGCAGTTCCTGAGATACGGCGGCGGGGCTGCAGCGCAAACGTAAAAACGGGATCATCCCTTTAGGGGATAATCCCGTTTATGTAGCCTCAACAGCTATTCAATTGCGAAATTGCGATATTTAAGCCCAGGTAGGCTGTACCTTCAACACGGCCACTTCCTTCTCGCGCTTGAAGGTGCCGGCCGACTCGCCGGCTTCTGGGGCCGGGTGGGCGCTTTTGCCGGCGGACGGCGTCTTGGTGGCGGATGCCGCCAGCGGGACAGCGCCGGCTGGTTCAGCCTCCTGCGCAGCAACGGCGTCCACTGCCGTACCGGCAGGCTCGGCCATCCGTTCCGAGGCAGACGCAGTCGCTTCAACCGCCGCTTCGGCTTCCGTCTCCACGCGGCGGATATCCGCGCCGAGCGCCGCCAGTTTGCCGGCGATATCGACGTAGCCGCGGTCGATGTGATGCAGACCGGATACTTCCGTCTCGCCGTCGGCACGCAACCCGGCGCAAATGAGCGCGGCGCCGGCGCGCAGATCGGTGGCGCATACTTTTGCCCCCGACAGACGAGCGCCTCCGGTCACGATAGCCGAACGGCCGTCCACTTTAATGTGGGCGTTCATCTTTTGAAACTCTTCGACATGCATGAAGCGGTTCTCGAACACCGTTTCCGTCACGACGCTCGTTCCTTCCGATACAAGCAGCAGCGCCATCATCTGGGACTGCATATCGGTCGGGAAACCCGGATGCGGCAGCGTCTTGACGTCGACCGCCTTCAGCGTATCGCCCGCCTGAACGCGAATGCCGTTGTCGCTCTCCGTAATGACGACGCCCATCTCCTGAAGCTTGGAAATGACCGGCGTCAGATGGTCGGCGATCGCGCCTTCGATAAAGACGTCGCCGCCGGTGATGGCCGCCGCGATCATATACGTTCCCGCTTCAACCCGGTCGGGAATGACATTGTGGTTGGCGCCGTGCAGGCGCTCCACGCCTTCGATCCGGATCATGCCGGTTCCCGCTCCGCGAACCTTGCCGCCCATCGCATTGATGTAGTTGGCGAGATCCACGATTTCCGGTTCTTTGGCGGCGTTTTCGATAGTGGTTGTCCCATCGGCCAACGCGGCCGCCATCATAATGTTTTCGGTCGCGCCTACGCTGGCGACGTCCAAATAAATTTTGGCGCCTTTAAGCCGCTGATCCGCCGAAGCCTCGATAAAGCCATGGCCAAGCGTGATGCGCGCGCCCATCGCCTCGAAGCCCTTCAAATGCTGGTCGATCGGACGAGTGCCGATGGCGCAGCCTCCGGGAAGCGAAATTTTGACCCGCCCAATGCGGGCAAGAAGCGGTCCCATCACGAGAAAAGAAGCTCTCATTTTGCGAATAAGCTCGTACGGAGCTTCGCAGGAAGAAATAATCGGCGCAGAGCTGACCATCTTTTCGTCTTTATATTGAAGCTGGGCGCCCAACGATGCGAGCACGTTCTGTATCGTCATGACGTCGTCGAGGAGGGGCACGTCACAGATGACGCTTTCTCCTTCCGTCGCTAACAATGAGGCAGCAAGAATGGGGAGCACTGCATTTTTGGCGCCGCTGACGCGGACCGTACCCGTTAGGCGCTGGCCTCCGCGGACGATAATTTTAGTCATCTTGTGTTCCCTCCGCGAATTGCAATTTTGTGCTGAAAAAATGATCAATTACTTCATCTGTTTCCTATTTTCGGGCAGACTCCTGCCGTATCACTAAACTCCATCTTAACATTATGCATCAAGAGTCGACAAGGAAATTTTTTAAACCACATTTTTCTAATCCGTACTATTTAATATCGACAAATATCAGCAAGAAGTGAAGCCGATTTCGTACGGTCTATTCCCCATTGTTGACATATTTCGAGGTTGTTATTCCGCCAATCCGCGCAGCAGCACCGTGTAATCCCAATACTTGAGCAAAAACTGCGCAAAGCCGTTGCCCAGCACGACGGCAAGCAGCACTTGCAGCATCCGGGCTTTGGGCCGCCGGGGATATTGGAAAATCCGGTCCCACTTCACTTCCTGCAGCAGCATCCATACGAACAAAATGCTTAGAAGCGTAACGGTGATCGCAATGAGCCCCGTCAGCCCCGCTTCGTTGCGCATGCCTTGGATCAGGCTGTCGTAATATTCGGCATTCATAGGCTTGAACGAAGGATCGCATCCGCGGGCCGCTTCTACTCAGAGCGTCTGAAACGGCGAACGCGCGTCTGCCATCCTTGTATCCTCCCTTCCCGGGACGTCCGGCTAATCCGTCAAATAACGATACACAAGCGTTGCAAAAGCGGCGCGGCTCGCCTTTCCGTCAGGCTCGAACCGGCGCTCGCCAACCCCCTTGAGCTTGCCGTCCGCCAGCATGGCGTTCAGCATGGGGGCATACCAATCGTAAGGCGCAACATCGTCAAAAGGTCGCGAATACGCGATTCGCGGCTTCAATCCTTCCGCGCGGCCGATCATGACGGCCATCTCCGCCCGGGTAATCGGCTGGTTCGGCTTGAAGCTGCCGTCAGGGAAGCCCTGCACCCAGCCTTGCTGCGCCGCTTTCATAATGGCATCGTATGCCCAATGGGACGATTTGATGTCCGTAAACTTCCTGGAGCCCGCAGCGGACGAGACCGGCGGCTTATAAGCCTTTGCCAGCATGACGACGGCTTCGGCCCGCGTAATGCTGCGGTCAGGCTCGAACCGGTACTGGCCGGTTCCCGACACGACGCCCATGCGGGTCATGCCGGCAATCGCGTCGCGCGCCCAATGGTCCGCGATATCCTTGTATCCGGACACCAGTTCCTCCGCCGCCAACGACAGACGGTAATACTGGCTGTTAAAAGGCTTTTCGGATGTCAGCTTCACGTAATAGACGCCGGGCTCCAGCACGGTTTCCCGGGTGCTCAGCTTGCCCGAAGTTCCCGTATTCGCCGACATCAGCCGGGTCATCCGTTTGTCGAAGCTTTCCAGGACCAGATCGGAGCCCGTCGGCACCCCCGTAATGTGGAGGCGCACCGCGCTTTGCTTGGCTAACCGGAATTGGAACCAGTCCTCATCCGTCTTTTTGTCGATAACCCCCACATATTCGTTGCCCGGCGTGATCGTCAACGCTTCATAGGACTTGTCGTTCGGTTCGTTCGGATCGCTCAGCTCCGGCTTGTAATCAACCGTCAGCTTGTAGCTGCCGACCGTCGGGCTGGCGTCCGTCGAAATCGCGTTATGAACACGGATATAATATTTGCCGGGCGTGACGGATATGACTGGAGAAGATTCGGTTTCGCCTTCCCTTTGCTCGTCGTACAGCTTCAGCGACTGCCCTTGCCTATGGAAGGACAGGCCGGGATCGATTCGTGCCGTATCCGTCGAGACAAAAAGCTGCAGCTTGCCGTCTTGCTTAAACTCGATCGAAAACCAGTCACGGTCCGCCGTCTGATGAAAATTGCCCTCGATCGTCTGCGACTTCGGCTGCAAGACATAGGCGGAAGCGAACGTATCGTTCGGCTCGTACCGATCCGCCGCCACCTCGAAGCCGGAAATCAGCTTATAACGAAATCCGTTGCGATGGATCGGACTTTCGGAACGGACTCTTATCCTATGTTTGCCCTTGGCCGCTTGAAATTCAAACGTATCGCTCGACAGCTTCGTACTTTCCGTTTGCCGAAGCTTGCCGCCGGAGTACAGCGCAACGCTTACGGCCGGCACGGCGCCGTCGCCGGCTGTGCCTTCGTAGCGAATCGTCCATTTGCCGTCCGCCGGAGCTTCGATCGCAAACCAGTCCTCGTCTCCGGTCGAAGAAAGCTCCGCCGCGATTTCGCTGAACACGGGAAACGGCTTGGCGGACCCGCTTCCGTTGTTCGGCTCGTACGGATCGGCGGACAGCTGGCCGTTCACCGCCTCATCCACGCGCAGCAAGCCGTAGCCCGACTTGTTGTCGACGCCCGGAGCGCCGATGTCCTTGGCCGTTTGCCGGAGCAGCTCCCTCACCTGATAAGGTTCCCAATCGGGATGCAGCGCCTTCACGAGCGCGGCAGCGGCGGCGGCTTGCGGCGCCGCCATGGACGTGCCTTCTTCCTTATGGTATTTGCCGCCCAGAGCCGTCGTATAGACGGTCCAAGGAGCGATCAAGTCCAGCTCCGGCCCGCCGTTTGAGCGGGCGTCCGGCGAACCGTCCGCCTTGGCTCCGCCGACGGCCAACACGGTCGGGTACGCCGCCGGATATTTGACCTCCGCCTTGGAGCCTAAGGCGACCCCGTCGTTGCCGGCGGCCGCGACCAGCAGCACGCCTTTGCTTTCGGCATATTGCACGATGTCCCGCATATAAGGCGAATACCGGTACAACCCTACGGACAGCACGACGATGTCGGCTCCGTTGTCGACGGCATACAGAATGCCTTCGCCCAAATCTTTTTCCGTCCCGTCGCCATGTCCGTCCAATGCCTTGATCGGCATCACTTTAGCTTGCCAAAGTACGCCGGCAACCCCTTTGCCGTTATTGCCGACCGCCGCCAATACGCCGGCCACGCTGGTGCCGTGTCCGTTGTCGTCCTCCGGCGGCAGCTTCGGATGAACCAGATTTCGGCCTGCGACCAGATTGTCCTTCAGATCGGGATGATCCAGATCGACGCCGGTATCGACCAGCGCAATGACGATGTCCGTGTTGCTGCGGACGGTTTGCCAGGCTTTCTCGGCTCCGATTATTTGCAAATGCTGCTGCTTGCCCAGCTCGGGATCGTTCGGTTTGGCGGAAGTCTGGGCCGCGTTTCGCGCCGTCTGAATGGCGGCGTTCCCGCTTGGCGCCGTATCCGCGGCAAGCCCCTTGTAAGCCGCCCCCTTGCCGGCATCGGCTTGGTCGGCGGTCTCGCCGGCCGCTGCGCCGCCTGCAGTCCCGCCGGTATCGGCGCCCTGCGGGTCGAGCGAGGTCTGTCCGGGCGAGCCGTCGGCCTCCGTTGGCGCAGCGGAAGTTGATCCGGATGACGCTGCCGTCGACGAATCGGATGGCGTTGCGGGCAGCGAATCGGATACCGCTGCGGGCAACTTATCGGACGAAGCTGCGCTCTGCGGCGCTTCCGGGAGCGCGGGAGGGCCGAAGCCGCCTTGCGGCTTCGGCCGCTCCTCCGACCGGACAGACGGGGCAGCACTCGCTGCCCGTTTGCCCGCAGCTCCCTGGGCTGCCTCCGAAGCCGCCTCCGAAGGGACGGTTTCTTCTTGCGGAGCCGCCGCCAATACGCGCACCCGGCCATTCGGGTGCACGTATTCGACGCCCGGCTCGCCGCGCAGCCGGCTCAGCCAAGCGTCGACGTCCTCGCCGGCATCCGCGGCGGGACGAATCTCTTCCACCGCCGCCGCTTCCTGGCGGCGGAGCACTTCAACCCCGCGCAGCTCATGCGCGAGCGCGGGGTCGCTCCATTTGAGCAGCCAGCTCTGCGGCTGCTCTTCCGCGGCGCGATGGACGTGGCGGCGGGCGTGGACGTGACGCA